>NZ_JBQWTS010000001.1:0-94734 GCF_052600055.1 Ramlibacter sp. MAHUQ-53
CGGGGCCGGGGCCGGGGCCGGGGCCGGGGCCGCCGGCGCCTTCGCCGCCGCGGCCTGCGCGTCGGCGGCCGTGCGCCGGGCGCCCTCCTCCAGCGCGGCCAGCCGGGCGCCCGCCTCCTTCGCGAAGGCCCCCGACGGGAAGCGCGAGAGGAAGGCCTTGATTTCCAGCGCCTGCCGGCTCTCCTTCACCAGCGCCCACATGGCCTTTTCCAGGGCCGCGTCACCCGACTCGGGGGCGGCGGCCGGCTTGGGCGTGAGGAAGTAGAAGTCCCCCTCCAGCGAGGTCGACTCCCACGGCACCTGCTTGCCCTGCGAGTCGCGGCGCACATTGGCGCGCACCCGCTTGAAAACATCCTCCACCTTCGCGCCCGGCTCACGCATGGCCTGCAGCAGATGCTGGGTGTACAGGCCGTTGCCGCCCTGCCCGTCGCTGGCCACCGAGCCGGGCGAGGTGGCGAACGCCACCAGCGTGCCGACCGGCGCGTCCATCTGCGCCAGGCCCTGCTGCGCGCTGCGGAAGCTGCGCGCGAACGGGTTGTTGCGGCAGGCATCGAGGATCAGGAGGTTGGTGCCGTTGCCGGCCGCGTCCATCTTGTCGAGGACGGCCTGGGCATCGACCGCCGAATAGGCCACCTCGTCCTCGCGCTCGATCGAACCGCCCACCGGGATCAGGTAGTTGCGGCCCTTGATCTGCATGCCGTGCCCGGCGAAGTAGAAGACGCCGACGCCGCCCTTGCGCAGCTCGTCGCCGAAGCCGCGCACCGCGGCGAGCATCTCCTTCATGTCGGCGTTTTCGCGCAGCGTCACCGCGAAGCCGCTGTCACGCAGCGCCTGCGCGATGGCGCGCGCATCGTTCACCGGGTTGGTGAGCGGCGCATCCTTGTAGCTGGCGTTGCCGATCACCAGGGCGACGCGACGCGCGGCCGAGGGCGCGACCACGGGCGCCGGCGGCGCCGGCAGGGCGATCACCAGGTTGCGATCCGCCCCGGCCCCTGGCGCGTTCTGCGCGGGCACCGGGATGGCGAGGCCGGCGCCGGCCAGCAGGGCCAGCGCGGCGCGGGTGACGGGCCGCAGGCGGGCGGCCGGGACTCGGGCTTGCATGCCTCGGGATTCTAGGGCCGGCCGCCCTCTCCGTGGTCAATTTGACTTTTGTACAACGGAATCCAAAACAAGGCCGTTCCGCTCGGAAGCCGCCAACTTCCGGTGTATGGACGAGCCCGCTTCCCAGCGGATCGCCCCCGGGCCATCAGGCGCGCTCGAAGATCGCCGCGATGCCCTGGCCGCCGCCGATGCACATGGTGACCAGCGCGTAGCGGCCGCCGATGCGCTGCAGCTCGTACAGGGCCTTGGTGGTGATGATCGCGCCGGTCGCGCCCACCGGGTGGCCCAGCGAGATGCCCGAGCCGTTGGGGTTGACCTTGGCCGGGTCCAGGCCCAGCTGCTGCGTCACCGCGCAGGCCTGCGCGGCGAAGGCCTCGTTGGACTCGATCACGTCCAGGTCGTTGATCGACAGGCCGGCCTTCTCCAGCGCCTTGCGGGTCGCCGGGACCGGGCCGATGCCCATCACCTTGGGGTCGACACCGGCGTGCGCGTACGAGACGAGGCGACCCAGCGGCTTGAGGCCGTGCGTCCTGACGGCCTCGCCCGAGGCCAGCACCACGGCGGCGGCGCCGTCGTTGATGCCGGAGGCATTGCCGGCGGTGACCATGCCGCCCTCCTTCTTGAAGGCCGGCTTCATCTTGGCCAGCACCTCCATCGAGGTGTCGGCCTTCACATGCTCGTCGACCTCGAAGTTCACCTCGCCCTTGCGGGTCTTGAGGACCACCGGGACGATCTGCTCCTTGAAGCGGCCGGCGGCGATGGCGGCGGCGGCGCGGGTGTGGCTCACGACCGCGAGCTGGTCCATCTGCTCGCGGGTGATGCCGTAGGCCTCGGCGACGTTCTCCGCGGTCACGCCCATGTGGATGCGGTGGAACGGGTCGTGCAGGATGGTCAGCATGTAGTCCTGCAGCTGCATGTCGCCCATGCGGGCGCCCCAGCGGGCGGCGGAGGACACGTAGACGCCGCGCGACATGGCCTCGGCGCCGGCGCCCACCGCGACCTGGGTGTCGCCGAGCAGGATGGACTGGGCCGCGGACACGATGGCCTGCAGGCCCGAGCCGCACAGGCGGTTCACGTTGAAGGCGGGGACCTCCTGGGCCAGGCCGGCGTTCATCGCGGCCACGCGGGACAGGTAGGCGTCGCGCGGCTCGGTGGGGATCACGTTGCCCATGACCAGGTGGCCGACGGCATCCAGCGGGGCGCCGCTGCGCTCCAGCGCGGCGCGCACGGCGGTGGTGGCGAGGTCCGACAGCGGCGTGTCCTTGAGGGATCCGCCGAAGGTGCCGATGGCGGTGCGCGCGGCGGCGACGACGTAGACGTCGGTCTGGGGCATGGTGTCTCCTGGTGGGTTTGCGGGTGGCGGCGGCCCTGCCCGGACCGGCCGTGCGGACCATTGTGCGGCCAAACCTGACACGCATCCGACACGCCCGGCCGCTGCCTCCCGCTTAATCCAAAGGTCCTCACCAGGGTGGGCCGATGGCCACGCGTCCCGGGGCCTCCTAGGGCCGGCCCCGATGGTGATTACACCGATGGAGGCGGTGCCGCGGGCTTCCTAGGATCGGGCGCTCGGCCACCGGCCATGAATGCATCCACCAGTCCACCAGGGAGCACGTACCGCATGCGCATCGCCACCTTCCAACATGCAGGCCGCCGCCACGTCGGCCTGGTCTCGTCCGACGGCCGCCAGGTCTCGCCCCTCGCCCTCACGGCCGAGGCCGCCGCGCGCGGCGCCCTGCCCCTGGTCGAGGCCAGCGCGCGCGGCGAGCCGATGCCGGCCACCGTGGGGGCGGCCCTGGACATCGCCTCGGTCCGGCTCGAGGCCCCGCTGCCGGTGCCGCGCCGCAACGTCTGGTGCGTGGGCCGCAACTACCACGCCCATGCCAAGGAGCTGGCCACCTCGGTGTTCAAGGACAGCGCGGCCAACGTGATGGAGTGGCCCATCGTCTTCACCAAGGTGCCCGAGTGCGTGGTCGGCCCGCATGACGACGTCCACCTGCCGGGCGCCGCGATCTCCGACCAGATCGACTACGAGGCCGAACTCGCGGTGGTGATCGGGCGCGGCGGCAAGAACATCGCCAAGGCCGACGCCATGGCCCATGTCTGGGGCTACACCATCGTCAACGACGTCACCGCGCGCGACGTGCAGATGCGCCACCAGCAGTGGGACATGGGCAAGTCGTTCGACACCTTCTGCCCGATGGGCCCCTGGCTGGTCACCGCCGACGAGGTGGACGGCCTGAACACCCGGGTGCGCTGCTGGGTCAACGGCGAGCTGCGCCAGGACGGCCCCACGGCCAACATGATCTTCGACATCCCCACGCTGATCGAGACCATCTCGCGGGGCATCACGCTCTACCCCGGCGACGTGATCGCCACCGGCACACCGGCCGGCGTGGGCATGGGGCTCAAGCCGCCGAAGTACATCCAGCCCGGCGACCGCATCCGCGTCGAGATCGACGGGATCGGCGCCATCGAGAACCGCTTCGTCTGAAAGGAACCCGCATGCGCATCGTCCGCCAGGCCATCGTCCTCGCTGCAGCCCTCGCAGCCGCCACCGGCGCCTTCGCCCAGGCCGACTACCCGAACCGGCCGGTACGCATCATCGTCCCCTTCGCCGCCAGCGGGCCGGCGGACAACTACGCGCGCTTCATCGGGCAGCGGCTGTCCGCGGAGCTCAAGCAGTCCTTCGTCGTCGAGAACAAGCCCGGCGCCGGCTCCGTCATCGGCACCGCCGAGGCGGCGAAGGCGCCGGCCGACGGCTACACGCTGCTGATGATGTCCAACACGCACACGGTGAACGAGACGCTGATCCCCAGCAAGCCGTTCAAGCTGATGCAGGACTTCGTCGGCGTGGCGCCGGTGAACTACTCGGACCTGATGCTGGTGGTGCACCCCTCGGTGCCCGCGAAGACGCTGCCGGAGCTGATCGCGCTGGCCAAGTCGCGCCCCGGCAAGCTCAATTACGCCTCCTCGGGCAACGGAACGCCCTACCACATGGCCGGCGAGCTGTTCAAGCACCTGGCCGGGGTGCAGATCACCCACGTGCCGTACAAGGGCAGCTCCGGCGCGCGCACCGACGTGGTCGGCGGCCAGGTGGAGATGATGTTCGACGCGGTCACCACCATGACCCAGATGGCCAAGGACGGCCGCGTGCGCGGCCTGGCCACCACCGGCCTCACCCGCTCCGCGCCGGACATGCCCACCGTGGCCGAGACCGTGCCGAAGTACGAGGCGACGATCTGGCTCGGCCTGATGGCGCCCAAGGGCACGCCGCCGGCGGTGGTGAGCAAGCTGAACGAGGCCGTGCGGCGCATCGTCAACGCGCCCGACGTCAAGGCCGCCTGGGCGCAGCAGGGCGCGGTGCCGATGTCCATGACGGTGCCCGAGTTCGAGAAGTACCTGGGCGAGGACATCGCCAAATGGGGCGAGATCGTGCGCGTCTCCGGCGCCAAGCCGGACTGACGCGGCCCGCATGGACGCCCCGGTCTCCCTGACCGTCAACGGCCGGGCCTGCACCGTCGACGGCGACGCCGACCGTACCCTGCTGGACGCGCTGCGCCACGCGCTGGACCTGAAGGCCACGCGCCTGGGCTGCGGCCTGGGCCAGTGCGGCGCCTGCACCGTGCTCGTCGACGGCCGCGCCACCACCGCCTGCAACACCCCGCTGGGGTCGGTGGCGGGCCGCGCGGTGACCACGCTGGAGGGCCTGGGCACGCGCGAGTTACCGCACCCGCTGCAGGCCGCCTTCATCGAGGAACAGGCGCTGCAATGCGGCTGGTGCACCAGCGGCATGATCCTGCGCGCCGCGCAGCTGCTGCGCGAGGAGCCGCGGCCCGGCGAGGCCCGCATCCGCGAGGCGCTGGCCGGCCACCTGTGCCGCTGTGGCGCCCACCCGCGCATCGTGCGCGCCGTGCAGCGCGCGGCGGGCAGCCTCGCAGCGCCATGAGCCCGCTGCACCCCGAGAGCCTCACCCGGCACCCGCGCCTCGGCCAGTGGCTGCGCGTGGCGCCGGACGGGCGCGTGCTCGCCACCTCCGGCAAGGTCGACATCGGCCAGGGCATCTCGCACGCGCTCAGGCTGGTGGTGGCCGAGGAACTGCGCATCGACCCGGCGCAGGTGGCCATGGTGCCGCCCTCCACCGCGACCAGCCCGGACGAGGCGGTCACCTCCGGCAGCCTGTCCCTGCAGCACTCCGGCAGCGCCCTGCGGGCCGCCGCCGCCCACCTGCGCGAGGCCTGCCGCTTGCGCGCGGCGCAGCGCGCCGGCGTGGCCGCCGGCGCCGTGCAGCTGCAGGACGGCCTCTTCGTCGCCGGCGCGCAGCGCCTGCGCTACGCCGACCTGGCCGACCAGGCCCTGCTCGCCTCGGCCATCGACCCGGCCCATGTCGCGCCCCGGTCGGGCCAGCGCAGTGCCTTCGGCGGCAGCCCGCGCGAGGACATCGCGGCCAAGGTGTTCGGCGAGTTCCGCTTCCTCCATGACCTCACGCTGCCCGGCCTGCTGCACGGGCGCGTGCACCGCCCCGACACGCTGCGCGCCCGCGTCGACGAGGCGGCCTGGACCGCCCTCGCCCCGCGCCTGCCCGCCCTGCCTGGCGTGGTGGCCGTCGCGCGTGACGGCCTGTTGGTCGGCGTGCTCGCGGCCACGGCGCACGCGCTGGAGCGGCCGGCCCGGGCGATCGCCCAGGCCGCGCTCTGGCACGGCGAGGCCGAGGTGCCAGCCGGTCCCGGGACCGCCGCCTGGCTCCAGGCCCAGCCGCTGGAGACGACCCCGATCCTCGACCAGGGCGAGGCGCCAGCCGCCCCCGCCCGCCGCTTCCGGGCAGCCTACGGCCGCGGCTGGCTGCAGCATGCCTCGGTGGGCCTGTGCTGCGCCCTCGCCCGCTGGGAGAGCCCGCCGGAGGGCGCGCAAGGGGGCGCGCAAGGGGGCGAGCGCCTGGAGGTCTGGAGCCACACCCAGGGCATCTTCAACCTGCGGCGCGACCTGGCGCTGGCCTTCGGGCTGGCCGAATCGCAGGTGACCGTGCACCACGCGGAGGGCGCGGGCTGCTACGGCCACAACGGCGCGGACGACGTGGCCTTCGACGCGGCCTGGCTCGCGCGCCATGCCGGCGGCCGGCCGGTGCGCGTCGAGTGGACGCGCCACCAGGAGATGGCCCACGCGCCCTTGGGCCCGGCGATGGCCGTGGAGGTGGACGCCGCGGTCGATGCGCAGGGCCGGCTGGTGTCCTGGCGCCAGGAGGTCTGGAGCCAGGGCCATGGCACCCGCCCCGGCCGCGGCGCCACGCCCAGCCTGCTGGGCGCGTGGCAGGTGGAGCGGCCGTTCCCGGTGCCGATGGCGGTGAACGCCGCGCTCGCGGTGGGCGGCGGCTCCGAGCGCAACGCGGTGCCGCCCTACGCCATCGGCCGCATCGAGGCGGTGAACCACCGCGTCCTGGCGATGCCGCAGCGCGTCTCGGCGCTGCGGGCGCTGGGCGCGCATGTCAACGTGATGGCCGCCGAGTCCATGATGGACGAGGTCGCCCGCGCCCTCGGCCGCGACCCGCTCGCCTACCGCCTCGCGCACCTGGCCGACCCGCGGGCCCGCGAGGTGCTGCAGGAGGCCGCGCGCTTGGCCGGGTGGGACTGCGACGCGCCGCAGCGCGGCGAGCGCCCCGAGGGCTGGGGCCGCGGCCTGGGCTTCGCCCGCTACAAGGGCACCGGCGCTTACTGCGCGGTGGTGGCCGAGATCGAGGTGGACGACGCGGTGCGCCTGCGCCGCCTGCACATCGCCGCCGACCTGGGCCTGGTGGTCCACCCCGATGGCGCGCGCAACCAGCTCGAGGGCGGCGCGCTGCAGGCCGCGAGCTGGACGCTGTGCGAAGCCGCCGACCTCACCGCCCAGGGCATCGCCTCCAGCGACTGGGAGCGCTACCCGATCCTGGGCTTCGCCGACCTGCCGGCCCTGCACACGACGATCGCCGACCGGCCCGACAGCCCGTCGCTGGGCGCGGGCGAATGCAGCGCCGGCCCGACCGCCGCCGCCATCGCCAACGCCATCCATGACGCGCTGGGCCTGCGCCTGCGCGAGATGCCCTTCACCCCGCAGCGCCTGCTGGCCGCCGCGCACGGCGCCTGAGCGCCCATGAACCTCCAACGACAAGGAACCCCTTCCCCATGACCACCGTCCACGTCCTGAGCGGCGGCGCCGCAGCCGCCGTCGTCAAGGGAGTCCAGGCCCGCTTCGAGCAGGAGACCGGCGCGCGCATCGAGGCCACCTTCAGCGCCGTCGGCCAGATGCGCGACCAGCTGGTGGCCGGCGCGCCCTGCGACCTGGTGATCCTCACCCGCCCGCTGGTGGCCCAGCTCGTGGCCGATGGCCATGTGGTGGCGGGCACCGAGCGCTCGCTGGGGCTGGTGGCTACCGGCATCGCGGTGAGATCCGGCGCGCCGCGCCCGGCCATCGACGACCGCGAGGCGCTGGCCGCGGCTTTCCGGGGCGCCCGCGCGATCTACCACCCGGACCCGGACAAGGCCACCGCGGGCATCCACTTCATGAACGTACTCAAGGCGCTCGGGCTGGACGCCGAACTGCGCGAGCGCCTGCGGCCCTTCCCGAACGGCGCGACCGCGATGGCGGCCATGGCCCGGGCCGACACCGACGACGTGATCGGCTGCACCCAGGAGACCGAGATCAACTACACGCCCGGGGTCGACCTGGTCGGCTCGCTGCCCCGGGAGTTCGAGCTGTCCACCGACTACACGCTGGGCGTGTGCACGAAGGCGAACGCGCCGGACCTGGCGCAACGCCTCGCCGCGCTGGTGGCGGGCGAGGCGTCGGCCGGGATCCGGCGCGCGGGCGGCTTCGTCTTCTGAAGCCGCCGGGGCGGGCTGCGCTTACGCGGCGTACGGCGCCCAGTAGTAGGTGCTGATGGTGGGGTTGTAGCCCGGGTTGGCGTAGCGCGCCTTGTACAGCTTGCCGCCGTACGAGACCACGCTGCCCGCCGCGTAGTACTGGCCCATCACCCAGTTCGGGTAGGTCACGACCGGGGCCGGCGCCGGCGCAGGGGCCGAGCAGGTGGTCAGCGCCCAGTGGGTGGGCGTCCATTCCGGCGGCGAGTTCTGGTTGCCGGCGGTGGCCACGTAGGTGCGGCCCAGGCGGGCGACCTTGGTGCCGGCCACGTACCACTTCGCGGCGTCCCAGTTCGCACAGGTGGCGATCACCGGCGAGGCGATCGGCGCCGGGGCGGGCGACGGCGCAGGGGCCGGGGCGGGCGAGGCGCCCTGCGCGGTCTTGAAGATGTTCAGGAACTGGTAGTCCGACTGCACGACGCCGCTGTACTGGTCCAGCGGGGTGATGCCGGCGCGGTCCTGCGCCCGGTCACGCTGGAAGGCCCAGTAGGCGAGCAGCGCGGAGCCCTTGGACTTCACCAGGTCGGCCACCGTCTTCGCGTCGGCCAGGGTGAAGGTGGTCGGGTCGTCCTGCGTGCCGATCATGGGCGTGATGCCCATCATCGCGTTGATCTGCGCCGGGGTCTTGCCCGGGAACAGGCCGGCCATCTGCTTCTCGGTGGCGTTGTAGGTCATGACCACGGCCTGGCCCAGCGTCGAGGGCGAGACCATGGTGCGGATGTTCTCCGGGCCGAAGGTCATGGCCATCATGTTCACGATGTCGATGCGCACGCCCGCGGCGATGGTGCTTTTCAGCAGCGCCATGCCATTGGGCTGGATGCCGTTCAGCCAACCGGGCAGCGTGAACGAGGTCTTCACGTTCGGGTACTTGGCCTGCAGCCGCTTGAGGACGCGGTTGCGGCGCGCGGTGGCGTCGGTGTTATTGAGCTGGTGGCCCTCGATGTCCCAGTCGATGCGGTGGGCCTTGGAGTCGACCACGAGCTTGTCCAGGAGCGCGAAGAGCTGGTCGTCCGAGCAGGAGATTTCGGCATAGATGCCGTCGGCGCCGCCCAGCGAGACGGCGAGCGTGCCGCCGGCGGCCACGTAGGCGCGGGCGTCGGGCATGCGCTCGGTGAAGTAGGCGTCGAACGCGCAGGAGCCGCGGGTCACGCCGAAGGCCAGGGTGGCGGCGTTCATGCCGGCCTTGTTCTTCGCGTCGACCATGCTGCCGCTGGCATAGCCCTGGAAGTAGGGGCCGACCTCGGTGGCGGCGGCGGCCTGGCCGGCGCACACGGCGGCGGCGGCGAGGACGGTGGCGTGGATCGCGTTCTGGGCGGCAGTTCGGAAAGTCTTGGAGGCGAGGCGGAATGGCATTCGGTACAGGTCTCGAAAAAGTTCAGACAAAGCTCCGCCCGGCCGACCCACCGCGGCTGTTGCGGCGGTCGTGCTTGAAGGGGCGATGCGGTGAAACGCTGCTGGCTGTCGCGGCGGGGGCCGCGCTGTCATCGGGGACGCCAGTCAGCGATGGGAGGGACTGTAGTAGGACGCGTCCGACATCGTGTAGGCAGATGTTGATGGGCTGTAAGCGGATGGCTCAGCGCTTACACCTCATCCCTGGGCGTGCCCCTGCCGGGGCCGTGCAGCGGCGGATGAACTTACGGGCCGACACCCTGCTGATGAGCTTTCCAGTCGCCCGAGGGGATGGGGACGAGGCGCGCGGTGCCGACATAGAGGTAGGCCCAGGCCCGCACCGGCGCGCCCTCGCCGGTGTCGGCCTCGACCTCGCGGCGCTCGTAGAGGTTGTGCGGGTCGCCGGGGCCGAAGAACTCCTCGAGGGCGTCGAGGTCGCGCAGCGCCGCCGCGAGATCCGCCGGGACCATGAGCTCGCCGGCCACCACGCCGGCCCCTTGCGCGGGCGCGTCCCCGCCCTGCCCCGCCCGCGGCTCCAGCGGCGCCAGCATCGCGGGGTAGCCCTCGCCGGTGTCGAACAGGCGCCCGCGCACGCGCGCCGCCCGCACCCCGGCCAGGCCCAGGCGGGCGATCACGCGGTGGTTCGGCTCGCCCCGCAGGAGCGTGCCGTAGACGAAGAAGGCGCGGGGGTGGGCGGGCGGTGCGGTCGGCATGCGGCCGATGGTACGGCCGGGCCGGCGCCCTCAGAACCCGTAGAGGCGCGCCGGGTTGTCCACCAGCACCTGCTGGCGCAGCGCCGGCGTGGGCAGCCAGCGGGCGATGGTGTCGCGCAGGTCGGCGCTGGCGATGTCGCGGTAGCGGCTGGTCTCCAGCGGCCCCTTGCCCGGCTCGCGGTTGGTGTGGGGCCAGTCGCTGCCCCAGAGCACCCGCGCGGGGTTGACCTCGAGGAAGGCCCGGGCCACCGCGCTGACGTCGGCCCGGGGCCAGGCCGGCGCGATGCGGTAGGCCGCGGACAGCTTCACGTAGGCCTGGCCGCCGCGCACCAGCGCCAGCAGCGGCGCGGCCATCGGGTCGTCCAGCGAGGCCACCAGGGCGAAGTGGTCCAGGACCACCGGCACCGGCAGGTCGGCCAGCAGCCCGGCGAGCGGGCCGGTGGTGGCCGGCGTGGCGAACACCTGCAGGTGCCACCCCAGCGGCGCGAGCCGGCCGGCCCAGGCGCGCAGGCCGGCCTCCACCGCGCGCGGGTCGCGGATGCCGCCGCTCTCCATGTTGAGCCGCAGGCCGCGCACGCCGCGGGCATGCAGGCCGGCCAGGGTGGCGTCGTCCACGCCCGGGTCGAGCACCGCCACGCCGCGGCCCGCGCCCTGGAGTTCGTCCAGGGCCTCGAGCAGGCAGCCGTTGTCGGTGCCATAGAAGCTGGGCTGCACGATGACGGCGCGTTGCAGCCCGCAGGCGCGCAGGTGCGCCGCGAGCGCGGCGGCCGGCGCCGGGCCGGCGGTGTAGTGCCGGTCGGCCACCATGGGCCAGGCCTGCGGGTCGCCCACCACGTGGGTGTGGCAGTCGCAGGCACCGGCGGGCCAGGCGGCGGAGGCCGCGTGAGCGGGAGCGGGAACGGGAGAGGCCATGGCGTCGGGCGGGCCCGGGATCATGCCGCCAGCAGGCGCTGCACGAACGCGCGGCCGGTGGCGGCGGTGCCGAGCTGGCCGCCGACGTCACGGGTGCACTCGCGCGCGGCGATGGCGCCGGCCACCCCGTCCTCGATCGCCTGGGCCGCCTGGGCGAAGGCCGGCAGGCCCTTGCGCTGGCCGTGCCACCCGAGCAGCTGGGCGGCCGAGAGCACCAGGGAGAAGGGGTTGGCGATGTCCTGACCCGCGATGTCGGGCGCGGAGCCGTGGGCGGCCTGGCCCATGGCATGGTCACGGCCGGCGTTGAGCGAGCCGCCCAGGCCCAGGCTGCCGGAGAGCTCGGCGGTGAGGTCCGAGAGGATGTCGCCGAACATGTTGGTGGTGACGATCACGTCGAAGCGCTCGGGCGCGCGCACCACGTGGGCCATCATGGCGTCGACGATGAAGTCGTCCACCCGCACCTCGGGGAATTCGCGCGCCACCTGCTGGCACATTTCGATGAACATGCCGTCGCCCAGGCGCAGCACGTTGGCCTTGTGGACGATGCTCACGTGCCTGCCGCGGGTCATGGCCAGCTCGAAGGCGCTGCGGGCGATGCGCTCGCAGCACTCGCGGGTGATGCGGCGCAGGGACACCACCACGTCAGGCGTGATCAGCATCTCGCTGCCGCCGGAGGCGATGTTGCGGTCGGCGTAGAAGCCCTCGGTGTTCTCGCGCACCACCACCATGTCGAACGCGCCGACCTTGTTCGGCAGGCCGGGGTAGGTGCGCGCGGGGCGGATGTTGGCGTACAGGTCCAGTTCCTTGCGGAAGAACTTGGACGGGTTGATCTCGCCCTTGGATTCGTCCTTGAACTCGTAGGTCGCGGTGGGGCCGAGCATCAGCCCGTCGGCGGCCCTGACCTTGGCCAGGAGCGCCGGCGTCACCGTGGCGCCGTGCTGCCTGAGGCTGGCATGGCCGGTGATGTCGTGGTCCAGCTCGAGGCCGAGGTGGAAGCGGCGCGAGGCGGCCTCGAGCACGTCGACGGTGACCGCCATGGTTTCGGGGCCGATGCCGTCGCCGGGAAGAACAACGATTTTCATGGTGTGCGTGGGGATGGGGGTGGGGTGCGTGGGGATTGTCAGTCGACCTGGGCGCCGGTTTCCTTGACCAGGCGCGCGTACTTGTCCATCTCGGCGCGCACGAAGGCGGCGAAGGCCTGCGCGGACATCGGCGCGACGGCGCTGCCGTCGGCCTCGAGGCGGGCATGCAGGTCGGCCTCGGCGATGGCCTTGTTCACCTCGGCGTTCAGGCGGTTCACGACCGCGTCGGGCGTGTCCTTCGGCGCGAAGTAGCCGCCCCACAGGCTGAACTCGAAGCCCGGCACCGCGGCCTCGGCCACCGTGGGCACGTTCGGCAGCGCGGCGAGCCGGCGCGAGGAGGACACCGCCAGCGCCTTGACCTTGCCGCCCTTGACGTGGGGCATGATGGCCGAGGCGCTGGAGAAGAAGAACTGCACCTGGCCCGCGATCAGGTCGGTGATCGCCTGGCCCGCGCCCTTGTACGGGATGTGGACCATCTCGGTGCGGGTGCCCAGGGCCAGCGCCGCCGCCGCCAGGTGGCCCGGCGTGGCCGTGCCGGAGGAGGCGTACGACACCGAGCCCGGCTTGCTGCGCGCCAGCTGCAGCAGCTCGGCGAGCGTGTTGTACGGGGCCGCGGCGGGCGCGGCCAGCACCAGCGGCGCGTTGCCCACCAGGGCGACGGGGCGGAAATCCGCCAGGCTGTCATAGCCCGGGTTCTTCATGGCCGAGCGGTTCACCGCGACCTCGCCGGTCTGCCCCAGCATCAGCGTGTAGCCGTCGCCGCGGGCCTTGGCCAGCAGGCGGGCGCCGAGCGCACCGCTGGCGCCGGGCTTGTTGTCCACCACCATCGGCTGGCCGAGCGAGCGGGCCAGGCGCTCGCCGACGATGCGCGCGAACACGTCGCCCTGGCCGCCGGGGGCGTAGGGAACGATCACGGTGATGGGGCGCGACGGGTAGTCGGCCTGCGCGTGGGCGGCGCCGGGCAGGCCGGCGGCGGCCCAGGCCGCGCCGGCGGCGAGCAGCTGGCGGCGGTTCAGGAAGTTCGGAGCAGGGGTCATCTCGGGGGCTCTCAGGCTCAGGGTGATCTCAGGGTGATCTCAGGGGACTGGGGAATCAGCGCAGTTGCATGCCGGGGTGGCGGGCGACGGCGGTCCAGGCGGCCAGCTCGCGGGCCAGCTCCTGGCCGAAGGCGGCGGGGGCCATGCGCAGCGGGTCGGCGCCCTCGCCCACCAGCCGGCCGCGCACCGGCTCGGCGGCGGCCGCCTCGTTGACCACGCGATTGAGCGCCTCGACCACGGCCGGCGGCGTCTGCGCGGGGGCGAGCACGCCCCACCAGGTCGTGACCTCGAAGCCCGGCACGCCGGCCTCGGCCATCGTCGGCACCTGCGGGAACAGCGGCGAGCGGCGCGCGCCGGTCACGGCCAGCACCGGCAGCTTGCCGTCCTTCACATGCGGCAGGATGGTGGGCACCGTGGCGAAGAACAGGTCGATGCGCCCCGCCAGCAGTTCCACCGTCGCCGGGCCGCTGCCCTTGAACGGGACATGGGTCATGGCCAGGCCGGTCTTCTGGCGGAACATCTCGCCGGCCAGGTGGTTGATGCTGCCCTCCCCGGCCGAACAGAAGTTCAGGCCCTGGGGGCGCGCCTTTGCCGCGGCCATCAGCTGCGCCAGCGTGCCCACGCCGCTCTGGCGCGAGGCCACCACCAGCAGCGGGCCGCGCCCGATCATGGCCACCGGCGCGAAATCCTTCAGCGGGTCGTAGGGCAGCTTGCCCGCGGTGGCGGCATGGGTGGCGAAGGTGGAGGTCGCCAGCAGCAGGGTGTGGCCGTCCGGCTTCGCCTTGGCCACCGCGTCGGCGCCCAGCGCGCCGCCGGCGCCGCCGCGGTTCTCCACGATCACCGGCTGCCCGAGCTGGTCGGCCATCGTCTTGGCCAGGTCACGGGCGATGCTGTCGGTGCCGCCGCCGGGCGCGAAGGGCACGACCAGGGTCACCGGGCGGGCCGGGAAGGCCTGCGCGCCGGCGCCGGCGTGGGCACCCAGCAGGGCGATGGCCGCGAGCGCGCCGGCCAGGCTGCGTCGGAACAGGGGCATGGTTGAAGTCTCCTTGGGCACGCATCATCGGCCGCCCCGCTTTCGCTGTAAATTGCAAAGATCCTGTGGATTGATACGAAACGCACATGAATATCGACCTCGACGGCCTGCGCGCCTTCGTCGCCGTCGCCGACCTCGGCAGCTTCCGCGCCGCTTCCGAATCGCTGCACCTGTCGCAGCCTGCCCTGTCGCGGCGGGTGGAGAAGCTGGAATCCGGCCTGGGCTTCCGGCTGTTCGACCGGACCACGCGCAAGGTCGAACTCAACGCGATGGGTCGGCACTTCATGCCGCGCGCGCGGCATGTCCTGCACGAGCTGGAGGGCGCGCTGCTGGGGATGACCGACCTGTCCGACCGCCTGCGCGGCCAGGTCACCGTGGCCTGCGTGCCCTCGGCGGTGGGCAGCTTCATCGCGCAGGCGCTGAAGGACTTCCATGCGAAGTTCCCCCGCATCCGGGTGCGGCTGGTGGACGACGCGGCGACCGACATCCTGCCGGCGGTGGCGCGCGGCGAGGCGGACTTCGGCGTGACCTACCTGGGCACGCAGGAGCCGGACCTGGAGTTCGAGCCGCTGCTGGAGGAGGACTTC
The DNA here is from genome assembly GCF_052600055.1 of Ramlibacter sp. MAHUQ-53. Lineage (NCBI taxonomy): Bacteria > Pseudomonadati > Pseudomonadota > Betaproteobacteria > Burkholderiales > Comamonadaceae > Ramlibacter > Ramlibacter sp. MAHUQ-53. The sequence goes on from NZ_JBQWTS010000001.1 coordinate 14,742, forward strand.
GTGGTGGCCTGTCCCCGGGGCCACGCCCTGGCCAGACGCCGCCACCTGCGCTAGTCGGAGCTGGCGCAGCACGAATGCATCCTGCTCGCGCCGGGCACCGGCAACCGCCTGCTGATCGACCAGGCCCTGGCCGGGCGCGACCTGGCCCTGCCCTGGGCCTGCGAGGTGCGGCATGTGCCGGCGGTGCTGGACCTGGTCGAGGCGGGCCTGGGCGTCGGGCCGGTGCCGCGCTTCGCGGTGCCGGCGGGCAGCGGGTCGGCGCTGGCCGCGATCGCGCTGGTGGAGCCGCGCGTGGTGCGCACGATCGGCGTGATCCGCCGCCGCGGCAAGCCGCTGCTGCCGGCGGCGCAGGCCTTCCGGGAGCTGCTGGCGAAGCGCGCGCGCGCCCGGGGGAGGTGAGGCGCACGCCGACGGAAACATCGCGCCACCACGGATCAAACTCTATAGGTTTACAGCGGATCCAAAAACCAGCTATTAAATATAATGTTTTCTAATCGATAACGATAAAGGTCGAGCGATGGCGATGCGAACGCTGCGGTGCACCCTTTCACTGCTCCTCCTGTCTGTTGCGAGCAGTTCCGCATGGGCGATCTACAAGTGCGCAGGTCCAGGCGGCCGGTTGACCTTTCAGGAGGTCCCGTGCCAGCAGGGTGGCGAAAGGCTGGACATCCGGCCCGCAAGTGGCTCAAGCCCCTTGGTACAGGCAGACGGCCCTGACAGCGCGGCAAGTTCTTCTGGCCGCCCGCGCCAGACCGAGGCCCAGAGAATCAATGCTGCGACCGAGCTGAGCCAACGTCAGCGGCGCGGGCGAGAGATCGAGGAAATACTGATTCCGGACGTCGAGCAGCGCTCATCAAGCCTACGTGCCCAGTGCGATAGAGAAATGGCGGCTTTGCGCAATCGCAAGCAGTCTGCCGCGAACAACCTCGCCGGCGCCACCTGGGAACTGTCGCTATCCAGCGAGATGTCTGCCGTCGCGACGCGCTGCGATACCAAGCAGCGGGAGATGGCCCTGGAGCGCGAGAACCTGCTGAAGGAATGCTCAAGCACCGGCAGTTGCCGGAGGTGACCGGCAGGAGCCTTCGTTCGGGGGAGCGAACCGACGCCCTCGCGATGCCTCGCTGAGCCCCATGCCGGCGCACCTCGGCACCCGCCACATCGGTTCGTGGGAAACGCGAACAACAAAAAAGCGCCCGCTGGAACCAGGGGGCGCTTTCGCTGCGTGCCTTGCGGCGCTTGGAGATGCTCCGAAATGCTTTCAAGTGATGGTGGGTGGTGAGGGTTTCGAACCCCCGACCCCCGCCGTGTGAAGGTCGCGCGCGCAGCGAACAAGCCACAACTTTAGCGCAACGCGGCAACAAAGCATACCTCCGCACTATGCGCCGAGGCAATGTGGTCCAGTAGTGGCCTCCGAGTCAGTAGGCGCGCATCGTCAACGCCATCGGGCCGTATCGGGTTGCGATGTGGGTCGCGAACGCCTGACCCCACTCTGTAATGTATACCCGTCCACCTTCAAAACGGATGAAGTTGTCCCTCGTGAGAAAGCTGAAGAAATCGGCTTCAGGTGCCGGATTCACACCCATCGATCGGGCGACGCCTCTGTGCTCGTCGTAGAACACATGAATGTTTTCCTTGGTATCACCGGTAGCAGGCACTTGAGACAGAGCGTGAATCAAACGGACCTGAGTCCCAAAAATCAAATTGAAAACTGATTCGTACTTTGCCAAGGTCCACCAACGAAGAATCTCGGCCTTCGCACGAGTCGGGTCGCTGCTGTAGTGAGCCAACCAATCGACCCGACCCCCCTGATGCGACGGGCCAGCATCAGCCTGGGGAGGCAAATCGCTCGTACTCAGCACCGTGGTCGAAGCGATCGCCGCAACGGAGGTTGGCTCATCACCCGGACCGTGTGGTTCATTTGGGGTAGGAAGCGAGCCACGCTGAGCTTGACGCTCTGCGGGAGTAGTGTCTAACCTTCCTCCCCACCCTTCGATTGACTTGATCCGCCCGATCAGCAAATGCAAACTCCCGCGGAAAACAAGAAGGAACACGATCACCGTCACCATCGAGAGGAACGGCCACGCAAGAAACAATCTAAGGTACTCAAGGAGTACCGCCCAATCTACATAACAGTGCTGAGTCATTTGGCCTCCAACGCCTGGATAGCACTAAGTCGTCGCCTTCTTCATGCAACGCGTAGGCAATTGAGAAGACGCCATTGATGGTTCAGCGGCGTCTAAATTTTGTGCGACGGGAGCGTAGCACCTGGTGAGTTTGAATGTTCGCTATCTGAGCGAGAAAGTGGCTGACTGGATATAGCGCTACACAGCGCGCATAGGACCCAGCAGAGCCTTACCCCACAATAGAGGTCGCCAAGTTTAAGGCGAGCGACCGCGATCAGCGAGATTCAGGTAAGTGCAAATCAACATGGTCTTGCGAAGCCGAGTCCATCGCGACAGACTACAACCGAATAGCCGCCTCCGGAGCGAATATGAGCCCATCAGAAAATGCATGGCTGATCAAACAAATACGCCACGCCCGAGCGATAGACAAGGATCTTCTTGATTTACTTAAGAAGAGAGATCATCTGGACGCCGAAGTTTTAGATGCCCTCGCAGAGAGGATCCACAACGGCGCAAATATCGTCCCTTGGGAGCTTCCTCCGTTCATAACAAAATTCCGCGCTACTTCTGTTTTTGATGCCGTAAAGTCCCAACTGAAGACCGGCTACGGTACCGAACTGGCAGATTTGTATGGCAATGGATTCGGGTCTAGCGAGGAGGAATCCTTCATCGCAACGACACTCGACCGTATCGGCCTTGAGTTAAGGGCAGAGCGAACGAATCTTGTAGAAGCACTCAAACTTCGAGGCAGTTCATCATCCCTCCCCTACTTGCTCGCGCTAGAGCATGACCTGGCTGCCGCTGCGGGCGTGAAGTCGTTAGTGGCCGGATCAACACCTGAAGTATTCGGCTTCGACCAGGCGACTGTCAGGCTAGGAGCGAACGCTCATAAGGAGTTGCTTGGCTTAGTTCGCGAGGCCATACGCGCGATTGAGAATAGAGTTTCGTTTGAGCCGGAGTCCAGGGCGCAACAATCAAGGCATCAAGACGAAACTGTCATACCCGAGCAGCAAGATGCGTCAGCGGTTTCAATCACCCCGGTCACGCCAGGGTTGAGAAATGCAGGTCGTATCGCGCACCACTTAATTGCCGCGCGTCAACTCCAGAGTGTGGATGCGGGAAGCGTTCTAACGAAGTGCCGAATGATCGCTGAAGCAATCTGCAAAGACTTGCTGCATATCACCACGGGAATCCGCTCGGGAAAAGAGGCCAATCGTCCAAGCGACTCCTTCTCGGACTCAACGCTGGAAGATATGATTTCGACAATCAACCGAAGGCGCCGGCTTCCGCCGCACGTTGAACCATGGCTGCGGTCACTTCAATACGCTGGCAACATTGGCGCTCACGATCAGACCACCAATCCTGACCAGCCGAATCTCAAATATTCGGCTCCATTTTTGGACATGGCCAATCACCTAATTGAGTGGTACTGCTCAGATTTGGATACAGGCTGGATAAACACCCCTCCAAACTTACCGCCAGGAAATCCGTGTGAAGAGGCCACCTAGAAACGACTGTAGTTGCGAACAGGTCGAATCGAATCCGGCTCTTTGATTCATATCGGTCGACGACATTTTCTCAACTCTGACCGCTGCCCTCCTCCGGCAACGCTTCTGCCCTCCACTCTCGCTCGGGTCAGACGGGAGTGATCACCCGGGTCTGCACCAAAGCTTGGAGATGGTCGTTCAACTGTGCCGGAATGCGGCCACCAGACAACAACACGCCGACCTCGATGTTCCGCTCCATTGCGTAGCCGGTGAGGTTCGCGCTGGTGATGAAGCACTTACGGCCATCGGCCACTGCGACCTTCGCGTGGACCCGCCCTTCGACGAATTCCGGGCCTTTGTCCCGCCAGGCATAGAGCTTCGCGAACGGGAGTGCGGCCTGCATTTTTCCCAGCGAATCGAACGACAAAACTCCGCCATGACCCTGCGCGAGCTCCAGCAACACCGACACCTCGACTCTTCGGTGAGCTGCAGCGGTGAGAGCAGCCACGATGCTCTGGACGTCATACGCGACGAAACTGGTGATGAATAGCGTTTCCTGAGCCGCGTTGATGACCTCCAACAGAGCTTGCTCAGTACGACGCGCGGAGACGAAGGGCGTCGTCGGTCCCGTCCACACCAACTCGTTCGACTCTCGGTTCGCCATCGTCGCCAGTGCATGACTGGCGCCCAAGAGCATCGACGCCAGTTCCTCACTGCCCACTGCAGACGCCTGCCAGGCCGCCAGCATCTGATCCACGAGGGCGGTGGCCGTCGGAGTCCCAACCAAACCAGCCAAGGCGACATCCGCTTTGCCAGGTTGGGTGCTGCGGATACGCGACGCGAGAGCCTGGGCCTTCTCGGGCGAGATCAAGGAAGCCACCGAAACGACAGCGTCCAAGAGCTCCTTCATGAAAGTGAGCTCGCAAAAAATGCCGCGTCGCTGCGCTCGAGGGTTGCTACCAGCAAAGACCTGTCGAGGTATCGATTGCCCGCTTCACAGGAGGTCTCGGCGACCAGGCTACAGGCGTGGCACGCAGCTGCATGGAGCGAGCGATCCTTTTCCGGATGATGCTCCGAGCACAGTGGATCCGAGGAGCAAATCGTGGCTCGGTTCAGTGCCTGCGTGAGCAGGCGCCCCAAGTTCTCGGGTCTACCCAGATCGACCAAGCCACCCAGCGTTCCGTCGGAGTCTGCCGCCGCCGTGTAAATCAAGAGGCCCGCTTGCCGCACTTCACCAGAAGTATCAGCATAAATACGTTCGCGAATGCTCGCGGCGTTGTAGCCGCACTCGAGGGCCAGCTCGCGTATGAGCAAATGCGAGAGGGTGTGGAGCATGGCGTATCGAATGCCCGGGTACCCCTGGTCGGGATCGAGTTTGCGCGCACTGCGCCAGCCGCGATGGCCACCAAGAAGCATCTGGTCCACCTGCTTGACCGCAGGGAGCTTCGCCCAAACCTCGAGGGCCTTCTCGTCGAACTGAATGAAGATCCCCTCCCCGTGCACTTGGCTGACCGGGACCCAGTCCGACTTGCCCCGTGACAAGTCAGCCATTTGAGGACGCTCGTTCGGATCGCTCGACTGCTCAGGCGCTTCGACACGGGTGAAACCGAGCAAGGCGTTGACCTCACGCAATCGCTCCAATAAAAGCACCCTTGCGATCTGCTTTCCAAAGGCTGGCGGCGTCCCGACCTTCTTGCTCATGAAGTACGGGTAGTCGGTTGGCGGATTCGCGTCCGTCAGTGCAGACCACTCTGGCCCTTTGATATCGGATTGGCCGACCGGCTCCTTCCCGCCGCCATTTCGCCGCGCTTCGATCGCCGACCAAATCGACGACGCCGAATGCTTGTCGATCCCGGGTAAAGCGCCCGTCTTCTTGAGTGTCTTGACCGTGAGGGCAACTTCAGCTTCCGAGTCCAAGTCGGCAAAGAAGTCCCAACCGTCCTGAACCATCTGGATCACCGGGTCCTGGGCCTGAGGAATCGCCAGAGCGGAAAGTGTGATCGGGAACCAACTGTTCGTCGCGCCCAGCAAGACCGCGCGAGGCTCCTCTTTGCACTCTGCGTCGAAATGATCGAGATGCGGATGGCGGCCGCGGCAACCCGGTAAATTGTCTTTGCCGGCCTTTCCAAACGCCTGAGCCAAGCTCCTCGATGCGCCACATTGATCGCACTTGACCCACAGGTTCTCGGTTTGGAGGGATGCACCACTTTCGAAAAATCGCAGCATCCCCTTGCATGCACTGCTTCCTCCATGGACGAAGTAATGCCAGGGAAAGTCGTCCAGGTGCCCGTCACGGCAAGCGAGCAAAAAACGCGCTGGCACTGCATCGGCGTCCTTGGCAGGCTGATCGCCTTTGGATCCTCTGCACCCCTTGTGAACGAATCGAGTTCGCTCGGGCCGAAACCGGTGCTCCTTGATCTCGAACAGCCCAGCATCGAAAGGCGACAGCAACCCACATTTCACACACCGCATCCACCGCGGGAACGGCCGGACGGGCACACCGATGTTGGCCTCTGCGGACCAAGGATCGACTGAGTCGCTCTTTTGGAAAGGCGGCATCCGAAGGCTATCGACCTGCGGTCCGAGCACTTTGCGCACGGCCGCCAGCAGACGCGCCTCCTGGACCGGCTGGCATCGATCTTTCTCCCATCGATCGATGCCGAGCGTGACCACCGACAGACTCGGTAGGTCGATCAACGCACCGGGCCCGTACGTCCACAGAAGCTGGCTGGGCCTGACCTCCCCCACCGGGGTCCTGTTACTCTGCATCATGCTCAATCCTCGTCTTTCGGCATTGGACGAGGCTTCCATTCTTGTTCGTCCTTGAGTTGCCCGACATTCATGATCAAGCGCACACCGGGTTCGACCTCACGCATGGACATCGGAACGGTCCAGTTGTCCCAGGGATGAATTCCGGGCGACTTGATGAGGGGCTTGATCGTCGGGGCTTGTTGACCGCGCTTTTCGTAAGCCAAGGTTCGGCCCGCGACGGCCGCTTCTTTTGCCCACTCGTCGGCACGCTCCTTGAGCTCTTGTTCTGCCAGGGCTTTGACGACCGGCGACTCGCTCACATTCCATGCGCGCTTGACGAGCATGCCGATCGCCTCGGCGACTTCGGCCTGATCAGACTTCTCGAGTTCCTTGGCGCCCTCGTTCGGACTGAAAACATCGTTTTCGAGTCGCATCAAACTCAGGAGTGATCCGGTCAACCCCCGATCCAGGGCCCTCGGAGAGAACGGCGTGACCGACTGGGCCTCGACGTGCTTGTAGAACGTCGCGTGGTAATGCTCGAATGTCTCGTAGTGCGACAGATCACGGGGGCGAGCCCAAGTGAGCACGGTGCAAACCAGTCCAGGCGAAGCGCGGCCCACTCGGCTGGTGGCCTGGATGTATTCCGCCGTACCTTTGGGCTGCCCATTGACCGCCATCAGTCCGAGTCTGTTGACGTCGACGCCGACCGAAAGCATGTTGGTGGCCAACACGATGTCGATGGCGCGAACTTCTTCTTTGCCCCATTGGGTGACGAATTTCCCCGCAGCTGGATCGAACTGAGCCTTGAATTTAACTTCGAGGTTGTCGAGGTACTTCGGAATGTCTTGACTGGACACGCGCGACGTGAGTTCGCGGATGGAGTTCACGTTTCGCTGTGCCAAGGCCGGCCGCTCCACCATACTCATCTGCACACGATACGACCGTGTCTGGACGTCATCTTCGGCTAGGCGCTTCATCCCACCCAACTCTCGCAGGGAGTTGAAGTAACCCACCATCGTCATGTAGGGGTCGGCTGCCTGGCCAAATCGATCGAACAGTGCCTGAGAGGCGGTGAGGAAAGCCGTGTAGACACGAATCAGCATCGCTGGTCGCGAGCTTCCGGGAGAGCACACCCCGATGTAGCGACGACCAGCGCGGGCTTGAATCGACCGCTGAACCGAAAAATAGTTGTCCTCGACGTCCAACCCATGAGGCGGGAACACCGACATCTGCCGCATGAAAACGTTGTTCACCTGCTCCTTGGCCTTGCGTACCGTCGCCGTGGAAGCAATGACCTTCGGCTTGATGGTCTTGCCATTCAGCGTCCAGCCACACAGCTCGTCTACCGCAGACTCGTATAACCCGACCATCGTTCCGAGCGGGCCGCTGATGAGGTGAAACTCGTCCTGAATGATGAGGTCAGGCGGTCGGATCGGGCTGATCGTCTTGGCCCTGACAAGTGGCAAGCCTTTGCCCGCGGGGTGATTGCCCGTGCAGTCACCATCGCGCCATAACAGCCCGTGACGCTCGCACTCTTGACCGACTCGACCAAACAAGGTCCGAACCTGGCCGCGCCAGGCCATCATGGCGAACTTGTCCACCGTGGCGATCATCATGGTCGGAGGCCGGTGATAGATCTCCTCGTCCACCGTGAGCACCGGTATTCCTGGATGGGGCTGCTTGCTGGACCTGCCTCGCGAGAAGTCGCATCGCCCCTTCTTGTCGCCGCAATACACCAAGGTACGCCCTCGGTTTCGGTCGACCTCGATGTCACGCCCCGGTGCGATTTCCGAGCCGCACCAAGGGCAACTGGTCAGTTGAGCCGGTGAGGCCGAACCTGCATGGTTCTTTCCGGGATTCCTGATGTCTTCGATGGCTCGATGGCTTTCCTCGGTCGATCCCGGTGTGACCTTGTTTCCAACCCACAGCCCGATGGAAAACGGCTCCTGGCCGAGCGAATGGTCGCCGCCAGCCAGCGCCTCGCGACGGAGCACCTCCATCGCGCAAATCAGCGCCGTGGCGCGCTGGAACTGTTGTAAGGTCAAAAGACGCAGCGTGTACCGCATGATCACGCTCAGTCCGCGCGATGCATCGTAGCCGCCCAACTTTCCCTGCAGACGGCGAATCGCCATGGTGAATGCGGCCACCCCCAGATACGCCTCGGTCTTTCCACCGCCCGTCGGAAACCACAACAAATCGGCATGTGCCTCCACAGGCTGCGAGCGATCTGGATGCGATGGATCGGAGATGGAAGGTATTGACAGCAACAGGAACGCGAGCTGGAACGGACGCCAACTCCGGTTCGTGGGGACATCAAACTCTTCAACAGTGACCTCACGACCGCGGCGCACCTCCAGCGCGTATTGGCTTCGTACCCGCTGAATCGCCATGGCGCGGTTGGCAAATCGGAAAGCCGCCAGGGCGTTGCGGTCATTCCGAAGAGTGTCTATGCCCTGCTGTAAGCGCGACTGAATCTCCTCACATCGAGCCATCGCTTTAAGAGCCTGCGCGTCATAACCGACCACATCCTTACCGATTCGGCTACGCTGCTCCGCAATCCACTCGGCATAGTCCTTGGTCAAAAGGCTCAGACCATCGACCAACTCGACGATGTCGAGACTGGCGAGGCGCTGCATGTCGAGCAGTCCGCTAGACACCATGTCCTTCATCGCCGGACGGTCGTCGGCATTCAGGCCGGGCGTCTCAGTAGCCTGGACCTCGTATTGCGGCAGCACCGTGGTACGCACCTCTGTGGCGAGGGTCACGTCATCGGACGTCACTGCATGCACGGCGACGCCATGACCCACCGCGAACTCCACACGGTTCCGATAGATCATTTCCAGCGACAACCGCTCTTCGTCCATCCCGTTCGCATCCAAAACGGGTCGCCGGCGAAAGATGGCGCGTTCGCGAGCCCCAGCCTCGGCTCTCACGATCAGTTCAGGCTGAAATAGCCATGCAGCATCCTTATTTGTTGGCGGCTCATCCTGCGCATTGACGAGGAACAGCGTCACCAAACGATCGCCGTTGGCGTTCTTTGCCCGAATCGATCCTTGAATTCGTATGGCTGGACGACTGACGTCAGGCGCTTGGTGAGGAATCACCCCTTCGGTCAGCGGCAAAACTAACTTTCCGCCGCACGGAATACGCTGCCAGACCTTGGCCTTCTGGCCGTTGGGACGCTGCACCTCATGCTCATCGCTCGGCACACGCTCATAGCAACCCCAGCTTGCTTCGACCTCGATCTGCTCCGCGTCACCGTCCACGCAGAAGGTGATACCAAAGCTGCTCGGCACTAGCGATTGATTACTGGCAGCGTCGATCTCGTCGCTAGAGTCGGACTCGGGCTCCACGCGCCCTGTGACTTTTCCGAATTCAGCACCGGGTTCATGCTGGCCAGCGAGCACCGGGTCGGCCGGCTCTTCGGTCTCTTCGCCGGCCATCGGCCCTTCCAGCCCCTCAATGCCTCCTAGAACGTCTTCACGTGGAGCGAGCTTTCCAACCAAATAGCGGTCTCGCACGCTCATATCCAGGATGCGCTCGTGTGGGCCGCCCGCAGGACCTAAGAGGTCGTCCATCACGGCCAGTTGGAGGAGCTCCCGGATGTAGGTTGGATCCTTGACTAGCGACACGCCATCGACGGTTTGGTGCATGGCCTTGGTTAACGCCAAGACAAACTCCTCCCACTGGAGGCGACCGACACTTCCCGACGAAGGTGGGAACAACGAGACGTTGGCGACTGGCACTGGGGCTTCGACAACGGACACCCGGTCGAAGTAGAGCGTCGTGTTTTCGAGATCGGAACGCACCTGCAGCACCCGTCCGACACGGCCGATCGCCCCGGCGGCGTTCAGCACCAGGACCCAATCATCCTCGGCGATGCCTGCGTACAGGGCGCGATCACCTTTCAGAACCAGGGTGTACGGTGCAAGCCTGAGATCGGTTCCGAGACCGTGGTCAAAGGCGATCCATGCGGTGGGGCTTCTACTTTGTATCTGTTTTGGCATGACGATCCTCAAACCGGAAATTCACTGGCCAAAAGCGCAGCGACACGCTCCGCAGTATTAAACCCGTTGGAGATCAGTATCTCGGCAACATCTCGACCGGAAATAAACAGAATTGGGTGGCGATCGGAACGAACCTCTTCATACGCCTGCCGGGCAACCAAAGAAGTAGTGACCAACACGCCGAACTGCCGGTGACGGATTCGAGAGATGAGGCGCGAAACCTCTTTCACACCGACTGTATTGGGTGAAAAACCATTTACGGGTGGTCTGTAACACTTCGCCTCTAGAGAAAACTCTGCATATACCGGATCATCCGGCAGCCCCAGCAAGTACCGACCGATCGCATCGCGGCCGCCGTCAACTGATCCGCGAGTGATTTCATCAATGATGACTCGCGCATCGGTCATCTGATAGACACGAGCGGCGAAGGCTTCAAATGCAATCGGTGCATCGCGGAAATGCATCCAAACACACATCAAAATTGATGCTTTCAACACCGTGTCGGGCGTCTGCTGCTCTACCGATCGAATGACCGTGGTTGGCTCGGCAACCAGGGGACGATAAGCGCCAGTCGCCACCCAGTCCTGCCATGCGCTCGGGGCATTGCTAGTGTTTGCATTTCCTGTCGCCAAGTCAGCAACCCAAGCTCTCGAAACAACTTGGGCGTCCAAAATTGTGAACGTGGAACGGTAGTTCTGGAACCGCTGCCCGTCGGTGGACTTCCAGACTGCGACTAGATCCTCTGTTGCGGACAGACCCGGGAACCCAGGAACAGCCAATCCTTTGAATTGAACTGAGCGACTTCCGCTTTTGGTTGGATACTTCTTGAAAATAAAAAATGGCGAGACATCTATGCGTGGTGACTCATCATCATGCAGCCTCGAAAACGTGTGACGCAGCACCTTGTTACCACCAGCTCGGGTGTCATGCAGCTCGTGACCAGGCGTCTTGTTGTCGCCGAAATAAATGAACTTTCCAGTGTTCAAATCAAGCGAATCTGGCCAGTCTCGGTCTTCGCCCGTTGTGAATAGGACAATCCAATTCTTGCGCTCACTTCTCCCGGAAACACGAAACCCACCCATATTTCCCGACCCGGGCAATAACTTTGAAATTGGCTCGCCAGAGAGTTGGCCGCCGGCGCCGCTCTCATAAACGCAATCAACGATAAGGTCACTCTCTGACAGCTGGTCGTATGGCACAACTTTCACGGCAACCTGCCCCTTACAGCTCGACCCGCGAGAAGTGCGGAAAAATGCGATAAAACTTGTCGAATATCTCGAATGCGTTCTCGACCATGTCCGACCTCGGCAACTCAAGGCCCATCATGGTCTTGGCATTGATGTTCGATTCCATCGTCAGCCGATCCAGAGTTGAAAGCGCGGGCAGATCGAGGCGATGCGGGGCATCAGTCGTCGCATAGAACTCCCAGCCCTTCACCAACTCTTCTACCGCCTTGTCGTCGCTCTTACAGACGATCGGTGCGGCTTGGATTCGAGTCATGGGGCACCTTCGTGAAAGTCGTCCCGGTGGCCGAGCCGGATGCGATAGCGTGCACCACGCCTCTCGCCTTGGCGCTCGACTCTGTTATCCGAGATCAGGTCAGCGATCGCGGCGTTCCACTGGCCGTCCGTGATGCCGGTGGCAGCAAGGACGTCGGCCTTTGCGTGCCAGCCATCATGTGCGCCCAAGAAATCGAGGATTGCTGTCGCGGACGTGGCTCCGTTGGTGCTGGTCGCGACCGATGTAGCGAAGTCGAGCGATGATTGAACGGTCGCGGCATCGGTAGAGAGACGAGTGCGGGACGATGTGCGTCCGCCTCGAAGGGCTGTGGACGACGACGCCTCGAAGCGTTCTCGGTTGAGCGCGACGAGTTTGTTCAGCAGTGTCGATGTGGCATCGGCTGAAAGCGCCCAACGCCATTTGTCGTTCGCAGAGCCGCCGTCAAATTCACGGAAGTCATAGGTCACTTCCACTTCGCCCCAGCCGTAGGCGGCAGCGACTTCGGAGTCGATGACGGACAGAAGTTGCCGAAGTTCTGCAATCGTCTCATCTGAATCGTCGGGCGAATGGACAGCGTTCATCACATCAGTTAGACCACAGTCATGTGTCGAACTGAACTCAACCACGAGGCGGTTGAATTGCATTGCCGCTACGGCACCCTTTTGCGATACGTTGTCCGCTGGAAGGGGATACGTTGATACGGCCTCCCCAATAGAGATGGTGAGCGTATTTGTATCGGCTCCCAAGCTGCGAACAGAGTATTTATATATCCAGCTCCGAAACAGAGAACTCAAACAGATCGGATACAGGTCTGGTCTTTCCAATCCGATCAAAAGCACCTTGTTTGTGTAGATCCAATCAGATGGTGCGAGAACACTGAACGGGTATTTCGTAACCTTCGAGAATGCAATGAACCGATCTTGACGCCGTAGCCTACGCATCAAGTCGGCCCGGTGATTCCAGAACTGCCACCAGCGGTGGATCAGCCCCTTGTAGCCCTTGAGTGCCGCGACCGTGCGGGTCGGCTGCACTTCCTCGACGATGAAGCGATGCGCCAGGGGCCAGCGGCGGTGAACTTCGTCCAGGCTCAGATCGGCGATGTCGAGCGCCCAGCGTTCGATGCGGTTCAACGCCGAGCTGGTAATATCGTCACCGGTGATGTAGGGCCTCAACAGGCTGCCTGGTTCGTTCTTGAGCCGGTCGAACCACGGGTTGTCTGATGTGATGACGAAGGCCAAGCCTTTGCTGTTGTCCACGCCTGCGAACGTGAACGGAGCATCAGGCAGCGCCTGCGGCATCCAGATGTCTGCCGCCTCCGGCTCCAGCCTCGGCCCGATGCGCGGGCAGCCTCGGCCATCGGCATCGCAGTCGGCCTGCCATCTACCCTTGAAGAAGCTGACGATGGCGATCACGACCGCAGCTGAACCCGGCCACGCCATTCCTTTTCGAGCGAAGTAGATGCTTCCGTTCTGCACGATAACACCGAGGCCGACCTCAATCGCACTGCCTTCGGCGATGTTGCTGGTCGCCAACATCCCGTAGCAGCCATCGGGTCTGAGAAGATCGACCGCCCGCCGATGGAACACAACGCACAAGTCGATCTTGCCGGGTGATGCGCCAAGCACCATCTGGCACTGCCATTGCAGTTTTTCGCCCAGCGCACCCTTCCACAAGCGATTTCCGAGAAATGGCGGATTGCCAATCAGGGCATCGAACCCGGACGACGTTTTGGCGAAAACTTCCGGGAATTCCAGCGGCCAATGGAACGGGTTGCGGATGGACTTGCCCGGTGGCACATCGACGCTCAAAGTTTCCCGTGATCGGTTCACGATGGCATTGACGGCATTGCGGTCGCCCGCAACTGCTTGACCAGCTTGGATGGTCAGCATCGTAGTCGCGCCTTCGATTGCCGTCGCGTTGCCATCCGAAGCCAAGACCTCACCGATGAATGCATCGGCGATGCTCTCTGCAACTTCGAGTTTGCGACGCGCGTCGGCGTCCAGATGTGCCATGGCTTCCACGTCACGGATGTCGCGGATCGGCATCCCGCGCAATCGTTGCCGCAGTTCGATGGCTTCGAGCACGGCCCGTTCGATGTTCTGGCCGAACAGGCGCAGTTGGCCTTGACCCATAGGATTCATCGAAAGCTGGGTGAGTTGATCGAGCCGATGGATGCCGAGCAGGCTGTCGCCACTCCGAAGGTTGTGATCGAGGAAGCCGAAGGGGCGACCCTTGGCCAACGTCACCAACCAGATGGAGAGCTTGGCCAGTTCGACCGCCAGTGGGTTTAGGTCGACGCCATAGAGGCAGCGTTCGGCGATGAGACGGCGGGCGACGACGATGCGAGCCTCGGTGTCTCGCGGCAGCGGCTCGATGCTGGCGTCGGCATCCACCACCCGCCCATCGGCCCCAACGGTGCTACCCCTAGCCTCGGCCTGGGCCCATGCCTCCACTAGCCGGTCGGCCAGCCATCGGCAGGCTTGCACGAGGAACGCGCCCGAACCCATCGCCGGGTCGCAGATCTTCAGGTCGAGCAGTTCGGCGGGTGATTTCAACGCCCATGCCGCACGCGGCATGCCTTGTGGTGGGCCGACGTAAGCGATGGGCGTGAGCGTCTCGGCAACGATGGCCTCGGTGAGCGATTTCGGCGTGTAATGAGTGCCGGTCTCGCGCCGGTCGGAGCCAGTGGTAACGATGAAGGCTCCGGCAGGATAGACCAGCGGATAGCCCCAAGGGTCGGTGCGCACCAAATGACTGAAAGGTTTGATGCGGTCGCGTAGCGCGGTGTCGCCGTGGCAGGCCGTCAAAACGCGGTCGGCGAGCGAGTCGTCCACCGGACGCGCCAGATCGTTGCGCACACGGCTAGCGGAACTGCCGGAACGCTGCTGAAGCAGTTCGGCGAGTCGTTCGGCACCTTCCAACCGCGCTGATTCGAGTTCGGCCAAGGTGACCCAGGGGGACTGGGCACTCTTGGTAGCGTCGAGGTCCAGCGTGACCTCGACGGTGCGTTTGACCATGCGTTCCAGCAGGCCCTCATAGACGTAGCCGATCTGTTCCACATCCAGCGCCCGATACGACAGCGTGCGCCCCTGGAATTGCTGGATGGCTTCGAGCAGCAGCAAGACGGTGCGATTGTCGATGGGCAGCGGCTTGGCGACGTCGATGCGCCAGTCGGAGCCTTTGGCCCGACCTTCGAGGAAGGGGAAACGATCCGGATCGAACAGCGAGCCGCCCAGCGCAGGCAGGCGCAGGTTTTCGTGCTCGATGCCTCCATACACGGCGCGGAACACGGCCAGCAGGCGCGACCATGCGTCCCAGCGGCGCTCCAGAATCTCGCCCGATTCGGCGCGCAATTGCATCCGCAAGGTCGAGAGCGCGTAGTTGGCTTCGTAGCGTTCGTCACCCAAGAGCAGCAGGCCACGCTCCTCGGCAGATAGCAGGAAGACCAGCCGCATCATCACCGTCAGTGCGGCTTCGTAGAGTTCGGCTTCCTTCACGCCGCGCAGTAACTCGCGGCTGCGGTCTTGATCTGCCTTGTCGAGCGCCTGGATCAGCACTTCGACGGCGCGTCGCACTTGCTCGCCCAAAGCGTCGGTCACTTCATCCTGGAACTTCAGCGAGCGGTCGAACAGCGCGGGGAGTCGTTCGGACTCGTCCACGAAGAAACGCCGGATGCCCAAGAGATGGACGAAGGCTTGAAGGGTGACGGGTTCCTGGCCCCAGATGCGTGCATACCAGCTGGCGAAGGTGGTGACCGCACCCACGGGCGCATCGACCAGCATCCAGCGTTCGCCGTTGGTGATAAGGCCGAGACGGCAACTCTTGGCGCGACACAGCGTCACCATCCGCTCTGCAGGGGTACTGACCCAACCTTCCAATCTTGAGGCGACCTCGAGGTCGAGCTCAGATCCATAGACCTGGACCAGCATCAGTGGTCGATCGGCATTACCCACGACGGCTAGATCCGGCGCCAGACTCACAGCGTGCTGGGGCAACTCGACAGCGAAGTGTTCTGCGCACCAATCCCTTCGTTTGAGCACTTCGCCGCGACCGTCTTCGTCGAGTTCCAGTCCGCGGGACAAGACTTCGTCTATCCAAGCGCCATGTAGCTCGTCGAAGCGCGGGTCGTCGCCGTCCAGTGCCTCACGCCATTCCTCGTAGGCTTGACGCAGGCGCTTCCGCTTACCTGCGTCAAGTTCATCCAGCCCTTGGGGAAAAGCATCCCGCAAGACTGGAACGGCCAGGAATGGGCCTGAGATCTCAATGAGCGAGAGCCACTCGTGGTTCACGCTCATGCGGCGCCTCCGGCAGACTCGGGAACGAGCAAAATCACAGCAACGGGGAACGTACGTTCGTTGAGATTGGCATAGCGCGATTCGATGGACTGAATTTCCATCTGACGCTCTTCTGGAATGCGTTGCAGCCGCGCCTGCAGTGCAGTGATGTCGCTCCGCAACTGCAAACGCTCGTCCTCATTGAAAAGGGCCAACTGCTCAGGCCGTTGCGCCTTATCCAACTCATCCTTGATGGTCCTTGCCAACTCATCGAGGACGCTCGTGATGTCGTCGATTTCTCGCTGTTTGCGGGTCTGCAATGTATTGGCCAGGGACTTCAGGCGATCCTCGGATCGAGCATCGACAGTTTTCAGGATGGCGTCTCGCGCACGATCGAAACGCGCTCTTAGGGCCTCCAGAATGGACTCGCTCGCTCTGACCGGCTGGCCCTGCTCTAGCCATTGCTCTACCCGTGCAACGCTGTCCTCTCGGCGGAAAGTCTGATCCCGCAGATATCCTCCGGAGATGGTCAGTTCCTCATGCAATCGGTGGTGATTTCCGCCTGTGATGACCAATCTGGAAACGACCACGATCGCGGGGCCATCGAGGCTTGAGTCCTGCACCGAGCGAACCGTGACGCGATGAAGCTTCTTCACGTCTTCGCGCGCCCATACCTCTGCCCTCAAGAGCCGCAGACACCTCTGTACGAGGCGATGGTTCAGGTGGATCAAGACGACGTCGTCTCGCCCCTTGGCCACGGCGTGGTCGAAGGTGATCGGACGAATGACCTGGGTGTGGGGATGCCGCAGTCCTTCCGTACAACGCGCCCATGAGCCCGAGAGCGCCGGCATTTCGAAAACGCTGCCCTCAGGGGCTCCCGTCAAAACAGCGGGTGACAACGGAGGGCGACCCGCCAGCGCAAGGCTCGTCTTGACCGCCTTCTGTATGTGCGCCGGAGTGAGATGAAACTCCTGCTGCATGGCGAGCCGGCCCGCTTGAATCTTCTCGAGCCGCTGCTTCAGCTCTCGATCCGCACGCATGAAGCGCCTGGCTTTGGCGATCTTCGCCTCCGCAATGCGCGTATCCAGATCGCGTAGAGATCCTTCGATCAGCCCCGACATTTGCGGTGCGATCACCGGATTGACACTGCCCATGTCGGCGCGCATGGACTCGAGCTTTTTGAGCGCCCGAAGGATGTCCTCGCCGTGTCCGCCCACGGTCGGTTGACCATCCGGAGCAACATCGACGGGATGCCAGATCCGCACCTCCTTTTCCCGCTGTCCGTGACGGTCGATACGGCCGTTGCGCTGCTCCATCACGTTGGGGTTGTAGGGGATCTCCAGGTGGATGAGGCAGTTGCAGTGATTCTGCAGATCGATACCCTCGGCCGCGGCGTCCGTGGCCAGGAGGATCCGAATCGCCGAGTCTTTCGGAGATGCTTGAAAGGCAGCTTTCACGGGCTCTCGCTCGTCCTGTGACAGCCCACCGTGCAGGACGCCAAGGCGTTCACCTCCAAATCCATGGCTCACGAGAATCTCGTGCAGCCACTGGTGCGTCGTTCGGTACTCGGTGAACAGGATCACTCGCCGCTCGTTCCACTGGCCCGTGGGCTTGAGGTTCTCAGTCAGCCACTGGATGATGGACCTGGCTTTCGAATCGGCTTGGTTCTTGGCGCGTTGCGCCCAGCGACGCAAATCATTGAGGAGGACCTGCTGATCGGCGGTCAGCGGCTGGGCCCGCCGCGAGACCTCTTCGACGGCTTCGGACTGAGCACTTTCGAATTCCCGGTCGTCGGCGTAGTCCTCGTCCGCCTTCAGGATGGCCTTGCGCAAGAGCCGATCCGCCATGGGATCGCTCGTAGTGGGCCTCGCCCCGCCCGCAAGGGAAGCAAGGTGCTTTTCCAAAGTCGATGCAAACGCAGCGGGCGAAGAGAACAATCGCTTCTTCAGTAGCTGGTTGACGAAGGACGTACCAACTGCCGAGCCTCCCTGCTTCGAGGCACGCTCCCGGCTGGCGCAAAAAGCGTCGAGCTTGCGATGGATCTCACGCTCTTCGTCCGTATAGGGGATCGCCAGGGCCTGCAATCTGCGCTGGGCATAGATCGGGTGGCCATCTTCATCGACCAGGTCGCTCTTGAGGCGCCGGATCATCACCCGGCTCAACTGCTTTTCGTCGGGCAGGACGTTGCGAGCAAAGCGTTGATCGTCCAAAAGTTCCAGCAGCGAGGTGAAGGACTCCGTATACCCGTTGTGCGGCGTCGCAGTGAGGAAAAGACGGTGCTGGAAATGCGGACTGATCGTCCGCACGAATCGAGTTCGTTGACTGTCGATCGCGTAATGCGCCCCCGCCGCCGGTGCGATGTTGTGCGCCTCATCCACGATCAAGAGGTCGAATTTGCGGGGATAGCCGGGGTATGCCGGGAGCACATCCCGCATCGCGCGAAGCCCCTCCCCCGCCTTGGCCCAATCCATCGAGGTGATGAGCCTCGGGTGCGAGGTCCAGGGGTTGGCATGGATGCCCCGCTGACGCCGCAATTGCCGGATGTATTCGGTGTCGACGATGTGGAAATCTAGGCCGAACTTCTCGAGCATCTCGACGCGCCATTTTTCCTGCAGCGATGCCGGACAGAGGATGAGGACAGTTCGCACGCGATGCCGCAACAGCATCTCTTGGACGATCAGGCCGGCCTCGATGGTCTTTCCCAGGCCGACGTCGTCGGCGATCAGCAGATTGACGCGCGCCATGTCGATGGCGCGCACCAGTGGATCGAGTTGGAAGTTCTCGATGCTCACCCCGCTGCGAAACGGGGCCTGAACGAACCCGCGGTCGGCATTGGTAGCAGCGCCCCACCTCACGGCGTCGAGAAACGCATCGAGAGTCTGTGCGTCATCCTGTCCCGTGATGGCGGGCAAGCCGGCGCGCTCGATCACATGCGCGCCCGGCTCGATCTCCCAGATCACCTCCAACTCCTCGCCGTGAGCGTCTTCATCGATCGACGACAGGGTGACTAGGTGCTGCGCGGCCTTGCTCGCGTCCAATCTCGAGGCGAGCACCTCGGCGACGATCCATTGCCGTCGCCGAACCTCGACCAACTGTCCCGGCTCAGGTCGCGTTCGGGTAACGAGGGCGCCATCGTCGAGGTCGGTCTCCGGGCTCATGTTCATCAAGTTCTTCCTGTCGTTCTTGTACGGTGCCGATCGTCGGATTTGAGCATGGCCACACGCCGTTGGATCGCAGGTGCCACCACTTGCGGATCCTCGTGTTCCCAGACACGCATGACCTCCCACCCGAGCGCCTCCAAGCGGCGATCCGTATCTGCATCCCGGGCCCGGTTGGCTTCGATCTTTTCAAGCCAAAACTGCGCATTGCTCTTGGGCCGAGTCCCGTGAATGGGGCACCCATGCCAAAAGCACCCGTCGACGAAGACCGCCAACCGAATCTTGGGAAAACAAATGTCTGCCACCCGGCGGGGTTTGGTCAGTACCGGCACCTGAAGCCGATACCGTAAACCCATCCCGTGCAGGATGGAACGCAATCGCAGTTCTATGTCCGTGTCGCGCTGGCGGACCCTGGCTAGGCGCCGGCTCGCCTCAGGCGACGAGGGGGAGACGCTCGAGACCATGATCCCCGCCCCCAGTCCCAACCATGCCCAGGGGCGCGATTTGCGTGGAGCCTACCGTCTCCCCGAGGTGACGCCGGATGCTGCGGCCGATGATCTCGCCCAGTGTCACGGGTACCGCATTGCCGATCATCCGCCCCAAGGTCTTGAGATGGATGGGTTCGTCATCTTGGACGAAGGCATAGTCACCCGGGAAGCCCTGCAAAATCGCCCCCTCGCGCAGGGAGATCGCCCGATCCTGAGCCGGATGGCCAAAACGTCCGCTGCCGAACCCGTAATACTGGGTGGTCAGCGTCGGAGAAGGCTCGTCCCAAGCCATACGACCGTACACGCCGGGGTAGGTCTGCCCGCTGTCTCGCTGATGGCATTCGGCCACCAGGTGCGCCGGCCAGTCGCGCCAGCTGCCGCCCGGCTTGGAGGCCCGAATGCGATCCAGGTTGATCGGCGACAGGCCCGCTGCCATGTGCAGCGGATCCGAGCGCGATGAGGCCCCAGCGGCGATGCGGGGCAGATGGCCGATGGCTTGACGCACAGTCGCCGGGGCTGCATGCGTCGGCTCGATCAGGCTGACGGGACCCAGGCGGGAGGCCAACAAGACCATGCGCTTGCGCCGCTGGGGGAGCCCGTAGCGCGAGCAGTCCACGACGTCCTGCCAGACGTGGTATCCAGACTTTTTCAGAGACTCCACGAAGTCGTGGTAGACCTGGTGCTTGCTGACCGTCGGCACGTTCTCCATAGTGACGAGTTCGGGATCGACACCCTTGATCAGCCGCCTGAACTCGTACAGCAGCGCCCACTTGGGCGTTCCGACGGTGTCGTACCGTTGCGCGTAGGTGGAAAAGGGCTGGCACGGCGCGCAGCCCGCGAGCATGCGAATGTCCACCTGGCCGAACAGCTCGCGCAGCTCGCCGGGTTTGACCCGAACCACGTCCTTGTGCAGGAAGAACGCTCCGTTGTTGTTCTCGTAGGCGAATTGGCAGCTGTCCTCGATGTCCACGCCCGCGACGACCGGCACCCCTTCACGGACCAGACCGTGGGTCAGGCCGCCCGCGCCACAGAATAAGTCGATAGTTGCCAGATTTACCATGATCCCGACGGATACCCTCGATGCAGCGTTCAATCACCCCAGAACTCGATCCTGACAGCTCGCCGAATGTCAGCCCCCGAACGGAGCGTGAATCGTTTTGATTTTGCCAGCCGTTCGGCTGGAATTTCACCAGGAAACGCGACCCGGCCCTCCGTGAACCGCTTCGGGTTCGCGCAACCTGACTCGGAAAGGTTGAAAGAGGCCCCGAGGCAAGCCATCGGAAGCATCCGTCAGCCGGCACTCGCGTCGCCGTGCCCCCCGTATCCCTTTGAGCGACTCACGAGCTCTCCCACAGCAGCAGCTGCTCGAGGCGGGACTCCGCCCACTTCGCCCCACCGCGGGCCATCAATGCAGCCTCCAGCCGCTTCGGCATTTGGATGAGGAGCGCAAAAGTGCCCCCGCCATCACTCCGCCCAGCATGGTTCACCGACCGGCGGGGCATGGCCGACTCACCAGCCTCCTCACCAGCAGAAATCGTCTGCGCACGAGGCTTCGAGCCCGCAGCTGCAGGTCGCTTAAGGTTCCGCGGCGGCTCGGACCTCAGGTTCGTACGTGAACCCAGGACCTCGTGCATGTTCAATTGCGCCAGATGGCTGTCCGGTCCCAAAAAGTCCAGCAGCGGCTGAACGCGATATCGCGGTGCGTAGCCTTTATGGCGCCACTTGCTTATCGTTTGTTGGGTGACGCCCAGCTCCGCCGCGAGAATTCGTTCATTGATTCTCTTGGAGCGTAGATCACGATCGAGCGCAGTCTTGAAATCCAGCGGATCCACTTGAGGCTGGCCAGCGTGCAAGTCTTTCATCGCAGATCAAATTGGTTACGATAAATAATATTTTATGACTATATATGGGGGCACTGCCGGGCGTGTCACGACAGCCGGACACCAAGCAGAAAGCTAACGGCGGCAATCAAAGTAGCCAGGCCCAAAAACTCTCGAGCAGCATGCCTCGTCGCGCCCCCGCGGCGTTCAACGTGCCAGGGGCCCCCTACGGGAATTCACCCCATGGCGCCGCAGCACCTGCCTGGCGGCTTCCCGGACATGCATCGGCCGGTACAGCGCATCAAAGATTTCCCGGCCGGCCGCCGCGGCCGCGTCCTCGGCCAAATCCACACTGCGGGCCGAAACGACGTTGTCGCCCAACAGGGCCTGGAACTCCCTCGTGCCAGTGAAGCCATGGGCCTCCGCGATGTCCAAGATCGTCTCCACCATGGCGGCAGCGCGCGCGCGACGGTCGGCTTCTTTACACCAGTGAGGGTCGTTGGCGAGGCGGCCCAGGAGCAACAGCATTCCCGCGGGGGAGACCGAGTCGCCCTCGATCAGGCCGGTGAACTGGGAATATTCGAGCAGCTCGTTCAACATGATGATTACTTTCAAATGCATGGGTTTTTTCAACCCCAGGGGTCTGCCGATCGACCACTCATGCAGGGTATGTAGGAGAAATTCCAAGACCTCCCCCACCTGTGCGGTCGAAGCGATTCAATGAGCCGAAGGTGCAGAAGCTGCACGGCTGGGTTTTGGGCGAGTTCACGGGTCTTCGCCGCGCTCGACCGACAGGTCGTCAGTGGGCGTGCGCAGACGCAGCCCCACGAAGTAGTACCCGTTGCTGTCGCGCGCCTTGTCGAAGCGACGAACCAGACGCTGGGAGAAGGCTTTCTGGGACGGTGGCACCTCCCCGCTGCGCTGCTTGAACATCTGGAAGGACGCATAGCAGGCACCGGCGCGTACCGTGGCGTCTTTTTCTGCGACGCAACACTCGGCCAACCACAACGCCAAATCGTCGTTCTCGGCCAGGTACTCCTGGGACGCGCGCAGCACCCTGGGCGGCAGGACCAACCCGCTCTGGGCCCATTTGCGGGCGCCCTCGATCGCCCAGGCCAAGATTCCCGAGCCCTCGGCCATGAGCTTTTCAAGCAGGCGATCGTCACGGCGCGCTCCCTCGAACCGCTGCTCGAAGGGGATCAGGACCAACCGGCGCGCCATCGCGGTGTCGTCGCCCTTGAGGCGCGGCTTGAAATTGCCCGCGATCACATGCTTGTGGGTGATCGCAAAGGTGAAGAAGTCCTGCCGCATAAACCGCGCCGTGAGGGTCTGATCACCCGTCAAAGACTTGATGCGCGATTCGTTCCAATGGGCCGACTCCTCGATCTCGGAGGAGATCGCGACCCGCCGCCCGTGCAGGGAGGCCAGCATCGTGGGATGCCCCTCGACACTCTGGCGCATCAGGGCCTCGGACGGCAGGTTGTGCGCATAGGTGCCCGCAACATGACGCAGGACGTCGAGCAGCACCGACTTGCCGTTGGCGCCCGCGCCATACAGAAAAAACAACTTCTGTTCACGAACACTACCGGTCAGGCAATAGCCGAACAGACGCTGGACGAACTCCACCATGGCCGCATCCCCACCGAAGACCTCGTCCAGGAAGCGATCCCACAGGGGTGTCGGGGTCGCAGCCGGGGCGACCGCCGTCACCTGGGTGAACAGCCAGTCAGCTCGATCGATGGCGCGCCCCGTCTCCAGGTCGATGACCTCGCCAGGGGTGTTGAGCAGCATCGGTGAGGCATCCCAGGCTTTGGTGGGCGTGACGACCCCCGAGGCGTGGCGAGCCAGCCGAAGCACGGCCGACGCGGTGGAGGCCGAACACGCCGTCTTCCGCAACTTGGCGCTCATCTCCAATGACGACGTTGCGCACACCGCTGCGGCCAGGCGGGCCGCCTGCAAGAGCTCGTCGCGCACCCAGTGACTGCCCAGGTTGATCATCCAATCCAGCCCTGGCGTCCAACGCAGACGCCCGCTTGCAGCCGCCACGAACCGGCGGGCGAAGTCCTGGTCGCTGCCGCGCACCGCATCGCGCTCAGTCGTATCGATCAATTCCCCGGTGCTCGGGTCCACCCGCGGATCCATCGTGTGGCCCCTACGCCCAGCACCGCCTTCCGGCTCGAATTCGGCCAGGTCGTCGAAGTCGGTCTCGCTCAGACCGCTGCCCTCCAGGCGCGCTTGAGCCTTGACCACGTGCTGGCGCCACAGGTAGTCGATGGCGGCGTCTTCACTGTTCCGGTGATCCAGGGCGATGGTCCAGGCATGCTCGTTGTGGACGAGCACGGACAGACAAACCGGTGGCGCCAGGTGCTTGCACAACTCGACGCCGCTGGCGAACAAAGCACGGGAACGGTCGGTGCCTTCGGGGCCCTCGCTCAAGAACGAGAGCGCGTGTTGCGACACCCCCAGATCGGAAAGCTCTTGGAGCGAAGGGATCTCACGTTCATCCAACAGGGGCGGTGCCGCCTGGACCCGGACGTTCGACTGGGCGATGCGTGCACCGCGGTAGCGCCTTTTCAAGTACTCCAGCAGATCCGAACGCTCGGCGACGCCACCATCGATCGGCTGCGCCAAAGCGTGTCCCGTGACCGTGACGAAGCGGGCGCTGCTGCCCCGATAGACTTCCAGGCCCACCTCGTGGTGGGTCCAGTCCGGATCGGCCTCGCGAGCCCGCAGAAAGATGCGAAACCCACGGCCACTGGGGCTGCGCTCGATGTAGCCCCCTTCGCTGCGCGCACGCTCCAAGATGTCCGAGGCGAAGTCGTCGGGGGCGCCGGCCTCGTCACTGCAGTGGTCCAGATCGATGGCCACGAGGTCCTCGATGTCGGTCAGCAAGAAGCCCAGGCCGGCGACGCTGCGCGGGTGACGCAGGCAGCTGGCCAATGCGGCGTCGAAAGTCGTCCACCCCTCCAGGGACTGGGGCGACAGGCCCACCGCGGGCGCCTCGGCGCGCCGGGGAATCTTCTTCCACTTGCCACGCTCCTCCTGCCAGACAGCTGCCCAAGGGGCCCAACGCGGCTGGATGCGCAAGTAATGCGGGATGCCTTCGGGCCGCAGCGGCAGCAAGAGGGTCGGTGTCGACACGATCGCCTCCATCACCGCACCTCCGGATGCGACGGCACGGAATCCGTGTCGAATGCCTGTGCGAGCGGTTGCCCACCGGTGGCCAGTTCGAAGGCCACCGCACTGAAGCGCGGCACATGAGCGATCCAATGGCGCCCACGCGCGCGGCGGATCGCGTCGGCCTGGATCAACCGCTCGCGCGTCATGCGCAGGAAATTGTGGAAATTCATCCGGCCGGGCCGGTAGCCCAACTCGGGGTGTTGCTGGATGAACGCGGACCAGGCGTCTGGTCCAGTCATCCAATGGTGCTGTGCAGGGTTCACTGAGGTTCCTTTCGATCACACGCTTGCGGCGAGTGATAGGCAGTTTGCTCAGTACCTGCTGCGACCGCACCGCAGTTGCGGTGGCCGATCCTCCAATTGCGGTGCGGGCGGCGTCGGCCGCTTCAGAGATCGCGCGTGTCGTCCAGTGCGCGTCGCGCCTGCGCGAAGGTCGCTTCGAGCTTGCGCTTGCTGAAGCCGGGATAGCCCGCCATCTTCGTGGTCAGCAGCTCGATCAGCTGCGCCTGGTTCGCGTAGTGCGGATGTGGCTGAGGCGTGTAGTCGCCGCGAATGAAGTCCATCAGCGCGCCGATCAGCCGCAGATCGTTGGCGGCGCGCTTGGCATCGGCCGCCCGTTGGACATGGGCAGGCCGTGGCGCTGGCCCTTGGCCGGCGGCGATGGCGACGAAGTCTGGTTCCTTGCCCTGGGGCCACCCGAAGCGGCAATAGACCTCGGTGCCCCAGAGGTTCTCGACGGGCACGAGCTCATCGTGCTCGAGGGATGCCGCGTAGTTGGCTGCCAGCGCATCGAACACCTCCCCGAGCTCCTGGGCCTGCTTTTGCGGATCTTTCGCCGGCGCGAAGTGCTTGAAGCGACCGAACCGGTCGAACCCCCAGATCCCGTGCTGCTCGATGGCGCTGGCCAAGGTGGCCTCGGTGACCCGCCCCACCGTGAGCCAGTGGGCCAGGTCATACCACGTCAATTCGCTGTCGTTTGACTCCATGCCTGCTCCTGCGCGCGCCGCAGCGAGGCCGTCTCCAGATGGCCGTAGCGACGCGCCAACACAGCCGGATCATGCCCCAGGACCTGGGCGGCCACCCCGAGCGTCACGCCCGAGCGCAGGAGATTGGCCGCTGCGGCGTGGCGGATGTCGTGCATGCGCAACTGCGGCAGCCCCACGTCGCGCGTCACGATAGACCACGCCTTGCGAAACGAGATCGGCTGGCCCGGCACGCGACCCTCGAACAGCAGATCTGCCGCCTTGGGGTTGGGCCACAGGCGTTGCAGCAGCTGGCGGGTCGCATCGCTGAAAAACAGCACGCGCGGTGTCCCGTTCTTGGTCATGGGCGCCAGGATTTCGCCCTTCGCCAGGTCCACGTCGGTCCAGCGGCGCTCGAGTAACTCGGACTTGCGCGCGCCGGTCTCGATCAGCAGGCTCACGAAGGCGCCAAAGCGCCGGTCGGGATAGGCCAGCGCGCGGACCTTGAGGCGTTCGAGGTCCTCGGCCTTGATGTGCACGCGGCGCACCGGCTCTTCGAAGCGACGCACGCCCAGGGTGGGACTCTTGAAGCCGCGCGGTGTCAGGCGCTTGGTGCGCGCCCACCGGTAGGCCGAGCCCAGGGCGGACAGGTCCCGGTTGGCGGTGGCCGGGGCGTAGCCGTGCTCGATCATGGCTTGGGCGGCGGCCTCGAGCTCCTCTGCGGTGATGGACCAGGCCGAGCGAGTGCCGAAGGCGTCGATCCACTTGCGCAGGCGCAGCAGATCCTCACCGCCACGGGCGACGTTGTAGGCGTTCAGGAGTTCGGCCAGAGAAAGTTGCGCGGCAGGCGCAACGCAGACTGCCTGCAAGGCAGCGGCCAGGTCGATGGACTTCTTGGGGGCTTGGTGCACTTTCGATTCTCCTCGAGGTCACTGCCGTGACCGTTGATGAAAATCGCCGCAAGCGTGCGACCAAGTGCTTGAATACTAACGCATTTCCAAGACTGATGGTGGGTGGTGAGGGTTTCGAACCCCCGACCCCCGCCGTGTGAAGGCGATGCTCTACCACTGAGCTAACCACCCCATCGGCTTGGAAGCGACTTCTAAGCTTCCGAACAACTCAATTATTTGTGTTCCTCGGAAGCCCTCAATTATGCCACAGTTTCCGGCGGCTTCTCAACTTCGAAGCTTCGCCACAACGTTTTTCCGCCGCTGGCCTTGTCCAGCTGCTTGAGGACCTCGGCATGGGCCGCGACCTCCTGCTCGTTGGCGGCGATCACGGGCAGCACGAAGCCGCTCAGGTCGATGGCCACCGCCGCATGCGCGGAGGATTCGGCCGGGCCGGCGTCGATCAGGAGCGCGTCCTGGCCGCGGGTCAGGTTGATGTAGACGTCCGCGAGCAGCTCGGCGTCCAGCAGCGCGCCGTGCAGCGTGCGGCCCGAGTTGTCCACGCCGAGCCGGTCACACAGCGCGTCGAGGCTGTTGCGCTTGCCGGGGAACTGCTCCTTCGCCAGGGCCAGCGAGTCCACCACGCTGGCGACGAAGGTCTTGAAGCCGGGGCGCCCCACCAGCTCCAGCTCCTTGTTCATGAAGCCGACGTCGAAGGGCGCGTTGTGGATGATGATCTCGGCGCCGGCGAGGTAGTCCATCAGCTCGTCGACGATCTCGGCGAACTTGGGCTTGTCCCGCAGGAACTCGTTGCTGATGCCGTGGACCTTGAGCGCGTCCTCGTGGCTGTCACGCTCCGGGTTGATGTAGAAGTGCTTGTTGTTGCCGGTGAGCTTGCGCGCCACCAGCTCCACGCAGCCGATCTCGATGATGCGGTCGCCGTTCTCGGCGGACAGGCCGGTGGTTTCGGTGTCGAGGATGATCTGGCGCATGCCGGGATCCTATCCAGTCTCAGTGGTTCTCTTTGGCGTGGTTGATGGAGTACTTGGGAATCTCCACCACCAGGTCCTTGTGGTCGACGATGGCCTGGCAGGACAGGCGCGAGTTCGGCTCCAGGCCCCAGGCGCGGTCGAGCAGGTCTTCCTCGGCCTCCTCCAGCTCGTTGAGGCTGCTGAAGCCCTCGCGCACCACCACGTGGCAGGTGGTGCAGGCGCAGCTCATGTCGCAGGCGTGCTCGATGCGGATGTCGTTGTCCAGGAGCGCCTCGCAGATGCTGGTGCCGGCGGGCGCAGTGATCTGGGCGCCCTGGGGGCAGTACTCGGGGTGCGGCAGGATCTTGATCGTGGGCATCAGAGGGTCTCCACGTTCCGGCCGGCCAGGGCCTGCTGGATGCTGTGGTTCATGCGTTCGGCGGCGAAGCCCTCGGTGGCCTTGGCCAGCGCCTCGCTGGCGGCCTCGACCGGGGCGGCCTCGGTGGCTTCGCGCGCGGCCTTCTCGAGGGCGGTGATGGCGTCTTCGATGCGCGCGCGCTCCTCCGTGGAGAGCAGCGCGCCGTCGGCGGCCAGAGCGCTGCGCGTGGCCAGCACCAGGCGGTCGGCATCGACCCGGGCCTCGACCAGCGCGCGGGCGCGGATGTCCTGTTCGGCGGTGGAGAAGCTCTCCTGCAGCATCTTCGCGATCTGCTCGTCGGACAGGCCGTAGGACGGCTTGACGTCGATCTTCGCCTCGACGCCGCTGCCCTGCTCCTTCGCGGAGACGGACAGCAGGCCGTCGGCGTCGACGGTGAAGGTCACGCGGATGCGCGCGGCGCCGGCCGCCATCGGCGGGATGCCGCGCAACACGAAGCGCGCGAGGCTGCGGCAGTCCTGTACCAGGTCGCGCTCGCCCTGCACCACGTGCAGCGCCATCGCGGTCTGGCCGTCCTGGTAGGTGGTGAAGTCCTGCGCCTTGGCGGTGGGGATGGTCTCGTTGCGGTGGACGATGCGCTCCACCAGCCCGCCCATGGTCTCGATGCCCAGGGACAGCGGGATCACGTCCAGCAGCAGCAGGTCGCCCGTGGCGTCGTTGCCGGCGAGCTGGTTGGCCTGCAGGGCCGCGCCCAGGGCCACGACCTCGTCGGGGTTCAGGTTGGTCAGGGGCTCGCGGCCGAAGAACTCGCCCACCGCGCGCTGCACCTGCGGCATGCGGGTGGAGCCGCCCACCATGACCACGCCCTGGACCTCGTCCTTCGACAGCCTGGCATCACGCAGCGCCTTGCGCACCGCCGACAGCGTGCGGCCGGTGAGGTCGTGCGTGGCGGCCTCGAACTGGTCGCGCGTCACGGTGAAGGCCACCTCGCGCCCGCCCAGGGTGGCGGTGACGGTGGCCGTGGCGGCGTCGGACAGGGCCTCCTTGGCGGCGCGGGCGGCGACCTTGATGGCGGCCTTGTCCTCGGCGGAGGCGGCCTGCGCGCCGGCGCCGGCGAGCATGACCTCGGCCAGGGCGCGGTCGTAGTCGTCGCCGCCCAGGGCGGAGTCGCCGCCGGTGGCGATGACCTCGAACACGCCGCGCGCCAGGCGCAGGATGGAGATGTCGAAGGTGCCGCCGCCCAGGTCGTAGACGGCGTAAACGCCCTCGCTGCCGTTGTCCAGGCCATAGGCGATGGCGGCGGCGGTGGGCTCGTTGATCAGGCGCAGCACGTTCAGGCCGGCCAGCTGCGCGGCGTCCTTGGTGGCCTGGCGCTGGGCGTCATCGAAGTAGGCGGGGACGGTGATGACCGCGCCGTACAGGTCGTCGTTGAAGGTGTCCTCGGCGCGGTAACGCAGCGTGGCCAGGATCTCGGCGCTGACCTCCACCGGGCTCTTGGCGCCGGCGCGGGTCTCCAGCGACACCATGCCGGGCTGGTCGACGAATCGGTACGGCAGCTTCTCGCGGCCGGCGATGTCCTTCAGCCCGCGGCCCATGAAGCGCTTGACCGAGGCGATGGTGTTCTCGGGGTCCAGGGCCTGGGCGGCCTGGGCGTCGAAACCGATCTGGCGGCCGCCGCCCTCGAGGTAGCGCACCACCGAGGGCAGGATCACGCGGCCCTCGCCATCGGGCAGGCACTCGGCCACGCCATGGCGCACGGAAGCCACCAGCGAATGGGTGGTGCCCAGGTCGATGCCCACGGCGATGCGGCGGGCGTGCGGGTCGGGCGCCTGGCCCGGTTCGGAAATCTGCAGCAGGGCCATCAGGCAGCCCTCCCCTGCGCGGGATTGGAAAACGGCATCCCGCTATTGTCCCAGTTGATCGAAGCGCGCCTCGACGTCATGGGCAAATCGCTCGATGAACATCAGCGCCCTGACCTGCTGCGCCGCGCCGGCGGCATCGCCGGCTTCGTCGAGCAGGCGCTCGATGTCGCGCAGCACCTCGCTGCGCGAGCCGGCGAGCTGGTCGGACAGCGTGTCCAGGTCGGCCTCGGTCTCGGCCTCCTCCAGCGCCTCGCGCCAGGCCATCTGCTCCATGAGGAAGCGGGCCGGCATGGCGGTGTTGCTCTCGGCGTTGATCGGCGCGCCGCGCTGCTCGCACAGGTAGGCGGCGCGATGCAGCGGGTTCTTCAGGCGCTGGTAGGCCTCGTTGATGCGCACCGACCACTGCATGGCCACGCGCTGGGCCGCCGCACCCTGGGCCGCGAAACGGTCGGGATGGGCCTCGCGCTGGAGCTCCTTCCAGCGCGCGTCGATCGCCGCGCGGTCCTGGTGGAATCGCGGCGGCAGGCCGAACAGGGTGAAGTCGTCGTCGGCGAGGTTCACACGCGGAAGGATTCGCCGCAGCCGCAGCGGTCCCGCTCATTGGGGTTGTTGAACTTGAACCCCTCGTTCAGGCCTTCGCGCACGAAGTCCAGCTGCGTGCCGTCGATGTAGGCCAGGCTCTTGGGGTCCACCATCAGCTTGACGCCGTTGCTCTCGAAGACGATGTCCTCGGGGGCGACCTCGTCCACGTACTCGAGCTTGTAGGCCAGGCCCGAGCAGCCCGTGGTCTTGACGCCCAGGCGCACGCCCACGCCCTTGCCCCGCTTGCTCAGGTAGCGGTTGATGTGGCGCGCGGCGGCGTCCGTCAGCGTGACGGCCATCGGAGTGGCGGCGGCGGTGTTCAATTCGCGTGCTTCTTCTTGTAGTCGTCGACGGCCGCCTTGATCGCGTCCTCGGCGAGGATGGAGCAGTGGATCTTCACCGGCGGCAGGGCCAGTTCCTCGGCGATCTGGCTGTTCTTCAGCGCGGCGGCCTCGTCCAGCGTCTTGCCCTTGACCCACTCGGTCACGAGCGAGCTGGAGGCGATGGCGGAGCCGCAGCCGTAGGTCTTGAAGCGCGCGTCCTCGATGACGCCGGTGGCCGGGTTCACCTTGATCTGCAGCTTCATCACGTCGCCGCAGGCGGGCGCACCGACCATGCCGGTGCCCACCGACTCGTCGCCCTTGTCGAAGGAGCCGACGTTGCGGGGGTTCTCGTAGTGGTCAACGACCTTTTCAGAGTAAGCCATGGTGTGTTCCTCTCTCGCGTTCTTCTCGGGTCAGGGTCAGTGGGCCGACCACTGGATGGTGCTCAGGTCCACGCCGTCCTGGTACATCTCCCAGAGGGGGCTGAGCTCACGCAGCTTGGCCACGTTCTTCTTGATGGTGTCGATCGCGTAGTCCACCTCTTCCTCGGTGGTGAAGCGGCCGATCGTCATGCGCAGGCTGCTGTGGGCCAGCTCGTCGCTGCGGCCCAGGGCACGCAGCACGTAGCTCGGCTCCAGCGAAGCCGAGGTGCAGGCCGAGCCGGACGACACCGCCAGGCCCTTGATGCCCATGATCAGCGACTCGCCCTCGACGAAGTTGAAGCTCATGTTCAGGTTCTGCGGGACGCGGTGCTCCAGGTGGCCGTTGACGAACACCTGCTCGATGTCCTTCAGGCCGTCGAGCATGCGCTGGTGCAGGGCGCGGGCCTTGGCGTTGTCCTGGGCCATCTCCAGCTTGGCCAGGCGGAAGGCCTCGCCCATGCCCACGCACTGGTGCGTGGGCAGCGTGCCCGAGCGCATGCCGCGCTCGTGGCCGCCGCCGTGCATCTGGGCTTCCAGGCGCACGCGCGGCTTGCGGCGCACGTACAGCGCGCCGATGCCCTTGGGGCCGTAGGTCTTGTGCGAGGCCAGGCTCATGAGGTCCACCGGCAGCGTGGCCAGGTCGATCGCCACCTTGCCGGTGGCCTGGGCGGCGTCCACGTGGAAAAGGATGCCCTTCTCGCGGCAGATCGCGCCCAGCGCGGGGATGTCCTGGATGACGCCGATCTCGTTGTTCACGAACATCACGCTGGCCAGGATGGTGTCGGGGCGCAGGGCGGCCTTGAACTTCTCCAGGTCCAGCATGCCGTCTTCCTGCACGTCGAGGTAGGTCACCTCGAAGCCCTGGCGCTCCAGCTCGCGCATGCAGTCCAGGACCGCCTTGTGCTCGGTCTTGACGGTGATCAGGTGCTTGCCGCGCGACTGGTAGAAGTGCGCCGCGCCCTTGATGGCGAGGTTGTTCGACTCGGTGGCGCCGGAGGTCCAGACGATCTCGCGCGGGTCCGCGCCGATCAGGTCGGCCACGTGGCCGCGCGCCTTCTCGACCGCCTCTTCCGCCTCCCAGCCCCAGGCGTGGCTGCGGGACGCCGGGTTGCCGAAGTGCTCGCGCAGCCAGGGGATCATCGCGTCCACCACGCGGGGGTCGACCGGCGTCGTCGCGCCGTAGTCCATGTAGATCGGGAAATGCGGGGTCATGCTCGAATGGAATGCAAAAAGGATCAGCTCTTGGCCAGGGCGCTGCCCAGGGCGAACACGGAATTGGGGGCGTTGACGCGGATCGGCTTGACCACCGGCGTGCTGGAGATCGCACGCTTGACGGCCGGCTTGTCCTCGATCTGGATGCCCTTGGCGAGCTGCTCGTCGACCAGCTTCTGCAGGGTCACCGAGTCGAGGAACTCGACCATGCGCTGGTTCAGCGCGGCCCACAGCTCATGGGTCATGCAGCGCCCGCCGTCGCCGGTGCAGTTCTCCTTGCCGCCGCACTGGGTGGCGTCCAGCGGCTCGTCGACGGAGACGATGATGTCGGCCACGGTGATCTCGGCCGCCTTGCGGCCGAGCGTGTAGCCGCCGCCCGGGCCCCGGGTGGACTCGACCAGCTCATGGCGGCGAAGCTTGCCGAACAGCTGCTCCAGGTACGACAGCGAGATCTGCTGGCGCTGGCTGATGGCCGCCAGGGTGACGGGACCATTGTTCTGGCGCAGCGCCAGGTCGATCATCGCGGTGACCGCAAAGCGGCCTTTGGTGGTGAGACGCATCGCAAGCTCCTTGCTGAGGTGCCAAGCCGGTTCCAGCCGCCGGGCGGCGGCTGCCGCCCGCCTGGGGGGATTCAAATCCCCTTTTCCTGACTAGGCCGGTCAAGTATACCCTAAAACCGACATAGCTTGTCGGGTACTCCCGCCCCGCCCCGCCCCGCCCCCGCCCCGCCGCGGGCCGCAGGTCAGCGCTGGCCGGCCTGGATCGGCACCACGTTGTCGTGGCCGGGGCCGCCGAAGGCCTGCTCGCGCAGCAGGGCCAGCTGGTCGCGCACCCGGGCCGCCTTCTCGAACTCCAGGTTCTTGGCGTGCTCGAGCATGAGCTTCTCCAGCCGCTTGATTTCCTTGGCGATGTCCTTCTCGGACAGGTCCTGCGCCTGGGCCCGCGCCAGCTCCTGGGCCTGGGCCTCCTTGCCGGACTTCTCGCTGTAGACCCCGTCGATGAGGTCGCGCACCTGCTTGACGATGCTGCGCGGCGTGATGCCGTGGGCCTCGTTGAAGGCGACCTGCTTGGCGCGCCGGCGCTCGGTCTCGCCGATGGCCTTGCGCATGGACTCGGTGATGCGGTCGGCGTAGAGGATGGCCTTGCCGTTGAGGTTGCGCGCCGCCCGGCCGATGGTCTGGATCAGCGAACGCTCGGCCCGCAGGAAGCCTTCCTTGTCCGCGTCCAGGATGGCCACCAGCGAGACCTCGGGGATGTCCAGGCCCTCGCGCAGCAGGTTGATGCCCACCAGCACGTCGAAGGCGCCCAGGCGCAGGTCGCGAAGGATCTCGACCCGCTCCACCGTGTCGATGTCGCTGTGCATGTAGCGGACCTTGACGCCGTTGTCGCTGAGGTAGTCGGTGAGCTGCTCGGCCATCCGCTTGGTCAGGGTGGTGATCAGGACGCGCTCGCCCAGGTCGGTGCGGATGCGGATCTCCTGCAGCACGTCGTCGACCTGGTGGGTGGCCGGGCGCACCTCGACCAGCGGGTCCACCAGGCCGGTGGGCCGCACCACCTGCTCGACCACCTTGCTGGCGTGCTGCTTCTCGTAGTCGGCCGGCGTGGCCGAGACGAAGACCACCTGGCGCATGCGGGCCTCGAACTCCTCGAACTTCAGCGGCCGGTTGTCCAGCGCCGAGGGCAGGCGGAAGCCGTACTCCACCAGGGTGGTCTTGCGGGCGCGGTCGCCGTTGTACATGGCCGAGAGCTGGCCGATCATCTGGTGGCTCTCGTCCAGGAACATCACGCTGTCCTTGGGCATGTAGTCCACCATGGTAGGCGGCGGCGAGCCCGGGGGCGAACCCGAGAGGTGGCGGGTGTAGTTCTCGATGCCCTTGCAGTGGCCCAGCTCGGAGAGCATCTCCAGGTCGAAGCGGGTGCGCTGCTCCAGCCGCTGCGCCTCCACCAGCTTGCCCATGCCCACCAGCTCCTTCAGGCGCTGGTCCAGCTCCAGCTTGATCGACTCCACCGCCGCCAGCACCTTCTCGCGCGGCGTCACGTAGTGGCTGGAGGGGTAGATGGTGAAGCGCGGCACCTTCTGCCGGATCCGGCCGGTGAGCGGGTCAAACAGCTGCAGCGACTCCAGCTCGTCGTCGAACAGCTCCAGGCGCACCGCCAGTTCGCTGTGTTCGGCGGGGAACACGTCGATCGTGTCGCCGCGCACGCGGAAGGTGCCGCGGCCGAACTCGTGGTCGTTGCGCTTGTACTGCATGCGAATCAGCTTGGCGATCGCGTCGCGCTGGCCGAGCTTGTCGCCGGCGCGCAGGATGAAGCGCATCTTCGTGTAGTCCTCCGGCGCGCCGATGCCGTAGATGGCGCTCACCGTGGCCACGATCACCGTGTCGCGCCGCTCCAGCACGCTCTTGGTGGCGGACAGCCGCATCTGCTCGATGTGCTCGTTGATCGAGCTGTCCTTCTCGATGAACAGGTCCCGCTGCGGCACGTAGGCCTCGGGCTGGTAGTAGTCGTAGTAGGAGACGAAGTACTCGACCGCGTTCTTCGGGAAGAACTCGCGGAATTCGCTGTACAGCTGCGCCGCCAGGGTCTTGTTCGGCGCGAACACGATGGCCGGCCGCCCCAGGCGGGCGATGACGTTGGCCATGGTGTAGGTCTTGCCGGAGCCGGTCACCCCCAGCAGGGTCTGGAACACCTCGCCGTCCTCCACCCCCTCGACCAGCTGGGCGATGGCGGCGGGCTGGTCGCCCGCGGGCGGGTACGGCTGGAACAGCTCGAAGGGCGAGCCGGGGAAGGTGACGAATTCCCCCTTGGGGGACGGGACGGCTTCAGGGGCGTCGGACATGAGGCAGGCAGTGACCACGGATGCGACCGCTTAAAATCGCGGCCAGCCGGACAGGGTACCTCAAGCCCGAAGACCCTGGCTCCCCTCCCCTCACGTACGACACACCACACGAAGGACGTCCATGTCTCTGTTTACCGCCGTCGAAATGGCGCCGCGCGACCCCATCCTGGGCCTCAACGAGCAGTTCAACGCCGACACCAACCCCAACAAGGTCAACCTGGGCGTGGGCGTCTACTACGACGACAACGGCAAGCTGCCGCTGCTGGAGTGCGTGCTGAAGGCCGAGAAGCAGATGATGGACGCGCCCAAGCCGCGCGGCTACCTGCCCATCGACGGCATCGCCGCCTATGACCAGGCGGTGAAGAACCTGGTGTTCGGCGCGACCAGCGAGCCGGTCACCGCCGCCCGCGTGGCCACCGTGCAGGCCCTGGGCGGCACCGGCGGCCTGAAGATCGGCGCCGACTTCCTCAAGCGCCTGAACCCCTCGGCCAAGGTGCTGATCTCCGACCCGAGCTGGGAGAACCACCGCGCCCTGTTCACCCAGGCCGGCTTCACCGTCGAGACCTACCCCTACTACGACGCCGCCAAGCGCGGCATCAACTTCGAGGGCATGCTGGCCGCGCTGAAGGCCGCCCCGAAGGGCACCGTGGTCGTGCTGCACGCCTGCTGCCACAACCCCACCGGCTACGACATCTCCGCCGCCCAGTGGGACCAGGTGGTCGCCGCCTGCCAGGAAGCCGGCCTGGTGCCCTTCCTGGACATGGCCTACCAGGGCTTCGGCTACGGCATCGCCGAGGACGGCGCCGTGATCGGCAAGTTCGTCGCCTCCGGCCTGGACTTCCTGGTCTCCACCTCGTTCTCCAAGAGCTTCAGCCTGTACGGCGAGCGCGTGGGCGGCCTGTCCGTGCTGTGCTCGACGAAGGAAGAAGCCGACCGCGTGCTGTCGCAGCTGAAGATCATGATCCGCACCAACTACTCCAACCCGCCGATCCACGGCGGCACGGTGGTGGCCACGGTCCTCAACACCCCCGAGCTGCGCGCCCTGTGGGAGAAGGAACTGGGCGACATGCGGGCCCGCATCAAGCAGATGCGCGTGGCCCTGGTCGAGAAGCTCAAGGCCGCCGGCGTGAAGCAGGACATGAGCTTCATCACCGACCAGATCGGCATGTTCAGCTACTCCGGCCTGAGCAAGG
The DNA here is from genome assembly GCF_052600055.1 of Ramlibacter sp. MAHUQ-53. Taxonomy (NCBI): domain Bacteria; kingdom Pseudomonadati; phylum Pseudomonadota; class Betaproteobacteria; order Burkholderiales; family Comamonadaceae; genus Ramlibacter; species Ramlibacter sp. MAHUQ-53. Next base: position 51,158 of record NZ_JBQWTS010000001.1, read on the forward strand.
ACCAGATGGTGCGCCTGCGCAACGAGTTCAGCGTCTACGGCACCGACACCGGCCGCATGTGCGTGGCCGCCCTGAACAGCAAGAACATCGACTACGTCTGCCAGTCGATTGCCAAGGTTCTCTGAGGCCCCCACTACTTCCGTAGTACATGCCGCGAAAAGGCCGCCCCCGGGCGGCCTTTTTCATGGGCCGCACGGGCTGTGACGAAGTACCGTTCGGGTGATTCCTCACTGGCCAATGCGGCTCAGTAAGCTGGAAACAATCGGTTGCGACCGATAATCCTCCGAGCTCCAGAAACGGGACCCAGACTCATGCTCTACCAGATCTTCGAAGCCCAGCGCTCGCTGATGGAACCCTTCGCGGACTTCGCCCAGGCCGCTGCCAAGCTGTACAGCAACCCCCTGCTGCCGATGGCGCAGAGCCCGATCTCCCAGCGCGTGTCGGCCGGCTACGAGCTGATGTACCGCCTGTGCAAGGACTACGAGAAGCCCGAGTTCGGCATCAAGACGGTCAAGGTCGAGGGCGCCGACGTGGTGATCCACGAGGCCGTGGTGGTGGACAAGCCCTTCTGCGAGCTGCGCCGCTTCAAGCGCTTTACCGACGACCCCAAGCGCCTGGCCCTGATGAAGCAGCAGCCCGCCGTGCTGATCGTCGCGCCGCTGTCGGGCCACTACGCCACGCTGCTGCGCGACACGGTCAAGACCATGCTGCGCGACCACAAGGTCTTCATCACCGACTGGAAGAACGCCCGCATGGTGCCGCTCGAAGACGGCGCCTTCCACCTGGACGACTACGTCAACTACGTGCAGGAGTTCATCCGCTACGTGCAGGGCCAGTACGGCAACTGCCATGTGGTCTCGGTCTGCCAGCCCACCGTGCCGGTGCTGGCCGCGATCTCGCTGATGGCCTCGCGCGGCGAAACCACGCCGCTGTCGATGACCATGATGGGCGGCCCCATCGACGCCCGCAAGTCGCCGACCGCGGTGAACAACCTGGCGATGAACAAGAGCTACGAGTGGTTCGAGAACAACGTGATCTACCGCGTGCCGCAGAGCTTCCCCGGCGCCGGCCGCCGCGTCTACCCGGGCTTCCTGCAGCACACCGGCTTCGTGGCGATGAACCCCGACCGCCACCTCTCCAGCCACTACGACTACTTCAAGCACCTGATCGTCGGTGACGAGGCCAGCGCCGAGGCGCACCGCAAGTTCTACGACGAGTACAACGCCGTGCTCGACATGGACGCCGACTACTACCTGGAGACCATCCGCACGGTGTTCCAGGAGTTCAAGCTGGTCAACGGCACCTGGGACGTGCTCAGCCCCGAGGGCAAGCTCGAGCGCGTGCGCCCCGAGGACATCACCACCACCGCCCACCTCACCGTCGAGGGTGAGCTGGACGACATCTCCGGCTCCGGCCAGACCGAGGCGGCCCACGGCCTGTGCTTCAACGTGCCCAAGGCGCGCCAGAAGCACATCGAGGTGCCGGGCGCGGGCCACTACGGCATCTTCAGCGGCCGCCGCTGGCGCGAGACGGTGTACCCGGAGGTGCGTGACTTCATCCTCCGGCACAACGAGCCGGTGAAGGCCTCGCGAGGCGGCCGCCGGGCGGCATCCGTCGCCGTCGCGTGACGCCGCTCGCCCAGCGCATCCACGACGCCTTGCCGCAGACGCAGTGCACGCGCTGCGGCTACCCCGACTGCGCCCGCTACGCCCAGGCCGTGGCCGATGGCGAGGCCGGCATCAACCAGTGCCCGCCGGGCGGCCTGCAGGGCGTCGAGCGGCTGGCGGCCCTCACCGGCCGCCCCGCCCTGCCCCTGGACCCGGCCTGCGGCATCGAGGGCCCGCGCACCCTGGCGGTGATCGACGAGGCCTGGTGCATCGGCTGCACGCTGTGCCTGAAGGCCTGCCCCACCGACGCCATCCTGGGCAGCAACAAGCACATGCACACGGTGATCGAGCCCTGGTGCACCGGCTGCGAGCTGTGCATCCCGGTCTGCCCGGTGGACTGCATCTCGCTGGAGAACCTGACGGGCGAGCGCACTGGCTGGGACGCCTGGACCCCCGCCGAGGCCGCCACCGCCCGCGAGCGCTACAGCCTGCGCCAGGCGCGGCTGGCCCGCGAGGCGCAGGAACACGCCCAGCGCCTGGAGGACAAGGCCCGCGCCAAGCTGGCCGACCTGCCGGCCCTCACCCACGGCGCCGAGGGCGAGGAAGCGGCCCGCAAGCGGGCGGTGATCGAGGCCGCCCTGGCCCGGGCCCGCGCGCGGCGCGGCGCCTGAGGCGCGGGCCGGCGGGGCCGGCTCATCCGCAACTGGTATCCTGGGTCATCCGAGACAGGCCCGCCCCAAGCGGGTGGCAGGACGCCCAGAACGATGGAATCGCAACTCCCGACGCCCGACGCACGGCCGACCCTCCTGGTCGTGGACGACGACCCCACCAACCTGTCCCTCCTCACGCGGCTGCTCGAACCCCACTATGACGTGCGGTGCGCGGACAACGGGCCGCTCGCCCTGGACCTGGCCCTGCAGGCGCCGCTGCCCGACCTGATCCTGCTCGACATCATGATGCCCGGCATGGACGGCCACGAGCTCATGGCCGCCCTCAAGTCGGACCCGCGCACCCACGGCATCCCGGTCATCTTCCTCACCGCGATGGGCTCCCGGCATGAGGAGGAGGCCGGCCTGCTGCGCGGCGCGGTCGACTACGTGACCAAGCCCTCCCACCCCTCGGTGCTGCTGGCGCGCGTGCGCACGCATGTGGAGCTGAAGCAGGCCCGCGACCAGCTGGCCCGGCACAACGCCAGCCTCGAGGCCGAGGTCGCGAGGCGCATGGAGGAGAACGAGCGGATCCAGGACCTCGGCATCCACGCCCTGGCGCGGCTGGCCGAGATCCGCGACCCCGAGACCGGCCGGCACCTGCAGCGCACCGCCCTGTACGTGAGGACCCTGGCGACGCTGCTGCGGGAGCATCCGCGGTACGCGCACCGGCTGACGGGGCGGATGGTGGGCCTGCTGGCCCGCTCCGCGCCGCTGCACGACATCGGCAAGGTCGGCATCCCCGACAGCATCCTGCGCAAGCCCGGCCGCTTCGACGAGGAGGAGTGGGCCGTGATGAAGACCCACGCCGAGCTGGGCGCGCAGGCGATCGAGCGGGCCGAGCAGGATACCGAGCACCCGGTCGAGTTCCTCGCCATCGCCAAGTCGATCGCGCGCTGGCACCACGAGAACTGGGACGGCACCGGCTACCCCGACGGGCTGTCCGGCGACGACATCCCGCTGGCCGCACAGCTGATGCGGATTGCGGACGCCTTCGACGCCCTGGTCACGCGGCGGGTCTACAAGGAGGCGCGCGACCCCCAGGCGGTGCGCGCCCAGATGGCCGTGGGCCGCGGCACGCAGTTCTCGCCCGACCTGTTCGACGTCTTCGACGCGAATTTCGAGAAGTTCGAAGCCATCGCCCGCCGGCACCAGGACCGGCCGCCGAGCCAGCCGGTGCCCGAGGCCGCCTGAGCCCGGGCCGCCGAGGACACCGCCTGGGCGGCGCGGCGCCGCTCAGGCCACCACGTCGATGAAGTACAGGCCCCAGGGGCAGGCGGCGTAGCGCTCGTTGAGCGGCTTGTCACGCAGGTCGGGCTGCGAGTCGGCCTCGTACACCGCCCACAGCGGGCCCAGCCCGCCCAGGGCCAGCGGCTTGCCGTCGAGGTGGGTGGCCAGGATCATGCCGCGCGCCCGCGCCTCGGCCACCGGCAGGCTCGGCGAGTAGCCGTCCACCGCGCGCATCACCAGCCGCAGGCCGGCGTTCACGTCCACCTTGGCCATGCCCAGGGCGAGCGCCAGCTGCGGGCCGCTCAGTTCGTGGACGCGGCCGTCGTACTCGAGGGTGGTGCGGATCGTGGTGGCGGGCAGGCGCAGCAGGTCGGCGAGCGACAGGGTCCAGGCCTTGTCGAAGCGCACGCCGTGCTTGTGCATCAGCTGGTCCAGCGCGTCGTCGGAGGGGCCGCGGTTGCTGCGCCCGACCTGGCCGGCGAGGGTGAGGATGGCGGGCTGGCCCGCCGACTTCGGGGCCGCCGCGGGCTCGGCGGCCTGGCCGGAGGCAGCGGCCCGGGCGCCCTTGCGGTCGCCGGGCTTGGCCGCGGCGCGGCGCTTGTTGGCCGCGAGGGCGGGCAGGGAGGCGGCGGCCGCGCCGGCCGCCAGGAGGAACTTGCGCTTGTCCATCCGCGCAAGTATCGCTCAGGCCCTGCAGCCGCCCGGGCCTCAGGCGGGCCGGGCCGCCAGCGCCGCGAAGGCCTTGACCACCTCGGGCGGGGCCTGCACCAGCTCGATCAGCACGCCCTCGCCGCCGATGGGGAACTCCTCGTTGCCCTTGGGGTGCAGGAAGGTGATGTCGTAGCCCGCCGCGCCGGGGCGGATGCCGCCGGGGGCGAAGCGCACGCCCTGCGCGGTGAGCCACTCCACGGCCCTGGGCAGGTCGTCGATCCACAGGCCCACGTGGTTCAGGGGCGTGGCGTGGACCGCGGGCTTCTTCTCCGGGTCCAGCGGCTGCATCAGGTCGACCTCGACCTTGAACGGGCCGCTGCCGATGGCGCAGATGTCCTCGTCGACGTTCTCGCGCTCGCTGCGGAAGGTGCCGGTGACCTCCAGGCCGAACATGTCGACCCAGAGTCTGGACAGGCGCTCCTTGCTGGGGCCGCCGATGGCGATCTGCTGGATGCCCAGCACCTGGAAGGGACGTTGGCTCATGGTGTCGTTGCCTGCTTGCGTGCGGAGAGGTAGCGGGCGCCCTGCGGCCCGGCCCACTCGCGGTGGACCGTGCCCGTCGCCAGGCGGAAGGTGTCGCCCGGGGCGTAGCGGGTGGCCCGGCCGGCCACCTCGATGGTGAACTCGCCCTCGAGCACGAGGGCGAAGGCCCCGAAGGGATGACTGTGGTCACCCAGCGAATGGGTGCTGCCGTACTCGACGAGCACCGGCTCGGCCAGGCCTTCCGCGCGGGCGGCGGCCAGGAAGTCGTCGCGGGTCACGCGGGCCTCACTGGAACTCGAGGATCGGCTGGTCGACGGCCAGCGACTCGCCCTTGGCGGCGAGCAGCTTGCCGACCACGCCGTCGGCGGCGGCGAACAGCACGTTCTCCATCTTCATGGCCTCGATCACCGCCAGGCGCTCGCCGGCCTGCACCTTCTGCCCCGGCTGCACCGCGATGTCGACCAGCAGGCCCGGCATCGGCGAGAGCAGGAAGCGGCTCATGTCCGGCGGCGCCTTGTAGGGCATCAGGGCATGCAGCTCGGCGGTGCGCGGCGTGAACACCATGGCCTCGACACGGGTGCCGTTGTGGCTGATGGCGATGGCCAGCGGGTTGCGTGCCGGGTTGCGCTCCACCTGGGCGGTGAAGGCCTTGCCGTTGACGGTGCCGCGGATGCGGGCGCCGCCGAGGTGCCAGTTGCTGGCGATCTCGTAGCGGTGGCCGCCGACCTCGACGGTGCAGGCGCCGGACGCCAGGTCGAAGCCCGACACCGAGGCCGCATGGCGCTGGTGGTTGCCCTCGGCGCCGATCTGGACGACGACGAACTCGCTGCCCACCTTGAACTCGTGCCCCTGCAGCTGGCCGGTGATGCCGGACGAGCGCTCCAGCGAGCGGCGGTTCACGTAGGCGGCCAGGGCCAGCAGGAAGGCCGGCTCCTCGTGCGAGACGTCCTCGGCGCGGAAGCCCTTGGCGTAGTGCTCGGCGATGAAGCCGGTGTTGAACTCGCCGGTCTGGAACTTCGGGTGCGCCAGCAGCGCGGCCTGGAACGGCACGTTGCTGGAGATGCCGCGGATCACGAAGCCGTTGAGGGCTTCACGGGCCTTGGCGATCGCCTCGGCGCGGTCCTTGCCGTGCACGATCAGCTTGGCGATCATCGAGTCGTAGTACATCGGGATCTCGCCGCCCTCGGCCACGCCGGTGTCGACTCGCACGCCGTAGCGGTTCCCGGTGTCCGAGGCCCACATGCTCTCCGGCGGCGGCTGGAAGCGCACCAGGCGGCCGGTGGAGGGCAGGAAGTTGCGGAACGGGTCCTCGGCGTTGATGCGGCACTCGATGGCCCAGCCCTCGCGCTTGACGTCGGCCTGCGTGATCGGCAGCTTCTCGCCGGCGGCCACGCGGATCATCAGCTCCACCAGGTCCAGGCCGGTGATGCACTCGGTCACCGGGTGCTCCACCTGCAGGCGGGTGTTCATCTCCAGGAAGTAGAAGTCCTGGTCCTTGCCCACCACGAATTCCACCGTGCCGGCGCTCTGGTACTTCACCGCCTTGGCCAGGGCCACGGCCTGCTCGCCCATGGCCTTGCGGGTGGCGTCGGAGATGAAGGGCGACGGCGCCTCCTCGATCACCTTCTGGTGGCGGCGCTGGATCGAGCACTCGCGCTCGTTCAGGTAGACCACGTTGCCGTGCGCGTCGCCCAGCACCTGGATCTCGATGTGGCGCGGCTCCTGCACGTACTTCTCGATGAAGACGCGGTCGTCGCCGAAGCTGTTGCGGGCCTCGTTGCGGCAGGAGGTGAAGCCTTCCAGCGCCTCCTTGTCGTTGAAGGCCACGCGCAGGCCCTTGCCGCCGCCGCCGGCGGAGGCCTTGATCATCACCGGGTAGCCGATGTCGCGGGCGATCTCCACCGCGCGCTCGGCGGACTCGATGGCGTCGTTCCAGCCGGGGATGGTGCTGACCTTGGCTTCCTGGGCCAGCTTCTTGGAGGCGATCTTGTCGCCCATGGCGGCGATCGAGTAGTGCTTGGGGCCGATGAAGGCGATGCCCTCCTCCTCCACGCGTCGGGCGAAGTCCTCGTTCTCGGAGAGGAAGCCGTAGCCCGGGTGCACGGCCTGCGCGCCGGTCTGCTTGCAGGCGGCGATGATGCGGTCGGCCTGCAGGTAGCTCTCGCGGCTGGGAGCGGCGCCGATGTGGACGGCCTCGTCGGCCAGGCGCACGTGGCGGGCGTCGCGGTCGGCGTCGGAGTAGACGGCCACCGTCTTGATGCCCATCTTCTTGGCGGTCTTGATGACGCGGCAGGCGATTTCGCCGCGGTTGGCGATCAGGATCTTGTCGAACATGTTCTTCTCTCCTCGCGGCCTCACAGGGGGATGTTGCCGTGCTTGCGCCACGGGTTCTCGAGCTTCTTGTCACGCAGCATCACCAGCGAGCGGCAGATGCGCTTGCGGGTCTCGTGCGGCAGGATCACGTCGTCGATGAAGCCGCGTGCGCCGGCCACGAACGGGTTGGCGAAGCGGGCCTTGTACTCGGCCTCGCGGGCGGCGAGCTTGGCCGGGTCGCCCTTGTCCTCGCGGAAGATGATCTCCACCGCGCCCTTGGCGCCCATCACCGCGATCTCGGCGTTCGGCCAGGCGAAGTTGACGTCGCCGCGCAGGTGCTTGGAGGCCATCACGTCGTAGGCGCCGCCGTAGGCCTTGCGGGTGATCACGGTGATCTTCGGCACGGTGGCCTCGGCGTAGGCGTACAGCAGCTTGGCGCCGTGCTTGATGATGCCGCCGTACTCCTGGCTGGTGCCGGGCATGAAACCGGGCACGTCGACGAAGGTCACCACCGGGATGTTGAAGGCGTCGCAGAAGCGCACGAAGCGCGCGGCCTTGATCGAGCTCTTGATGTCCAGGCAGCCGGCCAGCACCAGCGGCTGGTTGGCCACGATGCCCACGGTCTGGCCCTCCATGCGGGCGAAGCCGATGAGGATGTTCTTGGCGTAGTCGGGCTGCAGCTCGAAGAAGTCGCCGTCGTCCACCGTCTTGGCGATCAGCTCCTTCATGTCGTAGGGCTTGTTCGGGTTGTCCGGCACCAGGGTGTCCAGCGAGGCGTCCATGCGGTCCGCCGGGTCGTTGCTCGGGCGGATCGGGGCCTTCTCGCGGTTGTTCAGGGGCAGGTAGTTGTACAGGCGGCGCAGCATCAGCAGCGCCTCCACGTCGTTCTCGAAGGCCAGGTCGGCCACGCCGCTCTTGGTGGTGTGGGTCAGCGCGCCGCCCAGCTCCTCGGCGGTCACCTCCTCGTGCGTCACCGTCTTCACCACCTCGGGGCCGGTCACGAACATGTAGGAGCTGTCCTTGACCATGAAGATGAAGTCGGTCATGGCCGGCGAGTACACCGCGCCGCCGGCGCTGGGCCCCATGATCATGGAGATCTGCGGCACCACGCCCGAGGCCAGCACGTTCTTCTGGAACACGTCGGCATAGCCGCCCAGCGAGGCCACGCCCTCCTGGATGCGCGCGCCGCCCGAGTCGTTCAGGCCGATCACCGGGGCGCCCACCTTCATCGCCTGGTCCATCACCTTGCAGATCTTCTCGGCATGGGCCTCGGACAGCGCGCCGCCGAAGACGGTGAAGTCCTGGCTGAAGACGAACACCAGGCGGCCGTTGATCATGCCGTAGCCGGTGACCACGCCGTCGCCCGGGATCTTGTTGTCCGCCATGCCGAAGTCGGTGCAGCGGTGCTCGACGAACATGTCCCATTCCTCGAAGGTGCCTTCGTCGAGCAGCAGCTCGATGCGCTCGCGCGCGGTGAGCTTGCCCTTCTTGTGCTGGGCTTCGATGCGCTTGAGGCCACCGCCGAGGCGGGCGGCTTCGCGCTTTTTCTCCAGTTGGTCGAGGATGTCTTGCATGGCGTCTCTCTGGGTTGGGATTCGGGGAAGGGTCAGGGTTGCAGGCGGGCCTGCAGCAGTTGGCGGGCAGCCGCCGAGGCCGGCACGCGGCCGGCCTCCACGTCAGCGGTCACCTGGGGCAGCAGCGCCTTCACGGCGGCATGCTGGCGGAACTCGTTCTTCAGGCCGGCCTCGATGCGCTCCCACATCCAGGCCAGGGCCTGGTGGCGTCGGCGCGCGGCCAGCGAGCCGTCGGCGGCGGACAACTCGCGGTAGCGGGTGATGGCGCTCCAGAAGGCGTCGATGCCCAGCGCCTTGAGCGCGCTGATCTGCATCACCTGGGGCTGCCAGTGGGCCTGCGCGGGGTCCACGCCGTGGGGATGGCCGTGGCCATGCTGCGTGAAGAGCCGCAGCGCGCTGGTGATCTGCGCCTGGGCGCGGGTGGCGGCGTCGGGGTCGATGTCGGCCTTGTTGATCACGACCAGGTCGGCCAGCTCCATCACGCCCTTCTTGATCGCCTGCAGGTCGTCGCCGGCATTGGGCAGCTGCAGCAGCACGAACATGTCGGTCATGTTGGCCACGGCCGTCTCGCTCTGGCCCACGCCCACGGTCTCGACGATCACGATGTCGTAGCCCGCGGCCTCGCACACCAGCATGGCCTCGCGGGTCTTCTCGGCCACGCCGCCCAGCGTGCCGCTGGAGGGGCTGGGACGGATGTAGGCCTGGGGGTGCACCGAGAGCTGCTCCATCCGGGTCTTGTCGCCCAGGATGGAGCCGCCCGAGACGCTGCTCGAAGGATCCACCGCCAGCACCGCGACCCGGTGGCCGCGCGCGATCAGCGCCAGGCCCAGGGTCTCGATGAAAGTGCTCTTGCCCACGCCCGGCACGCCGGAGATGCCGAGTCGGAAGGACCTTCCGGTGTGGGGCAGCAGCGCGGTGAGGAGCTCGTCGGCCTGGGTACGGTGGTCGGCCCGGGTCGACTCCAGCAGGGTGATGGCCTTGGCGATGGCGCGGCGCTGCCGCACGGCCTCGCCGTTCAACACCCCCTCGACCAGCGCCAGCGTCATCGGCTTCAGCCCTGCGCCTTGCGGATCTGCTCCAGCACGTCCTTCGCGCTGGCCGGGATCGGGGTGCCGGGGCCGTAGATGCCCTTGACGCCCGCCTCGTACAGGAACTCGTAGTCCTGCTTGGGGATCACGCCGCCGACGAAGACGATGATGTCGTCCGCGCCCTGCTTCTTCAGCTCGGCGATGATCGCCGGCACCAGGGTCTTGTGGCCGGCGGCCAGGGTGGACACGCCCACCGCGTGCACGTCGTTCTCGATCGCCTGGCGGGCGCATTCCTCGGGGGTCTGGAACAGCGGGCCCATGTCGACGTCGAAGCCGAGGTCGGCGTAGGCGGTGGCCACCACCTTGGCGCCGCGGTCGTGGCCGTCCTGGCCCAGCTTGGCGATCATCACGCGCGGGCGGCGGCCCTGCTGCTCGGCGAACTCGGCGATTTCGGCCTTGAGCTTGTCCCAGCCCTCGGCGGAGTCATAGGCGGCTGCATACACACCGGTCACCTTCTGCGTGTCGGCGCGGTGGCGCCCGAAGACCTTCTCCAGCGCGTCGGACACCTCGCCGACGGTGGCGCGCAGGCGGATCGCCTCGACGCTGGCAGCCAGCAGGTTGCCCTGGCCGCTCTCGGCGATGGCGGTCAGCTTCGACAGCGCCTGTTCCACCTTCGCGGTGTCTCGGCTGGCCTTGATGGCCTGGAGGCGGGCGATCTGCTGCTCGCGCACCTTGACGTTGTCGACCTCGAGGATCTCGATCGGGTCCTCCTTGGCCAGCTTGTACTTGTTGACGCCGACGATGACGTCCTTGCCCGAGTCGATGCGCGCCTGCTTCTCCGCGGCGGCGGCCTCGATCTTCAGCTTGGCCCAGCCCGAGTCCACCGCGCGGGTCATGCCGCCCATGGCCTCGACCTCCTCGATGATCTCCCAGGCGGCGTCGGCCATCTGCTGCGTCAGCGTCTCCATCATGTAGCTGCCGGCCCAGGGGTCCACCACGTTGGTGATGTGGGTCTCCTCCTGGATGATCAGCTGCGTGTTGCGCGCGATGCGGGCGGAGAACTCGGTGGGCAGGGCGATGGCCTCGTCGAACGAGTTGGTGTGCAGCGACTGGGTGCCGCCGAACACCGCGGCCATGGCCTCGATGGTGGTGCGCACCACGTTGTTGTACGGGTCCTGCTCGGTGAGCGACCAGCCCGAGGTCTGCGAGTGCGTGCGCAGCATCAGGCTCTTGGGGTTCCTGGCGTTGAAGCCGGTCATGATGCGGCACCACAGCAGGCGGGCCGCGCGCATCTTGGCGATCTCCAGGTAGAAGTTCATGCCCACCGCCCAGAAGAAGGACAGCCGGCCCGCGAAATCGTCCACGTCCAGGCCCTTGGCCAGCGCGGTCTTCACGTACTCCTTGCCGTCGGCCAAGGTGAACGCGAGTTCCAGGGCCTGGTTGGCCCCCGCCTCCTGCATGTGGTAGCCGGAGATCGAGATCGAGTTGAACTTCGGCATGTTCTTGGCCGTGTACTCGATGATGTCGCCGATGATCTTCATCGACGGCTCCGGCGGGTAGATGTAGGTGTTGCGGACCATGAACTCCTTGAGGATGTCGTTCTGGATGGTCCCCGAGAGCTTGTCCTGCGGCACGCCCTGCTCCTCGGCCGCCACGATGTAGCCGGCCAGCACCGGCAGCACCGCGCCGTTCATCGTCATTGAGACCGACACCTTGTCCAGCGGGATGCCGTCGAAAAGCACCTTCATGTCCTCGACGCTGTCGATGGCCACGCCGGCCTTGCCGACGTCGCCGGTCACGCGCGGGTGGTCGCTGTCGTAGCCGCGGTGGGTGGCCAGGTCGAACGCCACCGAGACGCCCTGCCCGCCGGCGGCCAGGGCCTTGCGGTAGAAGGCGTTGGACTCCTCGGCGGTGGAGAAGCCGGCGTACTGGCGGATGGTCCAGGGACGCACCGCGTACATGGTGGCCTGCGGGCCGCGGATGAAGGGCGCGAAGCCGGGCAGCGTATCGGCGTGCGGCAGGTCCTTCGTGTCGGCCGCGGTGTACAGCGGCTTGACGGAAATGCCGTCGGGCGTGACCCAGTTCAGGGCATTCACGTCGCCGCCGGGCGCGGACTTGGCGGCGGCCTTGGCCCAGGCGTCGAGGCCGGGATTCTGGAATTCAGGTGCTTGGCTCATCGGGTTGGCTTCCCACGGGTGGTTCCGGACACAGCCTTGGAGTTTACAAGATTATTCATAATTATGAATGAAGAATTTCAACTAGAATCGCCGCATGTCTGCACTCTCGCTCGCCCCCCGCGCCCTCTACGAAGAGGTGGCGGAACTGCTGCGCCAGCGGATCTTCCGCCGCGAGCTCGAGCCCGGCGCCTGGATCGACGAGGTGAAGATCGCCGAGGAGTTCGGCATCAGCCGCACGCCCCTGCGCGAGGCGCTGAAGGTGCTGGCCGCCGAGGGCCTGGTGACGATGAAGGTGCGCCGCGGCGCCTACGTGACCGAGGTCTCCGAGCAGGACCTGCGTGAGGTCTACCACCTGCTGTCCCTGCTGGAAAGCGATGCCGCCGGCGTGGTGGCGACGCGGGCCACCGACGCCCAGCTCGCCGAGCTGCAGGCGCTGCACGTGCAGCTGGAGAAGGCGGCCCGGGACCGCGAGCAGTTCTTCGCGGTGAACGAGCGTTTCCACATGCGGCTGCTGGAGATCGCCGGCAACCGCTGGCGCAACCAGGTGGTGGCCGACCTGCGCAAGGTGATGAAGCTCAATCGCCATGCCTCGCTGTTCAAGTCCGGCCGGGTGCAGGAGTCGCTGGCCGAGCACCGCGCGGTGGTCGACGCCCTCACCCGTCGCGACGCCTCCGCGGCCACGCAGTGCATGCAGGCCCACTTCGCCAACGGCCTCGAGGCGGCGGGCTGAGCGCCGGCCCGGGGCGGCGTCCCGGACAGGCAAACGCCCTGGCAGCCTCCCGGCGGTCGCGCCGCGTCAGGCCGCAGCGCCCTCGGCCGCCGCCGCGCAGACCCGCCCCCGCCCTGCCCGCTTGGCTTCATACAGCGCCTCGTCGGCACGCCGCAGCAGGCGCGCCGGGTCCGGCGGATCGCCCGGCTCCCAGCCGGCGACGCCGATGCTCACGGTCACGCAGCCGGCCACTACCGAGCCGGCATTCGGGATGGCGAGCGCGCGCACCCGCTGCTCCTGTTCCCGCAGCAGCGCCAGCCCCGGGTCGAAGGGCGTCTCGGGCAGCACGCAGACGAACTCCTCGCCGCCATAGCGGGCGAACAGGTCGGCCGGCCGGCGGAAGCCGGCCTTGAGGCACTGGCTCACCGCACGCAGGCAGTCGTCGCCGGCCTGGTGGCCATAGCGGTCGTTGAAGGGCTTGAAGTGGTCGATGTCGACCATCGCCAGCAGCAGGGGCTGGCGAGAGCGCTGGGCCCGCGCCAGTTCGATCGGCAGCTGCTGGTCGAACTGGCGGCGGTTGCACACGCCGGTCAGCCCGTCGAGGAAGGCGAGCTGGCGGATGCTGTCGGTCTGGCGCTTCAGCGTGAGCTGGGTGCGCACGCGTGCGCGCACCACCGCGGGGTTGATCGGCTTGCTGATGAAGTCCACCGCGCCGAGCTCCAGGCCCAGCGTTTCCTCGTCCGGGTTGCTCGAGGCGGTCAGGAAGATGACCGGCACGTCCCAGGTGACCGGGTTGGCCTTGAGCCGGCGGCAGACTTCGAAGCCGTCCAGCCCCGGCATGACCACGTCGAGCAGCACCAGGTCGGGCGGGTCCTCCTGGCAGATCTCCAGCGCCCGCGCGCCCGAGGTCGCGACGAAGACGCGGCATTCGTGCGCGAACAGCTGGTGCAGCACCTGGATGTGGATCGCCTGGTCGTCCACCACGAGCAGGCGCGGCAGGGGGGAGGCCACGGTCGCGACGGGCAGCGTCGTCATGCGCGCCCCCGGTCGGACAGCAGGCCGGCGAGGATCTCGCACTGCGCGCGGGCCTCCACGAAATCGAAGCCGGCCACCGCACGCTCCAGCTCCCTGGCGGCCGTGCCGGCCTGGCCGCCGAGGCCCGCCAGGCGCTGCTGCAGGCGCGAGTGGAGGTCGACGGCGCGCATGTCGCCGCGCCCGAACAGGTCGCGCAGTTCGGCCAGGCCGGCCCGCACCTCGGGGTCCGCGTCCACCTCCTCGGCGACGACGGCGACCGGCTCCGCGCCGGCTGCGCGCGCGGCCGCGGCAGCCCCGGGCGCGGGCGCCAGGCGTTGCGCGGTCTGGCGCACCGGGCCGCTCACCGCGTCGATCGCCTCGCGCAGCGCCACGGCCGCGGCGACGCCGGCCTCGACACCGGCGCTGGCGTCCTTCAGGCGCTGCTCCCACTGGCAGGCGACATCGGCCAGGTGCACGGCGCCCACCGTGCCGGCCAGGCCCTTGAGCGTGTGCAGGGCCTGGACCGCGGGCAGGCGGTCCGCCTGCGCGAGCGCGGCGTCGAGCTGGGCGGGGAACCGCCCCAGTTCGTCCAGGAAGGTATGCAGCACCCGCCCGTACAGGTCCGCCCGGCCGTCCATGCGTTGCAGCGCGCCCTCCGCGTCGAGCGCGCCCGCAGGCACGACCGGCGCCACGGCGACCGCGGCCCGCCCCGCCTCGCCGGCCTCGCCGTCGCGGCCGGTATGCCGCAGCAGCACCCGCACCAGGTCGGCCAGGTCGAAGGGCTTGCCCACGTGGTCGTTCATGCCGGCGGCCAGGCACTTCTCGCGGTCGGAGGCCATGGCGTTGGCCGTCATCGCCACCACCGGGATGGCCGCCAGCGCCGGCGTCTCGCGGATCAGGCGCGTCGCGGCCAGGCCGTCCATCTCGGGCATCTGCAGGTCCATGAGCACCACGTCGAACGGCACCTTCGCGGCGAGCAGGGCATCGACGCCGAGCCGCCCGTTGCCGGCCACCTCCACCTGCGCGCCCTGCGAGGCGAGCAGCTCCTGCGCCACCTGCTGGTTGATCGGGTTGTCCTCGACGAGGAGGATGCGCAGGCCGTCCAGCGCCTGGCTGCCGGTGGCGGCCTGGCGCGTCGCGTGCGCGTTGCCGCGCGTGGCCTTGGCCTCCATCACCGCGTCGTACAGCATCGAGGCGGTGAGCGGCTTGACCAGGTAGCCGTCGAGGCGGGCCTGGGCATGGGCCTGCTGGCGGCGCAGCATGTCCTTGTCGTGCGCGGTGACCATGATGGACAGCGGCGCGGCATCGGCCGGGTACAGCGCCTGCAGCGCCTCCAGCGTGGCCCACCCGTCCATCTGCGGCATGTACCAGTCCACCAGCAGCACCTGGTAGGGCGCCAGCCCGCGCTGCGCGCGCGCCGTGACCCGCGCGATCGCCTCGGTGCCACTGGAGGCGGTCTCCACCGCCCAGCCCCAGGAGGAGACGATGCCGGTGAGGATGTCGCGCGCCAGCGCGTTGTCGTCCACCACCAGCACCGACATCGGCGCCACCGCCGCGGCCGCCAGCGCCGCCAGCTCCTCGAGCGGCGGCTCGGCGTTGGCCAGGGTGACGGTGAAGCCGAAGGTGCTGCCCTGGCCCTGCACGCTGTCGACGGCGAGCGTGCCGCCCATGAGCTTGACCAGCTGCCGGCTGATGCTCAGGCCCAGGCCGGTGCCGCCGAAACGCCGCGTGGTCGACGACTCGGCCTGCGAGAAGCCCTCGAAGATGCGTTCGAGCTGCCCGGGCGCGATGCCGATGCCGGTGTCGATCACCGCGAAGCGCAGCGTGGTCTCCTGCGCGGTGCGCGCCACCACCCGGATCTGGAGGACCACGGTGCCGGCCAGGGTGAACTTGATGGCGTTGCCGCCCAGGTTGATCAGGACCTGCTTGAGGCGCATCAGGTCGCCGACCAGGGCCTTGGGCGTGTGCGGCTCGATGTCGAACAGCACCTCCACCGGCTTGTCGTTGACGCCGGTGGACAGGATGGCCGACAGGTCCCGTAGCAGCGTGTCCAGGCGGAACGGCTGCAGGTCCAGCGACATCTTGTCGGCGTCGAGCTTGGACAGGTCGAGGATGTCGTTGATCAGCCCCAGCAGCGAGCGCGCCGCGCCCTCGGTCTTGGCGGCGTAATCGAGCTGGCGGGCAGTGAGCGGGGTGGTCTGGAGCAGCTGCAGCAGGCCCAGGATGGCGTTCATGGGCGTGCGGATCTCGTGGCTCATGTTCGACAGGAACCGGCTCTTGGCCTCGGTGGCCGCCTCCGCCTGCTGCTTGGCCTCGATCAGGGACTGCTCGTAGCGTTTCTCCTGGCTGATGTCGTAGCCCACGCCGAGGTAGCCCACCTGCTGGCCACCGGCCTCGACCAGGCGCGTGATCCACAGGGCCGCCTGCAGCCGGCTGCCATCCTTGCGCACCAGGGTCCATTCGGTCTTGCGGTCCAGGATCTCCTGCGGAAGTCCGCCGGCCAGACCCTGGGTGCCCAGGCGCCGTGCGGTCTCCTGCGGGTCCAGGAAAAGGCGCGGCTGTTCAAGGCCCACCACCTCCTGCGCGCTGTACCCCAGGAGGTTCTCGGCGCCCTTGTTGAACACGGTGATGCGGCGGTCGGCGCCGATCGCGATGATGGCCACGCCGGAGGCCGAGTCGAGCACCGCAGCCAGCATGGCGGAGGTGCGGGCGACCGCCTCCTCGGCCTGCTTGGCGCGGTTCACGTCGATGTTGAGGCCGGACAGGCGCAGGGGACGTCCGTCGGGCCCTCGGTGCGTCACGCTGGCGCGGGTCTGTACCCAGACCCAGTGCCCGTCGCGGTGCCGCATGCGGGTGGTGGCCTCGAACGCATCCCCCTCCCCGCCCAGGTAGCGGGCCAGGGCCGCCGCGGCCGCGGCGTGGTCGTCGGGGTGGCAGTTGGCGGCCCAGGTGGCCTCGGTCACCGGGCGCAGTTCGTCCGCGGTGTAGCCCAGCATCCCGGCCCAGCGCTCGTTGATCTCGGCCTCGCCGGTGTCCAGGTCCAGCACCCAGGTGCCGGCGCCGGTGCCGCTGATGATGTTGCCCAGTTTCTCGCGCTCCTCGGCGAGACTGAGCTTCTGCCGCTGGACCACCTCGAGCAGGCCGTTGAAGCCGCGGATCAGGCCGCCGACCTCGTCGTTGCGCGCCACCGGCAGCGGCTCGAGCTGGCCGCCCTGCGAGGTCATCTCCTCCAGCGAGCGCAGCGCGCCCGACAGGGGCTGGAACTGGCGGCGCAGCCACCACCAGGTCAGGCCGCCGGCCAGCACGCTCAGGGCCAGCGCCAGCAGCTGCATGTGCCGCTCCATCTGGCGGATCGGCTCAAACCCCTCGGCCGTCGGCATCGAGCCGACCACCTGCCACTTCAGCGAGGGGATGTTCTTGGCGGCGGCGATGCGCTCCACCCCCAGCGGGTTGAGGCCGACCCCGTAGCCTTCGATGCCGTCGCGGAACCGCTGCATCAGCCTGTCGCCCGCCACCTTCGGCAGCTCGGTCATGACCCGACTCTTGTCGGTGGCGGTGATCACCAGGTAGTCCGCGGGACTCGTGAGCAGGAAGCCGCCGGTCTTGCCATAGGGCGTGTTGGTGAGCACGTCGAGGAAGTTGGGCTGGCTCAGGTTGGTGATGCCGGCCACCACGCCGATCACGTCGCCCTTCGCGTCGCGCACCGGCGCGGCGATGCCGATGATCGCGCCGCGCTGCAGGCGGCCCGCGACGGGCTTGCCGACCATGACCTTGCCCTCGCGCAGCGCGGCCGCGATGAAGTCGCGGTCCATGAAGTTCTGGCCGACGCGGCCGACGCCGGCGGGCAGCGAGGCGATCGCCACGCCTGTGGCATCCGTCACGAAGATGCCGGAGTTGAACAGCCGCATGTAGATCGGCCGGTCCTCGAGGTAGCGGGTCAGCGCCTCGGGCTTGGACATCAGCGCCGGCGGCAGCCGCGCCCCGGTGTTGCTGACCACCTGGATCCGAGTCGACACTTCGCCCTCGATGAATCCGGCCAGGATGCTCACCACCGAAAACTGCTCCCGCCCGAGCACCTCGCTCATGTCCTCGCGCAGGATGCGGCTGACGAGGAAGGTGAGCGACCAGATGCCCACCAGGAACACCAGCAAGGTGAAGAGCGTGAGGCGCGTCTTGAGCGAAGTATTGTTCAAGCTGACCAACTATGGGGGAAAGTTTGATTTTGCAGCGAGATTAGGAATCACCTTATCCACCATTAGGCATAGAAAAAACACAATTTGAGACAGCTTCCTTGCAGAAACTTTCAAAGTAGTAATGGCAATGGTTATCAAATTGGTCCGCTAATGAAAAAGGCCCGCTTGCGCGGGCCTTGGGCGGAGGTGCTCCGGGCGGCAGCACCGGTCGTTCAGGCCGGCGCCGCCTCGCGGCGGCGGGCCAGCGCCATGACCTCGCGCGCCGGCAGCGACTTCAGGCGGTGGTCGCTCCACACCTGCCGCCAGCGCCGCGCGCCCGGCAGGCCGTTGTACAGGCCCAGCATGTGGCGGGCGATGGCATACCAGGGCGTGCCGCGCGCCGCGGCCTCGCGCTCCATGTAGGCCACCATCGCCTCCTCCACCCCCTCGCGGGTCAGCCCGCGATCGGGCGCGCCGAAGAAGTCGCCGTCCCACGAGGCCAGGAACCAGGGGTTGTGGTACGCCTCGCGGCCCACCATCACGCCATCGAGCAGGCGCAGGTGCTGGTGGACCTGGGACGCCTCGCGGATGCCGCCATTGACGGCGATCACCAGGTTCGGGAAATCATGCTTGAGGCGGTGCACCACGTCGTAGCGCAGCGGCGGCACTTCCCGGTTCTCCTTGGGGCTCAGCCCCTGCAGCCAGGCGTTGCGCGCATGCACGATGAAGACGCTGCAGCCGGCCTCGGCCACCGTGCCGACGAAATCGCGCACGAACTGGTAGTTCTCGGTGCGGTCGATGCCGATGCGGTGCTTGACGGTGACCGGGAGGGACACGGCGTCCCGCATGGCCTTGACGCCATCGGCCACGGTGCGCGGCTCGGCCATCAGGCAGGCGCCGAAGGCGCCGCGCTGCACCCGCTCGCTGGGGCAGCCGCAGTTCAGGTTGATCTCGTCGTAGCCCCAGCGCTCGCCCAGGCGGGCCGCGACGGCCAGGTCGGCGGGCTCGCTGCCGCCCAGTTGCAGGGCGACGGGGTGTTCCTCGGGGTTGAAGTCCAGGTGGCGGTGCTGGTCGCCGTGGACCAGGGCCCCGGTGGTCACCATTTCGGAGTACAACAGCGCATGCCGGGTCAGCAGGCGGTGGAAATAGCGGCAATGCCGGTCGGTCCAGTCCAGCATGGGCGCGACGCTCAGTCGCCAGCGGTTCGGGGTCTCAGGGAGTGAATGCACGGACCGAACTTTACGCGGTCCGCGTCCTACAGGGGCCGGGCGGGGTGGCCGACGAACCCGCCCCGGGCCCGCGGCATCAATGCCCTGGGGCCGGTTGTCCGGTCATCACCGGGGCCCCGTCGACCAGGAGCGCCCATGAAACCCTTCCACCTCGACGCCCACATGCTCACGATGCGCGGCGTGTTCTACCCCACCGGCCATGTGGTCCTGATGCTGCCGGGCCAGGATGAGGCCCGCCAGGCCGCCACGGCCATCACCCATGCCGGCATCCCGGGCGACGAGATCTCGTTGCTGGGGCCGGACACCATCCTCGGCCCGATCGCGCAGACCATCGGCTCGGCCGACATCCCGTTTCCCTCGCCGGGCAGCGAGGCCGGCGTGGTGCGCCAGCTGGCGCAGCATGCCGCGAAGGGCGAATGGGGGTTGCTGGTCCACGCGCCGAAGACGCAGCAGTGCGAGTGCGTGCTGCAGGCGGTGAAGGGGATGCCGGTGACCTTCGCGGAAAGGTACCGGCACCTGGTGATCGAGGACCTGGAGACCTGAGCGGCCTCCGGTCCCCGACCGGGGATCAGCCCATGTGCAGGCCGCCGTTGACGGAGAAGTCCGCGCCGGTGGAGTAGCCGCCGTCCTCGGACGCGATCCAGGCGATGATGGAGGCGATCTCCTCCGGCTGGCCCAGGCGCTTGACGGGGATGGTGCCGACGATCTTGTCCAGGACGTCCTGGCGGATGGCCTTGACCATGTCGGTGCCGATGTAGCCGGGGCTGACGGTATTGACCGTCACGCCCTTGCTGGCCAGCTCCTGCGCCAGGGCCATGGTGAAACCGTGCATGCCGGCCTTGGCGGCGGAGTAGTTGGTCTGGCCGGCCTGGCCCTTCTCGCCGTTGACCGAGGAGATGTTGACGATGCGGCCCCAGCCCCGGTCGACCATGTCGCCCACGACCTGCTTGGTCACATTGAACATGGAGTTCAGGTTGGTGTCGATCACCGCGTCCCAGTCCTCGCGGGTCATCTTGACGAACATGCGGTCGCGGGTGATGCCGGCGTTGTTGACGAGCACGTCGATCGG
The DNA here is from genome assembly GCF_052600055.1 of Ramlibacter sp. MAHUQ-53. Lineage (NCBI taxonomy): Bacteria > Pseudomonadati > Pseudomonadota > Betaproteobacteria > Burkholderiales > Comamonadaceae > Ramlibacter > Ramlibacter sp. MAHUQ-53. The sequence goes on from NZ_JBQWTS010000001.1 coordinate 71,181, forward strand.
GCCGTGTTCGGCCTTGGCCTTGGCAAAGGCCTCGGTGGTGGAGTTCCAGTCGCTCACGTTGCCCACGGAGGCATGGAACGTGTAGCCCTTCTCCTTCTGTTCGGCGAGCCACTTGGCGTGATCGCGGGTCGGGCCGCAGCCGGCGATGACCTTGAAGCCTTCACGGTGCAGGCGCTGGCAGATCGCGGTACCGATGCCACCCATGCCCCCGGTGACGTATGCAACTTTCTGGCTCACTTGTGTTCTCCTGGCGATGTCGCCTCGTTGATCTGGTTTCGTGTCCCGCGCAATCACGTGCGGGACACCTGGTTCTTGTACGCGGTTCAGGCTCGTTCGACAGCGAGGGAAACCCCCATGCCGCCGCCGATGCACAGCGCGGCGAGGCCCTTCTTCGCTTCGCGGCGCTGCATCTCGTGCAGCAGCGTGACCAGGATGCGGCAGCCGGAGGCGCCGATCGGGTGGCCGATGGCGATGGCGCCGCCGTTGACGTTGACCTTGGCGGGGTCGATGCCCAGCTCCTTGTTCACCGCGCAGGCCTGGGCCGCGAAAGCTTCGTTCAGCTCGAACAGGTCGACGTCCTGCACGTTCCAGCCGGCGCGCTGCAGCGCCTTGCGGGAGGCCGGCACCGGGCCCATGCCCATGGTGGCCGGGTCCAGGCCCGAGGTGCCGAAGGCGGCGATGCGCGCCAGCGGCTTGAGGCCCAGGGCGGCGGCCTTCTTCGCGCTCATGACCACCACCGCGGCGGCGCCGTCGTTGATGCCCGAGGCGTTGCCCGCGGTCACCGAGCCGGCCTTGTCGAAGGCCGGTCGCAGGCCCGCCAGGGCCTCGGCATTGGTCTTGGTGTTGATGAACTCGTCGGAGGCGAACACCAGCGGGTCGCCCTTGCGCTGGGGAATGCTGATGCCGACGATCTCGTCGGCGAACTTGCCCGCGGCCTGCGCGGCGGCGGCCTTCTGCTGGCTGGCCAGCGCCAGGGCGTCCTGCATCTCGCGGGTGATGCCGTGGGCCTTGGCCACGTTCTCGGCGGTGATGCCCATGTGGTACTGGTTGTAGACGTCCCACAGGCCGTCGACGATCATCGTGTCGACCATCTTCCAGTCGCCCATGCGCTGGCCGTCACGCGAGCCGAGCAGCACATGCGGCGAGGCGCTCATGTTCTCCTGGCCGCCGGCGACGACGATCTCCGAGTCGCCGTAGGCGATGGCCTGGGCCGCCAGCATCACGGACTTCAGGCCCGAGCCGCACACGGCGTTGATGGTCAGCGCCGGGATCTCCTTGGGCAGGCCGGCCTTCATCAGGGCCTGGCGCGCCGGGTTCTGGCCGACGCCGGCGGCGAGCACCTGGCCCATGATGACCTCGCCCACCTGGGCGGGATCGACCTTGGCGCGGGCCAGCGCCTCGCGGATCACGGCAGCGCCGAGGTCGGTCGCGGCGACCTTGGCGAGCGAGCCGCCGAACTTGCCCACGGCGGTGCGGGCCGCCGAGACGATGACGATGTCTTCCATTGGAGAGTCTCCAGTCTTTGGGGTGCGGGTAGGGAAATCGGGAAGGGCCTCAGGCCCGGGCCTTCACGTAGCGGCCGGGGGCCGGCTCGATGGCCTTGTACGGGCCGCGGCCATAGGCCTTGGGCGCCGGGACCTGCTTGCCCGCCAGCGGCTTGAGCCAGGCGTACCAGTCGGTCCACCAGCTGCCGGGGTGCTCCTTGGCGGCGGCGAGCCAGTCCTCGTAGCCCTTGGGCAGCTTGTCGTTCGTCCAGTAGGAGCGCTTCTTCTTGGCGGGCGGGTTGATCACGCCGGCGATGTGGCCCGAGGCGCCCATGACGAAGCGCAGCTTGCCTCCGAGCTGGTTCACGCTCGCATAAGCGCCCTCGATGGGAACGATATGGTCCTCGCGCGAGCCGTAGATGTAGGCCGGGATGTCGACCTTGCGAAGGTCGACCTTCTGGCCGCACACCACCGCCTTGCCCGGCTTGGCCAGGTTGTTCTCGAAGTAGGTGTTGCGCAGGTACCAGGCGTACATCGGGCCCGGCAGGTTGGTGGAGTCGCTGTTCCAGTAGAGGAGGTCGAAGGGCGGCGGGGTCTCGCCCTTGAGGTAGTTGCCCACGACGTAGTTCCAGACCAGGTCGTTGGGACGCAGGAAGCTGAAGGTCGAGGCCAGTTCCTGGCCCTTGAGGAGGCCGCCCTTCCCCATCTGCATCTCGCGGTACTTCACGAAGTGCTCGTCGATGAACAGGTCGAGGATGCCGGTGTTGCTGAAGTCCAGCAGCGTGGTCAGCAGGGTGACCGAGTGGACCGGCTTCTCGCCGCGCGCGGCCAGCACCGACAGCGCGGTGCCCAGGATGGTGCCGCCCACGCAGAAGCCCAGGGCGTTGATGTCCTTGGCGCCGGCGATCTCGCGCACGGTCTCGATGGCGCGGATCGCGCCCTCGGCGATGTAGTCGTCCCAGGTGGTGTTCTTCAGGGACTCGTCGGGGTTGCGCCAGCTCACCACGAAGGTGCGGTGGCCCTCGGCCACGAGGTGGCGCACGAAGGAGTTCTCCGGCTGCAGGTCCAGGATATAGAACTTGTTGATGCACGGCGGCACCACGAGGAAGGGTCGCTCGTAGACCTTGGCGGTAAGCGGCTTGTATTCGATCAGCTGGAACAGCGCGTTCTCGTAGACCACCGCCCCCTCCGTGGTGGCGACGTTCACGCCCACCTCGAAGTGGCTTTCGTCGGTCATCGAAAGGTGGCCCTGCTGGATGTCCTTCCACAGGTTCTGGACGCCGCGGGCGATCGACTCGCCCTGGGTCTCGATGGCCTTCTTCTGGGCTTCCGCGTTCAGGGCCATGAAATTGCTCGGCGCGGAGGCCGCAAGCCACTGCTCGATGGCGAAGCGCAACCGCGCCTTGGTCTTTTCGTCGGCCTGCGCCGCCTCGACCAGACCCAGCAGGGTGCGGGCATTGAGCAGGTAGACGGCGGCGGAGAAGGCGGAGACCGGGTTCTGCGCCCAGGCCTCGCCGGAGAAGCGGCGGTCGGCCGCACCGGGGTGGACCTGCATGCCCTGGTTCCACAGCTCGCTGGCCTCGCGCAGGTAGGCCTTCTGCAGCTCCATCAGCTTGTCGGGGGCAAAGTGCAGGGCCGGCAGGGCCTGGCCGGCCGGCACCGCGCCGCCGCCCATGGCCTGGAAGGACTCCAGGGCCTTCTTCCAGCCCTCGCCGAGGTTTTGCTGGAACTGGCTGGCCGCCTGGGCCCAGTCTGCATGAAAATTCATCGCGTCAGTCTCCTTGTTCGTTCCTCGAGCGGGTCACGGCAGTATCCGCCAGTTCCTTACACCAACCAAACTCAGCCCGGCCCGCGCATGTACCTCGTCGCCATCGGCTGGCTCTACGTGGCCCTGATGATGTCGGTTGCGGAAGCAACCGCCGCCAACGGATCACTGCTCGGAGCCATTGTGACCTTCGTTCTTTACGGTCTCGTGCCAACGGGCCTGCTCGTGTACCTGCTCGGGACGCCGGCCCGCAAGCGCAAGCTCAAGGAGAAGGAAGCGGCCGAGCTGGCCGCCTGGAGGGCCTCACAGGCCGCGGCCTCAGGCCAGCCAGACACTGGCGGCCAGGCGCCCGCTGACGCGGTCACGCCGGTGCGAAAAGAACCGTGATGCCGCGGTGACGGTGCACCAGCCGTCGCTGCCGTCGTTGCCGTGGATGCGGGTGATGCCCAGGGCCGCGAGGCGGCGGCGCGCCAGGCCCGGGAGGTCTGCCAGCCATTTGCCATGGCCCTGACACGCAAACAGCGTGCCCGCTGCGGCGTCGACGGACTCGAACGCCGCCTTCACCTCAGGCCCCACCTCGAAGGCGCGCGGGCCGATGCACGGACCCAGCCAGGCCAGCGTGTGCGCCGGGTCGAAGGCCGCGGCCAGAGACTCGATCACTCCGGTGCCGCCCTGCCCCGCCAGACCGCGCCAGCCGGCATGGGCGGCGCCCACCCGGGTCCCGCGCGTGTCGCACAGGAGCACGGGCAGGCAGTCGGCCACCATGATGGTGCAGGCCACGCCGGGGGTGTCGGCCACGCAGGCGTCGGCCACGGTGCCGTCCGCGGTGGCGGCGTCCAGGCGCACCGTGTGGGTGCCATGGACCTGGTTCAGGAAGACGGGCCGCGCGCCCAGGTGGCGCGCCCACGCCGCGCGGTTGGCGGCGACCGCGGCGGGGTCGTCGCCCACGTGGTCACCGAGGTTGAAGCTGTCCCAGGGCGGCCGCGAGACCCCGCCCAGGCGGGTGCTGCACAGGGCCCGCACCCCCGCGGGGGCGGGCCAGTCGGGGAGCAGCAGGGGCGAGGTCACGCCTCGTTGTCGGGACAGGCCGAGGGCTGCGACTTCTGGAACGCCTCCAGCTTCATGCAGGCTTCGAAGGCCGCCATGGTGCGGGGCAGGCCGTCGAAGTTCACGTCGAAGCGCATGCCGTTGAAGATCTGCGGAACCAGTACGCAGTCGGCCAGGGTGGGCGTATCGCCATAGCAGTAGGTGCCGGCCGGCAGCTGCGCCAGCTCCCGCTCGAAGGCCTCGAGACCCACGCGCACCCAGTGGCGGTACCAGGTGTTCTTGTCGTCGTCGCTGACCTTGAGGTCCTTGACCAGGTACTTGAGCACGCGCAGGTTGTTCAGCGGGTGGATCTCGCAGGCGATCAGCTGTGCCAGCGCGCGGACCCGGGCGCGGCCCAGCGCGTCGGCGGGCAGCAGCGGCGGGTTCGGGTGGGTCTCGTCCAGGTACTCCATGATGGCCATGGACTGGCCCAGCACCTGGCCGTCGTCGGTGACCAGGGAAGGCACCAGGCCGGTCGGCGAGACGGACTGGTACTCGGGCAGCTTGTGGTCGCCGCGCGCCAGGTGCACCGGCAGGTAGTCGTACGACAGGCCCTTGAGCGCCAGCGCGATGCGGACGCGGAAGGAGGCGGAGGAACGGTAGTAGTTGTACAGCTTCATGCCGCGAGCATAAACCGCCAGCCGCCCCGGTCAGCGCGCCGCGGTGCTGGCGCGCTCGCCCAGGAAAATCTCGACCCGCCGGTTGCGCGCGCGACCGGCCTCGGTGCCGTTGTCCGCGACCGGCTCGCGTTCGCCGCGCCCGGCCACCTGGACCTGCCGCGGGTTGACGCCGCGCGCCACCAGGTAGTCCCGCGCGGCCTCGGCCCGCTGCACCGACAGGCGCTCGTTGAAGGCGTCGCCGCCGGTGCTGTCGGTGTGGCCGATGATGCGCACCTCGGTGTTGGCCTGGCCCTGCAGGCCGCGGGCGAACTCGTCGAGGATGGGGCGCAGGTTGGCCTTGATGTCGGAGCGGCCGGTGTCGAAGGAGATGTCGCTGGGGATGTTCAGCTTCAGCTGGTTGTCCGGAGTCTGGGCGACCGAGACGCCGCTGCCCATAGTGGCACGCTCCATGGCCTGGCGGCGCTGCTCCATGTGCTGCGACCAGACATAGCCGCCGAGGGCGCCCACGCCGGCGCCGATCACGGCGCCGCGGGTGTTGCCGCCGATGGCCGCGCCCGCCACTGCGCCCACGCCGGCGCCGATGGCGGTGTTGCGCTGCGCCGGCGACATGGCCCCGGGATCCATGCCGGCGCATCCGGCCAGGACGAGCGCGGCGCACAGGGCCGAAGGCAAGGCGGCGCGGGACGGGAAGGAGAGTCGGTTCATGGCGGTCCTTTCAGGCAGGTGCATGACCGGATTCAACCCGGCCGGCAGGCGGGCCGGGTGTAGGACAACGGCCAGTCCGCCGGGTGACTCGGGGCGGCCCCCGTTTAGGGTCCAATACGGCCTGCGCTATTTCCACTTTTCCAACCTTCGAGATCCGCGAGAAAGGCCTCCATGAGCTTTGTGTTTCCGCCTCCCGCCGTCGTGTCGGTGCCCGTCGTGGGCCGCAGCGAACGGTTCCCCGTGGCCCGCGTGTACTGCGTCGGCCGCAACTACGAGGAACACGCCAAGGAGATGGGCTTCACCGGCCGCGAGCCGCCCTTCTTCTTCATGAAGCCCGCCGACGCGGTGGTGGTGGTCGACGCCGGACAGACCGGCGCCATCCCCTACCCCCGCCTCACCGCCAACTTCCACCACGAGATCGAGCTGGTCGCGGCCATCGGCAAGGGCGGCCGCAACATCAAGGCCGCCGACGCCCTCTCGCACATCTACGGCTACGCCGTGGGCCTGGACATGACTCGCCGCGACATCCAGAACGAGATGAAGAAGCAGGGCCGCCCCTGGGAGATCGGCAAGGCCTTCGACCACTCCAGCCCGATCGGCCCCATCACCCCGGTGGCCGAGGCCGGTGACATCCACAACGCCGCGATCTGGCTCAAGGTCAACGGCCAGGTGCGCCAGACCAGCCACGTGTCCAAGCTGATCTGGAACATCGCCGAGACCCTCGAGCACCTGTCCGCCGGCTGGGACCTGCAACCCGGCGACCTGATCTACACCGGCACGCCCGAGGGCGTGGCCGCGGTGGTCGCGGGCGACACCATGGAAGGCCATGTCGACGGCCTGGTGCCGCTGAAGGTCGAGGTCCGCGCGGCCTGATCCCATCCGGTGCGGGCCGGCCCCTGCGAGGGGCTTGCCCGCGCCCCTACACTTCACGCATGCGCAGCCCGATCAAGCATTGCCGCAACTGCGGCACCCCGGTCGTCTACCGCCTGCCGGACGACGGCGACACGCGCGAGCGCGCGGTCTGCCCGGCCTGCACCACCATCCACTACGAGAACCCGCTGAACGTCGTGGGCACCCTGCCCTACTTCGGCGAGCGCATCCTGCTTTGCCGCCGGAACATCGAGCCGCGCTGGGGCAAGTGGACCCTGCCGGCCGGCTTCATGGAGCTGGGCGAGACCGCGGCCCAGGGCGCGGCCCGCGAGACCGACGAAGAGGCCGGTGCACAGTTCGAGATGGAGGACCTGCTCTCGGTGGTGAGCATCCCGCACGTGGGCCAGGTGCACCTGTTCTTCCGCGCGCGGCTCCTGAGCGACCGGTTCGAGCCGGGCCCCGAGACCCTCGAGGCCCGCCTGTTCACCGAGGACGAGATCCCCTGGCCCGAGCTGGCTTTCCGCACGGTGCGCGAGACGCTGGTGCGCTACTTCGACGACCGCCGCCGCGGCGTGCACGCGGTGCACACCGTCGACATCATCGACTGAGCGCGGGCGCGCCCCCTACTCCCGCGTCTGGTCCGCGATCGACATGAACTTGTCGAAGTGCGCGAGCAGCACGTCGGCCAGGTTCGGGTCCAGGTGCCGGCCGCGATTGGCCTCGATGCGCTCACGCACCTGCGCCGGCGCGAGGCGCGCGGTGCGCGCGTGCTCGCCCGTGAGCAGATCGAACACCTCGGCCACCGTGACCAGCCTCGCCGACAGCGGGATCTGCTCGCCCTGCAGCCCCTCGGGGTAGCCGCTGCCATCCCATCGCTCGTCGCGCCAGCGCGCGAACTCCTGCGCGAGCCGCAAGTGGTTCAGGCCCACGAGCTGCGGCGCCAGCCGAGGGTCGTTGTGCGCCAGGCGCGCCAGCGTCTCGACATACAGCGCGATGCGCCTGCGGTGCCGCGAAGGCTCGCTGGCGGCCACGCGCCGCGCCACCTCCCCCTCCAGCGTGGCGTTCTCGCCGCTGAGGCGGTCACGTGCCCGCTTGAGTTCCAGGTGCGTGCGCACGCGGGCCAGGAGGATGGCCGGCGACACGGGCTTGGTGATGTAGTCGACCGCCCCGAGGGCCAGGCCGCGCTCCTCGTCACTCGGCGCGTCCATGGCGGTGAGGAAGATCACGGGGATGGCGCGGCAGCGCGGCTCGGTGCGCAGGCGCGCCATGACCTCGTAGCCGTCCAGGTCCGGCATCATGATGTCCAGCAGGATCAGGTCGGGCGCGGGGGCCTCGCGCAGCACCTGCAGCGCGCCGGCGCCGGAGCCGGCCACCTGCACCCGGTAGTGGGGCGCCAGCAGGTTGCCCACCACGCCGAGGTTGATGGGACTGTCGTCCACCACCAGCACGGTGGCAGCGGCGGGAACGGGCGACGTGAGGGTCATGCGGGCCCCGGGAGAACTCGGGGCGTCCCGTGCGGCCGCCCCTGCGGCCCATCATAGTCACGACACTGCACAAAGAAAACGGGCCAGCCCTTGGGAGGCTGGCCCGTTCAAAGAATGGTCGGCGTGGCGGGATTCGAACTCGCGACCCCTTGCACCCCATGCAAGTGCGCTACCAGGCTGCGCTACACGCCGACAAGCCTCGCAGTATAGCGTGAAAATCACGCTTTCCCGAGGTTGATCAGTGAGAAGGCGATAAAAGATCGCGGATCTCGAACAGCTCGCGACGCACCTGCAGCAGGTTCAGGGCCGCGACGTCGCGCGAAGCGGCATCGAGCGCCTGGGCTGCGTCGATCGAGATGGGTTGCGCGGGCTCGCCGCCATCGGCCTCCGCGGCCTCGACGACTTCGATGGGCTGAGCGCCATCGGGCAGGACCTCGCCCGCGCGGCGGCGGTCACGCTCGACCTGCACAATCTCCTGCAGCTTGTTGCGCGCGCCGCTGATGGTGAAGCCCTGGTCATACAGCAGGTCGCGGATGCGGCGGATCATCAGCACCTCGTGGTGCTGGTAGTAGCGGCGGTTGCCGCGCCGCTTCATCGGGCGCAGCTGCGTGAACTCCTGCTCCCAGTACCGCAGCACGTGCGGCTTCACGCCGCACAACTCGCTCACTTCACCGATCGTGAAGTAGCGCTTGGCGGGAATGTGCGGCAGGGGTTTCTCCATTGAAATCAAGGCTGTCCAGGCGAAACCTGCAAGGTTACTCCAACTGCGCAGGCGCCGGAAGCGGCGCCACGCGCCATGACGCGATTTATTCCTCGGCGCCGTTGCCCTGGATCATTTCCTTGAGCTTGTGGCTCGCATGGAAGGTGACCACGCGGCGCGCCTCGATCGGGATCGGCTCGCCGGTGCGCGGGTTGCGCCCGGGTCGCGGTGCCTTGGTGCGGATCTGGAAGTTGCCGAAACCCGAGATCTTCACGTCGTTGCCCTGGACCAGGCTGTCCGCCACCAGGTCGAAGAAGGCGTCGATCATGTCCTTGGACTCGCGCTTGTTCAGGCCGATCTGCTCGAACAGCATCTCCGCCAGCTGCGCCTTCGTCAGCGCCGGCGTCTCCAGGCTCATGGCGGCGAATTCCATCGGGTCCTCGCCGCCCTCGGGCGTGGTGAGTTCGGTCATGGCGCGATTCACCTCAGTCGGCCGCCCGTGGCGCGGGCGATGTTGTCCACGATGGCCTTGACGGCCGCCTCGATCTGTTCGTCGGTCAGCGTGGCGACGGGGCTGGCCAGCGTCAGGCGCACGGCCAGGCTCTTCTCGCCCGTGGCCAGTCCACCCTGGGCCTGCTGCGGCTTGTACAGGTCGAACAGCATCGCGTCGCGCAGCAGGCCGCCGGTGTCGGCGCCGCGCACGGCGGCCATCAGCGCGTCGTGCGTGACGGCATCGGCCACGATCACCGCGAGGTCACGCTCGGCGGGCTGGAAACGCGGCACCGGCTCGAAGGCGGCCTGCCGGCGGACCAGCACGGCGTCGAGGTCCAGCTCGAACACCAGCGGGGCGCCGGGCAGCTCCCACTGCTGGCGCCAGCGCGGATGCAGCTCGCCCAGCACGCCGATCTCGACGCCGTCGACCCAGATGCTGGCACAGCGGCCGGGGTGCAGCGCGGGGTGCTCGGTGGCGCGGAACTGCGCCTGCAGCGGGGACAGTAGCGTCTCGACGTCGCCCTTGAGGTCGAAGAAGTCGGCGCTGCCCTGGCCCTTGCGGCCCCACTGCAGGCCGTCCACCGGGCCATAGGCCAGGCCGGCCACGCGCATCGGCTGGCGCACGCCGCGCACGGTGGTGTCCGTCGTGGTGACAGCGTCGTCCCGCAGGAAGACGCGGCCCAGTTCGAACACGCGCACCCGGTCGGCCTTGCGGTCCAGGTTGTGGCGCAGCACCTGCAGCAGCGAGCCGACCAGCGACGAACGCATGACCGACATCTGGCTGGCGATGGGGTTCAGCAGCTTGACCGGGTTGGCGTTGCCGGCGAGGTCTCGCTCCCACGCTTCCTCGACGAAGCTGAAGTTGATGGTTTCCTGGTAGCCCAGCGAGGCCAGCAGGCGGCGCACGGCGAAGCGGCTGCGGCGCGACTCGGTCGCCGGGCGCGCCACGATGGGGGCCAGCGGCGGCGTGGTCGGCAGGTTCTCGTAGCCGATGATGCGCACCACTTCCTCGATCAGGTCCTCCTCGATGGCGAGGTCGAAGCGGTGCGGTGGCGGCGTGACGGTGAGGAGGTCGCCGTCGACGGCGACCTCCAGGCCGAGGCGGGCCAGGGCCCCGCGGCACTGTTCGACCGTGAGCGGCATGCCGATCACCTTGGCGGCGCGCGAGGCGCGCAGCGTGACGGGCGTGCGCTCGGGCAGGCCGACCACGGTGTCGTCGATCGGGCCTGCCTCGCCGCCGCAGATCTCCTGCACCAGGCGGGTGATGTGCTCGACGTGTTCCACCGTCAGGCTCGGGTCCACGCCGCGCTCGAAGCGGTGGCCGGCGTCGGTGGAGAAGTTGAAGCCGCGCGAGCGGCCCTGGATGGCCTGGGGGAACCAGAAGGCGGCCTCGACATACACGTGGCGCGTGTCGTCGCAGACGGCGGTGGAGTCGCCGCCCATGATGCCGGCCAGGGACTCGACCTGCACGTCGTCGGCGATCACGCCGACCTTCTCGTCCAGGCTCACGGTGTTGCCATTCAGGAGCTTGAGCTGCTCGCCGGCCCGGGCCCAGCGCACGTGCAACGAGCCGTGGATCTTGTCCAGGTCGAAGATGTGGGTCGGGCGGCCGTACTCGAACATCACGTAGTTCGAGATGTCCACCAGCGCGGTCACGCTGCGCTGGCCGCAGCGCGCCAGGCGGTCCACCATCCACTGCGGCGTCTTCGCCTTCGTGTTCACGTTGCGCAGCACGCGGCCGGTGAAGCGGCCGCACAGGTCGGGCGCGGTCACCTTGACCTTCACATGGCCGTCATGCGCCGGCTTGACGGGCTCGATCGCGGGCGTCAGCAGCGGTGCGCCGGTCAGGGCCGACAGCTCGCGCGCCACGCCGTACACGCTCAGGGCGTGGGCCAGGTTGGGCGTGAGCTTGAGGGTGAACAGCGTGTCATCCAGGTTCAGGTGCTTGCGGATGTCCTCGCCGATGGGCGCATCGGCCGCCAGCTCCAGCAGGCCGCCATGGTCCTCGGACAGCTGCAGCTCGCGGGCCGAGCACAGCATGCCCTGGCTCTCGACGCCGCGCAGCTTGCCCAGCTTGATCTGGAACGGCTTGCCGTCCTCGCCGGGGGGCAGCTCGGCGCCCACCAGGGCGCAGGGGATGCGGATGCCGGCGCGGGCGTTGGGCGCGCCGCAGACGATGTTCAGCAGGGCGCCCTGCCCCACGTCGACCTGGCACACGCGCAGGCGATCGGCATTGGGGTGCTGGACGGCTTCCTTGATCTCGCCGACCACGATCTTCGTGAACGGGGGCGCGACGGGGCGCAGGTCCTCGACCTCGAGGCCGCCCATGGTCAGCGTGTCGGCGAGTTCTTGGGTGGACAGCGGCGGGTTGCAGAACGCGCGCAGCCAGGACTCGGGGAATTGCATCTTGGTGTGGTCGGAATCGGGTTAACGGAACTGGCGCAGGAAGCGGACGTCGCCGTCGAAGAACAGGCGCAGGTCGTTCACGCCATAGCGCAGCATGGTCAGGCGGTCCGGGCCCATGCCGAAGGCGAAGCCGATGTACTGCTCGGGGTCCAGGCCCATGTTGCGCACCACGTTCGGGTGCACCTGGCCGGAGCCCGCGACCTCGAGCCAGCGACCGGCCAGCGGGCCGCTCTGGAACTGGATGTCGATCTCGGCGCTGGGCTCGGTGAACGGGAAGAAGCTGGGGCGGAAGCGCAGCTTCAGGTCGTCGCTCTCGAAGAAGGTGCGGCAGAAGTTCGTGAAGACGACCTTCAGGTCCTTGAAGCTCACGTTGCGGCCCAGCCAGAGGCCTTCGCACTGGTGGAACATGGGCGAGTGCGTCGCATCGCTGTCCACGCGGTAGGTGCGGCCGGGGGCGATCACGCGGATTTCCGGCAGTTCAGCCTTGCCCGCATGCTTCTTGATGTGGGCATGCGCGTAGCGCACCTGCATCGGGCTGGTGTGCGGACGCAGGTTGTAGGGGATGCCGTCCTCGCCCTTGAGGTCCACGTAGAACGTGTCCTGCATCGAACGCGCCGGGTGGTTGGGCGGGTTGTTCAGCGAGGTGAAGCTGTGCCAGTCGGATTCGATCTCGGGGCCATCGGCCACGTCGAAGCCCATGCTGGCGAAAATCTGCTCGATGCGCTCCATCGTGAGGCTCACCGGGTGCAGGCCGCCGGGCTCACGGGCACGGCCGGGCAGCGTGACATCGAGGGCCTCGGCCTTGAGCTGGGCTTGCAGCTCGGCATCGGCCAGGGCCTGGCGGCGGGCGTTCAGCGCGGCCTCGATGGCCTGCTTGGCCTGGTTGATGGCGGCGCCCCGGGTCTTCTTCTCCTCGACGCTCAGGGCAGCCATGCCCTTCATCAGCTCGGTGATGCGGCCGGACTTGCCGATGAATTGCGCCTTGGCATCCTCCAGCTGGGCCGGGGTGGCGGCGGCGGCGAAGGCCGACTGCGCGGCGTCGACGATGGAATCGAGTTCGTTGCTCATGGGAGAGAAAAAAACAGGGCTAGTGCCTTGCAAGCCCTAGCCCTGTCCAGGTTGGTTGCGACCGGCACCCATGCCCGAAGGCATCAGCGCCGAACGTGAACTCAAGCCGCCAGCTTGGCCTTGACTTGCTCCACGATGCCGGCAAAGGCGGCCTTGTCATGGACGGCGATATCGGCCAGGACCTTGCGGTCGATGGCGATGCCGGCCTTGCGGATGCCGTTGGCGAACTGGCTGTAGGTCAGGCCCAGTTCACGCGCGGCGGCGTTGATACGCGCAATCCACAGCTGACGGAAGACGCGCTTCTTGGCGCGGCGGTCACGGTAGGCGTATTGGCCCGCCTTCATCACCGCCTGTTTGGCGATGCGGAAGACGTTGCCACGACGGCCACGGAAGCCCTTGGCCAGGGCGAGAACTTTCTTGTGGCGGGCGCGAGCGGTGACACCACGTTTGACGCGAGGCATGTGTTACTCCTTGTTCGTCAGTTGATCAAAGGCCGGCGAACGGGAGCATCTGCGCCATGTGACCCATGTTGGTCTCATGGACGGCAACGGCACCGCGCAGCTGACGCTTGTTCTTGGTGGTCTTCTTGGTCAGGATGTGACGCTTGAAGGCTTGACCGCGCTTGACGGTGCCACCGGGACGAACGCGAAAACGCTTCTTCGCGCTGCTCTTGGTCTTCATCTTGGGCATGTGACTGCTCCTTCTTGGTTGTGCTCGTGAGGCGCCCCGGAAACTTTCCAGGGACTTGAGGGCCCCGAGCCACTTGTTGCCTCGGGGCGACCAACCCCGGGGCGACTAACTCTGTGGATCCTTGCGGATCAGGCTGCGGCGCCCTGGGGCGCCGCCCACCTTCAAGCCGAAGCGCCCTGCGGGGCTTCGGGGGCCGGCTTCGCAGCCGGCGCCGGCTTCTTCTTGCCCGGCGCGATCATCATGATCATCTGCCGGCCTTCCAGCTTCGGGAACTGCTCGACGACGATGGTGTCGGCGAGGTCGTCCCGGATGCGGTTCAGGAGCGCCATGCCCAGTTCCTGGTGCGTGATCTCGCGGCCGCGGAAGCGCAGCGTGATCTTGCACTTGTCACCGTCCGCCAGGAAGCGCCGGATGTTGCGCATCTTGATGTTGTAGTCACCGTCATCGGTGCCCGGGCGGAACTTGACTTCCTTGATCTCGATGACCGTTTGCTTGGCTTTCGCTTCGGCCGCCTTCTTCTGTTCCTGGTACTTGAACTTGCCGTAGTCCATCAGCCGGCAGACCGGCGGGTTGGCGGTGGCAGCGATCTCGACCAGGTCCACGTCCAGCTCGCCGGCCATGCGCAGGGCTTCCTGCAGGCTGACGATGCCGAGGGGCTCGTTCTCCGGCCCGGAAAGACGGACTTCCGGGGCCATGATTTCACGGTTCAGGCGGTGCTTGCGTTCCTCGCGTTGGCGACGGTCGCGGAAATCAGTAGCGATGGTGGCTTCCTCAAAAAATCAATGGGTTCAGCGCTTGTGGGCGATGTCGTCGCGGATGCGTTCGATGAACGCTTCGATCGGCATCGCACCCAGGTCCTGGTTGCCCCGGGCGCGCACGGCGGCTGCGCCTGCGGCCTTCTCCTTGTCGCCCAGGACGAGGATGTACGGCAGCTTTTGCAGCGAATGCTCCCGGATTTTATACGTAATTTTCTCGTTACGCAGATCCAGCTCGACCCTAAGCCCTTGATTTTGCAGCGTTTTGGCCACTTCCCGGGCGTATTCGGCCTGGGAGTCGGTGATATTGAGCACCGCCACCTGCACCGGCGACAGCCACGTGGGCAGCGCCCCGGCATGCTGCTCGATCAGGATGCCGATGAAGCGCTCCATGCTGCCGACGATGGCCCGGTGCAGCATCACGGGGCGGTGGCGGTTGCCGTCCTCGCCCACGTATTCGGCGTCCAGGCGCTCGGGCATGGAGAAGTCGACCTGGATGGTGCCGCACTGCCAGTGGCGGCCCAGGGCGTCCTTGAGCGTGTACTCGATCTTGGGGCCGTAGAAGGCGCCGTCGCCGGGGGCGATCTCGAACTCGCAGCCCGACGCGCGCAGGCTCTCCATCAGGGCGTGTTCGGCCTTGTCCCAGCTCTCGTCGGAGCCGATGCGCTTCTCGGGACGCGTGGCGACCTTGTAGATGATGTCGGTGAAGCCGAAGTCCTGGTAGACCTTCTGCAGCAACGCGGTGTAGGCCAGGCACTCGGGCAGGATCTGGTCCTCGGTGCAGAAGATGTGGCCGTCGTCCTGGGTGAAGCCGCGCACGCGCATGATGCCGTGCAGGCCGCCGGTGGGCTCATTGCGGTGGCACTGGCCGAACTCGCCGTAGCGCAGCGGCAGGTCGCGGTAGCTCTTGACGCCCTGCTTGAAGATCAGGATGTGGCCGGGGCAGTTCATCGGCTTGAGCGCGTAGTCACGCTTCTCCGACTCCGTGGTGAACATGTTCTCGCGGTACTTGTCCCAGTGGCCGGTCTTCTCCCACAGGGTCTTGTCCAGCAGCTGCGGGCCCTTGACCTCCTGGTAGCCGTTGTCGCGGTAGACGCGGCGCATGTACTGCTCCACCTCCTGCCACACGGTCCAGCCCTTGGGGTGCCAGAAGACGACGCCAGGGGCGTGGTCGTCGATGTGGAACAGGTCCAGCTCGCGGCCCAGCTTGCGGTGGTCACGCTTCTCAGCCTCCTCCAGCATCGTGAGGTACTGCTGCAGGTCCTCCTTGCTCGCCCAGGCCGTGCCGTAGACGCGCTGGAGCATCTCGTTGCGGTGGTCGCCGCGCCAGTACGCGCCGGCCACCTTCATCAGCTTGAAGTGCTTGAGCTTGCCGGTGGAGGGCACGTGGGGGCCGCGGCACAGGTCCTCGAAGGCGCCCTCGCGGTACAGGCTCACGTCCTCGTTGGCGGGGATGCTGGCGATGATCTCGGCCTTGTAGTGCTCGCCGATGCCCTTGAAGTAGGCCACGGCCTCGTCGCGCGGGAGCACGCGGCGCACCACGGGCTCGTCCTTCGCGGCCAGCTCGGACATGCGCTTCTCGATGGCGGCCAGGTCCTCGGGCGTGAAGGGACGCTTGTACGAGAAGTCGTAGTAGAAGCCGTGCTCGATGACCGGGCCGATGGTGACCTGCGCGTCGGGGAACAGCTCCTTGACCGCGTACGCGAGCAGGTGGGCGGTGGAGTGGCGGATCACCTCCAGGCCGTCGGCGTCCTTGGCGGTGACGATGGACAGCGGCGCGTCGTGGTCGATCACGAAGCTGGTGTCGACGACCTTGCCGTCGACCTTGCCGGCCAGGGCGGCCTTGGCCAGGCCGGCGCCGATGGAGGCGGCGACCTCGGCCACCGTGACCGGGCCGGGGTAGTCGCGTTTGGAGCCGTCGGGGAGCGTGACTTGGATCATGGTGTTCAGGTGCTTCGGGGGAGAAAAGAAAAAGCGCGGTCGGGTGCCGCGCTTTGTTTGGGGGCCCGGTGGACCGGACGAACGCGACTAGGCCGCCATCAGGAGATGGTGTCCTCGTGCGTAGTTCGCGGTGTCATAACCGGTGTGCCTTTCTCGCCCTTGTGGATTGGAGACGCCGGATTTTAACCGCCGCATGGAAAAAGCCCGCCGGCAGGACGCCGGCGGGCATGTCTCCTCGCCGCCTCAGGCGGACTCCTTGGAAATCAGTGGAACTGTTCTTCCTCGGTGGAGCCGGTCAGGGCCTTCACGGAGGACGAACCGCCCTGGATCACGGTGGTCACGTCGTCGAAGTAGCCGGCGCCGACTTCCTGCTGGTGCGACACGAAGGTGTAGCCCTGCTCGCGCGCCTTGAACTCGGGTTCCTGCACCATCTCCACGTAGTGCTTCATGCCTTCGCCGCGGGCATAGGCGTGGGCGAACTTGAAGGTGTTGTACCAGTTGACGTGGATGCCGGCCAGGGTGATGAACTGGTACTTGTAGCCCATCTCGGAGAGCTTCTCCTGGAACTCGGCGATGGTCTTGTCGTCGAGGTTCTTGCGCCAGTTGAACGAGGGCGAGCAGTTGTACGACAGCAGCTTGCCGGGGTGCTTGGCATGCACGGCCTGGGCGAACTCGCGGGCGAAGCCCAGGTCGGGCGTGCCGGTCTCGCACCACACCAGGTCGGCGTAGTCGGCATAGGCCACGCCGCGGCTGATCGCCTGCTCCAGGCCGTTCTTCACGCGGTAGAAGCCCTCCTGGGTGCGCTCGCCGGTCAGGAACGGCTTGTCGTTGGCGTCATGGTCCGAGGTGAGCAGGTTCGCGGCCTCGGCGTCGGTGCGGGCCAGCACGATGGTGGGCACGCCCATCACGTCGGCGGCGAAGCGCGCGGCGATCAGCTTCTCGCAGGCTTCTTGCGTGGGCACCAGCACCTTGCCGCCCATGTGGCCGCACTTCTTCACCGCGGCCAGCTGGTCCTCGAAGTGAACAGCGGCGGCGCCGGCGGCGATCATGTTCTTCATCAGCTCGTAGGCGTTGAGCACGCCGCCGAAGCCGGCTTCGGCATCGGCCACGATGGGCAGGAAGTAGTCGATGTAGTCCTTGTCGCCAGGGCCGATGCCGCGCGACCACTGGATCTCGTCGGCACGCTTGAAGGTGTTGTTGATGCGGCGGACCATGGTGGGCACCGAGTCGTAGGCGTACAGCGACTGGTCGGGGTACATGGTCTCGGAGGTGTTGCCGTCGGCAGCGACCTGCCAGCCGGACAGGTACACGGCCTCCAGGCCGGCCTTGGCCTGCTGCATGGCCTGGCCGGCGGTGATGGCGCCGAAGGCGTTCACGTAGCCCTTGGCCGCGCCGCCGTTGACCAGGTCCCAGAGCTTCTCGGCGCCGCGGCGGGCCAGCGTGTTCTCGATCTGGAGCGAGCCGCGCAGGCGCACCACGTCGGCCGCGGAGTAGCCGCGCTTGATCCCCTTCCAGCGCGGGTTCTCGGCCCAGTCCTTTTCGAGCTGGGCAATCTGCTGTTCACGGGTCAGGTGGGTCCAGTGGGTCATGAAACGCTCCTTGATGAGATGGTTGGAATGAGTGAATCGCTGGGATCCACTCTAAGTCTTGTAGAAGACTTGACCAATCTCTTATGTCTTATACAAGACAAAATATTTTTTCATTGAAAATCAATGACTTGCATATCACATTCCTCAATACGGAATGCAACTTCTTATATTGAGAAAAATTGCGGCGGCGCACCATCACTCATTTCTCACGATGCGAAACGCCTGCCAAGATCTGAAATGCGCCCCTGCGCGCAGGCATGATCGGCACCGCATGAGCACGCGCCGCCCCCCACGCCCCGTCGCCTACGCCTGCCTCGCCCTGAGCATGGCGCTGGTCGGCGCCTATGTCGCGCTGTCGCGCCCGCTCGTGGCGGCCTTCCCGGTGATGCTGCTGGCGTGGCTGCGCTTCGGCATCGGGGCGCTGGCCATGTGGCACTGGGTGCCGCGCCCGGCCTCGGAACCGCCGATGACGCCGCGCACGCGGGCCCTCGTGTTCCTCGAGTCCTTTCTCGGCAACTTCCTCTTCTCGGTGTGCATGCTGTTCGGCGTGAGCATGACCAGCGCGGTCTCGGCCGGCGTGATCATGGCCGCGATCCCCGCGGTGGTGGCTCTCCTGAGCCGCGTCTTCCTCGGCGAGCGCATCACGCGAAGCACGGCGGCCGCGATCGCCTGCGCCGCGGCCGGCATCGCCCTGCTCGCCCTGGCACGGCAGCCCGCCGGCAGCGCCGCCGCGGGGCCGCAGGCCTGGCTGGGCAACCTGCTGGTGTTCGGCGCCGTGCTGTGCGAGGCCGCCTACGCGGTGATCGGCAAGTCGCTCACCGGCGCGCTGGGGCCGCGCCGCATCACCGCCCTGATCAACCTCTGGGGCCTTGCGCTGGTCACGCCCTTCGGGCTGTGGCAAGCGCTGTCGTTCGACTTCGCCCGCGTCACGCCGGGCCAGTGGGCCCTGCTCGTGTTCTACGGGCTGGCGGCCAGCGTGTGGACCGTGTGGCTGTGGATGACGGGGCTGCGCACCGTACCCGCCGCGAAGGCCGGCGTGTTCACCGTGATGCTGCCGGTGTCCGCCGCGCTCGTGGGCGTGCTCGCCCTGGGCGAGCCGATGGGCGCGGCCCAGTTGCTGGCCCTCGCGGTATCGCTCGCCGGGGTGGTGCTGGCGACGGCCAGCGGGCGTCGTTAGCGGCTCATCTCCAGAGGGAAAACACGGTGTCGCACCAATGAAAAAAAACGACATCTCCCAATGAAAAAAGCCTGTTTTCGCTTGGAAACGCGTTTTTTCTCCCTTAGCATTCGAAATGCCATCGGGGACTCGCGTCCGCTGTGGTGATCAATCAACTTCTAGAAGGAATTTCGATCATGGCAACTGCGAAGAAAGCCGCGGCAAAGAAAGCCGCTCCCGTGAAGAAGGCCGCCGCCCCCGCCAAGAAGGCGGCTCCGGCCAAGAAGCCCGCCGCGAAGAAGGCCGCCCCGGCCAAGAAGGCTGCAGCCCCGGCCAAGAAGGTCGCCGCCAAGAAGGCCGCCGCCCCCGCGAAGAAGGCCGCTCCGGCCAAGAAGGCCGCCGCTCCCGCGAAGAAGGTCGCTGCCAAGAAGGCCGCTCCCGCCAAGAAGGCCGCTCCCGCCAAGAAGGCTGCCGCGAAGAAGGCCCCCGCCAAGAAGCGCACCCCGAACGCCGCGTTCATGAAGCCCCTGACCCCCAGCGCCGCCCTGGCCGCCGTGGTGGGTGGCAACCCCCTGCCCCGCACCGAGATCGTCTCGAAGCTGTGGGCCTACATCAAGAAGAACAAGCTGCAGGACGCCGTGAACAAGCGCATGGTCAACGCCGATGCCAAGCTCAAGGAGCTGTTCGGCAAGGCCCAGGTCTCGATGTTCGAGATGGCTGGCCTGATCGGCAAGCACGTCAAGTAAGCCTCGCGCTGCACGACGAAAAGGGCCCCACGGGGCTTTTTGCCTCGCGCCACACGTCGAAAAGGGCCCCACGGGGCCCTTTTTCATTGCTGTTTCGCAGGGGCCGCGCGAGGCGCGCCCCCACCGAAAGGACTAGGGTGTGTCATCGAATTCCCCGGGCCCGGGGAATCCGATGACATACCCTAGCGCTTCAGCGCCGCCTCGCGCAGCGCGCTGAGCGTGCCGCGGGTGGTCAGGACCTCGGGGTCCAGCATCACCTCGATCACCGTGCCCTCGCGCCGGTCCAGCGCCGCGCGCAGCGCCGGCTCGAACTGCCCGGTGCGCTCCACCCGCTCGCCCGCCCAGCCGAAGGCCCGCGCCATCGCGACGAAATCCGGGTTGACCAGGCCGGTGGCCTGCACGTGCGTGGGGTACTCGCGCTCCTGGTGCATGCGGATGGTGCCGAGCATGCCGTTGTTCAGGATGACGATGATCGACTTGGCGCCGTACTGCGTCGCCGTGGCCAGCTCCTGGCCGTTCATGAGGAAGTCGCCGTCGCCGGCGATGGTGAAGGCGGTGCGGCCGGTCACCAGGTTGGCGGCGATGCCCGCGGGCACCCCGTAGCCCATGGCGCCGCTGGTGGGCGCGAGCTGGATCTTGTGGCCGCGCGCCAGGCCCGGGTGGCGGTAGAAGCGGTGCAGCCAGGTGGCGAAGTTGCCGGCGCCGTTGGTGACGGCCGCATCGCGCGGCAGCAGCCTCTGCACGACGCCCATGATGGCCGCCATGTCGATGTCGCCCGGCAGGGCCTGCGGCTGCAGGTTGCCGAGGTAGTCCGCATGGGCCGCGGCGGTCCATTCCGCCCAGGGCAGCTCGGGCGGGGCGGTGAGCACCTCGAGCGAGCGCGCCGCCGCGCTCATGCTGGCCTGGATGGCGAGGTCGGCCTGGTAGACGCGATGGAGTTCCTCCGCGCTGGCGTGGATGTGGACCAGCGTCTGCGACGCCTTGGGCGGCGTGAGCAGCGTGTAGCCGCCGGTGGTCATCTCGCCCAGGCGCGGCCCGATGGCGATGACCAGGTCGCTCTCGCGGATGCGCGCGGCCAGCTTGGGGTTGATGGCGATGCCGACGTCGCCGGCGTACTGCGGGTGGTCGTTGTCGAAGGTGTCCTGGAAGCGGAAGGCGTTGCCGACCGGCAGCTTCCAGTTCTCGGCGAAGCGCTGCAGCGCCTGCGCGGCCTGCGGCGTCCAGCCGCCGCCGCCGGCGATGACGAAGGGCTTGCGGGCCGCCAGGAGCATCTCGCGCAGGCGGCGCAGCGCGCCCGGGTCGCTCCAGGCCTCGACCGCCTCCACGCGGGGCAGCGCGCGGGCCTGCACCTGCTGCGTGAGCATGTCCTCGGGCAGCACCAGCACCACCGGGCCGGGGCGGCCGTTCATGGCGGTGGCGAAGGCGCGGGAGACGTACTCGGGGATGCGCGCCGCGTCGTCGATGCGCTCGACGCGCTTGGCCATGCCCTTGGTGCTCGGGCCGAAGAAGCTGCAGAAGTCCACCTCCTGGAAGGCCTCGCGGTCACGCTGGTCACTGGCGACGTCGCCGACGAAGACCACCATCGGGGTGGAGTCCTGGAACGCGGTGTGGATGCCGATGGAGGCGTTGGTCGCGCCGGGACCGCGGGTGACGAAGCACACGCCCGGGCGGCCGGTGAGCTTGCCGACGGCCTCGGCCATGAAGGCCGCGCCGCCCTCGTGCCGGTTGACGATGAACTGGATGCGCTCGCGGTGCGCGTGGAAGCCGTCGAGCACGGCCAGGAAGCTCTCGCCGGGCACGCCGAAGGCATGGGTCACGCCCTGGGCGACGAGGCAGTCGACCAGCAGGTGGCCGGCGAGGGTGGGGGATGCGGGGGTCGTGGTCATGCAGGCGAGGAACGTGGGGACTTCGAGGCGGATGATCTTAGCCGCCGCCCTCCCCCGCCCCTGTCGCCGGCGCAGCCCCCGGCTCGAGTGCCGACAGCTCGCCGCTGACGCTGCCGCCCTCCTCGATCACCAGCTTGCCGTAGCGGACCTGGCCGCCCACGCGGCCGGTGGCATGGACGACCAGCTTGTCGCGCGCGGTGAGGCGGCCCTCGAAGCTGCCACGCACCTCGGCCTGCTCGACCTCGGCCGACCCCTTGAAGGTGCCGCGCTCGGCGATGCGCAGCAGCCGCACCGACAGGTCGGCCTCGAGCGTGCCCTCGACCAGCAGGCTGTCGCACTCGTGCACCTCGGCGCACTTGGCGCGCACCCGCGCGCCGACCACGAGCCGGCCCTCGCCGTCGGGCGTGGCCGTGGGCGCGGGGGCGCGGCGAATGCCGGCATGGAGGGCGGGCTGCAGGGCCATGGCGATTCAATACCCCACCTGGTAGCGGCGCCCGCGCCACCGCAGGACCGCGGCACCCGCGCCGATCTCCTCGACCTGCAGCCCCGGCGCGGGCTCGGCGCCCTCGCCCACCACCTGGCCGTTCACGACCAGCATGCGCTGCGCCGCGTTCGCCGAGTGGACACCTCCGGTGATGGCGAGCCGGGGCGCGTCATCGGGCAGGCCGCGGCCGGGTGCTGCGCTTCGTACCGCAGCGGGTGTCTCGGCGGAGGTTGCGGGGGGCGACGCGCCGCGCGATGCCACGGGTGATCCCGTGCCCGCCGCCGCACGCGCCGCGGCCCGCACGACGGCCGGGGCGGCCACGGGGACCCCGGCCGGCGCGCGCGCCGTGCGTCGAGCAGGCGGGTCGGCCTCGGGCGGCGGCAGGATCGCGTGGGCGGGTCCGGCGGACCCCTCCGGGCCCGCCTGGACCCGCACCGCCCGGGCCTCCAGCGGCGCGACCCGCTCGGCCCAGCGGGTCACCGCCTCGTGCGGCCGCAGCTCGCGCCAGGCCACGAGCGCCGCCAGGACCAGCACCAGCACCACGGCCCAGGGCAGCAGCCGGCGGGCCAGCGGCGCGCGCGCCGACGCGGCGCTGTCGTCGTCGCTGTCGTCGTCGTCGCGCGGCGGCAGCGGGCGGGCGTGGATCCCGCGGGCCGGGTCGGCCTCGCGCTGGGCATCGGCGCGGCGCAGCGCCTCGAGGATGAACGACATGGCCGCCCCGCTCAGGGTTGCGTGCGCAGGCGCGGCTCGTCGATGCCCGCGGCGCGATTGAGTTGCATGAAGGTCAGGGGATCGAGCCGGCCGGTGGCCGGCAGCCCCTGGGCCACCTGGAAGGTGCGCAGGCGGCCGCGCAACGCCCGCTCCTGCGTGACGACCGCCTCGGCCCGCCCGCCCGGCTCGCCGCGCGCGAGCTGGCTGGAGGCCCAGGTCACGACCGGGCCCTCGTCCAGGTCGGCCGCACGGCCGGAATATCCGGGCGGACCGCGCCAGAGGGTGGACCAGCCCCCCTGCCAGCGGGTGGCCAGCGCGCGCAGCGTGACGGTCTGCTCCACGCCGCCGGCGCGCAGCGTGGCGCTGTCGTCGGTGAGCCCCACCAGGAGCGCGTAGGCGGGCCGGCCGGTCGCCGCGTCGAGGGTCACGATGCCCGGTCGCCCGAGCTGGCGGATCAGGCCCAGGCTGGCCCCCGGCAGCGTGAAGCAGCGAAGCTGCTCGGCGGCCACCCCGGCGCAGGGGTCGCCCTGCGCCGGCAGGTCCGCCCGCCACTCGCGCGCGAGCTCGCGCCAGGCGACCGCGTGGTCCCGCAGCAGCAGGGCCGAGGGGGACACCGCAGCCTCCCGGTTGCTCGGCCCGGGACCCGGCGCCACGGCCAGGACGGCGCGCGCACCGGCATCCCAGGCGCCGCCCGCCGCGTCGCTGCCCCCGCCGCGCACGCCGCGCGCGGCCCCGGGGCCACGCGGCGCATCCGCTGCCCACCACCCGGCGGCACCGGCCGCGACACCGCCCGCCACGGCGGCCACCACCGCCGCAGCGGCGAGGCCCAGCGCGAGGCCGGCCTGCCGCAGGGGCGCAGGCGGCCCCGCAGGCAGCCACGCGGCCAGCCGGGCCAGGCCCCGGCGCGGGGGGGGGG
>NZ_JBQWTS010000001.1:94744-754271 GCF_052600055.1 Ramlibacter sp. MAHUQ-53
CGCGGCGGCGCGCCGAAGACCTCGGCGGCCGCCGCATCGACCATCGCCGCGGACACGTTGCCCCGGGCCCGGGCGTAGGCGCCGAGCAGCGCCCGGTCGCACAGCAGGTTGATGCGCCGGGGCACGCCGCGCGAACAGCGCCAGACGCGCCGCAGGGCAGCCCGGTCGAAGGGCAGCGTGCGCGCCAGGCCCGCCACCTCGAGGCGGTGCTGCACGTACTGCGCGGTCTCCTGGCGCGACAGCGGGGTCAGGTGGAAGCGCGCGACGACGCGCTGCGCCACCTGCTCCAGCTCGGGCCGGGCGACGATGGCCCGCAGCTCGGGCTGGCCGATCAGCACCACCTGCAGCAGCTTGCGCGAGGGCGTCTCGAGGTTCGTGAGCAGGCGCAGCTGCTCGAGCACCTCCGGCGCCAGGGCCTGGGCCTCGTCGATCACCAGCAGGCTGTCGCGGCCCTCGGCATGGGCGGCGAGCAGGAAGGCATTGAGCGGGTCCAGGCACTCCTTCACCGTGCGAGCCACGCCGCGCGGCGGCGGCAGCGGGATGCGGAATTCCTCGCACACCGACTGCAGCAGCTCCACCGCCGACAGCTTGGGATTGAAGACATAGGCCACCTGGCAGCGCGCCGGCACCTGCGAGAGGAAGCAGCGGCACACCGTGGTCTTGCCGGTGCCGACCTCGCCGGTCAGCATGACGATGCCGCCGCCGCAGGACAGCCCGTGCACCAGGTGCGCCAGCGCCTCGCGGTGCCGCCCGGTCATGAGCAGGTAGCGGGGGTCCGGGGCGATGGAGAACGGCTCCTGCCGCAATCCGAAGAAAGGCGCGTACATGCGCGCCAGATTAGCCCCGCGCCGCGGCGCGCGGGGGTCACTGCAACCGGCGTTACGCGGTCCGCCGTACGCGGCGCACGTTGAAGGCGCTGGTGATCAGCATGGCCTGCACGAGCACCAGGCCCAGCCACACGCCCTGGTACATCTGGCGGTCCATCATCAGGCCGAAGACCAGGGGCGCGGTGGCCTGGCCGATGTCCAGCCCGGAGTAGACGACGCCGTAGACGCGCCCGGTCGACCCCTCGGGGGTGGCGCGCTTGACGATCAGGTCGCGCGAGGGCCCGGAGATGCCCGCGGCGAAGCCCATGGCAGCGAACAGCGCCGGCACCGCCAGCGCCGGCACCGGCGCGAAGCCGATCACCAGCGCGATGCAGGCGGCCACGCCCATGCCCGCACCCACGATCCGCTCGCAGCGCTCCGGCTGCGCCGCCAGGAAGCCGCCCAGCACCATGCCCGAAGCGCTGCCCAGCATGTAAGCGGTGAGGCAGGCGGCCACCAGGGCCAGCGGCACGTCGTGCAGGTGACGCGCAGCCTCGGGCGCGAAGGCCTGGACCACGCTGATCACGAAGGCGTAGAAGAAGAAGAACAGGAAGCACATCCACACGGCCGGGATGCGCAGGAAGCCGAAGGTTCCCTTCCAGGCAGGCGGGGCGGCTGGCGCCCTGGCCGGGCCGGCGGCGGGCGCGGCCTCGGTGAAGGCCAGGCGATCACGGTAGACGAGCAGCACGGCCAGCACGCCGAAGGCCAGCACGCCGGCCCCCACCAGGGCCACGCGCCAGGAGAAGGCCACGGCCAGCGGCACCAGCATCGCCGGCGCCAGGGCCCACCCCAGGGTGCCGGTGATGCCGTGGATGCTGTAGGCATGGCCCAGGCGCGGGCCGCTGACCTTGCGATTGAGGATGGTGAAGTCCACCGGGTGGAAGACGCCGTTGCCGGTGCCCGCGACCACGGCGAACAGCGCCAGCATCGCGTAGCTGGTGGAGGCGGCGAAACCGAAGGCGGCCAGGCCGATCAGGGCCAGGCCGGCAAACAGGATGGGGCGCGGCCCGTAGCGGTCCACCAGGAAGCCCGAGAGCGTCTGCACGCCGCAGGAGACGACGAAGAACACCGTCATGAGGAAGCCCAGCTCGATGTAGCCGACGCCGAAATCGTCCTTGAGCCAGGGGAACAGCGGCGCCAGCAGGAGCTGGCTGTAGTGGCTGATCAGGTGGGCGATGCCGACGAGGCCGATGACGGCCCCATCCTGCCGCAAGGGCACGTGCGCGAGGGTGCTGCTCATGCGCCCGATGCTAACGGCTGCGTGCCGCGGGCGCGGACACCCGCGCGACTGTCCTACTCGTGCACCGGGCCGATCCGGCGCAGGGGGCGCAGCGAGAGTTCGTGCAGCGCCATGCCGGCCAGCATCGCGGCGCAGAACACCCAGGCCTGCCAGTGGCCGGCGCCAGCCGACACCACCGCCGGCCCCGGGCAGAACCCGGCCAGGCCCCAGCCCACGCCGAAGGCGAGGTTGCCCACCACCAGCCGCCGGTCGATGCCGGCGGTGCCGGGCAGGTGCAGCGCGCCCCCCAGCAGGGACACGCCGCGCCGCTGCGCCAAGCGGAAGGCGACCAGGCCCACGCCGACGGCCCCGCCCATGACGAAAGCCAGCGACGGGTCCCAGGCGCCCGCGAGGTCCAGGAAGCCGAGGACCTTGCCGGGATCGGTCATGCCGGCGAGGATCAGGCCGAGGCCGAAAACCAGGCCGGTGAGGAATTCGACGATGCGTTGCATGGCAGGGCCCCCTCAGGCCAGCAGGTGGCGGACGACGAAGACGGTGGCGAAGCCCGCCGCCATGAAGGCCAGCGTGGCCACCAGCGAGCGCGGCGACAGCCGCGACAGGCCGCACACGCCGTGGCCGCTGGTGCAGCCCGACCCCAGGCGCGTGCCCCACCCCACCAGCAGCCCGGCGGCCACCAGCACCGGCGTGCCGGCCTCGATGCGCGGCGCGGGCGGGGCTGCGAACAGCGCCCACACCGCCGGGGCCGCGAGCAGGCCGGCGAGGAAGGACAGGCGCCAGGCCACGTCCCCGGCGCGGGGCCGCAGCAGCCCGCCGAGGATCCCGCTGATGCCCAGGATGCGGCCGCAGCACAGGATGAAGGCCGCCGCCGCCACGCCCAGGGCAATGCCGCCGGCCAGGGAGGTCCAGGGGGTGAAATGCGACCCGTCGATGGTCATGGCGTGTCTCCAGGGGCGCGCGTGCGCTCCCGCCTCTATATCATTGGTTGATTATTGATCGGTTCACCCGCGAAGGAGCCGCGATGACCCCCGAGATCGAATCCTTTTTCGACCCGGCCACCTGCACCTGGACCCATGTGGTCCACGCGGGCCAGGGCACGGCCTGCGCGGTGATCGACCCGGTGCTGGACTACGACGCGAAGGCCGGCCGCACCGCCACCCGCTCGGCGCAGCGGGTCGTCGACTTCGTGCAGGCACGCGGCCTGCGCGTGGAGTGGATCCTGGAGACGCACGCCCATGCCGACCACCTCAGCGCGGCGGCCTGGCTGCGCGGGCAGCTGGGCGGGCGCATCGGCATCGGCGCGCTGATTCCGCAGGTGCAGCGAGTCTTCAAGGCGCTGTTCCACCTGGAGTCGGACTTCGCGGCCGATGGTTCGCAATTCGACCACCTGTTCGAGGACGGCGAGACCTTCGCCATCGGCGCGCTGCAGGCCCGGGTGCTGGCGGTGCCGGGCCACACGCCGGCCTGCGTGGCCTTCGAGGTGGGGGATGCGGTGTTCGCCGGGGACACCCTGTTCCCGCCCGACGTGGGCACCGCGCGCTGCGACTTCCCGGGCGGCAGCGCGCAGCAGCTCTATCGGTCGGTGCGCCGCCTGCTGGCGATGCCGGGCACGACGCGCCTGTTCATGTGCCATGACTACCCGCCCGAGGGCCGCGCCCCCCGTTGCGAGACCACGGTGGCCGAGCAGCGCGCCGGCAACATCCACATCCGCGACGGCGTCGACGAGGCCGACTTCGTCGCCATGCGCACGAAGCGCGACGCGGGACTGGACAAGCCGCTGCTGATCATCCCCGCGATCCAGGTGAACATCCGCGCCGGCCGCCTGCCCGAGCCCGAGGCCAACGGCGTGAGCTACCTGAAGATCCCGCTGAACGCGCTGTGAACCGGCCATGGTGACCGTCTTCCGGCACAGCGAGGTCTGGGTGGTGGACTTCCGCCACGACGGCCGCCCGCGCCGCTGGCTCAAGGCGCTGCCCGCCGGCACCGACGGGCCGCAGACGCTGCAGGCGCAGCTGCAGGACCTGTACGGCGCGCGTGCCACGGCGATCACCGTGCGCCGGGCCACGCCCGCGGAGGACCAGGCCTACGTGCGCGGCGACCTGCCCCGCAACGCCTACTGCCCCAGCGGCCGGCAGCCCCTGACCGACCACGGGCCACCGCGCGGCCCGGAATGAAACAGGGCCCGCCGTCACATCGACGGCGGGCCCTGCGGGCCTGGCCCCACCCGGGTCAGGCAGGCTCGCCGAAGTGGAATACCCCGGGCTCGCGCACCGGGTCGACCTCCACCGGGATCACGCTCTTGGGCGGGAAGCGCCCCTCGAGGATCAGGCGGGACAGCGGGTTCTCGATCCGCTGCTGGATCGCGCGCTTCAGGGGCCGCGCGCCGAACACCGGGTCGAAGCCCACCTTGGCCAGTTCCTCCAGCGCGTGCGGCGACACCTGCAGCGTGAGGTCCATCTTCGCCAGGCGCTGCTCCAGCACCTTGAGCTGGATGGCGGCGATGCGCGCGATGTGGTCCGCGCCCAGGCCGTGGAACACCACGGTCTCGTCGATGCGGTTCAGGAACTCGGGGCGGAAGTGGTTCTTGAGTTCATCCCACACCGCCTCCTTCACGTCCTCGTAGGGCCTGCCGACCATGGCCTGGATCATGTGCGAGCCGATGTTGCTGGTCATCACGATCACCGCGTTCTTGAAGTCCACGGTGCGGCCCTGGCCGTCGGTGAGGCGACCATCGTCGAGGACCTGCAGCAGCACGTTGAAGACGTCGTGGTGGGCCTTCTCGACCTCGTCGAGCAGGATCACGCTGTACGGCTTGCGGCGCACCGCCTCGGTCAGGTAGCCGCCCTCCTCGTAGCCGACGTAGCCCGGAGGCGCGCCGATCAGGCGGGCCACCGAGTGCTTCTCCATGAACTCGCTCATGTCGATGCGAATGAGGTGCTCCTCGCTGTCGAACAGGAAGGTCGCCAGCGCCTTGCACAGCTCGGTCTTGCCCACGCCCGTGGGGCCCAGGAACAGGAAGGAGCCGGTGGGCCGGTTCGGGTCCGACAGGCCCGAGCGGCTGCGGCGGATGGCGTTGGCCACCGCGCTGATCGCCTCGTCCTGGCCGACCACGCGCTGGTGCAGGCGGTCCTCCATCTGCAGCAGCTTCTCGCGCTCGCCCTGCATCAGCTTGGACACCGGGATACCGGTGGCGCGCGCCACCACCTCGGCGATCTCCTCGGCGCCGACCTGGGTGCGAAGCAGCTGCGGCTTGCCGCTGCCGGCCTTGCCGCTTTCCTTGTCCTGCGCCTCCTTGAGCTTCTTCTCCAGCTCGGGCAGCTTGCCGTACTGCAGCTCGGCGACCTTGTTGAAGTCGCCCTTGCGGGTCAGGCCCTCGATCTGCTGGCGCAGGCGGTCGATCTCCTCCTTCACCTGGGCGGAGCCCTGGGCCTGGGCCTTCTCGGCCTTCCAGATCTCCTCGAGGTCGGCCTGCTCCTTGCGCAGCTTGCCGATCTCCTCCTCGATCAGGTCGAGCCGCTTGCGCGAGGCCTCATCGGTCTCCTTGCGCACGGCCTCGCGCTCGATCTGCAGCTGGATCAGGCGGCGATCGAGCTTGTCCATCACCTCGGGCTTGGAGTCGATCTCGATCTTGATCTTCGAGGCGGCTTCGTCGATCAGGTCGATCGCCTTGTCCGGCAGGAAGCGGTCGGTGATGTAGCGGTGCGAGAGCTCGGCGGCGGCCACGATGGCCGGGTCGGTGATCTCCACGCCGTGGTGCACCTCGTACTTCTCCTGCAGCCCGCGCAGGATGGCGATGGTGGCCTCGACGCTGGGCTCGCCGACCAGGATCTTCTGGAAGCGGCGCTCCAGCGCGGCGTCCTTCTCGATGTACTTGCGGTATTCGTCCAGGGTGGTGGCGCCGACACAGTGCAGCTCGCCGCGCGCCAGGGCCGGCTTGAGCATGTTGCCGGCGTCCATCGCGCCCTCGGCCTTGCCGGCGCCCACCATGGTGTGCAGCTCGTCGATGAAGACGATGGTCTGGCCCTCGTCCTTGGCCAGTTCGTTGAGCACGTTCTTCAGGCGCTCCTCGAACTCGCCGCGAAACTTGGCGCCCGCCAGCAGGGCCGCCATGTCCAGGGACAGCACCCGCTTGCCCTTGAGGCTCTCGGGCACCTCGCCGGCCACGATGCGCTGGGCCAGGCCCTCGACGATGGCGGTCTTGCCCACGCCGGGCTCGCCAATGAGGACGGGGTTGTTCTTGGTGCGCCGCTGCAGCACCTGGATGGCGCGGCGGATCTCGTCGTCGCGGCCGATCACCGGGTCCAGCTTGCCCTGGCGGGCGCGCTCGGTGAGGTCCAGGCAGTACTTCTTCAGCGCCTCGCGCTGGCCCTCGGCCTCGGGGTTGTCCACCTTCTCGCCGCCGCGCACCGCGTCGATGGCGGACTCGAAGGACTTGCGGGACAGCCCGTTCTCGCGGGCGATGCGGCCGATGTCGGCCTTGGAGTCGGTCAGCGCCAGCAGGAACAGCTCGCTGGCGATGTACTGGTCGCCGCGCTTGATGCCCTCCTTCTCGGCGGCCTGCAGCAGGCTCACCAGGTCGCGGCCGACCTGGACCTGCTCCTGGCCCTGCACCTGCGGGCGGCGGTGCATCGCGCCCTCGGCGGCGGCCAGCAGGCCGGGCACGTTCACCCCGGCGCGCTGCAGCAGCGCGCGCGGGCCGTCCTCCTGGCGCAGCATGGCCACGAGCAGGTGCTCCGGCTCGATGTAGGCGTGGTCGTTGCCCAGCGCGAGGCTCTGGGCCTCGTTCAGGGCTTCCTGGAACTTGGTGGTGAGTTTGTCGAGTCGCATGGCGTATCCGGTGAATTGAACCGCAGCTTTGGGCCCGTGCCGCGGATTTCAAGGGAGGAACGCCAGGGCGGGCTTGACCCGCGTCAATCCGGCCGGTGTCAGCCGGCCTTGACCGCCTCCTTCGAGAACCCGGCGATGCGCTTGTAGTTCTCGGAGATCTCGCGCAGCTCGGCCTGGCTGATCAGGTCGTCGATGTGGCGGAACGGCTTGCCGCCGCTCAACTCGTCGACCTTGATGTTGATGAAGTCGGGCGGGACGCTGCGGTTGGTCTGCACCACCCGGGCGGTGGGCTCCAGCCGCGCCTTTTCATAGGCGGCCAGGGCATCGACCGGGTCCGGCGTCATGGACAGGATGTCGGCCAGCGTGCGGGCGTCGATCAGGCCCTGGGCCGAGCCGTTGGAGCCGCGCGGGTACATCGGGTGCGCGGCGTCGCCCATGAAGGTGACCCGGCCGAAGGTCCACTGCGGCACCGGGTCCTTGTCGACCATCGGGTACTCCAGGATCTGCTGGGCCCCGCGGATCAGGGCCGGCACGTCCAGCCAGTCGAAGCGCCAGTCGGCGAAGATGGCCTCGAAGTCGGCCACGTCGCCGGGGCGGTTCCAGTCGTTCATGGCCTCGCCCTCGCGCTGGATCTCGGCCATCCAGTTGATCAACTGGTTGCCCTGCCCGTCCACGTTGTCGACGATCGGGTAGATCACCATCTTGCCGGTGTGGATCGAGCCCACGCGCAGGTAGCTCTTGCCGGTGAGGATCGGCTTGTGCACCGTGACCCCGCGCCAGGTGTTGATGCCGGCGAAGGCCATCTTCTCGTTCGGGTAGAACTGGCGGCGGATCGCCGAGTTCACGCCGTCGCAGGCGATGACCACGTCGGCCCGCACCGGCGGGCGGGCGTTGCCCTGGGCGTCGGTGAAGCGGATCGTCGCACCCGAGGCGTCCTGGTCCACCCCGACGCAGCGGTGGTCGGTGTGGATGCGGCCCTCGCCGATCACGGACTGCGCGTGGTCGTAGAGGATGCGGTGCAGCCGGCCGCGGTGGATGCCCACCTCCGGCACCGGGTAGCCCGCATGCCGCCCGCGCGGCTCGCGGTAGATGAACTGGCCCCAGCGGTTGAAGAACACGCTCTCCAGGTTCTCGATGCCGGCGGCCTCCAGCTGCGGCTGCACGCCCAGGGCCGCCAGCTCCCGCATGGCATGCGGCAGCAGCGTGATGCCCACGCCCAGCTCCTTGACCTCGGGCACGGCCTCGTAGACGTCGCAGGCGATGCCGCGCTGGTGCAGCGACAGGGCGAGGCCCAGGCCGGCGATGCCGCCGCCCACGACCGCGATGCGCTTGCCTTGGTGCGTGAATCCCATGGCGTTCTCCCCGTTACTCCGCGGCGATCCCGTTGCGCTTGATCACCTCGCCCCAGCGCGGGTAGTCCTTGGCGGCGATGGCGCCGAGCTCCTGCGGGGTGGAGAAGGCGGCGTCCATGCCGCCCTTGCCCAGGATCTCCTTGACCTCGGGCGTCTTCATGATCGCCACGATCTCGTTGTTCAGGCGGCTGGTGACGGCCTGCGGGGCCTTTGCCGGCACGAAGAAGGCGTACCACAGGTCCACGTCCACGCCCTTGACGCCCAGCTCCTCGAAGGTGGCCACCTCGGGCGCCACCGGGTGGCGCTTGGGGCTGCCCACGGCCAGCGCGTTGAGGCGGCCGGCCTTGACCATGCCGGCGGCGATGTGCACCGGCAGGAAGCCGACGTTGACCTCGCCGGCCAGCAGGTCCTGCTGGTAGCCGGCGGTGCCGCGGTACGGCACGTGCAGCATGAAAGAGCCGGTGCGGGCCTTGAACAGCTCCATCGCCATGTGGTGCGGCGTGCCCACGCCCGGCGAGCCGAAGCTGATGCTGCCCGGCCTGGCCTTGACCGCGGCGATCAGGTCCTGCATGGACTTCAGGTTCGTCTTCGGGTTGGCCACCAGCATCAGCGTGCCCCAGGCGGCCATGGAGACCGGCTGGAAGTCGTTGATCGGGTGGAACGGCACGTTCTTGTACATCTGCGACGCCATCAGCATGGTGTTGGCGCCCATGAGGACGGTGTGGCCGTCGGTGGACTTGGCCACCGCGTCGGCGCCGATGTTGCCGCTGGCGCCGGGCTGGTTCTGGACCACCACCGGCTGGCCGAGGCGCTCGGCCAGCCGCGGCGCGACGGCGCGGGCGATGGTGTCCATGCCGGTGCCGGCGGTGAACGGCACGATGATCTTGACGGTCTGCGTGGGCCAGGCCGGGGCCTGGGCCAGCGCACCGGTGGCGGCCAGGCCGGCCGAAGCAGCGCAGGCGGCGATCAGTGCGCCGCGGCGGGTGATGCCGAAAGTCATGGCGGGAGTCTCCTTGGGGTCGTTCTGCGGCGGTCTCAACGCAGCTTGAACACGGTTTCCGCGTTGGTCTGGAAGAACTGCTTCTTCGCCTCGGGCGACATGGCCATGTCGTCGAGGATGTTCACCTCGTCGGGCGCGTACTGGTAGGGGTAGTCCATCGCGTACAGCACGCGGTCGGCGCCCATGAAGTCCTGCGCGAACTTGATGGCATGCGGCCAGGCCACGCCGCTGTTGGTGACGTAGAAGTTCTCGCGCAGGTACTCGCTGGGCCGGCGCTGGATCGGCTTCATGCTCTCGTAGCGCTGGGAGCGCACGGTGGCGGCGTGCATGTAGTCCAGGCGGTAGGCCCAGTACGGCAGCGCCTCGCCCATGTGGCCCAGGATCATGCGCAGCTTGGGGAAGCGGTCGAATACGCCGGCGGCGATGATGCGCATGGCGTGCAGGCCGGTCTCCACGCCGAAGCCGTAGATCGCGCCGTCCAGGCCCGCCTCGGCGAAACGCTCGTACATGCCGGGCGGCAGCGAGTTGGGGTGCAGGTAGATCGGCGCGTCGTGCGCCTCGGCGGCGGCGAAGATGTCCCAGAACTTCGTGTCCGAGAGGTACTCGCCCTGGGTGTGGGAATTGATCACCACCGCGTTGATGCCCAGCTTCGTCACGCCGCGCTCGATCTCCTTGGCGGCGGCGGCCGGGTCCTGCGGCGCCACGGCGAGCATGCCGGCGTAGCGGGTCGGGTGGCGCCGGATCGCGTCGGCCAGGAAGTCGTTGGCGGTGCGCGCGAAGGACACCGCGGTGGCGGTGTCCATCACCTGCACGCCCGGCGAGGTCAGGGCCAGCACGGCGACGTCGATGCCGGCGTCGTCCATGTGCTTCAGGCGCAGGTCGTCCATGTCGACCAGGCAGCGCATGATGTGCTGGGCGCGCTCGCTGGGGCTGGACATGTAGAAGCCCATGAGGCCCTTGAAGCCGGCGTCGCAGTCACCGCGCTCGAAGATGCGGCGGTAGATATCCAGCATCTCCGGCGGCGCGAAGGCCTCCTCGGTGGCGATGCGCTTGTAGGGGGCGGGGCCGGGGCGGCGGGTCGTGCCGGTGTCGGGCATCCGGATGTCGATCAATGCGGTCTCCTGTTTTTTCCTTGATTTGGATCAAGCGACTTTAATTAGGCATGAAATCAATAACAATACGCCGATTCGTGCGCTCAGCTTTTCCAGATCGAGACAAATCATGGACACCCTGGCCAACCTGCGAGCCTTCATCGCCGCCGCCGAGACCGGCAGCTTTTCCGAGGTGGCGCGGCGCACGGGGCTCGCGCCCTCGGTGATCGCCAAGCGCGTCGACCAGCTCGAATGGCGCATCCGCGCGCCGCTGTTCACCCGCTCGACCCGCAAGCTCACGCTGACCGACGTGGGCGAGCGCTACCTGCCGGTGCTGCGCCACCTGGTGCGCCAGATGGACAGCACCCTGGACGGCATGGCCCAGGCCGACGGCGCGCTGGAGGGCCACATCCGCATCAAGGTGCCCAGCACCCTGGGCGTGCTGTTCCTGTGCGGCCTGCTCAATGAGTTCCTCGCGGCCCAGCCCCTGGTGAGCCTGGAGGTGGTTCTCGCGGACCGCTCGGTCAACCCGGTGGAGGAAGGCTTCGACCTGGCCCTGGGGGCGCGGCCCGAGTCGTACGGCGGCGTGGTGGACCACCCGCTGTGCCCGGTGCGCCGGCGCCTGGTGGCCTCGCCCGCCTACCTCGCGCGAGCCGGCACGCCGCAGGTGGCCACCGACCTGGCCGGGCACGACTGCCTGGTGCTCTCCACCACCGGCACGCGCTGGGAGCTGCACGGGCCGCAGGGCCTGGTGGGGGTGGACGTGCGCGCGCGCCTGCGCACCAACGACGGCATCGCCCTGCGCAACGCCGCGCACGACGGCCTGGGCATCGCCCTGCTGGCGGACTACCTGGTCGCCCCCGGCCTGGGCCGCGGCGAGCTGCTCGAGGTGCTGCCGGACCTGCAACTGCCCGACCTCTGGCTCAAGGCCATGGTGCCCGCCAGCCGCGGCGAGCTGCCCCGCATCCGCGCGCTGCTGCAGTGGCTGTCGCAGCGCATGGCGCAGATGGCGCTGGGCGAGGGCTTCGTGTTCGAGTCGCGCCCGGCGGCGGCGGAAGCGGCCGGCTGCGCGGCCGCCTGAACGCCGCTTCCGTTATTCTTGGCGCGCCCCCAGCCCGACACCCCATGACGATGAAGACCTCCCTCCTGCGCCGCGGCCTGATGGCCGCCGTGGCGGCCGCCGCCTGCGGCGCCCTGCCCGCCTTCGCCCAATCCACCACCCCGGTGCGCATCCTCGTGGGCTTCCCGCCCGGCGGCGGCACCGACGCCATCGCCCGCACCCTGGCCGACAAGCTGAAGGACCAGCTCGGCGTGCCGGTGGTGGTGGAGAACCGGGCCGGCGCCGGCGGCCAGCTCGCGGGCCAGGCGCTCAAGGCCGCCGCACCCGACGGCCACACCTTTTTCCTGAGCCACGACCACAGCATCTCGATCCTGCCGCTGACGATCAAGGAGCCCGGCTTCGACCCGGCGAAGGACTTCGTGCCGGTGGCCGGCTTCGCCACCTTCGCCAACGCCCTGGCCGTCTCCGGCGGCACACCCGCCAAGACGATGGCCGAGTACGTCGCCTGGGTCCGCAGCCACGGCGGCAAGGACACCATCGGCGTGCCGGCCCCTGCCTCGATCCCCGAGTTCCTGGTGGGCCTGGTGGGCGCCCGCTACCAGCTCGACGTGCAGGCCGCCCCCTACCGCGGCAGCGCGCCGATGCTGGCCGACATGATGGGCAACCAGATCAAGGCCGGTGTGGGCTCCATCCCCGACTTCATCGAGGCCCACAAGGCCGGCAAGCTGCGCGTGGTGGCCGTGATCGGCGACAAGCGCCAGGCCCTGCTGCCCGACGTGCCCACCTTCACCGAGCTGGGCTTCGCCAACCTCGAGGACCTGCCGTACTACGGCCTGTTCGCCCCGGCCGGCACGCCCGCGGCGGTGGTCGAGCGCATGAACCAGGCGCTGGCCCGGGTCGTGGCCCTGCCCGAGGTGCGCGAGCGCCTGGCCGGCATGGGACTGACGGTGGCCTACCAGCCGCAGGCGCAGTTCGCGACCGTGGTGCGCCGGTACACCCAGACCTGGGAGCGCATCATCAAGGCCTCCGGCTTCCAGCCGAAGTGACCCTCGCGCGCGCCCGCCCGGGCCGGCGTGGGGCGGGGGCCCTGCAGGCCCGCGCCGTCACCCGTTGGCGGACGCGATGCCCCAGCGGGCCAGCGCCGCGTCGTCCGCCACGCGGGCATCGACCCAGCGGGCGCCCTCGGGCGTCTGTTCCTTCTTCCAGAACGGCGCCTGCGTCTTGAGGTAGTCCATCAGGAACTCGCAGGCCTGGAAGCTTTCGCCGCGGTGCGCCGAGGTCACGGCCACCAGCACGATCTGGTCCTTCAGCGCCAGCGGGCCGACGCGGTGGATCACCTTGACGCCGCGGATGTCGAAGCGGCGGTGCGCCTCGTCGATCATGGCCTCGATGGCCTTCTCGGTCATGCCGGGGTAGTGCTCCAGCTCCATCGCGCTGACGTCCTGGCCGTCATTGCGGTCACGCACGGTGCCGACGAAGGCGCAGACCGCGCCCACGCCGCCGTCCTGCGCGCGCAGCGCGGCGACCTCGGCGGACAGGTCGAAGTCGGCAGCCTGGATGACGACGCGCGCCGCCATGGTCAGCCCCCGGTCACCGGCGGGAAGAACGCCACCTCGGCGCCCTCGCGCAGGGAGGCGGACTCGTCGGCCATCACCTGGTCCAGCGCCAGGCGCACGGCCTTGCCGCGGGCCAGGGCCTCGGCATGGGCGCCGCCGCGGGCGATCAGCTCGTCACGCAGCGCACCGAGGGTGGCGGCGGCGGTGGACAGGGTCTCGCCCGGTCCCAGGGCCTCGCGGATCGAGGCGAAGTAGCGGATTCGCAGCGTGGTCATTGCAGCAGGTCGGCGAAGGCGATGAAGGATACGGCCTCGCCGCGCGCGATCGTGGTGCCGGCGGGAATGTCCACGACGCCGTCGCCCCAGGCGGCCGAGGTCAGCACGCCGGAGCTCTGGTTCGGGAACAGGTCCAGCCCGCCCTGGGCGTTGCGGCGCACCCGCGCGAACTCGCGGCGCTTGTCGGCGCGGGGCCAGTCGAAGTGGGCCGGCAGGCGCGTCACCGGCGGCCAGGTGGCGGCCACGCCCTGCAGCTTCAGCAGGAAGGGACGCACCAGCAGCAGGAAGGTGATGAAGCTGGACACCGGGTTGCCGGGCAGGCCGATGAAGTGGGCCTCGCCCACCCGCCCGTACGCAAACGGCTTGCCGGGCTTCATGGAGATCTGCCACAGGTCCAGCGCACCGAGCTGCTGCACCGCGGGCTTGATGTGGTCCTCCTCGCCGACGGACACGCCGCCGCTGGTGAGGATCAGGTCGTTGGCCTGCGCCGCCTCGCGCAGGGCTGCCAGGGTGGCCTCGCGGTTGTCCGGCACGATGCCCAGGTCGCGGACCTCGCAGCCCAGTCGCTGCAGCAGGGCGCGCAGGAAGAAGCGGTTGGAGTTGTAGATGGCGCCGGGCTTCATCGCCTCGGGCGGCACCTCGCCGGGCATCACCAGCTCGTCGCCGGTGGAGAACAGCGCAACGCGCGGCCGGGCCGCGACGCGCAGGCTCGCCAGCCCGATGCTGGCGGCCAGGCCCAGCGACGCGGGCGAGAGGCGCTCGCCGGCCCGCAGCACCACGGCGCCGCGGGTCACGTCCTCGCCGCTGCGGCGGATCCACTGGCCGACCTTGGGAGGCTGGAGCACGCGCACCGAGCCCTCCCCCGCCGGCTCGGTGTCCTCCTGCATCACGATGGCGTCGGCGCCCTCGGGCACCGGCGCGCCGGTGAAGATGCGGGCCGCGCTGCCGGCGGCCAGGGGCGCGCCGAAGCTGCCGGCCGGGATGCGCTGGCTCACGGGCAGCACCACGCCGGGCTGGGCGCAGTCGGCGGACCGCACGGCATAGCCGTCCATGGAGCTGTTGTCCTGCGGCGGCACCTGCAGCGCGGACACCAGGTCCTGCGCCAGCACGCGGCCGTCAGCCTCGAAGGTGGCCACGGACTCGGTGCGGCCCAGGGAACGCGCGTGTTCCAGGAGCTGGGCCAGCGCCTCATCCAGCGGGCGCAGCGGGGCGCGGGGGGCGTTCATGCGTAATGCTCCGGGTCGTAGTCGAAGCGGTCGCCGTTCTCGACCAGCCAAGCGGCCACCGCCTGCGGGTCGTTCAGGTCCAGGACGGGGCGCAGGGTCTCCTGCGGCAGGCGGGCCGCATCGTCGGTGGCGATGGCGGCGACGAAGGCGTCCTCGGGGTAGCGCACGGGCTGGCCGGCCTCGGCGCGCCAGACCTCGACCTTCTTCAGGTTGCTGTCCTTGAAGCCCTCGACGAGCACCCAGTCGACGCCGTCGTACAGCTCGGCGATCAGCTGGTGCACCGTGAGTTTGGCCTCCCGCTCGAACTCGCGCATCAGCGCCAGCCGGCGGCTGGAGGCGACCACCACCTCGAAGGCGCCGGCCGCGCGGTGGCGGTGGCTGTCCTTGCCGGGGTGGTCGACATCGAAGGCGTGGTGGGCATGCTTGACCACCGACACGCGCAGGCCCCGCGCCTTCAGCGCGGGGATCAGGCGTTCGACCAGCGTCGTCTTGCCCGAGCCGGAGTACCCGGCGAAGCCAACCACCTTCATGCGGGACCTGCCCTTACTGGCAATGCGTGGTGATGTACTGCTTGACGCGGTCCACGTCGGCCGGCAGCACGGTGACCCGCTTGGGCAGGTCCTCGATGCCGGCGAACTTGGCCGGGCGGTCCGGCTCGCGGCCCAGGGCCTCGACGATGGTGGCGGCGAACTTGATCGGCAGCGCCGTCTCCAGCACGATCATCGGGACGCCCGGCTCCATCTGCTCGCGCGCCACCTTCACGCCGTCGGCAGTGTGGGTGTCGATCATCACGCCGAAGCGCTCGAAGGTGTCGCGGATGGTGGCGAGGCGGTTCGCATGCGTGCTCCTGCCGCTGGCGAAGCCGTAGGTCTCGCGCGCGGCCTTCACCTCGGCCGGCAGGTCGAAGCGGCCGGCCGAAGACAGCGCGTCGCCGAACAGGCCCTTGACCTTGGCGCCGTCACGACCGAGCAGGTCGAACACGAAGCGCTCGAAGTTGCTGGCCTTGGAGATGTCCATCGAGGGGCTGGAGGTCTCGAAGGTGTCGGCGCTGCCACGCACGCGGTAGGTGCCGGTGCGGAAGAACTCGTCGAGGACGTCGTTCTCGTTGGTGGCGGCGACCAGTTTGGCAACCGGCAGGCCCATCATGCGGGCCACGTGGCCGGCGCAGATGTTGCCGAAATTGCCCGAGGGCACGGTGAAGCTGACCTTCTGGTCGTTGGACGTCGTGGCCTGGAAGTAGCCGGCGAAGTAATACACCACCTGGGCCACGAGGCGGGCCCAGTTGATGGAGTTCACCGTGCCGATGCGCCACTTGCGCTTGAACTCGAGGTCGTTGGAGACGGCCTTGACGATGTCCTGGCAGTCGTCGAACACGCCCTCGACGGCGAGGTTGTGGATGTTGGCGTCCTGCAGGCTGAACATCTGGGCCTGCTGGAAGGGGCTCATGCGGCCATGCGGCGACGTCATGAACACGCGCACGCCCTGCTTGCCCCGCATGGCGTACTCGGCGGCGCTGCCGGTGTCGCCGGAGGTGGCGCCCAGGATGTTCAGCTGCTCGCCGCGGCGGCCCAGCTCGTACTCGAACAGGTTGCCCAGCAGCTGCATGGCCATGTCCTTGAAGGCCAGCGTGGGGCCGTTGGACAGGGCCTCGAGGTACAGGCCGTCCTCGAGCTTCTTCAGGGGCACGATCTCGCGCGTGCCGAAGACTTCCTCGGTGTAGGTCTTGCGGCAGATGGCGCGCAGGTCCTCGGCGGGGATGTCGTCGATGTACAGCGAGAGGATCTCGAACGCGAGGTCCGCATAGGCCAGGCCGCGCCAGCGCGCGAGCGTGGCACCATCGACCTGGGGATAGCGCTCGGGCAGGTAGAGGCCGCCATCGGGGGCCAGGCCCTCGAGGAGGATCTCGCAGAAATGCTTGCGGTCCGGGTGGCCGCGGGTCGACAGGTACAGCATCAGGCGAGTTCTTCCTTGCGGATGCGGGTGACGGGCGACAGCACCGACGGCAGGCCCTGCAGCTTGGCGAGCACGTCGTTCATGGTGCCCTCGCGGGTGTTGTGCGTGAGGATGATCAGGTCGGTCTGCTTCTCGCCCTCGCCGGCCTCACGCTGGAGCACCGCGTCGATGGAGATGCCGGCGCCGGCCAGCAGGCTGGTGACCTGGGCCAGCACGCCCGGCTCGTCGGCCACGCGCAGGCGCAGGTAGTAGCTGGTGACGACCTCGGACATCGGCAGCACCGGCAGGTCGGTCATCTGGTCCGGCTGGAAGGCCAGGTGCGGCACGCGGTGGGCCGGGTCGGAGGTGTGCAGGCGGGTGATGTCGACCAGGTCGGCGATCACGGCGCTGGCGGTGGGCTCGCTGCCCGCGCCCTTGCCGTAGTACAGCGTGGTGCCGACGGCGTCGCCCTGCACCACCACCGCGTTCATCGCGCCTTCCACGTTGGCCAGCAGGCGCTTGGTGGGCACCAGGCTCGGGTGGACGCGCAGCTCGATGCCCTTGTCCGTGCGCTTGGTGATGCCCAGGAGCTTGATGCGGTAGCCCAGTTGCTCGGCGTAGCGGATGTCCTGCGCGGCGAGCTTGGTGATGCCCTCGACATAGGCCTTGTCGAACTGCACCGGGATGCCGAA
The DNA here is from genome assembly GCF_052600055.1 of Ramlibacter sp. MAHUQ-53. NCBI lineage: Bacteria > Pseudomonadati > Pseudomonadota > Betaproteobacteria > Burkholderiales > Comamonadaceae > Ramlibacter > Ramlibacter sp. MAHUQ-53. Next base: position 111,859 of record NZ_JBQWTS010000001.1, read on the forward strand.
GGCGATGGCCGACAGGATGGTCGCCTTGTGCGCGGCGTCCACGCCCTCGATGTCGAAGGTCGGGTCGGCCTCGGCGTAGCCCAGGCGCTGGGCCTCCTTCAGGACCACGTCGAAGTCGAGGCCCTTGTCTCGCATCTCGGACAGGATGAAGTTGGTGGTGCCGTTGATGATGCCGGCCAGCCACTGGATGCGGTTGGCGGTCAGGCCCTCGCGCAGCGCCTTGATGATCGGGATGCCGCCGGCCACCGCAGCCTCGAAGGCCACCATCACGCCGCGGCGGTGCGCGGCGGCGAAGATCTCGGTGCCGTGCACGGCCAGCAGCGCCTTGTTGGCGGTGACCACGTGCTTGCCGGCCTCGATGGCCTCCATCACCAGCTGGCGGGCGATGCCGTAGCCACCAATGAGCTCGACGACGATGTCGATGTCCGGATTGGCGATGACGGCGCGGGCGTCATTCACCACGCGGGCGGCGTCGCCCACCACGGCCTGGGCACGGGCGGTGTCGAGGTCCGCCACCATGGCGATCTCGATACCGCGGCCGGCGCGGCGCATGATCTCCGTCTGGTTGCGCTGGAGGACGTTGAACACGCCGCTGCCGACGGTGCCGATGCCAAGCAGGCCGACTTGAATGGGTTTCATCACGAAGCTCTTATCTGTCTCTGGACGGTGGAAGGGAAATGGGGCGCGCTCGCTGCGGGCTCAGTCGGTGCCCATGCGGCGGCGGTACTGCGCCAGGAACTTCGCGATGCGGCTGATCGCCTCGCGCAGGTCGTCCTCATGGGGCAGGAACACGATGCGGAAATGGTCGGGGCTGGGCCAGTTGAAGCCGGTACCTTGCACCAGCATCACGCGGGTCTCCTGCAGCAGCTCCAGGAAGAACTGGCGGTCGTCCTTGATCGGGTAGACCGCCGGGTCCAGGCGCGGGAACATGTACAGGGCCGCCTGCGGCTTGACGCAGGTCACGCCGGGAATGGCGGTGATCAGCTCGTAGGCCAGGTCACGCTGGCGGCGCAGGCGCCCGCCTTCCTTGACCAGGTCATCGATGCTCTGGTAGCCGCCCAGCGCGGTCTGGATCGCGTACTGGCCCGGCACGTTGGCGCACAGGCGCATGTTCGAGAGCATGTTCAGGCCCTCGATGTAGTCGGCCGCGGCCTTCTTGTCTCCCGAGATCACCAGCCAGCCGGCACGGTAGCCGCAAGAGCGGTAGCTCTTGGAGAGCGAGTTGAAGGTCAGCGTGACCACGTCGGTCGACAGGCTGCCGATGGCGGTGTGGACCACCCCGTCGTACAGCACCTTGTCGTAGACCTCGTCGGCCAGGATCACCAGGCCGTGCTCACGGGCGATCGCCACGATCTGCTTCAGCAGCTCGGGCGAGTACAGCGCGCCGGTGGGGTTGTTCGGGTTGATGACGACGATGCCCTTGGTGCGCGGCGTGATCTTGGCGCGGATGTCGTCGAGGTCAGGCATCCAGCCATTGGCCTCGTCGCACAGGTAGTGCACCGGCTTGCCGCCGGACAGCGTGGTGGCCGCAGTCCACAGCGGGTAGTCGGGCGCGGGCAGCAGCAGCTCGTCGCCGTCATTGAGCAGCGCGTTGGTCGCCATGTGGATCAACTCGCTGGCGCCGTTGCCCAGGTAGATGTCGTCGAGCGTGACGCCCTGGATGCCCTGCTCCTGGGTGCGGTGCATCACCGCCTTGCGCGCGGAGAAGATGCCCTTGCTGTCGGAGTAGCCCGCCGAGTTCGGCAGGTTGCGGATCATGTCCTGCTGGATCTCCTCGGGCGCATCGAAGCCGAACACGGCGAGGTTGCCGATGTTGAGCTTGATGATCTTGTGGCCCTCGTCCTCCATGCGGCGGGCGGCATCCATGATCGGTCCACGGATGTCGTACAGCACATTGGCCAGCTTGTTGGATTTCTGGATGGTCTTCAAGGCCCCTCCGGCAAAGCGTCGCTCGGGTGAAAACCTATAATTTGACCATAGTTGACGTGCCATGAAGCTGCAACCCGACCGCTCCACCGCCCAGACCATCACCGGCCACGGCCCGGGGTGGGTCGCCATCAATGGCGAACGCATCGACCACAGCCTCATCGTGGGCTCCGGCGGCGAGCGCATCGCCTGGGCCGGCGGGACATTCGAGCAACTCGACGCCAGCCATTTCGAGGCGCTCGCCAGGCTCGACGTGGAGGTGGTGATCTTCGGCAGCGGCAGCCGCATCCGCTTCCCCCGCCCCGCCTGGCTGGCCCCCCTGATCGCCCGGCGCATCGGCCTGGAGACCATGGACACCGCGGCGGCCTGCCGCACCTACAACATCCTGGCCCAGGAAGGCCGCACCGTCGCCGCGGCGCTGCTGCTGGAACCGGCCGCCTGATGGCGCGACACACCCGCCGGCCGGGTTGAACGTTTCGGGTAAAATCGCGGGTTCAGCGCAGCCCCACACCGCGCAACAACGACCAAATTACTGTCACACGAGTACAAATCCATGGCGATCGTTGTCAACAAACTCATCCCCGAATTCGAGGCGAACGCCACGGGCGGCATCAAGGTGACCAACACCACCCACCTGGGCCAGGTGCTCGTTCTGTACTTCTACCCCAAGGACAACACGCCGGGCTGCACCACCGAGGCCATGCAGTTCCGCGACAAGTACAAGGACTTTGTGAAGGCCGGTGCCACCGTCTTCGGCGTCTCCCGCGACAACATGAAGTCCCATGACGACTTCAAGGCCAAGCTGGAACTGCCCTTCGAGCTGATCGCCGACACCGAGGAAAAGATGTGCCACATGTTCGGCGTGGTCAAGAACAAGATCATGTACGGCAAGAAGGTCAAGGGCATCGAGCGCAGCACCTTCCTGATCGGCGCCGACGGCATCCTCAAGCAGGAGTGGCGCGGCCTGAAGGTCCCGGGCCACGTGGACGAGGTCCTGAAGGCCGTCAAGCTGCTGAAGAAGGCGGCCTGACGCCGGGCCGCAACAGGCACCGACCCTGTCGGTTGTCGTGTCAATCGGCCCGTGCATAATGGGTTCATGCCGTTGTCCCTGACGCCCTGCGTCAACACCGCCAGCCCCGACAAAGCCGCCCGGCTCGCCCGGCGGCTTTTTTGTTTTTCTTCGCCACTTCCAACCGGGAATTCCTCGTCGTATGCCGCTGCCCCCCGCCCCCACCAAGCGTGCCGCCCTCCTGCCGCCGCAGGCGTTTGACGCCCCGGCCCGTTCCCCGCACAAGGCAGCCCGGAAATCGGAGGCGGCATCCCCCACCGGCAGCCCGTTGCCTGAGCGCGCCCAGATCGAGGACCTGGACCCGCGCAGCGGCGGCGGCGAGTCCGAGGTGATGGCGCTGTTCGAGACGCCCGCCGCGCCGCCGGCCGCCAAACCCGCCGGCCGCCGCAAGGCCGCCCCCGCCGAGGCCAGCGCCCCGGAAGCTCGTACGCGCAAGACCAAGCCGAAGGCCTCCGGCCCCACCAAGCTGTTCGTGCTGGACACCAACGTGCTGATGCACGACCCGATGTGCCTGTTCCGCTTCGAGGAGCACGACATCTTCCTGCCGATGATCGTGCTGGAGGAGCTCGACGGCCACAAGAAGGGCATGACCGAGGTCGCCCGCAACGCCCGCCAGGCCAGCCGCTCGCTCGACGCCCTCGCCGACGCCCAGGGCGCCGACATCGGCAAGGGCCTGAAGCTGGACACCTCCGGCCACGTGGAGGCCGGCGGATGCCTGTTCTTCCAGACCCAGGCGCTGGCCAACCCCCTGCCCAGCACCCTGCCCCAGGGCAAGGCGGACAACCAGATCCTGGGCGTGGTGCAGGCCCTGCGCGAGCAGCATCCCGGCCGCGACGTGGTGCTGGTCTCCAAGGACATCAACATGCGGGTCAAGGCCCGGGCCCTGGGCCTGGCCACCGAGGACTACCGCAACGACAAGACCATCGACGACCTGGACCTGCTGTACGCCGGCAGCCTCGCCCTGCCCCCGGACTTCTGGGCCAAGCACGGCAAGACGGTGGAGAGCTGGCAGAACGGCCAGCACACCTACTACCGCATCACCGGCCCGATCGTGCCGAGCCTGCTGATCAACCAGTTCGTGTACTTCGAGGCGCCGGGCGAGCCGAGCCTGTACGCCCGCGTGACCGAGATCCGCGGCAAGACCGCGGTGCTGCGCACGCTCAAGGACTACGGCCACCTGAAGAACGCGGTCTGGGGCGTGACCACCCGCAACCGCGAGCAGAACTTCGCGATGAACCTGCTGATGGACCCCGAGGTCGACTTCGTCACCCTCACCGGCACCGCGGGTACCGGCAAGACGCTGATGGCCCTGGCCGCCGGGCTGACCCAGGTGCTGGACGACCGCCGCTACACCGAGATCATCATGACCCGCGCCACGGTGAGCGTGGGCGAGGACATCGGCTTCCTGCCCGGCACCGAGGAAGAGAAGATGGGCCCCTGGATGGGCGCGCTGGACGACAACCTCGAGGTGCTGGCCAAGACCGAGACCAGCGCCGGCGAATGGGGCCGCGCAGCCACCAACGAGTTGATCCGCAGCCGCATCAAGATCAAGAGCATGAACTTCATGCGCGGCCGCACCTTCCTGAACAAGTACCTGATCATCGACGAGGCGCAGAACCTCACGCCCAAGCAGATGAAGACCCTGATCACCCGCGCGGGCCCGGGCACCAAGATCATCTGCATGGGCAACCTGGCGCAGATCGACACGCCCTACCTCACCGAGGGCTCGTCGGGCCTGACCTTCGCGGTCGACAAGTTCAAGGGCTGGCCGCACAGCGGCCACATCACCCTGGCGCGCGGCGAGCGTTCGCGCCTGGCGGATTTCGCGTCGGAAGTGCTGTAAAGGGCGGCACACCCAACGAATTGGGCCTGCCTCGCGCAGGCCCTTTTTTCTGGCCGCTCAGAAGTCGTCGTACGCGCCGGAGGCCAGCGACTCGAACTTCGTCAGCTGCTTCATGAACGCCAGCTTGGCCGTGCCGGTGGGGCCGTTACGCTGCTTGCTGATGATGATCTCGGCGACGCCGGGCTCCTTGGAGTCCTTGTTGTAGTAGTCGTCGCGGTAGATGAACATGATCACGTCCGCGTCCTGCTCGATGGCGCCGGATTCGCGCAGGTCCGACATCATCGGGCGCTTGTCGGTGCGCGACTCCACGCCCCGCGACAGCTGCGACAGCGCGATCACCGGGCAGCCCAGTTCCTTGGCCAGCATCTTCAGGCCGCGCGAGATCTCGCCCACGGCGGTGGCGCGGTTCTCGTCGGCGCTGCTGCCGGACACCGACATCAGCTGCAGGTAGTCGATCACGATCAGGCCCAGCTTGCCGCCGCACTGGCGCGCCAGGCGGCGGGCGTTGGCGCGCAGCTCGCTCACCGTCAGGCCCGGGGTTTCGTCGATGTGCAGCTGCACCGAACGCAGCTTCTCGATGGCCTCGGTCAGCCGCGGCCATTCATCGTCGGTCAGCTTGCCGGTGCGCAGGTGGCCCTGGTCGATGCGGCCGATCGAACCCACGATACGCACGGCCAGCTGGGCAGCGCCCATTTCCATCGAGAACACCGCCACCGGCAGCTCCTCGTTGATGGCCACGTGCTCGGCGATGTTGATCGCGAACGAGGTCTTGCCCATGGAGGGCCGCGCCGCCAGGATGATCAGGTCACCGGCCTGCAGGCCGGAGGTCATGCGGTCCAGGTCGTAGAAGCCGGTGGGGATGCCGGTGATGTCGGCCGGGTTGTCGGCCATCTCCTGCACCCGGTCCATGAGGTCGATCACCAGCGAGCCCAGGTCGTGGAAGCCCTGCTTGGAGCGCGTGCCCTCCTCGCCGATGTGGAAGATCTTCTGCTCGGCCTCGTCGAGGATGCGGTCCACCGGCTTGCCCTGCGGGTTGAAGGCGGCGGTGGCGATCTCGTCGGAGGCGGTGACCAGCTTGCGCAGGATCGCGCGCTCGCGCACGATTTCCGCGTAGCGGCGGATGTTGGCCGCGCTGGGCACGTACTGCGCCAGCGAGTTCAGGTAGGCCAGGCCGCCGATCTCGTCCGACTTGCCCAGGCTCTGCAGCGCCTCGAACACCGTGATCACGTCGGCCGGCTTGGTGCCGTTGATCAGGTCGGCGATGGCCTTGAAGACCAGGCGGTGCTCGTAGCGGTAGAAGTCGCCCTCGGTGAGCAGGTCGCCGATGCGGTCCCAGGCGCCGTTGTCGAGCAACAGGCCGCCGAGCACGCTGGACTCGGCCTCGATGGAGTGCGGCGGCACGCGCAGCTGGGCCACTTCGCGGTCACGCGGGAAGTCGTCTTCGAGGGTTGTCAGTACTGCAGACATGATGTTCTCGTGAACCCGCCATGTTAGGCCGACGAGCCCCGCGGGTCACGGGACAAGGCTGTGGATAAACCGTGCCCAACCCGGGAACAAGTCCGGTTTTCCTGTGGGCAAATAAAAAGCCGCCCGGGCGGGCGGCTTTTCGGGCAGCGCAGGCTGCTTAGGCGGTTTCGCCGTAGACGGTGACGTTGATGTCGACCACCACGTCCGTGTGCAGGGACACGGAGACGCTGCTGTCGCCGACCATCTTGATCGGGCCGTTGGGCATGCGGACCTGGGCCTTGGACACGTCGTAGCCGGACTTCTTCAGCTCTTCGGCGATGTCGAAGTTGGTCACGGAGCCGAACAGGCGGCCGTCCACGCCGGCCTTCTGGGTCAGCTTGACGGTGGTACCGGACAGCTTCTCGCCCTGGGCCTGGGCTTCAGCCAGCTTGGCAGCGGCTTGCTTTTCCAGTTCGGCGCGCTTGGCTTCGAACTCGGCCTTGTTGGCGGCGGTCGCACGCTTGGCTTGGCCGGTGGGGATCAGGAAATTGCGGCCGTAACCGTCCTTGACCTTGACGATGTCGCCCAGGTTGCCAAGGTTGATGACCTTCTCGAGCAGGATGATTTCCATGTTCTTGGCTCCTTAGATGCGGTGCTGGTCGCTGTACGGCACCAGGGCCAGGAAGCGGGCGCGCTTGATGGCGGTGTTCAGCTGACGCTGGTAGATGGCGCGCGTGCCGGTCAGGCGCGCGGGGATGATCTTGCCGTTCTCGGCGATGAAGTCGCGCAGGGTGTCGACGTCCTTGTAGTCGATTTCCTCGACGCCGGCGACGGTGAAGCGGCAGAAGCGCTTGCGCTTGAACAGCAGCGACTGGGTGTTGCGCTTCGGACGCTTGTCCTTGTTGAATTTCTTGAACGTGGCCATGAGGGACCTCTCGAAAAATTAATCTTGCTGAAACTCTTGGATGTGCAGCACAGGGTGCTTGCCGTTGCGCGGGTTGGCCAGGAAGCCGGCGAATCGCCAGGGACTTCCCACCGGTTGCCTGGCCAGGGTCTCGGCCAGCGGGCCGAAGGCCACGGCCCTGAGGGCCGCCTTCACCTGCCGCCTGCCGCCTGCCTCGGACATCTCGGACTCGTGCTCGAGCCGAAGGTCCAGGGCGGGCAGCCCGGCCGGGGTGTATCGCAGGGCCGAAGCCTCGGCGATGCAGGCGCTCAGGACAACCTGGTTGGTCACGCGCGCAGCGGGCGCCTTACTGTTGCTGGAACTCCGCCTGCTGGGCCTTGCGGGCCTCTTCGCGCTCGACGGTCTTCATCATGGAAGACGCACCGGTCTCGGCCTTCTTCTTGACCACGGTCAGGTGGCGCAGGACGGCGTCGTTGAAGCGGAAGGCATGCTCGAGCTCGTTCATCACGGCCTGGTCGGCCTCGATGTTCACGCACAGGTAGTGGGCCTTGGCCAGCTTGTTGATCTGGTACGCCAGTTGACGGCGGCCCCAGTCTTCAACGCGGTGGATCTTGCCGCCGCCGGCGGTGATCATGCCCTTGTAGCGCTCCAGCATGGCCGGAACCTGTTCGCTCTGATCCGGGTGGATCAGCAAGACGATCTCGTAATGTCGCATGGATTTCTCCTTGTGGATGAAAGCCACCCGGTTGCGAGCCGGTGTGGCAAGGCAAAGCGCGAGATTGTAGCAGGCTTGCAGCCGGGCAAAAAAGAACCCCGGGCGCGTGAACGCCCGGGGCAATCCTGAAATGACTCTTGCTCAGTCGGGGAGCATGGTCCCGGCCGCCTCTTGCCGGCAGCTTACAAAATCGTCGATGAAACGGGCCACCGCCCTAGGGGTTTCCCGGAGCGGGCTGGGTCGCCGGCGCCAGGCGGGCGCGGGTGGCCAGGCTGGCCACGACCGTCACCGCCACGCCGGCCGCCACGCCGAACACCCCGCCGGAGACCGGCTGGATGCTCCACCAGAGGGATTGGGGCGTGTGCAGGTGCAGCAGGCCCCGCAGCCAGGCGGCGTTGGACAGCATGTAGAACACCGTCACCCCCAGGCCGGCGAGCATGCCCCAGGCGGCGCCCCGGCCGGTGGCGCCGCGCCAGAAGATGCCCAGCACCATCCCCGGCACCAGGGCCGCGGCGGCCAGCGAGAACGAGGCGGTGACCAGGGACAGGATGTCCGAGGGCTTGAACATGGCCACCGTGGCGGCGACCACCGCCACGGCCAGCAGCGCGAACTTGGACAGGATCACCCGCTGCTCGGGCGTGGTGCTGCCGGAGACGTCGGGCACGTACAGGTCGCGGACCAGGGCGCTGCTGATCGTGAGCAGCAGCGCGTCGGCGGTGGACAGGGCCGCGGCCAGGCCGCCCGCCGCCACCAGGGCCGAGACCACGTAGGGCAACCCGCCGATCTCGGGCGTGGCCAGCATGATGATGTCGGCCCCCAGGCGCAGCTCGCTGAACTGCAGCAGGCCGTCGCCGTTCATGTCGCGCACGGAGATCAGGGCCGGGTCGACCCGCGACCACTGGACGATCCAGGTGGGCAGCTCGCTGAAGCGGATGCCGGTCAGGCCCTGCATCACCTCGTACTTGACGAGCGCCGCCAGGGCTGGCGCGCTGACATACAGCAGGCCGATGAAGAACAGCGCCCAGCCCACCGAGGAGCGTGCCTGGCTGACGCTGGACGTGGTGTAGAAGCGCGTGAGCAGGTGCGGCAGGCCCAGGGTGCCCGCCATCAGGCAGAACATCAGCGCCAGGAAGTTGAGGCGGGAGGACTGGAAGGCCGCCCGGTCCTCCGGGCTGCCGGCCGGGTCGCCGGCGAAGGGCTGGGTGTGCAGCGGCAGCCCACCCAGCGGCTGCGAGCGCGCCTCGCTGTCCTGGACGGTGCGCAGCCACTGCTCGCGCGCGGTCGCCGCGTCGCGCGGGATCTCGGCCAGGTCCCGATGGGCGGCGGCCACCGTCATCGCGTCGGCACCCTGCTCGCGCAGGGCCTGCAGCCGCCCGCGCGCCTGCTCGCGCTCCGCGCGCAGGGCCTGGTCCACGTCCTGGAGCTTCAGGCTGTACTCGATGGCCCGCTGCTGGAACGCCATCTGCACCTGCCGCTCGGCGCGGGCGTCGGTCAGCTCCTTTTCCAGGATGGCGATCTTGTCCAGCTGCTGGCCGTAGACCGCCGGCGCGAAAGGACTGCCCAGCTGCTTGTAGGCCAGCCAGGAGACGGGGATGAGGAAGGCCAGCAGCAGCACCACGTACTGCGCAACCTGGGTCCAGGTGATGGCACGCATGCCGCCCAGGAAGGAGCACAGCAGCACGCCACCCAGGCCCAGAAGGATGCCGATCTCGAACTGCACGCCGGTCAGGCGCGAGGCGATCAGGCCGATGCCGTAGATCTGCGCGACCACGTAGACGAAGGAGCACAGCACGGTGGCGATGGCGGCGATGCGCCGGGGCCAGGTGCCGCCGTAGCGCAGCTGGAAGTAGTCGGGGACGGTGTAGAGGGACAGGCTGCGCAGGTAGGGCGCGACCAGCAGGGCCAGCAGGCAGAAGCCGCCGGTCCAGCCCATGATGTAGGCCAGCCCGCCGGCGCTGCCCGGCGCGCCCGAGAAGCCCTGCAGGTACAGGGCGCCGGCCAGGCTGATGAAGGAGGCGGCCGACATCCAGTCGGCCGCGGTGGCCATGCCGTTGTAGAAGGCCGGGATGCGGCGGCCGGCGACGTAGTACTCGAGCGGGTCGGTGGTGCGGCACCAGATGCCGATCACCGCGTACATCATCACCGACGCGAAGAGGAAGGCCGGCCCCAGCCAGCGCCGGGACAGGCCGCCCTCCTCCGCCGCGTGCAGCGCCGCCAGTACCGCCACCAGCCCTGCCACATACAGGGCCATGTTGCGGTGCAGGCGGCCCGGCGCGGCGCTCATGCTCAAGCGGAGGCCAGCCCCTGCCAGGTCTCGATGACGCTGTCCGGATTGAGCGAGATGGAGGAGATGCCCTCCTTCGCCAGCCACTGGGCGAAGTCGGGGTGGTCGCTGGGCCCCTGGCCGCAGATGCCGACGTACTTGCCCTGCTTGCGGCAGGCCGCGATGGCCAGCGACAGCATGGCCTTGACGGCCGGGTCGCGCTCGTCGAAGTCATGCGCCAGCAGCTCCAGGCCGGAGTCGCGGTCCAGGCCCAGGGTCAGCTGCGTCAGGTCGTTGGAGCCGATCGAGAAGCCGTCGAAGTGCTCGAGGAAGGCATCGGCCAGGATGGCGTTGCTCGGGATTTCGCACATCATGATCAGCTTGAGGTCGTCCTCGCCGCGCCTGAGGCCGAACTTGGCCAGCAGGGCCACGACGCGCGCGGCCTGGCTCACCGTGCGAACGAACGGCACCATGACCTGCACATTGGTGAGGCCCATCTCGCCGCGCACGCGCTTGAGCGCCTCGCACTCCATGGCGAACGCTTCGCCGAAGTCCTCGCTGATGTAGCGGGCCGCGCCGCGGAAGCCCAGCATGGGGTTCTCCTCCTCGGGCTCGTAACGCGAGCCGCCGATCAGCTTGCGGTACTCGTTGGACTTGAAGTCCGACAGGCGCACGATGACGGGCTTGGGCCAGAAGGCCGCGGCGATGGTGGCCACGCCCTCGGCGACCTTGTCCACGTAGAAGGCGCGGGGCGAGGCATGGCCGCGGGCCACGGACTCGACCGCCTTCTTCAGGTCGGCATCGACATTCGGGTAGTCCAGGATGGCCTTGGGGTGGACGCCGATGTTGTTGTTGATGATGAATTCCAGGCGGGCCAGGCCCACGCCCTGGTTGGGCAGCTGCGCGAAGTCGAAGGCCAGCTGCGGATTGCCCACGTTCATCATGATCTTGGTGGAGATCTCGGGCATGGCGCCGCGCTTGACCTCGGTGACCTCGGTCTCGAGCAGGCCGTCGTAGATGCGGCCGGTGTCGCCCTCGGCGCAGGAGACGGTGACCAGGGTGCCGTCCTTCAGGGTCTCCATGGCGTCGCCGCAGCCCACCACGGCCGGGATGCCCAGCTCGCGCGCAATGATGGCCGCGTGGCAGGTGCGCCCGCCGCGGTTGGTGACGATGGCGCTGGCGCGCTTCATCACCGGCTCCCAGTTGGGGTCGGTCATGTCGGCGACCAGCACGTCGCCGGGCTGGACCTTGTCCATCTCGGAGACGTTGTGCACCAGGCGCACCGGCCCGGTGCCGATCTTCTGGCCGATGGCCCGACCCTCGGACAGCACGTTGCCCTTGCCCTTGAGCTTGTAGCGAAGCTCCGCCTTGCCCGCGGCCTGGCTCTTCACCGTCTCGGGGCGGGCCTGCAGGATGTAGAGCTGGCCGTCCTGGCCGTCCTTGCCCCACTCGATGTCCATCGGTCGGCCGTAGTGCTTCTCGATGACCTGGGCATAGCGGGCCAGCTGCTCGACATCGGCGTCGGACAGGGAATAGCGGTTGCGCTGCTCCAGCGGCACGTCGACCGTCTTGATCAGCTTGCCGGAGGCCGCCTTCTCCTCCGGGGTGGCGAAGACCATCTGGATCAGCTTGGAGCCGAGGTTGCGGCGGATCACGGCCTTCTTGCCGGCCTGCAGCATCGGCTTGTGGACGTAGAACTCGTCGGGGTTGACGGCGCCCTGGACCACGGTCTCGCCCAGGCCGTAGCTGGCGGTGATGAAGACCACGTCCTCGAAGCCGGACTCGGTGTCGATGGTGAACATCACGCCGGCGGCGCCCAGGTCGGAGCGCACCATGCGCTGCACGCCGGCGGACAGGGCCACGTCGGCATGGGCGAAGCCCTTGTGCACGCGGTAGCTGATGGCGCGGTCGTTGTAGAGGGAGGCGAAGACCTCCTTCATCTTGTGCAGCACCTGCTCGATGCCCTGCACGTTCAGGAAGGTCTCCTGCTGGCCGGCGAAGGAGGCGTCGGGCAGGTCCTCGGCGGTGGCGGAGGAGCGCACCGCGAAGCTGGCGCTGGCGCTGCCGCCCGAGAGCTTGTCGAAGGCGGCGCGGATGGCAGCCTCCAGGTCGGCCGGGAAGGGCTGGGCTTCGACCCAGCCGCGGATCTCCGCGCCGGCGGCGGCCAGGGCGCGCACGTCGTCGGTGTCCAGGGCGTCCAGTCGGGCCTGGATGCGGGCGGCCAGCCCGTCAAAGGCCAGGAACTCGCGGAAGGCGTGCGCGGTGGTGGCGAAGCCGGTGGGCACGCGCACGCCCTGCGGCAGCTGCGAGATCATTTCGCCGAGGCTGGCGTTCTTGCCGCCAACGACCTCGACGTCGCTCATTCTCAGGTCTTCAAAGGGAACGACCAGGGCGGTCGGCTCGAACCGGGTGGACATGGGAAAGCTCCAGAAGTTGAAAACCTGTCGGGCCGGCGGGCGGGCCCGGCCCCCTGAAGCGGCAGCCAGCTTTGTGCTTGTTCGAATGGGCGGCTGCGGGTCATGGGGCCATGAATTCGGATAATGGCGATTCTAGGCGGCCAACCCGGCCGTATTGCAGCCCGTCTGCCGACTTTCCATGGCCCAACGCACCGTTTTCTACATCTCCGACGGCACCGGCATCACGGCCGAAACCTTTGGCAACGCCATCCTGGCGCAGTTCGAGTTCAAGCCGCGCCACGTGCGCCTGCCGTTCGTGGACACGGTGGAAAAGGCCCACCAGGCCGTCCGCCAGGTCAACCACACGGCCCAGGTCGAGGGCAACCGGCCCATCGTCTTCACCACGCTGGTGAACATGGAGGTGCTACGGGTGATCGAGGCAGGCTGCCAGGCGATGCTGCTGGACATGTTCGGCACCTTCGTGCGGCCGCTGGAAGTCGAGCTGGGAATGAAGTCCAACCACCGGGTCGGCCGTTTCTCGGACGTGAGCAAGAGCCAGGCCTACCACGACCGGATCGAGGCCATCAACTTCAGCCTGGCCCACGACGACGGCCAGAGCAACCGCGACCTGGAGGCGGCCGACGTGATCCTCGTCGGCGTGAGCCGCAGCGGCAAGACCCCCACCTCCCTGTACCTGGCCATGCAGTACGGCCTGAAGGCCGCCAACTACCCCCTGATCCCCGAGGACTTCGAGCGCCGCCAGTTGCCGCCGGCCCTGGTGCCGTTCAAGAAGAAGATCTTCGGCCTGACCATCCAGCCCGAACGGCTGTCCGAGATCCGCAACGAGCGCCGGCCCGACTCGCGCTACGCCTCGCTGCAGAACTGCCGCATGGAGGTGTCCGAGGCCGAGGCCATGATGCGGCGCGCCGGCATCCGGTGGCTGTCCACCACCACCAAGTCGATCGAGGAGATCGCCACCACCATCCTGCAGGAAGTCCGGCCCGAGCGGCTGGAGTATTGAGCCGGGTCAAGGCGGCAGTTAATAGATGAAATAAATCGACAGGATTGCTTCAATTGAGTTGATGCATCCCTTCCCCGGGCCTAAGATCCATCCCGTCGACTAACCCGCAACCAACCAGAGGAAACAACGATGTCCGTCATCAACACCCAGATCAAGCCGTTCAAGAACGCCGCGCTCAAGCAAGGCAAGTTCATCGAGGTCTCCGACGAAACCGTGAAGGGCAAGTGGTCGGTGTTCTTCTTCTACCCCGCCGACTTCACCTTCGTCTGCCCCACCGAGCTGGGCGACGTGGCTGACAAGTACGCCGAATTCCAGAAGCTGGGCGTGGAGATCTACTCCGTGTCGACCGACACGCACTTCGTGCACAAGGCCTGGCAGGACGCTTCGGACACCATCCGCAAGATCCAGTACACCATGATCGGCGACCCGACCGGAACCCTGACCCGCAACTTCGAGTGCATGCGCGAAGCCGAGGGCCTGGCCGACCGCGGCACCTTCATCGTCGACCCCCAGGGCGTGATCCAGGCCGTGGAAATCACCGCCGAAGGCATCGGCCGCAACGCCGCCGACCTGCTGCGCAAGGTCAAGGCCGCCCAGTACGTCGCCTCGCACCCGGGTGAAGTCTGCCCCGCCAAGTGGGAAGAAGGCGCCGCCACCCTCAAGCCCTCGCTGGACCTGGTCGGCAAGATCTAAGCCGCCAATCCACGCACGGCACGCAGGCCCCAGGCCTGTACTCCATTCGGCGCGCAGGCCCACCGGCCTGCGCCGCCTGATGAAAGAGGCCCGGGGTGCACCCCGCCCCGGGCCTTTGCTTTTCCGAAATCCAACGAATCCCCACGGAGGCTCCCATGCTCGACGCTGCTCTCAAAGCCCAACTCGCCGCCTACCTCGAACGCATCACGCAGCCGGTGGAGATCACCGCCCAGCTCGATGATTCGCAGGCCTCGGTCGACATGCAGGCCCTGCTGAACGACATCGCGGAGTCCTCGAAACTGATCACCGTGAACACCCTGCAGGGCGGCCCGCACCGCACGCCCTCGTTCGCGGTCAACCGCCCCGGCGAGAACCACGGCCCGCGCTTCGCCGGCCTGCCGATGGGGCATGAATTCACCTCCCTCGTGCTGGCGCTGCTGCAGGTGGGCGGCTACCCGCCCAAGGTGGAACAGGCGCTGCTGGACCAGATCCGCGCCCTGGACACCGACCTGGACTTCGAGGTCTACGTCTCCCTGACCTGCCACAACTGCCCGGACGTGGTCCAGGCCCTGAACCTGATGGCGGTGCAGAACCCGCGCATCAAGGCGACCATGATCGAGGGCAGCCTGTTCCAGGACGAGATCAACGAGCGCCAGATCATGGGCGTGCCCACCGTCTTCCTGAACGGCACCATGTTCGGCAACGGCCGCATGACGCTGGAAGAGATCCTGGCCAAGGTCGACAAGGGCGGCGCCCAGCGCGAGGCCGCCAAGATCGATGCCAAGGACCCGTTCGACGTGCTGATCATCGGCGGCGGCCCGGCCGGCGCCGCGGCTGCGGTGTATGCCGCGCGCAAGGGCATCCGCACCGGCGTGGCCTCCGAGCGCTTCGGCGGCCAGGTGCTGGACACCCTGGGCATCGAGAACTTCGTCTCCATCAAGGAAACCGAGGGCCCGAAGTTCGCCCTGGCCCTGGAGGAGCACGTTCGCCACTACGACGTGGACATCATGAACCTGCAGCGCGCCAAGGCCCTGATCCCGGGCGACCTGGTTCAGGTGCAGCTGGAAAGCGGCGCGACCCTGAAGGCGAAGACCGTGATCCTCACCACCGGCGCGCGCTGGCGCAACGTCAACGTGCCCGGCGAAAAGGAATACAAGAACAAGGGCGTGGCCTACTGCCCGCACTGCGACGGCCCCCTCTTCAAGGGCAAGCGCGTGGCAGTGATCGGCGGCGGCAACTCCGGCGTCGAGGCGGCCATCGACCTGGCCGGCCTGGTGCAGCATGTGACCCTGATCGAGTTCGCCACCGAGCTGCGCGCCGACGCCGTGCTGCAGAAGAAGCTGCACAGCCTGCCGAACGTGACCGTGGTCATGAACGCCCAGACCACCGAGATCACCGGCGACGGCCAGAAGGTCAACGGCCTGTCGTACAAGGACCGCGCCACCGGCGCCGACCACCACGTGCCGCTGGAGGGCGTGTTCGTGCAGATCGGCCTGGTGCCGAACACCGAGTGGCTCAAGGGCACGCTGGAGCTGTCGAAGCATGGCGAGATCGTGGTCGATGCCAAGGGCCAGACCTCGATGCCCGGCGTGTTCGCCGCGGGTGACGCCACCACGGTGCCGTACAAGCAGATCATCATCGCCGCCGGCGAGGGCGCGAAGGCCGCACTCAGCGCCTTCGACCACCTGATCCGCACTCCCGTCGCGGCGTAACAGGGGAGGGACGCCTCGTGAGGGGTGGGCGCTGGCAGGTGTTTCGCGCACAATGCCAGCACCCACCCTTCCTGCTTTCTGGAGCTCCGTGATGCAAGGCGACCCGAAGATCATCCACCACCTGCAGGCCCAGCTGCGCAACGAGCTCACGGCCACCAACCAGTACTTCCTCCACTACCGCATCCTGCAGCACTGGGGCTTCGGCAAGCTGGCCAAGAAGGAGTACCAGGAGTCCATCGGCGAGATGAAGCATGCGGACAAGCTCATGGCCCGCATCCTCATGCTCGACGGCCTGCCCAACCTGCAGGACCTGGGCAAGCTCCTGATCGGCGAGGACGTGCCCGAGCTGCTCGACTGCGACCTTCGCCTGGAGCGCGCCGCCCAGCTCACCATCAAGGAAGGCATCGCGGCCTGCGAGGCGGCCCGTGACTACGTCTCCCGCGACATCCTCCAGGACATCCTGGATGACACCGAGGAGCACATCGACTTCCTCGAAACCCAGCTGGACCTGATCAACAAGGTCGGCCTGCCGAACTACCTGCAGTCCCAGATGGACGAATCGCATTGAGAATGATTCGCATTTGATGTAAACTGCTGAGCTGAATCCAATTCGGCCAGCCAAGTCCGCGCGGGACTCCGTCCGCGCACCCAGCCAGCCTCCAACGTCCACCGTCCCCGGCCCCGGGGACCCACCTGAGGCTGCTGCATGCATTCCCTGTCCGACCACGCCCTCCTGCCGCTGGGCGCCCTCCTCCTGGCCGCGTCCGCCGGCGCCGCCGCCCAGTCCGCCCCCGCCACCACGCCCGCCCGCACCCTGGCCACCGTCGAGGTGAAGGAGAAGGCCGAGATCGCCGAAGGCAAGGACTCGGTGCGCGCCACCCAGTCGCGCATCGGCCGCGGCACGCAGGAACTGCGCGACATCCCGCAATCGGTCACCGTGGTGACCGAGCGCCTGATGGACGACCGCAACCTCGACACGGTGAAGGACGCCCTGAGGAACACCGCCGGCGTGAGCTTCATGGCAGCCGAGGGCGGCGAGGAGGACGTGCGCCTGCGCGGCTTCCCGGTGCAGGGCGCGGGCGACATGTTCATCGACGGCATGCGCGACCCGGCCATCTACGACCGCGACACCTTCGCGCTGGACCGCCTCGAGGTGCTGCGCGGCTCCGCCTCCATGCTCTTCGGCCGCGGCTCCACCGGCGGCGCGATCAACCAGGTCACCAAGCTGCCGCGCCTGATGGACGAGAACCAGGTCGACTACACGATCGGCAGCCACCGCCACCACCGCGTGGTCGGCGACTTCAACCGGGTCACCGGCGAGAACGCCGCCCTGCGCGTGAACGTGATGGCCACCCGGGCCGACAACAACGGCTCGGGCAGCGCCATCGACAAGAACGGCGCCGCCGTCGCCTACCGCCGCGGCATCGGCGAGCGCGACGAATTCCTCGCCTCGCTCTACTACCTGAACAACAACAACGGGGTGAACTACGGCATGCCGTGGATCCGCCCGGGCGCCACGTCCACCGTGGCCCAGACCACCGTGCTGCCGGTCGACCCGACCGCCCGGTACGGCATGGCCACCGACTACAACCACAGCGGCGCGGCCATCGCCAGCCTGGGCCATGTGCACCGCTTCGACGGCGGCGGCGAGCTGCGCACCCAGGCCCGCGTGAGCCACTTCACCCGCGACCTGCGCGCGAGCACCCTCCGCCTGCCCGGCGGCACCTACCTGTCCAACCTGACCGCCGCCAGCGTCCTGAACCGCAGCACCCAGCTGAAGATCCAGGAGATGGACGTGACGCAGCTGCAAAGCGACTACAGCGGCAAGTTCCAGGCCCTGGGCCTGCAGCACGAGCTGCTGGCCGGCGTCGACCTGGCGCTGGAGCGCAAGACGGTCCACGCCGCGCGCGCCGCGGCCCAGGGCGGCGTGACGATCGCCAAGCCGACCACCCTGCTCGGCACGCCCGACGACGGCGCCGCGATCGACGAATCCACCCGCGTGCTGCGCACCAACAACGACTACGAGTCCACCGGCTACGGCGCCTACGTGCAGGACATGGTGCAGGTGGCCGAGCACTGGAAGGTGGTGGCCGGCCTGCGCTGGGACCACCTCTCGGGCAAGTACCGCCAGTTCGCCATCCCCGCCAACGCCGCCGGCCCCGAGACGGTCACGCCCTACCGCATGAAGGTCTCGGAATTCAGCAAGCGCCTGGGCGCGCTGTTCCAGCCGAACGCGCTGCAGTCGTACCACGTCTCGCTGGGCACCTCGTTCAACACCTCGGGCGACGCCTACTCGCTGAGCGCCGCCAACCAGGACACCCCGCCCGAGCAGTCGATCAACTTCGAGGTCGGTGGCAAGTTCGACGCCCCCGGCAAGCAGTGGACCACCCGCGTGGCGGCCTTCCGCACGACCAAGCTGCACGAGCGCAACACCGACCCGCTGGTCAACCTGACCACCCTGTCCGGCAAGCGCCACGTCGCCGGCGCCGAGGTCGACATCAGCGGCCGCATCACCCCGAAGTGGGAGGTGTTCGGCTCGTACATGTGGCTGCCCATCGCCACCATCGACGCGGCGGTCGCCGGCGGTGAAACCGGCCGCCCCTCGCTCACGCCGCGCTACAGCGGCACGCTGTGGAGCACCTACCAGTTCACGCCCAAGCTGCGCGCAGGCGGCGGCCTGAACTTCCGCGGCGAGCAGACGCCGAACCGCAACCCGGGCTGGACCGTCCCCAGCTTCATCACCGCCGACCTGATGGCCGAGTACGTCGTCACGCAGGACCAGCTCACGGTCAAGGCGAACCTGAGCAACCTGGCCAACAAGCGCTATGCCGACCAGCTGTACTCGGGCCATTACATCCCGGGCGCCGGCCGCCTGCTGCAGGTGACGACCAGCTTCAGGTTCTGAGCGCCATGATCACCGTCCTGCCTGCCCTCCTCTCCCCGGACCAGGTCGCCACGGCCCGCCGCCTGCTGGCCGATGCGCCCTGGGAGGACGGCCGCGAAAGCGCCGGCCCGCAGGCCCGGACGGTGAAGAACAACCACCAGCTGCCGCACGACTGCGAGGCCGCCCGCGCGGTCCGCGCCCTGGTGCTGGCGGCGGTGGAGGCCTCGCCCCTGTTCCTCAGCGCGGCCCTGCCCCTGCGGATCTTCACCCCGCGCGTGAACCGCTACCGCGGCGACGCCAACGCCTACGGCGCGCACGTCGACAACGCGCTGCGCCTGAAGGCGGTGCGCGAGGGCGAGCCGCTGTACGTGCGCACCGATGTCTCCTGCACGGTGTTCCTCAGCGAGCCCTCCGCGTACGACGGCGGTGAGCTGGCCTTCGCCTTCGGTGCCGGCGAGCAGCGGGTCAAGCTGCCCGCGGGCCACGCGGTCCTCTACCCCGGCACCACGCTGCACCAGGTGACCCCGGTCACCCGCGGCGAGCGCCTGGGGTGCTTCTTCTGGGCGCAGAGCCTGGTGCGCAGCGCCGAACAGCGGCAGCTGCTGCACGAGATGGACATGCAGCTGCTGTCCTTGCGCCGCCAGCAGGGCGAGACGCCGGAAACCACCGCCCTGACGGGCACGTACCACAACCTCCTGCGGATGTGGTCCGAAACCTGAGACGCCGCGAACGAAGCCGGAATGTCCATGCGCCTGTCCCCCCTGCCCCCCGGCCTGAACACCCTGGCCGACCACGAGGCCCATGCGCGCGGCGTGCTCGATGCCGCGGCCTGGGCCTATTTCAATGGCGGCTCGGCCGACGAGGTCACGCTGGCCGAGAACCTGCAGGCCTGGCGGGCGCTGCGGCTGCTGCCGCGGGCGCTGCGACCGCTGGCCGGCCTGACGCCGGCCACCACCCTGCTCGGGCGCGCCCTGGCCCACCCGGTCCTGGTCGCGCCCCTGGCGCTGCAGCGCCTGGCCCACCCGGACGGCGAACTCGCCACCGCGCAGGCCGCCGCCGCCCAGGGCGCCGGCCTGGTGGTCAGCACCCAGGCCAGCCTGCGGCTGGAGGACGTCGCCGCCGCCGTCCGCGGCGACGCGGACCGCGGCCCGCTGTGGTTCCAGCTGTACGTGCAGGCCGACCGCGGCCTCACCCTCGACCTGGTGCGCCGCGCCGAGGCGGCCGGCTACGAGGCGCTGGTCGTCACGGTCGACGCGCCGGTGCAGGCGCCGCGCGACGCGCAATGGCGCGCCGGCTTCAAGGTGCCTCCCGGGCTGGCGGTGAACCTGCCGGCCACGCCGGCCGCCACCGACCTGGCCGACCTGCTGCGGCAGGCCCCGACCTGGGACGACATCGCCTGGCTGCGGGCGCAGACCCGCCTGCCGGTGGTCCTCAAGGGCCTGGTCCATCCCGACGACGCGCGCGAGGCGCTGCGCCACGGGGTGGATGCGCTCATCGTCTCCAACCACGGCGGGCGGGCGCTCGACACGGTGCCGGCCACCGCCCGCCTGCTGCCCGCGCTGGCCGAGGCCGCCGGCGGCGCCCTGCCCCTGCTCGTGGACGGCGGCATCCGCCGCGGCACCGACGTCCTCAAGGCCCTGGCCCTGGGCGCCCGCGCGGTGCTGGTCGGCCGCCCCGTGGCCTGGGGACTGGCCAACGCCGGCGCCCTGGGGGTGGCCCATGTCCTGCGCCTGCTGCGCGACGAATTCGAGGTCGCCATGGCCCTGTGCGGCTGCGAGCGGACGGACCAGATCACGCCGGACCTCCTATGCTGATTGCAAATGCGATCGATTCGCATTTATAATCAGCTCCAGTTCCACTGACACCCTGCGGGGTCCGCCATGATCGTCTGCGTCTGCAACCGAGTCTCCGACCGCGAGATCACCCGGCATGTCCATGCCGGCATGGATTTCAGCGACCTCCAGCTGGAGCTGGGTGTGGCGACGCAGTGCGGCCAGTGCGAGGGCTGCGCCCGTGAACTGGTGGAACAATGCAACCGCAACCGCAGCGACGCCGCGATGGCGGCGCCCTCGGCCCCCGTCGTCCTGCACCGGCCGGCATGGCTCTCCTCGCTGGCCTCGGCCTGAGCCTCGTGCTGATCGTCGCCGGCGCCTGGTGGGCGCTGCGTACGTGACGCGACCTTTCCTGCAGTACCCGACTTGTCCACCTCGCCCGATTTCCCGCTGTTCGGCTCCCGGCGCAACGCCCTGATCGTGGGCAGCGTCCTGGCCTTCCACGTCGCTGCCCTGTGGGCGCTCAACACCGGCCTGGTGCGGCGCGTGGCCGAGGTCTTCGTGCCCGCCGAGGTCATCGCCGAGATGCTTTCGCCCGCGCCGCAGCCGCGGCCGGCCCCGCCGCCGCCCGCTCCCAAGCCGGCGCCGCGCACCCCGGCCCCCGCCCCGGCGGTGGACAAGCCGCAGCCCCAACCCGTGCCGCAGCCCGCACCCCTGCCGGTGGCGGCGGCGCCGTCGGCCAGCCCCGCCCCCAACGCACCGGTGGTCCCGGCCGCCCCTGCCGCGCCGGCGGTGGCCACCGGCCCGGCCACGCCGGCGCCGCCCGCGCCCGCGCGCATCGACCTGCCCTCGAGCGATGCCGACTACCTGCAGAACCCCAAGCCCGCCTACCCCCCGGTGAGCAAGCGCCTGGGCGAGCAGGGCAAGGTCATCGTTCGCGTCCTCATCGCCGCCGACGGCACGCCGCAGAAGGCGGAACTGCGCCAGTCCAGCGGCTTCGAGCGGCTGGACCAGGCGGCCCTGGCCACCGTCCTCAAATGGCGCTACGTCCCCGGCAAGCGCGGCGGCGTGGCCGAGGCGATGTGGTTCAACGTCCCGATCAATTTCGTGCTGGAGTAAAGAAGACAATGGAAGCCCAATTCGGCCTCGCCCACCTGTGGAACCAGGGAGATTTCGTCACCAAGGCGGTCGCCGTGCTGTTGCTGGTGATGTCGCTGTCCTCGTGGATCGTGCTGATCGTCAAGGCGCTGGACCTGCGCCGCGCCGGCGCCCAGGGCCGCCGCACCGAAGCCTTCTGGCACGCCCCTGATTTCAACGGCGCGCTCGAGGCCCTGGGCAACGAGCCCGGCAACCCCTTCCGCGGGCTGGCCCTGGCCGGCCGCGAGGCCACCGTCCACCACCACGCGCAGCCGCAGTTGCACGACTCGCTGGACGTGAGCGACTGGATCACCCGCTGCCTGCGCAACGCCATCGACGAAGCCACCGCCCGCCTGCAGTCCGGCCTGGCGGTGCTGGCCTCGGTGGGTTCGACCGCGCCCTTCGTGGGCCTGTTCGGCACGGTCTGGGGCATCTACCACGCGCTGCTGTCGATCGGCACCGCGGGCCAGGCCTCGATCGACAAGGTGGCCGGCCCGATCGGCGAGGCGCTGATCATGACCGCCCTGGGCCTGGCCGTGGCCATCCCCGCGGTGCTGGGCTACAACGCGCTGGTGCGTGGCAACAAGGCAGTGGTCCTGAAGATGAACCGCTTCGCCCACGATCTGCACGCCTACTTCATCACCGGCGCGCGCGTGTCCGGCAACGGCGCGCCGTCCAACGTGGTTCCCATGAAGAAGGGCAACTGAGATGGCCTTCGGCACGCAGGACGACACCGACGACGTGATGAACGAGATCAACATGACGCCCCTGGTGGACGTCATGCTGGTCCTGCTGATCATCTTCATCATCACCGTGCCGGTGATGAAGCACGCGGTCAACATCGACCTGCCGCAGGCCTCCAACCAGCGGCAGCAGGACAAGCCCGAGACCATCCAGCTGTCGGTGGACGCGCAGGGCGGCTACCACTGGAACCAGGCCCGGGTGGACGACGCCGACCTGCCCCGCCTGCTGGCGCAGGAGGCGGCGCGCGAGCCGCAGCCCGAGCTGCACATTCGCGGTGACAAGGCGGTGCGCTACGAGCGCGTGGCCCAGGCCATGGCGGCGGCGCAGCAGGCCGGCCTGCGCAAGATCGGCTTCATCACCGAGCCCAAGCCGCTGCAATGACGGCCGAACCCGCCGAGGACCCGCGGCACGCCGTGCCCGTGCCGGCCGCGCGCCAGGAGGCGGCGGCGGTGCAGCGCCCGCCCCTTTTCTCCAGCGATGACCTGCTGCGGGGCCACCGCGCGGTGGAGATCAGCCACAACGGCGTCGTCTACCGGCTGCAGGCCACGCGCCTGGGCAAGCTGATCCTGACCAAGTGACGGCGCCCTGGAGGCGCTGGCGCCGCCAGGCGAACGACCAACGACAAGGGGGCCCGAGGGCCCCCTTGTTTCATTCGGGTGAGGGAGGATTACAGGCCGATGGCGGCGATGCCGGCCTTGGCGATCTGGGCGTCCTCGGTGGACTTCACGCCCGACACGCCGACGGCGCCGATGCACTGGCCGTCCTTCATGACGGGCACGCCGCCCTCGAGCATGCCGCTGACCGTGGGCGCGCTCAGGAAGGAGGTGCGGCCGCCATTGATCACATCTTCGTACACCTTGCTCTCGCGGCGGCCCAGGGCGGCCGTGTGGGCCTTGGACGGGGCGATGTGCGAGGAGATGGCCGGGGCGCCGTCGAGGCGCTGCAGCCACAGCAGGTGGCCGCCGGCATCGACGATGGCGATGGTCACGGCCCAGTTGTTCTTCAGGGCTTCGGCTTCGGCGGCGGCGGCGATGGCCTTGACGTCGGCCAGTTCGAGGAAATGGGTGGTCTTCATAGGGGCGCAAGCATAGCGTTTCCCCGGCCCCCCGGAGAAAACACGGGGAACCAACCTAGAATCCGCCCCATCCAAACAGCACCTCGACGAAAGGAGCTTCCTCAATGAACGAGCAACTGCAACCCACTGCCTACGGCTATGCGCTGCCGGCGGCGGATCGCAACAAGGTCCTTCGCAACACCTACTGGCTGCTGGCGCTGAGCCTGGTGCCCACGGTGCTGGGCGCCTGGGTCGGCGTGGCCACGGGCATCACCCAGATGCTGGGCGGCGTGGTCGGCCTGGTGGTCTTCCTGGCCGGCGCGTTCGGCTTCATCTTCGCCATCGAGAAGACCAAGAACTCCGCGGCCGGCGTGCCGGTGCTGCTGGCGTTCACCTTCTTCATGGGCCTGATGCTCTCGCGCCTGATCGCCATGGTGCTGGGTTTTTCCAACGGCGCCAGCCTGGTGATGACGGCCTTCGGCGGCACCGCCGGCGTCTTCCTGGTGATGGCCAGCCTGGCGAGCGTGATCAAGCGCGACCTCTCCGGCATGGGCAAGTTCCTGTTCGTGGGCGCCCTGGCGGTCATGATCGGCGGCATCATCAACGTCTTCGTGGGCTCCACCACCGGCATGCTGGTGATCAGCGTGATGTGCATCGGCATCTTCAGCGCCTACATGCTGTACGACCTGAAGCAGATCATCGACGGCGGCGAGACCAACTACATCTCCGCCACGCTGGCGCTGTACCTAGACATCATCAACGTCTTCCAGAGCCTGCTGGCGCTGCTGGGCGTGCTGGGCGGCGAGCGCGACTGACGCGGGCGAGCCGCAGGAACGACAGGGGCCTTCGGGCCCCTTTTTCTTTTGGGGAGCGGGGGTCAGGTCTTGCATCGACGCGACTGGTTATCTCGGCCTCCGCTGGCTTCTCCGGCTAAGCGCGCTGCACGGGCGGGGGCAGCAGGCTCCTCCCGGGGGGCTGGTGCGCTCCCGCGCACGGCCCCACGGGTCCCTCCGCCTGCCGCCCCCACCCGCGCATCGCGCACGAACACGTGAGGGCTTCGCGCCGGAAAGTACATGGGTCATTTCTCGCGCCGACGTGCGCTCGAAACGATACGCGCCGAAGTACCTCGCCCGCAGAAGACGGAGGTGATCTCTCCGGCGCGAAGCCCTCAGCGATGCAGCGTGAGCGGCATGGGGCTGGCGGGTGGGCGGAGGGACCCGTGGGCCCGTGCACGGGAGTGCACCAGGCCGCCGGGAGGAGCCTGCCCGCCGGCCCCGCGCCGCGCACCTCGCCGGAGGAAAGCAGGAAGCACCAACGAGCCAATCCGACCGGAAAAAGGACCGTCGCGTCGATGCAAGACCTGACCTCGGCCGCCCCTCAGCCCCGCTCGAACACCGCGATCGACTCCACGTGCGCCGTGTGCGGGAACATGTTCACCACCCCCGCCGCCGTGCAGCGGTAGCCCGCCTGGTGCACCAGCAGGCCGGCGTCACGCGCCAGCGTGGCCGGGTTGCAGGAGACGTAGACGATGCGCGAGGGCGGCGTCCAGCCCGGGGCGATGGCAGGGTCCTGGTGGATGTCCGCCAGCGCCTTGGCCAGGGCGAAGGCGCCCTCGCGCGGCGGGTCGACCAGCCACTTCTGCGCCACCCCGTCGGACACCAGCATCGAGGGCGTCATCTCGAACAGGTTGCGCGCCACGAACTGCGTCGGTGCGCTCGCGTGAGCGCGGTTGCGCTCCAGGTTGGTCCGCGAACGAGCCACCAGGGTCTCGCTGCCCTCGATGCCCAGCACCTCCCCGGCCTGCGTGGCCAGCGGCAGGGTGAAATTGCCGAGGCCGCAGAACCAGTCGATCACGCGCTCGCCCGGCTGCACCTTCAGCAGGCCCAGCGCACGGGTCACCAGCACCTGGTTGATGAAGGGATTCACCTGGGTGAAGTCGGTCGGCTTGAACGGCATGGTGATGCCGAACTCCGGCAGCACATAGGCCAGCTCCGGGCCCGGGTCCATCAGGTGCACGGTATCCGGGCCCTTGGGCTGCAGCCACCACTGCACGCCGGCATGCTCGGCGGCAAACTGGCGCAGCTTGGCCTGGTCGCCTGCCGACAGCGGCTCCAGGTGGCGCAGCACCAGGGCGATCACCGGCTTCGTGGGGTCGGCGGCGTCGACGCCGCAGGCCAGCTCGATCTGCGGGCAGGTCTCGATGGCGTCCATGCTGCCGATGAGGCCGCGCAGCGGCAGCAGCAGGTCGCTCACGTACTTCGGCACCACATGGCATTCCTGGATGTCCGCCACGTAGCGGCTCTTGCGCTCGTGGAAGCCGACCAGCACCGTCTCCTTCTTGCGCACGTGGCGCACCGAGAAGCGGGCGCGCCAGCGGTAGCCCCAGGACGGCCCCTGGATCGGGCGCAGCAGGGACTCGGCCTTGACCTTGCCCAGGTGCCAGAGGTTGTCCTCCAGCACGCGCTGCTTGATCGCCACCTGGGCGGCGGCGTCCAGGTGCTGCATCTTGCAGCCGCCGCAGGCGCCGGCATGCAGGCCGAAGTGCGGGCACTTGGGGGTGACGCGCTGCGACGACTCCCGGTACACCGCCTTCAGCGAGGCCGCCTCCCAGTTGTTCTTCTTGCGGTGCACATTGGCCGCCACCCATTCGCCGGGCAGCGCGCCCTCGATGAAGACGACCTTGCCGTCCTCGCGGCGGGCCACGCCCTGGGCCTCGATGTCCAGGGCGTCCACGTACAGGGCTTCCTCCGGCACGCCCGCGGGGCGGACCGGCTTGTTTTCAATCTCCGATGACATGGGCCCGATTGTCTCAGGCCCAGGCCGCCAGGTACTCCTGCCAGTGCGACTCCTGCGGCGCCAGGCCGGCC
Organism: Ramlibacter sp. MAHUQ-53; assembly: GCF_052600055.1. Taxonomy (NCBI): domain Bacteria; kingdom Pseudomonadati; phylum Pseudomonadota; class Betaproteobacteria; order Burkholderiales; family Comamonadaceae; genus Ramlibacter; species Ramlibacter sp. MAHUQ-53. The sequence goes on from NZ_JBQWTS010000001.1 coordinate 138,305, forward strand.
AGGGTCTCCTTGATCATCGCGATCTCCTGGTCGTACTCGGCCTCGGTGAAGCCGGCGCGCATCTTCTGGAAGCGGCAGTACATCAGGTAGGTGTTCATCACGTCCGTCTCGCAGTAGCGGCGGATGTCCTCCAGCTTGCCCTCCTGGTAGGCCTGGTACACCAGCGAGCCGTCCATGCCCAGCTTGCCGGGGAAGCCGCACAGCTTGGCCAGGGCGTCCAGCGGCGCGTTGGCGCGCCCGCCGAACATGGCGAGCACGTCCATCAGGTCCAGGTGCCGGTTGTGGTACCGGTTGATGTAGTTGTTGAACTTGAACTCGCGGTCGTCCTCGCCCTGGTCCCAGTACTTGGAGGCCACCACGCCATGGCGCAGGCCGCGGTAATTGAGCACCGGCAGGTCGAAGCCGCCGCCGTTCCAGCTCACGAGCTGCGGCACCTTCTTCTCCAGGGTGTTGAAGAAGGCCTGGATCACCTTGCCCTCGCTCTCGCCGTCGCGGTCGACGAAGGAGTGCACCTTCAGGCCGGCGGCGTCGCGGTACACCGCGCTGATCACCAGCACGCGCTGCAGGTGCAGCGGCATGAAGTCGTTCTGGCCCTTCTCGGCGCGGGCCTGCACCCAGGCCTGGTGGACCTGGGCGTCGGTGGCGTCCGGCGGGTAGTCGCCGAGCTGGCGCAGGCCGGCGATGTCGGGAATGGATTCGATGTCGAAGACGAGGACGGGCCAGGCCATGGGGTTCCTTAGGCGGAGGTGAGCAGGACGACGGCCCGCGCCTCGATGGAGCGGCCTTCGCCGACCGGCCCCATCTTCTCGGCGGTCTTGGCCTTCACGTTGACTTGTTGCGGCGACAGCCCCAGGACCTCGGCGATCCGGGCGCGGATCGCCTCGATGTGCGGAGCCAGCTTCGGCGCCTGGGCGACGATGGTGCTGTCCAGGTTGACGATCTTCCAGCCCTCGGCCTGCACGCGCCGGTAGGCCTCGGCGATGAGGACGGCCGAATCGGCGCCCTTGAAGCGCGCGTCGGTGTCGGGGAAGTGGCGGCCGATGTCGCCCAGGCCGGCCGCGCCCAGGAGGGCGTCGGTGATGGCGTGCAGCAAGGCGTCGGCATCCGAGTGGCCCAGCAGGCCCTTCTCGTGGGGGATGCGCACGCCGCCGAGGATCAGGGGGCGGCCTTCGACCAGGGCGTGCACGTCCCAGCCTTCGCCGATGCGGATGTTCATGAGGGGTTCCGGGTAAGCAGGGCCTCGGCCAGGGCGAAATCCTCCGGCCAGGTCACCTTGAAGTTGCGGGACGAGCCCGGCACCAGCCGGGGCTGGAGGCCGGCGGCCTCGACGGCGCTGGCTTCGTCGGTCACCGCGTCGCCGGCCGCCTCCAGGGCACGGGCCAGCACGCCCAGGCGGAACATCTGCGGCGTCTGGGCCAGCCAGTGGTCCTCGCGCGGCACGGTGGCCCGCACGCGGCCGCCCGGGCCGTGCTTGAGGGTATCCGCCAGGGGCTGGGCCAGCAGGCCGCCCACCGGGTCGTCGAGGCAGGCGTCGATCAGGCGGTCGATGAGGGCCGGGGTGACGAGGCAGCGCGCGGCGTCGTGCACCAGCACCCAGTCCGCGTCCGCCGCGCCGGCCTCGCGCAGCGCGCGCAGGCCGCCCAGCACGGTGGCGGCGCGGGTCGGCCCGCCGCACTCGGCCAGCGTGATGCCGGGCACGCCGGCCAGGGTACGGTCGCCGGCGGCCACCGCCACCAGCACCGTGGCCAGGCGAGGCACGGCGGCGAAGGCGTCCAGCGTGTGGCGAACCATCGGGCGGCCGGCCACGGGCTGGTACTGCTTGGGAATCGCGGTGCCGGCGCGGCTGCCCGTGCCCGCGCAGGGGACCAGGGCATGCAGGCGCGGGGCGCGGGGCGGGGGTGGGGAAGCGGTCATGGAATGAGCGCGCATTCTAAAATCCAGGCGCACTGCACACCCCTCGCCGCCCGGCGCGGGGTGTTCGCCATTTCCCCCATGGACCTGCCCAAGCTCACCCCCGGCAAGCGCTTCGCCCTGCCCCGTCCCGTCGGCTCGGCCGACGCCCTGCTGCTGGCCCGCCTGGCCCAGCGCGAACAGGCCGCCGGCCAGCGCACCGCGATCGTCACCGCCGACGCCACCGACGCCCAGCGCCTGATCGACGAGCTCGCCTTCTTCGCCCCCGGCCTGCGCTGCTGCCTGTTCCCGGACTGGGAGACGCTGCCCTACGACACCTTCTCGCCGCACCAGGACCTGATCTCCGAGCGCCTGGCGACGCTCTGGCGCATCTCGCAGGGCGAGGCCGACGTGGTCATCGTCCCCGCCACCACCGCCCTGTACCGCGTCGCCCCGCCGGCCTTCCTGGCGGGCTACACCTTCCAGTTCAAGGTCAGGCAGAAGCTGGACGAGGCCCGGCTCAAGTCGCAGCTCACGCTGGCCGGCTACAACCACGTGACGCAGGTGGTGAGCCCCGGCGAGTACGCGGTGCGCGGCGGCCTGATCGACCTGTTCCCCATGGGCTCGCCGGTGCCGTACCGGGTCGACCTGTTCGACGACGAGATCGACTCCATCCGCACCTTCGATCCGGACAGCCAGCGCAGCCTCTACCCCGTGCCCGAGGTGCGCCTGCTGCCGGGGCGCGAATTCCCGATGGACGAGGCCGCCCGCGCGCGCTTTCGCAGCCGCTGGCGCGAACTGCTGGAGGGCGACCCCACCCGCAGCCGCATCTACAAGGACATGGGCAACGGCGTGGCCACCGCCGGCATCGAGTACTACCTGCCGCTGTTCTTCGAGGAGACGGCCACCGTCTTCGACTACCTGGGCACCCAGGCCGCCCTGGTGCTGCACGGCGACCTGGAGCCGGCCTTCCAGCGCTTCTGGCAGGACACGAAGGACCGCCACCGCCTGGTGCAGGGCGACCCCGAGCGGCCGGTGCTGCCGCCCGAATCGCTGTTCCTGACCATCGAGCAGTTCTACGCCCGCGCCAACGACCACGCCCAGCTCGCCCTGCGCCCCGGCGCCGCCGATGTCGACGACAGCGCCTTCGTGCAGAAGCTGCCCGACCTCGCCGTGGTGCGCGGCGCCGAGGAGCCCCTGGCCCGCCTGAAGGAGCACCTGCGCCGCACGAAGCAGCGGGTGCTGGTGCTGGCCGAGAGCGACGGCCGCCGCGAGAGCCTGCTGGACTTCCTGCGCGCCAGCCATGTCTCGCCGCCCGCCTTCGACTCGCTGGCCGAGTTCCAGGCCAGCGACGAGGCGCTGGGCATCGCCACCGCGCCGCTGGCCCAGGGCTTCGCCTGGGTCGCCGAGGGCCTGGAGTTCATCACCGAGACCGAGCTGTTCGCCGCCGGCGTGACCGCGCGCCGCCGCCGCAAGCAGGAGCAGGTCTCGGACGTCGAGGCCCTGATCAAGGACCTCTCCGAGCTGAACGTGGGCGACCCGGTGGTCCACGCGCAGCACGGCATCGGCCGCTACAAGGGCCTGGTCAACATGGACCTGGGCCAGGGCAGCACCGAGTTCCTGCACCTCGAGTACGCCGACAAGGCCACGCTCTACGTGCCGGTGAGCCAGCTGCACCAGATCAGCCGCTACACCGGCGTCTCGGCCGACGAGGCGCCGCTGCACAAGCTCGGCTCCGGCCAGTGGGAGAAGGCCAAGCGCAAGGCCGCCGAGCAGGTGCGCGACTCCGCCGCCGAGCTCCTGAACATCTACGCCCGCCGCGCCGCGCGCCAGGGCCATGCCTTCCGCTACTCGCCGCAGGACTACGAGACCTTCGCCAACGACTTCGGCTTCGAGGAGACCGCCGACCAGAACGCCGCCATCCACGCGGTGATCCAGGACATGGTCTCGCCCCGCCCGATGGACCGCCTGGTCTGCGGCGACGTGGGCTTCGGCAAGACCGAGGTGGCGCTGCGCGCGGCCTTCGTCGCCGTCACCGGCGGCAAGCAGGTGGCCTTCCTGGCGCCCACCACCCTGCTCGCCGAGCAGCATTACCAGACCCTGGTGGACCGCTTCTCCAAGTGGCCGGTGAAGATCGCCGAGATGAGCCGCTTCCGCTCGCAGAAGGAGATCACCGCCGCCGCCAGGGGGATCGCCGACGGCAGCGTCGACATCGTCGTCGGCACGCACAAGCTGCTGTCCGAGAGCGTGCAGTTCAAGAACCTGGGCCTCTTGATCATCGACGAGGAGCACCGCTTCGGCGTGCGCCACAAGGAGGCCATGAAGGCCCTGCGCGCCGAGGTCGACGTGCTCACGCTCACCGCCACGCCGATTCCCCGCACCCTGGGCATGGCGCTGGAGGGCCTGCGGGACCTCTCGGTCATCGCCACCGCGCCGCAGCGCCGGCTGGCGATCAAGACCTTCGTGCGCAACGAGGGCCAGGGCGTGATCCGCGAGGCGGTGCTGCGCGAGCTCAAACGCGGCGGCCAGGTCTACTTCCTGCACAACGAGGTGGAGACCATCGAGAACCGCCGCGAGCGGCTGCAGGCGCTGCTGCCCGAGGCCCGCATTGCGGTGGCCCACGGCCAGATGCCCGAGCGCGAGCTGGAGCGGGTGATGCGCGACTTCGTGAACCAGCGCTTCAACCTGCTGCTCTGCTCCACGATCATCGAGACCGGCATCGACGTGCCCTCGGCCAACACCATCGTGATCTCGCGCGCCGACAAGTTCGGCCTGGCGCAGCTGCACCAGCTGCGCGGGCGGGTGGGACGCAGCCACCACCAGGCCTATGCCTACCTGCTGGTGCCGGAGATCGAGGGCCTGACCAAGCAGGCCGCCCAGCGCCTGGACGCGATCCAGGCCATGGAGGAACTGGGCTCGGGCTTCTACCTGGCCATGCACGACCTGGAGATCCGCGGCGCCGGCGAGGTGCTGGGCGAGAACCAGAGCGGCAACATGCTGGAGGTGGGCTTCCAGCTTTACAACGAGATGCTCTCGGAGGCGGTGCGCTCGCTCAAGGCGGGCAAGGAGCCGGACCTGCTGGCGCCGCTCTCGGCCGCCACCGACATCAACCTGCACGCCCCCGCCCTGCTGCCCGACGACTACTGCGGCGACGTGCACCTGCGCCTGTCCTTCTACAAGAAGCTGGCCACCGCGAAGAACGCCGACCAGGTCGACCGCCTGCTCGAGGAGATCATGGACCGCTTCGGCAAGCTGCCGCCGCAGGCGCAGAACCTGGTGGACGTGCACCGCCTGCGCGTGCTGGCGCGGCCCTACGGCGTGGTCAAGGTGGACGCCGCGCCCGGGGTGATCCACATCACCTTCAAGCCCAACCCGCCGGTCGACCCGATGCGCATCATCGAGCTGGTGCAGAAGAACCGGCACATCAAGCTCGCCGGCAACGAGAAGCTGCGCATCGAGCGCGAGCTCAAGGAGACCAAGGACCGCGTGCAGATGGTGCGCGACGTGCTGCGCTCCCTGGGCCAGCCCACCGGGGCGGCGGCCTGAGCCCGCGGGCGCACCGGCGATGACCCCGCACCTGGACCTCGCCCTGCTGCTGCCGGCGCTGGCCGTCGCCCTGGCCCTGCGGCCCTGGCGGCTGCTGGCCGGCGGCGCGCTGCTGGCGCCGATGCTGGGGACGCTGGTGCTCCTGCCCTGGCTGTGGGCCCTGCCCTCGCTGCGCGCCATGCCGCTGCAGCTGCAGCTGTCGGGGGCCTGCCTGGCGGTGCTGATGCTCGGGTGGCCGCTGGCGGTGCCGGTGCTGGTGGCGGTGGGCGCGCTCGCCGCGCTGCTGGCGGGCCAGGGCTGGCAGGCCGCAGCGGACATGGCGGCGTGGCTGGGCGTGGTGCCGGCCACGCTGGCCCTGGCGCTGGGCGCGGCGATCCGCCGCTGGATCGGGCCGCACCTGTTCGTCTACGTGCTGGGGCGGGCTTTCCTGGGCACCGCCCTGTGCGTGTTCGCCGCCGGCGCCCTGGCGCAATGGGCCGGCCATGCGTTGCCGGCGGTGGACAGCGGCCTGTCCCTGGTGGCGCGCTGGCTCATGGCCTGGGGCGACGCCTTCACCACCGGCATGCTGGCCGCGATCTTCGTGGCTTTCCGCCCGCACTGGCTGGCCACCTGGTCGGACCGGCTGTACCTCGGGCGGTGAGGTGGCGGTGATGCGAAAATCACCGGCTCCATGACCTCCCCCGCCCCCCACGAATTCGCCCCCGGCCTGGTGCTGCGCGGCGTCACCCCGCCCCTGTCGCTGAAGGATTTCGGCCTGATCGCCTTCGACATGGACTCCACGCTGATCAACATCGAGTGCGTGGACGAGATCGCCGACGCCACCGGCAAGAAGGCCGAGGTCGCCGCCATCACCGAGGCCACCATGCGCGGCGAGATCGCCGACTTCAAGGAGAGCCTGCGCCGGCGCGTGGCCCTGCTGCGCGGCGTGCGCGTGCAGGACATGCAGGATGTCTACGACCAGCGCCTGCAGCTCAATCCCGGCGCCGGCGAGCTGGTGGCCGCGGCCAAGGCCGCCGGCCTGAAGGTGCTGCTGGTCTCCGGCGGCTTCACCTTCTTCACCGACCGCGTGCGCGACCGCCTGGGCATCGACTACACCCGCTCCAACGTGCTGGAGGTGGTTGACGGCGTGCTCACCGGCCGCATGGTCGACCAGCCCTGGGGCGACATCTGCGACGGCGCCGAGAAGCGCCGCATGATGCTCGAGACCTGCGCCCTGCTGGGCCTCTCGCCGAAGCAGGCCATCGCCGTGGGCGATGGCGCCAACGACCTGCCGATGATGGGCGAGGCCGGCCTGTCGGTGGCCTACCACGCCAAGCCCAAGGTGCGCGAGCAGGCCATGGTCGCCATCAACGAAGGCGGCCTGGACCGGCTGCTGGAGATCGTGCGGGGCTGAGCCTTCGCACCGGCCTCCACGGGAGGCCGTCCACGCGGTCGCGTTGCTGCAAGACCTGACCCCGGAAACCCTCACTCCACCCGCCGGCCGCCGGCCTGCACCGCGAAGCGTGCCAGCGTGCCGATGCCCGAGTCGGCGCGCGCCGGGTCGTCCACCGCGCGCAGCGTGGTGGTGAGCGCACCCGGCGTGAACTCGCACACCCCGTAGCCGCGCTTCCAGCCGTCCGCGAAGACGAAGTGGGGGTTCTCCGCCAGCCGCTGCGCCGCCAGCGCCGCGCCGTTCGCGTGCGAGGTGATGCTGGTGCCGCAGAACTCCACGCCCAGCGCCGGCCCCTCGGGCCGGCGGTAGTCGGCCAGCACATGGCCCACCCAGTTCTCGTGGACGTCCCCGCCCAGCACCACCGGGTTGGCGACGCGGTGGCGGCGCAGGCCGTCGACCAGGCGCTGGCGCGCCGCGGGGTAGCCGTCCCAGCCGTCGTTCCACAGGCGCTCGCCCGGGCCGGGCAGGTTGTCGCGCGGGCCGAACAGGGTCTGCTGCCCCAGCACCGTCCAGGTCGCCGCGGCGGACTCCGCCAGGCGCTCGTCGAGCCAGCGCTCCTGCGCCGCCCCCAGCAGGCTGCGCGCCGGGTCCTGCAGCGCCGGGCAAGCCGCCGGGTCCACCAGGCCGGCCGGGCGCTGCGGGCGGCCGCAGGCCTGCGGGTCGCGCCACTGGCGGGTGTCCAGCAGCAGCAGGTCGGCCAGCCGGCCGAAGCGGTGTCGCTCGTGCAGCCGCAGCTGCCCGCCGGCCACCGCGCGGGAAAAGGCCGCCGCCCGCACCGGCATGTGCTCGTAGTACGCCTGGTAGGCCGCCGCGCGCCGGGCCAGGAAGTCGCGCGCCGCGTTCAGGCCCACCGGGCGGGCGTCGCCGGCATTCACGCCGGCGTAGTCGTTCTGCACCTCGTGGTCGTCCCACGCCAGCAGCCAGGGGCAGGCGGCATGCATGGCCTGCAGCGCCGGGTCGCTGCGGTACTGGGCGTAGCGGTCACGGTAGTCGGCCAGGGTGGTGGCCAGGCCCAGCGTCGGGAAGTTGCGCACCGCGGCGGCGGCGCTGGGGTACTCGTAGATGTAGTCGCCCAGGAACAGGACGAAGTCCAGCCCCTCCCCCTGCATGTGGCGCCACGCGGCGTAGTGGCCATGCTCCCAGCGCTGGCAGGAGGCGTAGGCCAGGCGCAGGCGCGCCGCCGGCGCGTCCGGCGCCGGCAGGGTGCGGGTGCGCCCGACCGGGCTGGCCACGCCGCCGGCGATGAAGCGGTAGAAGTACCAGCGGTCCGGCGCCAGCCCCTGGACCTCGGCATGCACGCTGTGGGCGAGCTCGGCGCTGGCCACGGCCTCGCCGTGGCGGGCGATGCGCGAGAAGCCCTCGTCATGCGCCACCTCCCAGCGCACCGGCACCGGCGCGTCGCCGAGGCGGTCGAACAGGCCGGGGGGCAGCAGGCGCGTCCACAGCACCAGGCCATCGGGCGTGGGCGAGCCGCTGGCCACGCCCAGGGAGAAGGGATCGAAGCCCAAGCGGGGCTGGGCCCGGGACCCGCGCGGCAGCCAGGCGCCGGCGGCGGTGGCGGCGGCCAGTCGCAGCAGGCCGCGGCGGTCGGCCAGCATCAACCGGGCTGGGTGGGCTGGAAGTCGGCGTTGTGGTCGCGACGCTGCGCGATGGCGGCGTCGCGGATCGCGAACAGCGCGCGCAGGTCTTCCTGCAGGGCGGCGTCGCTGGCGCTGCTGTCGGCCTCGCGCACCTCCACCCCGGGCACGGCGCGGGACCAGCTCTCCGGGTCGGGCATGGCGGCCGGCGACTCGTGGCCGCCCTCGAACTGCCAGGCCAGGCCGCGCAGCCAGTCGCCCACGCGCGGGTCGAAGCGCTCCAGCGCCTGCTGCAGGCTGGTCTGGAAGGCAGGCACGTAAGCCAGCAGGCGGTCCTGCCCGCCGCGCACGATCAGGGTGACGTAGGTGCCGGTGCTGCGGTCGGAACGCACCATCGACAGGGTGCGGCACTCGATCCAGTCGGACGGGATGCCGTGCCGGCGCATGGTCTCCCGCAGGACCATGTGGACCACCTCGCGGCGCGAGGCGCTGCGCGAGCTGGCGCCCTGGCGGTCGTCGTCGTCCGGGTCGTGGCCGTCGTGCAGCGACGGTTCGCCCAGGGGGGCGGGACGGGAGGCCGCCGGCTTTTCCCCGAACATCTTGCGCAAGAAGCTCATGTCAGGATTATCCGATCCGCGGCAGTTCCGGACTAGACAGGCGGTCTTCTTTACACGCCATACACGTTGCACCGGCCGCGCGCAGCAGCGGCCCCGGGGCTGTGGCGCCGCCCGGCCGGGCGCGCGCCCGCAGCGCGCCCCGGCGGCTTCCTACAGCGCCTCGGCCGATTCGCCAGCCTCCCCCTCCCGGCGCGCCGCGCAGGATCCGTGTCCGGCCGTGACAGGGTCGCCCATCACGAAACAGGGAGCAGAAGATGTTGATCCGAGCAAGCAGACACGGGGCCGCGTGTGCGGTCGTGACACTCGCCGCCGCGCTGGCACTGGCCGGCTGCGGCGGAGGCGGCGGCGGGAGCGCAGGACCTGGCGCCGCCCCGGCCCCGGCACCGCCGGCCGCCAGCCCGCAGTCGGCCGGGGCCCTGCCGGTCGAGGACGTGGCGGTGCCGGTGCAGGCGCTGGCGCCCAACACCCGCTACGAGGTGACGCGGGCCGGCCGGGTGGCCCTGGTGCTGCCCGCCGGCGGGCTGGCCGCGGGGGACCGCATCGAGGTCGTCGGCCTGGGCAGCGGCCAGTGGCATCTGGACATGGCGGCGGGCACGTCGGTGGTGGCGCCCGCGCCGGTGCGGGCGGACGCCACCTGGGTGGAGGCCGGCCCGGTGCCCGGCGTCGACGAGCGCTGGTGGGCCCTGCAGGCCTCGGCCGACGGCAACACGGTGCTGGCCGCGGCCAACGAGGGGGCGCTGCATGTCTCGCGCGACGGCGGCCGCACCTGGGCCACCCCCCTGCCCGACCCACGCCACTGGTCCGCCCTGGCGGTGAGCGCGGCGGGCAACCGGCTGGCGGCGGCCGCCTACCTCGGCGGCCTGTGGGTCTCGGCCGACGCCGGCGAGACCTGGCGCGAGACGGTCCCCGCCTCCGGCCCCGAGCCGCGCGAGTGGGTCGGCCTGGCCACCTCGGCGGATGGCCTGGTGCTGCTCGCGGCCGAAAAGAGCGGGTGGCTGGAAGTCTCGCGCGATGGCGGCGCCACCTGGGCGCGCCGCGGCGACCAGCCCCGCAGCTGGCGCGCGGTGGCCCTGGCGGGCAACGGCCGCAACATGACCGCGGTGGCGCATGACGGCACCGTCTGGACCAGCGACGACATCGGCTTCAGCTGGACGCGGCGCCTGGAAGGCGACTACGACTGGTACCGCGTGGCGATGTCGGCCGACGGCGCCACGGTGGTGGCCGCGGCCGCGGGCGGGCATGTCTGGGTCTCGTCCGACTACGGCCTGACCTGGGCGCCGCGCTTCCGCGAGGGACCGGTGAACGCGGTGGCCCTGTCCTCCGACGGCCAGCGCATCGTGCTGGCCGTGCCCTGGCACCCGAGCCTGCCGGACGGGCGGGTCCACCTCTCGGTGGACGGCGGCCTGACCTGGGCGCCGATGCTGCATGACGCCAACTGGCGCGCGGTGGCCCTCACCGGCGATGGGCGCACCCTGCTGGCCGCCGACAACCCGGGCCGGCTGTGGCGCGGCACCTCCCCGGAGAGGGCGGCGGTGTCCGCGGTCGAAGGCGGGAGCGCAGACTCGATCGAGCTGGTCTACCTGGGCGACGGCGTCTTCGAGCTGCGCGCGATCCGCGGGCCGGGCGTACGGGCGCAGTGAGGGGCGGCGCTCAGGCCGCCGGCTGGGCCGGTTCGGCGGGCCGGGCCGGCTTGTCGACGCGGCGCAGCGGCGCCCAGCCGGCCCAGCGCGGGTAGTAGCGGGCCACCGGGCCGCCGTCGATGTCCCAGCTGACGCAGCGCCCGAGGTGGAACGGGGGCGTCTGGCTCTCGGAGCCGGGCGGCCCCTGGATGCCGCTGCGGCGCTGCAGGCCGGCGGGGATGGTCTGGTAGGCCGCGGTGGCCGCGTTCACCAGCAACTCGCGCATGTGGGTGCAGCCGCGGGTGCCGCCGAGGACGCGGTCCACCGCCTGGCGCCAGCCCGGGCCCAGGCGCGCGCCGACCAGGCCGGCCACCGGCGGCAGCGCCTGCTGGCACTCGCCCAGCGGCGTGTCGTCCATGGTGGCGACGACGGCCCGCACCTGGAACGCGTCGTCCACCGTGAGGCGCACGGCCATGTGGTGCACGTACTCGCCGGGCGGCAGCTCGCCGCGTTCGTACATCTGGATCGGGTAGGCCTTGCTGTCACGCAGCTCGGCCTCGATGTCCCACAGGCCGTCCTCCCGGGCGTAGCCGCGGAAGGTGACGTTGCGGGTATGCAGGTGTTCCCGTTTCGCGGGTTCGGGCAGGGGCATGGGCGTGGCGGCGGCGAGGGCCTCAGAGCGCGCGGGCCAGGCGGGCCACGCCCTCCTCGATCTTCGCGATGTCGGCGGTGGCGAAGCTCAGACGCAGGCTGGCCGGGTCCGGGTTGCTGGCGTAGAACGGCGCGCCCGGCACGAAGGCCACGCCCTGCTCGATCGCGCGGCGGGCCAGTTCGGCCGCGTCCTTCAGCTTGCCGCCGGCGCCGGTCAGGCGGGCCCAGACGAACAGGCCGCCCTGCGGCTCGGTGAACTCGATGGCGTCGCCCAGCTCGCGGCGCAGCGCCTCGCACATCGCGCGGGCGCGCTGGCCGTAGACCTCGCGCACGTGCGCCAGGGTGGCGGGCATGCGGCCGGCCTGGAGGTAGGCCGCGGCGGTGGCCTGGGCGAAGGTGCTGGTGTGCGCATCGCTGAACTGCTTGCACATGGTGGCCTTGGCGAGCAGCTCGGTCGGGGCGATGAGCCAGCCCACGCGCAGGCCGGGGCTGAGGACCTTGCTCAGGCTGCCGCAGTGGATGGTGAGCTCCCGGCTGCCCGGCACCTGGTCGGTCAGCGCCAGCAGGCTGGGCGGCGGCGCCTCGCGGAAGTACAGGTCGCCGTACGGGTCGTCCTCGACGATGGGCACCTGGTGCTTGACCGCGATCTCCAGGATGCGCCTGCGGCGCTCCAGCGAGGTCAGCGCGCCGCTGGGGTTGCCGAAGGTGGGGATCAGGTAGACGAACTTCGGCTGGTGCTCGGCGACCAGCTGCTCCAGCTTGTCGACCTGTACGCCCTCGCTGTCCACCGGCGCGGCGATCACCTGCGCGCCGTAGAGGCGGAAGCACTGGATGGTGGCCAGGAAGGTGGGGCCCTCGACGATCACCTTGTCGCCCGGGCCGACCAGGGTCTTGCCCAGGAGGTCCAGCGCCTGCTGGCTGCCGGTGGTGACGATCAGCTGCTGCGGCGCCAGGTCCTTCACGCCCTTGGCGCGCATGAAGGCGGCCAGCTCGGCGCGCAGCGGCTCGTGGCCCTCGGTGGCGCCGTACTGGAGGGCGGCGCCGGGGTTGTCGGCCAGGGCCTGCTGGCTGGCCTCGCGCAGGCCCTCGACGTCGAACATCGCGCTGTCGGGGAAGCCGCCGGCGAAGCTGATGATCCCGGGCTTGCCCAGGAGCTTGAACAGCTCGCGGATGGCGGAGGTTTCGACGTTGTCCAGGCGTTGGGCGAAATTCAGGGGCATGGTGGTGCGGTGGGAAAAGGCGCCAAAACCGACATTGTCGCGCGGTCGCGGCGCCCCCTGCCGGGTCAGGAGAACCGGGGCGGGCGCTTCTCGATGAAGGCGTTGACCGCCTCGTGGTGGTCCGCCGTCATGTGGGCGATGGCCTGGTAGCTCGCCGACAGCTCCAGCACCGATTCCAGCGAGGCGCGCTCGCCCTCGCGCAGCAGGCGCTTGGTCATGCGCAGCACGCCGCCGGGGTTGGCGGCGATGCGCCGGGCCAGGGCCAGGGCCTCGTCCATCAGCGCCTCGTGCGGCACGACGCGCGAGACCAGGCCGCAGTCCAGCGCCGCGCGGGCGTCCATCGGCTCGCCGGTGAAGGCCAGCTCGGCGGCCTTGGAGCGGCCCACCGCGCGGGGCAGCAGCCAGGCGCCGCCGTCGCCCGGGACGATGCCGACCTTGACGAAGCTCTCGGCGAAGGTGGCCTTCTCGGAGGCGATGCGGATGTCGCACATGCAGGTCAGGTCCAGGCCGGCGCCGATGGCGGGGCCGTTGACGGCGGCGATCACCGGCACGTCGAGGTGGTAGAGGGCCTTGGGAATGCGCTGGATGCCGTTGCGGTACTCCTCGCGCACCGCGTCGGGCAGCGGCTTGTCCACCTGGTAGCGGCGCATGTCCTTGACGTTGCCGCCGGAGCTGAACACCGGGCCCGCGCCCGTGAGGACGACGCAGCGCACCGTGGTGTCCAGCGTGATGTCGGCGCAGGCCTGGACGAATTCCTCGACGGCGGTGTTGCCGGTCAGGGCGTTGCGCGTCTCGGGCTGGTTCATCGTCAGCACCAGGATCGCGCCCTCGCGGCGGCGGGAAAGGAAGGGAGTGGTCATCGGGTCTCCGGGGGTGTTCTCGTGGGGGGAAATCAACGCAGGTCGGTCAGCTCGCGCACGAGGTCCAGCGTGCTGCCGGCGCGGGCCTCGACCAGCTCGCGCCCGAGCACGTCCTGCCAGTAGCCTTCCGAGCCGGCGGCCTGGCGCCAGGCGTGCAGGCGGCGGGTGTACAGCTGCAGGTCGAACTCGTGGGTGAAGCCGATGGCGCCGTGGATGGAATGCGCCAGCGCCGCCACCTCGCCGGCGGCCTCGCTGGTGCGGGCCTTGGCCACCGCCACGCGCAGGCGGTCGGGCGCGGTGCCCGAGGCCGAGGCCGCGAGGCGGGCCGCCATCGCCGCCGCATAGGCATGCTCGGCGAGCACCGAGAGCTGGTGCTGCACCGCCTGGAACTTGCCGATCGGCTTGCCGAACTGCACGCGGTCATTGGCGTACTGGAGGGTGCGATCCAGCACCTGCTGCAAGGCGCCCGAGAGCAGCGCGGCATGCACGCAGGCCTGCCACTCGCGCACCGGCGGGCGGCCCGGCACCCTCGCCGCGGCGGCGACCACGGCGGCCGGCCAGGTGAGCGTGGCGTCCAGGCAGAAGCCCGAGGGCTCGCGCCGCGCCTGCGCCGCGGGCAGCAGCAGGCTGCCCTGCGGGCCCACGGCCAGCACCCAGTCGGCCACCGCGCCGCCGCGCGCGTCGGGGCAGCACAGGCCGCCCTCGCCTGCCACTTCGCCTGCCACTTCGCCTGCCACTTCGCCGGCGCCGCGGGCCTCGGCCAGCACCAGGCTGCCCGGCGGCCGGGCGATGCCGGCCTGCGCCAGCACGAGGCGGCCCACCAGGGTCTCGGCCAGGGGCACGGGCAGCGCGTACGCGCCGCACAGCGCCATGACCGGGAAGGCCTCGGCCAGCGAGAGGCCCGCGCCACCCTCGGCCTCGGGCACCAGGGCGTCGGCGAAGCCGGCCGCCTCCAGCACGCCCCAGAGGGCGGCGGGGGAGCCCCCGCCTTCGATGGCCCGCACCACGGCGGGCGTGCACTGGTCGGCCAGGAGCTGGCGGACCGCGTCGGTGAACAGGTCGTCCATCGTCTCGTCTCCGTTTCAGCGCAGGCCCAGGCCGCGCGCGATCATGCCGCGCAGGATGTCCCGCGTGCCCCCGCGCAGCGAGAACGACGGCGCCACCTGCGTCACGTGGTTGAGGGTGCGCAGCAGCTCGGCGGGCACCTCGGTGGCCTCGCGCGAGAACAGGTCGTCGGCGATGGCGGCGGGGATGGCCTGCTCCAGGCCGGTGCCCAGGTCCTTGACCAGGGCCGCCTCGACCACCGGGCTCTCGCCGCGGGCCAGCTTGGCGGTGAGCGCCACCGCCATCGCCCGCAGCGGCGCGAGCTGCGCCGCGATGCGCCCGGCCAGGCGCGTGGCCGCCGGCGTGCGGCCCTGCGGCGTGCGCACGAAGGCCAGCCACTCCTCGAACAGCACGATGCTGGAAAGCAGGCGCTCGGGACCGGAGCGCTCGTAGGCGAGTTCGGCCGTGACCTGCTCCCAGCCCTTGCCCTCCTCGCCGATGAGGGCGTCGGGCGCGAGCTTCACCTGGTCGAAGAAGACCTCGCAGAAATGGCTGTCGCCGGAGAGGTCGCGGATCGGGCGGATGGTCACGCCCGGCAGCGACAGGTCGACGATCACCTGCGACAGGCCCTGGTGCCGGTCCTGCGGCTCGCCCGAGGTGCGCACCAGGGCGATCATGAACTGGCAGTGGTGGGCGTTGGTGGTCCAGATCTTCTGGCCCTGCAGCGTCCAGCCCTCGGCGGTGCGGGTGGCGCGGGTCTTCACGCTGGCCAGGTCGGAGCCCGAGTTGGGCTCGCTCATGCCGATGCAGAAGAAGGCCTCGCCCTTGCAGATGCGGGGCAGGTAGAACTGCTTCTGCGCCTCCGTGCCGTACTTGAGGATCAGGGGGCCGCTCTGGCGGTCGGCGATCCAGTGCAGGCCCACCGGCGCGCCGGTGTTCAGGAACTCCTCCACCAGCACGTAGCGGGCGAAGGGGCTGCGGCCGCCGCCGCCATAGGCCGGCGGGAAGGTGATGCCGAGCCAGCCCCGGCGACCGAGCTCGCGGCTGAAGGCGGCGTCGCCCCCCATCCAGCTGCGGGCGCGCACATGGGGCGGCGTCTCCCGCAGGGCCTGCGAGAGGAAGGCCCGGACCTCGGCGCGCAGCGCCTCGTCTTCGGCCGGGATGGCGCCGGGTTGCAGCGCGGCAAGGCTTGTCATTCCAGGACTCCCTGTTCGAAATAGGCGTCGATGCGCTCGGGCGCGAGCCCCAGCACCTGCTGCATCACCGCACGCGTGTCCTGCCCCAGGGTCGGCGGGGCATGGCGGTACTGCACCGGCGTGCCGGACATCCGCACCGGGCTGGCCACCAGCGGGATCGCGCCGGCAGCGGCATGGTCCATCTCGATGCGCAGGCCGCGCGCCTGCACCTGCGGGTCGGCGAAGACGTCGGCCACGGTGTTGATCGGGCCGCAGGGCACGGCCGCGCCCTCGAGCAGGTCCACCCACTCGCGGGTGCTGCGGGTGCGGGTGACGGCGCGGATCATCTCCAGCAGCGCGTCGCGGTTCGCGATGCGCCCGGCATTGCGGGCGAAGCGCTCGTCCTGCGCCCACTCCGGCCTGCCGGCGGCGGCGCAGAAGCGGGCGAACTGGCCGTCGTTGCCCACCGCCAGGATCATGTGGCCGTCGGCCGTGGGGAAGTCCTGGTAGGGGACGGTGTTCGGGTGGCCATTGCCCATGCGGCGCGGCGACTGGCCCGAGTACAGGTAGTTCATGGACTGGTTGGCCAGGCAGGCCACGCCCACGTCGAGCAGCGCGAGGTCGATGTGCTGGCCCTCGCCGGTGCGCTGGCGCGCCTGCACCGCGGCCAGGATGGCGGTGCTGGCGTACAGGCCGGTGAGGATGTCGGTGAGCGCCACGCCCACCTTCATCGGGCCGGCGCCGGGCTCGCCGTCGGGCCGGCCGGTCAGGCTCATGAGGCCGCCCATGCCCTGGATCAGGAAGTCGTAGCCGGCGCGCGGGGCATAGGGCCCGGTCTGGCCGAAGCCGGTGATGCTGCAGTAGATCAGGCGCGGGTTGAGGGCGCGCAGGCTCTCGTAGTCCAGCCCGTACTGCGCCAGGCCGCCGACCTTGAAGTTCTCCACCAGGATGTCGCTGCGGCAGGCCAGCTCGCGCACCAGCGCCTGGCCCTCGGGCCGGGTGAGGTCCACCGCGATCGAGCGCTTGTTGCGGTTGGTGCACAGGTAGTAGGCGGCGTCGGCGGTGGGCTCGCCCGCGGCGTCCTTCAGGAACGGCGGGCCCCAGGTGCGGGTGTCGTCGCCGCTGCCGGGGCGTTCGACCTTGATCACCTCGGCGCCCAGGTCGCCCAGGGTCTGCGAGGCCCAGGGGCCGGCGAGCACGCGCGAGAGGTCCAGCACGCGCAGGCCCGCCAGGGCGCCGGGCGGGGGCGCCCCGGGTGCGTCCGCGTGCATCACTGCTGTTCCACCTTGGCCTGGGTGGCGATGCGTTTCCACAGGCGGATCTCGGCGGCTTGGAACTGGCGCATCTCCTCGGGGCCGCCGACCATGACCTCGGCGCCGAGCTTCTCGTAGAACTCGCGGGTCTCGGGCTGGCGGGCGATGGCGGTGAGCAGCGAGGCCATCTTCTCGGCCTCGGCCTTCGGCGTCTTCGCATGCATCATCGCGCCGACCCAGGTGTAGGCGGTGAAGCCCGGCAGGCCGGCCTCGGCGGCGGTGGGCACCGAGTTCAGCGAGGGCACGCGCTTGTCCGAGGCCACGGCCAGGGCCTTGAGCTTGCCGCCCTTGACCAGCTCCTGCGCCGAGGTCATCTCGGCGAAGGCCAGGTGGACGGTGCCGGCGGCGACCGCGGTGACGGCCTCGCCCGCGCCCTTGAACGGCACATGGTGGGTACTGACCCTGGCGGCGTCGTTGAACAGCTCCGCCATCAGCTGGTAGCCCGCGGACCCGGCGCCGTAATTGAGCTTGCCGGGGTTGGCGCGGGCGGCGGCCATCAGCTCGCCGAGGTTGCGGTGCTCCGAGGCGCCGGGCACCACCAGCAGCGCGGGCGAGCGCATCATCATGCTCAGGGGCGTGAAGTCGGCCACCGGGTCGTAGGGCAGCTCCTTGAACAGCGCCGCGTTCACCGCCAGCGTGGAGTTGCTGCCGACGAACACGGTGTAGCCGTCGGCCGGGGCCTGCAGCACCTGGCGCACGGCGAGGAAGCCGTTGGCGCCGGGCTTGTTCTCCACCACCACCGGCTGGCCGGTCATCTCGGACAGCTTCTTGGCAAAGTAGCGCGCCGAGGTGTCGGTGCCGCTGCCGGGCCCGAAGGGCACGACGAACTTCACCGGGCGCGCGGGGTAGGCCTGGGCGAGGGCGGTGGCCGGGCCGGCCAGGGCCGCCGCGGCGAGCGTGGCCAGGGCGGCGAAGCGGACGATGTGCCTGCGTTGCATGGGAGTCTCCTTGTTCTGTTTGTTCTCGTGTCCGGGCGGCGGCCTGCTCACTCCAGCGTGGCGCCGGTGGCCTTGACCACGCGGTCCCAGCGGGCCAGCTCGTCGCGGATGTAGGCGGCGTACTCGGCGGGCGTGGAGCCCAGGGGCGTGGCGCCCTGCGCCGCCAGCTTGGCCTTGACGTCGGGCGAGGCCAGGGCCTTCATCAGCTCGGCATTCAGCCGGTTCACGATCTCGGGCGCGGTGCGCGCCGGCACCATCACGCCCTGCCAGGCGCCGACCTCGAAGCCGCGCAGGCCGGCCTCCGAGAGCGTGGGCACGTCGGGCAGCACCGGGGAGCGCTGCAGGCTGGTGACGGCCAGGGCCTTCAGGCGCTTGTCCCGGATGAAGGGCAGCGCGGAGTTGATGGTGTCGGTGAGGAACTGGGTCTGGCCGGCGACCGCGTCGGTCAGCGCGGGGGCGCTGCCCTTGTACGGAATGTGCTGCGCGCTGAGGCCCTGGCTTTGCAGCATCAGGAAGGCGCCCAGGTGGGTGATGTTGCCGTTGCCGGCGGAGCCGTAGGAGACCTTGCTGGCGTTGGCCTTCACGTAGGCGAGGAACTCGGGCACGGTGTTGGCGGGCACCGAGGGGTGGACGGCCAGCACCAGCGGGATCACCGCGGTCAGGGCCACCGGCGCGAGGTCGGTGCGCACGTCGTAACTGAGCTTCTTGTACAGGGCCGGGCTGAGGGCGACGGCGGACGTGTTGTAGAAGACGGTGTAGCCGTCGGCCGGGGCCTTGGCCACCAGCTCGGCGGCGATGTTGCCGTTGGCGCCGGGCTTGTTGTCCACCACCACCTGCTGCCCCATCTGCTCGGTGAGCTTCTGAGCCAGCACGCGGGCCACCAGGTCGGTGGGGCCGCCCGGCGGGAAGGCGATGACCATGCGCACCGGCTTGTCCGGGTAGCTGCCCTGCGCGAAGGCGCCCAGGGGCGCGGCGAGCACCGCCATCGCGGCCAGGAGGGTTCTGCGGGTCCAGGATTTCATGGGGTTGTCTCCTCGTTGTCTTGTCTTGGGGGAAAGGTGGATCAGGCCGGCCGCCCGGCGAGCAGGCGGGTGGCGGTGTAACTCATGACCCGCTCGCCGCGCTGGTTGAAGACCTCGATGTCCGAGGTCACCACCGCGCGGTTGCGGCTGGAGGTGGGGCGGATGCCGGTGACGGTGACGGTGGCCTCGATGGTGTCGCCCACCCGCACGGGCGCGTGGATCTTCTGCGCCAGCTCCAGCATCGCCAGGCCGGTGCCCTGGATCATGGTCTGGAGGATGAAGCCTTCGATGAGGGTGTAGGTCAGCGCGCCGGGGACGGGGCGGCCGCGGATGGCGCCGCCCTCGTAGCCCTCCTCGATGAAGATCGCCTCGAGCATGCCGGTGCAGGAGATGAAGTTGACCAGGTCGGTCTCGGTGACGGTTCGGCGGAAGGTGCGGAAGGCCTGGCCCGCCACCAGGTCCTGCCAGTGGAAGCCCTGGCCGAGGCGGGGCAGCGCGGGACCGGGTGCGGGAACCGGGGCGGGGGTGCGGGCGGGTTCAGTCATGGGGTGCTTCCTGGCGGATCGCGCCGCTGGCGAGCCAGGCGGCGATCTGGTCCTCGGTGGCGCCGGCCTCGGCCAGCGCCTCGCGGGTGTGCTCGCCCAGGTGGGGCGGCAGGCCCACCGGCGGGCGCCGGCCGTCGAAGCGCACCGGCACGCCGGTGAAGCGCAGCGTGCCGCCGGCCGAGGGCATCTCCTCGAAGAAGCCGGTGGCGCGCAGGTGCGGGTCGTCCTTCAGGTCGGCCAGTTCGTTCACCGGCGCGGCCGGGATTTCCAGGCGGTCGCACAGGGCGAGCCAGTGCGCGCTGGGCCGCTCGGCCACGATGCGGCCGGTCAGCTCGTAGAGCGCCTCGATGTTGCGGGTGCGGGCGGCCATCGAGGCGAAGCGTTCGTCGGCGGCGCAGTCGGGGCGGCCCGCGCCCTCGAAGAAGCGGCGCCAGTGGGTGTCGGTGTAGGGCATCAGGCAGACATGCCCGTCCAGCGTCTGGTAGGGGCGGCGCCACTCGGACATCACCCGCGGGTAGCCGGTCGTGCCGCGGGGCGGCTCGAAGTGCTGGCCGTACAGGTGCTCCACCAGGTTGAAGGCCACCATGGTCTCGAACATCGGCACCTCGACGAAGCTGCCCTCCCCCGTCTGCCCTCGCCGCACCAGGGCCGCCAGGATCGACATCGCGGCCACCAGGCCGCTGGTCTTGTCGGCAGCGATGGTGGGCAGGTAGCGGGCCACCCCGCCCTGCGCCTTCATCAGCGCGGCGCTGCCGGACATGCCCTGGATGATGTCGTCATAGGCGGGCCGGCCGCCGTAGGGGCCGTCCTGCGCGAAGCCATGCAGGCCGGCGTACACCAGCCGCGGATGCCGCGCGCGCAGCGCCTGCGGGTCCAGGCCGACGGCGGCGAGCTTCTGCGGGCGCATGCTGTGCATGAAGACGTCGGCCGAGGCGATGAGCGTGGCCAGGGCCTGCTGGCCGCCGGGCGTCTTCAGGTCGATGGCGACGCTGCGCTTGCTGCGGTTGACGCCCAGGAAGATGGCGGACATGCCGGGCTCCAGCGCGGGGCCGGTGTGGCGGGTGGAGTCGCCCTCGGGCGCCTCGACCTTGATCACCTCGGCCCCCAGGTCGGCGAGCCACTGGCTCGCGTACGGGCCCATGACCACCACGCTGGCGTCCACCACCCGGATGCCGGCAAGGGGAAGTGCGTTCATGTTGTCTCCTGGGGCGAATCTATCGCCTGCGGCAAAATCAATCCAATATTGAATTGAGCGCCTTCGATACGCTTTGAATATCACATGAACCTGCGCCAGCTCCAGCAGTTCGTCACCCTCGCCGAGACCGGCAACTTCCACCGCGCCGCCGAGCGCCTGCACATGGCGCAGCCGCCGTTGTCGGTGTCGATCCGCAAGCTGGAGGAGGAGCTGGGGGCGCCGCTGTTCGAGCGCACGCCTGCCGGGGTGCGCCTGACCGCGGCGGGCGGCGGCATGCTGGCGCACGCGCAGCGGGCACTGTTCCACGCGCAGCAGTGCCAGGCCTCGGTGCGGGCCGGGGTGCGGGGCGAGGCGGGCCTGCTGAAGCTGGGGTTCGTGGGGTCGGCGACCTACGCGCTGCTGCCGCGGCTGATCGCCTCGTTCCGCAAGCGCTACCCGGCGATCGACCTGGAGCTGACCGAGCACACCACGGCCGGCGCGCTGGACGGGCTGGTGGAGCGCCGGCTGGATGCCGCGATCGTCCGCTACCCGCTGGTGGACCCGCGGCCGTTTCGCCTCACGCCGCTGGAGGCCGACGAGTTCGTGCTGGCGGTGAGTGCGCGCAGCCCGTTCGCGGGGCGCCGGTCGATTCCCCTGAGCGAGGTGGCCGGGGAGCCGTTCATCATGTACGGGGCCCAGCGGGTGCCGGGCCTGTTCGCCATCGCCACGCTGCGTTGCCAGCAATCCGGCTTCACCCCGCGCATCGCGCAGGAGGCGGCGCAGGTGCAGACGATCCTGAGCCTGGTGCAGAGCGGGCTGGGGGTGGCGCTGGTGGCGGGCGTGGCGCGCAAGTACGTGCCCTCGGGGGTGCGGCTGCTGGCGCTGTCGGACACGCCGGCCGGGTTCGAACTGGGGCTGGCGCTGGTCACCCCGGAGGAGAACGCGAGCCGGGTGGCGCAGACCTTCGAGCAGCACGCGCTGGGAGGGTGAGAGGACCTGACCCCAACGAAAAAGGGCCGCAGCGCGAACGCTGCGGCCCCTGGCTTCGGATTCCCGGACGGGAATCAGAAGTGGTATTCGACGCGCAGCTGCGGCGTCTTGGCCAGCGTGCCCGGCACCGAGTGCGGGTTGCCGAACTTGTTGCGCCAGTACTGGTACTGCACGCCGGCCTTCAGGGCCGACTTCGGCAGGCCGACCGTGGAGCTCAGGTCGTACATCACCTGGCCGTCGAAGTTGAACTCGGGGGAGGTGGCGCCACCGAACTCGTCCTTGCCCTTGGCGGCGATCCAGTTGGCGTAGCCCTCGAACGAGAAGCCGGCACCCAGCGGGATGCCCCAGGCGGCCAGCAGCGCGCCATGGGTGTCGAAGTCGTAGCGGGCGACACGGGTGGACTGGCCGAAGCCCGTCACCGGCTGGTTGCTCTCGAACAGCGCGGCAGCCGTCACGTTCAGGAAGCCGGCGGGCACCGCCATGAAGAAGGTCGGGCCGGCGACCAGCATGCGCTTGCGCGAGCTGTAGCCAGCGTCGTTCTTGGTGTTCCAGTCGAAGCCGGCGGTCAGGCCCATGCCCTTGACGGGACCGAAGCCATAGGCCTTGCCGGTGACCTTGCCCAGGTCCACCGTGTGGCGGTACACGACGTAGGCTTCCTGGGCGTTGCCGTCGTTGGCGTCGGAGTTCAGCAGGTCGACGCTCACGAAGTTCGTGCCGTACTTGTAGCCGCTCACATGGCTCAGGTTGAGGATGTTCTTCTTGACATCCTTGGTGTTGTACGGCTCGGCGTACTTGGTGCCCCAGCGATAGCTCAGGGAGGTGTCGCTCCAGTCGGCCGCTTGGGCGGCGACGGCGAGCAGGGACAGGGAGGCCGCGAGGGCGATCTTGGTCTTCAAGGTAACTCCTACTTTTTGTTAAAAACCTGTGAAAGCGTAACAGCCCCTAGGGTTTTTCCGAATACAACTTTCCTCCAGGGAGTTGCGATTACGCGACAGCCGACATGCCCGGCTGAACCTCCCCGCCCAGCGCCTGCAGCAGCTCAGGCAGCAGCGCGGACAGCTCGCCGGTGGCGATCGCGGCGTCGGCATCGAACCCCTTGTCGTCACCGAGGTTCTCGTCCACGCCGTGCATGTCGATCTTCCGGATCGCCAGCAGCTCGGTAAGCAAGAACGAGACCCGTCCCTCCCAGGTCAGGGCCAGCTGGGTCGGCAGCTTGCCTTCCTCGATGTGCCGGGCGATCTCCTCCAGGTCGAGGTTGTGCCGCGCGTAGCGCACCACGGAGCGCTCCTCGCCGGCGTTCTTCAGCTCCAGGTCGCGGTCCACGGTGAAGCCGGCGGGCGCCTCCTGGGATGACAGCCAGTGCGCCATCGCGGCGGCCGGCGAGGTGGCGGTATGCACCGGGGACAGCGGCATCACGCACCGTACCTGTGCCATCGCGTCCACGAGCTGGGCGATCACGCCCTCGGCGGCCTTGGTGCTGCCCACGCCGACCGCCAGCAGGCGGGCGGACGGGTCCAGCCACAGCAGGTGGGCCGAGCGCTTGCTGAAGGCCCGCGGCAGGAAGGCGTGGACGATGTCCTCCTTCAGTTCGGCCTTCTCCTTGCGCCCGGGCTTGCGGCCCTGGGCCTGCTCGATGGCCTTGCAGCGCGCCTCCAGCTCGGCGCGCACCGCGCCGGCCGGCACCGAGCGGCGCTCGACGGCCAGCTTCATGATCCAGTGGCCGTCGACCACTTCCACCATCGGCGCATGGGCCTCGCCGCGCGGCGGCACCCAGCCCACCGAAAGCTCCTGCGTCGCGGCGCAGGGCTGGAAGGTCAGGCGCTGGAGTTCGGCCTCCAGGGCTTCGAGGGCGGGCGGGCTCCACTCGGGCCCGATGCGAAAGGGAATCAGGTTCTTGAACAGCGGCATGGCGCGGGGTCGGACTGCAAAGGCAAAGGGGCGGATTCTGCCTTCGTACGCGTCGTGCGCCGACAACAGCCCGGGCCTTGACAACCGACGCTCGCGCCCATGGGCCGCGCACGCCACGGGCTGCGCCTGCTGCTGCAGGCCGGCCGCACCTGGATCGACGAGGACGCCCCGGCCATGGGCGCGGCCATCGCCTACTACACCGTCTTCTCGCTGGCGCCGCTGCTGGTGATCGTCATCGCCATCGCCGGCGCCCTGTTCGGCCGCGAGGCGGTGCAGGGCCAGGTGGTGGCCGAGATCTCCGGGCTGCTCGGCGCCGAGGGCGCGCGCCTGGTCCAGGACCTGCTCGCCAGCGCCAGCGACACCGGCCACGGCCTGGCCGCCGGCGCGGCCAGCGCCGGCGTGCTGGTGGTCGGCGCCACCACCGTCTTCGCGCAGCTGCAGTCCTCGCTGGACCGCATCTGGCACGTGCCCGCCCGCGCCCGCCCCAGCGGCCTGTGGGCGCTGCTGCGGGCCCGCCTGGTGTCCTTCGGGCTGGTGCTGGGCGTCGCCTTCCTGCTCATGGCCTCGCTGGCGGTGAGCGCCGCCCTGGCGGCCCTGGGCGCCTGGGCCGGCGGGCTGGCGCCGGGCTGGGAGCCGGTGCTGCAGGCCCTGCACCTGGCGACGTCGCTGGCAGTGTTCACCACCCTCTTCGCGATGATCTACAAGCTCCTGCCCTCGACCCCGATCGCCTGGCGCGACGTGTGGGTGGGCGCCCTGGTGACGGCCCTGCTGTTCGAGGCCGGCAAGCTGGCCATCGGCCTGTACCTGGGCAAGAGCGGCATCACCCGCGCCTTCGCCGCGGCGGGCTCGCTGGTGGTGGTGCTGCTGTGGGTCTACTTCGCGGCCCAGGTCTTCCTGTTCGGCGCCGCCTTCACCCGGGCCCAGGCCGAGGACCGGCTCGGGGCCGCGGCTAGGGAATCGACCTAAGGCGCATGCGCCGCGCCCCTATGCGGCGCGGGCGCCGGGCGACCAGACTGGAGCCCATGAACTCGCACCTCTTTCTCGACTCGCTGCCTGGCTGGGCCCGGCGTGCCTGCGGACTGCAGGCGCAGGAACCCACGATCGCCGACGACCCGCACCTGTACAGCCTGCGCGCCTGGCCGGAACTGCCCGAGGAGCAGCGCACCGCCGCCGTCTACCGGCTGCTCTCGGTCATGACCGTGCGCGCCGTGCCCCGCCTGTGGATGGCGCGCCAGTCCGGCCTGGACGCCGCGGCCCTGGACACCCTGCTGCTGTGGCTGGAGCGGGACGGCGTGCTGGTGCGCGGCACCCTGCGGTCGCAGGCCGGCACCGCCCAGCCCCGGGCAGCCGCCCGCGCGCCGGGCTCCGAGGACCTGCTGGCCCTGGTCTGAGGACCGGCCCGCCGGCTCAGAACCCCGCCACCAGGCCGTCGCGGCGGGGGTCGCTGGCGCACACGTAGCCCTCGACCTTCGGGTCGCCGGCGCGCCAGATGAACTGGCCGGCGCCGAAGTCCTGGTAGTTGTCGTTGATCACTTCCACCTGGTGGCCGCGGTCGGCCAGGCCCTGCACCGTGGCCTTGTCCATCTGCTGCTCGACGTTGATCTCGAAGCCGGCGTTGTAGCGCCAGCGCGGCGCGTCGCAGGCGGCCTGCGGGTTCTGGCCGTAATCGACCATGCGCACCGTCGTCTGCATGTGGCCCTGCGGCTGCATGTTGGCGCCCATCACGCCGAAGCTCATGACCGGCTGGCCGTCCTTGGTGAGGAAGGCCGGGATGATGGTGTGGAAGGGGCGCTTGCCCGGCGCGACCTGGTTGGCGCCGGCGTCGAGGCTGAAGGCGTGGCCGCGGTTCTGCAGGCTGATGCCGAAGGACGGCTCCACGCAGCCCGAGCCGAAGCCCATGTAGTTGCTCTGGATGAAGCTGACCATCATGCCGTCCTCGTCGGCGGCGGTGAGGTAGATGGTGCCGCCCTTGACCGGGTTGCCGGCGCCGAAGTCCTGCGCGCGCTTCATGTCGATCAGCTTCGCGCGGCTGGCGAGGTAGGCGTCGTCGAGCATCTGTTCGGCGGTGACCTCCATCGACGAGGGCTCGGCCACGTACTTGTAGACGTCGGCGAAGGCCAGCTTCATGGCCTCGATCTGCAGGTGCTGCGAGTCCACGCCGTCCACCGGCAGGCCGGCGACGTCGAACTTCTCCAGGATGCCCAGCGCGATCAGCGCCGCGATGCCCTGGCCGTTGGGCGGGATCTCGTGCAGCGTGTAGCCGCGGTAGTCGCGGCCGATGGGGGTGACCCACTCGGGCCGGTAGGCGGCGAAGTCACTGGCCTTGAGGCTGGCGCCGTGCTGCGCGGCGAAGCGCTCGATGGCCTGGGCGATCTCGCCGCCGTAGAAGGCCTGGCCCTTCGTCTCGGCGATGGCCTTCAGGCCGCGCGCCGCCGACTTGAACTGGAACAGCTCGCCCACCTTCGGCGCGCGGCCCCAGGGCAGGAAGCCCTCGGCGAAGCCCGGCAGGCCGCCCAGCTCGGGCGTGGCCGCGGCCCACTTCTGCTGCACCACGACCGGCAGCAGGTAGCCGCGCTCGGCCACCTCGATGGCGGGCTCCATCAGGTCGGCGAAGGGCAGCCGGCCGAAACGCTCGGACAGCGCCACCCAGCTGGCGACCGCGCCCGGCACGGTCACGGCGTCGAGGCCGCGCTTGGGCGGGGTCTTGGCGTCGGCGCCGTACTTGCGCTTGAAGTAGTCGGGCGTCCAGGCGGCCGGCGCACGGCCCGAGGCGTTGAGGCCGTGCAGCTGCTTGCCGTCCCACAGGATGGCGAAGGCGTCGCTGCCCAGGCCGTTGCTCACGGGCTCGACGATGGTCATCACCGCCGCGGCGGCGACGGCGGCATCGACCGCGTTGCCGCCCTTCCAGAGCATGCGCAGGCCGGCCTGGGCGGCCAGCGGGTGGGAGGTGGCGACCGCGTTGCGGGCGAACACCGGCAGGCGGGTGGTGGGGTACGGGTTGTGGAAATCGAAATGCATGGTCAGGGTCGGTTGGGGGGCCGGGTCTCGGCTTCTCAGTCGGCGGTGAGCTGGCGCTCGGTGATGATCTTCTTCCACTTGGCGCGGTCGGCGGTGGCCATGGCGGCGAACTGCTGCGGCGTGCCGCCCACGGGCTCGATGCCCAGGCGGGCCAGGCGGTCCTTGACGTCGGCGTCCTGCAGGGCCTGGTTGATGCCCGCGTTGACGCGCGCCACGATGTCGGCCGGCAGGTTCTTCGGGCCGTAGACGCCGAACCAGGTCACGCTCTCGTAGCCGGGCACCGTGTCGGCCACCGGCGGCAGCTCCGGCAGCAGCGGCGAGCGCTTGAGGGAGGTGACGGCCAGGGCGCGTAGGCGGCCCTCCTTCACATGGGGCAGGCCCGAGGGCAGCGAGTCGACCAGCAGGTCCAGCTTGCCGCTGGCGAGGTCCGGGATCGCCAGGGCGGTGCCGCGGTACGGGATGTGGACCATGAACAGGCCCGCCATCGACTTCAGGTGCTCGGTGCCCAGGTGGACCACCGTGCCGTTGCCGCTGGAGGCGTAGTTCAGGCGGCCGGGGTTGCGGCGCGCATGCTCGACGAACTCCTTCATCGTCTTCGCCGGCGAGGAGTTGGGCACCAGCACGATGCTCGGCGCGTTGCCCACATGCGAGATCGGCGTGAAGTCGGCCACCGCGTCATAGGGCAGCTTGCCGGCCGCGGCGAAGCTCGGGCCGATCGCATGGGTGCTGGAGGTGGTGAGCAGCAGCGTGTAGCCGTCGGCGGCGGCCTTGGCCGCGATGTCCGAGCCGATGGTGCCGCCGGCGCCGGGCTTGTTGTCGACGACGATGCTGGTGCCCAGGCGCTCGCCGAGCTTGCCGGCGACGGCGCGGGCGAAGATGTCGGTGGCGCCGCCGGCCGGGAACGGCACGACCAGGCGGATCGGCTTGGCAGGATAGGTCTCGGCCCAGGCGGGTGACGAGGCGAGCGCCGCGGCGGAGGCGGCCAGGAGGAGGCTGCGTCGGGTGGTCATCGCGCGATTATCTGCGCCCGCCCACGCGCCGCGTGACGCCTCGGGCACAGCCTAGAATGCCCGTCGATGACGCTCCCTTGCCGCGCCGGCATCCGGCCCCACTGACCGCCATGAAGACGCAGGACATCGAGCCCTTCTTCGCCACCCTGCGGGCCGCCAACCCGCACCCGGTCACCGAGCTGGAATACACCAGCGTGTTCGAGCTGCTCGCCGCGGTGCTGCTGTCGGCGCAGGCCACCGACGTGGGCGTGAACAAGGCCACGCGCCGGCTGTTCCCGGTGGCGGGCACGCCGCAGGCCATGCTGGACCTGGGGCTGGAGCGGCTGGAGGGCTACATCAAGACCATCGGCCTGTACCGCACCAAGGCACGCAACCTGCTGGAGACCTGCCGCATCCTGGTGGAGCGGCACCAGGGCCGCGTGCCCGCCACGCGCGAGGCGCTGGAGGCCCTGCCCGGCGTGGGCCGCAAGACGGCCAACGTGGTGCTGAACGTGGCTTTCGGCCAGCCCACCATGGCGGTGGACACGCACATCTTCCGCGTCAGCAACCGCACCGGCCTGGCGCCCGGCAAGAACCCGCTGCAGGTGGAACTGGCGCTGGAACGGCGCGTGCCGGCGGCCTATGCGGTGGACTCCCACCACTGGCTGATCCTGCATGGCCGCTACGTGTGCCAGGCGCGCACGCCGCGCTGCTGGGAGTGCGCGGTCGCCCGCTACTGCGACTTCAAGCCCAAGACGCCGGCGCCCGCCGGCAAGCGCTGAGGCACCGGCCGGTGTTCACCGTCTTCGTGCTGTGCGTGGGTGCCTCGCTGGGCGCGCTGGCACGGTGGCAGTTGGCCCTGTGGCTGAACACCGGCGGCACCTGGGTGCCCCTGGGCACGCTGGCCGCCAACCTGGCCGGCGGCTGGCTGATCGGCCTGCTGGTGGGGGTGTTCCAGGCCCTGCCGCACCTGGACCCGGCCTGGCGGCTGGCGCTGGTCACCGGCTTCCTGGGCGCCCTGACCACCTTCTCCACCTTCTCCGCGGAGACGGTGCAGCTGCTGCAGTCCGAGCGCTTCGGCCAGGCCCTGGCCCTGGCGGCGATGCACCTGGCCGGCTCGCTGGCCCTCACCTGGGTGGGGCTGCGGATGGCGCGCTGGGTGATGGCCTGAGGCCTGAGGCCTGAGGCCTGAGGCCTGAGGCCTGAGGCCCGAGGCCTGAGGCCTGAGGCCTGAGGCCCGCGCCGGGCGCCAGGCCCACGCGCCCCGGCCAGGCGCCTCAGTGCGTGATGGTCACCAGCACGCTGCACGGCGCGTGCTCGATCAGCGCGCCCGACACCGAGCCGCGCCACCAGCGGGCGGCCCAGCTGTCCAGGTGCTTGTGGCCCACCACGATCAGGTCGGCCCCGGCCTTGCGGGCGGCGCGGGTGATCTCCTCCACCGCCTCGCCCTGGGCCACCTCGCCGGTGGCCTTGAAGCCGGCGGCCTCCAGGCGCTTGATGCCGTCCTGCAGGATGCCCTCGAACTTCTTGCGCTCGCGCGTCTCCAGCTCGGCGTCGTAGACGCCGCCCTCCAGGCCGACGAAGGCCAGGGTCGAGGGCATCACCGCCACGAGCACGATGCCGGCCTGGTTCCACTGCGCCACCTCGCAGGCATCGAGCAGGGCCCGCTGGCCTGCCTCGCTGCCGTCGTATGCCATCAGGATCTTCTTGTACATGCTGCCTCCTACCGGGTTGGTGATGCTTCCAGCATAGACCCCGGCCTGTGGGAGAGGCAACCTGCCCGCAACAGGTGTAAACGCCAGTAGGCGCACGGCTTGATCGGGGTCAACGGTCCGCCCCGGCGGCGGACCCGGCCGGCGCGCTCAGTCGAGCAGCCCGCGCAGGACGCCGGGCGCGACATGGCGATCGAGGCAGGCCGCCAGGCCGTCGAACACGTCGTCCAGGGTCGGCACGTTCGCACCGAACAGCGCGCGCAGCACGCCCGGGTCCTCGAGCAGTCCGTGCAGGTAGACGCCCAGCACCCGCCCCGTGGCGTCGCACCAGCCCAGGCCGCCGGGCAGCACCGGCAGGCCGGCGCCCATGCCCGGGTGTTGCGCCGTGCGGCCGTGGCGGATCTCGTAGCCGCGCACGCGCAGGCCGGACAGCGCCTGCCACGGCCCCGGCACCGCAGCGAACACCGCCTCGGTGCGGCGCACGCGCTTGTCCGGCTCGAACAGGGTGACCACCGGCAGCAGGCCCAGGCCGGGCGCGTTGCCGTCGATGCCGTGCGGGTCGACCAGGGCCTCGCCGAGCATCTGCAGGCCGCCGCAGATGCCCAGCACGCGGCCGCCGGCCGCGGCATGCGCGGCGATGGCGGCATCCAGGCCCTGGGCGCGCAGCCAGGCCAGGTCGCCGCTGGTGTGCTTGGAGCCGGGCAGGACCACCCAGTCGGCCCCCTGCAGCTGGCGCGGCTCGCGCGCCCACGCCAGCTGCACGCCGGGCAGCCGGCGCAGGGGCTGGAATTCGTCGAGGTTGCTGATGCGCGGGTAGGCGATGACGGCGATGCGCGTGCCGCCGGGGGCCCAGCCGGCGGCGCCGCCGGCCCACCCCTCCCACATCCCGTCCTCCTCCGGCAGGCCGTGGTCACGCCACATCGGCAGGGTGGCCACGGTGGGCACGCCGGTGCGCGCCTGCAGCATCCCGGGGCCGGGCTCGAGCAGGGCCGGGTCGCCCCGGAAGCGATTGAGGACGAAGCCGCGGATGCGCGCGCGCTCGGCGGCCTCCAGCAGCGCCCAGGTGCCGTACAGGTGGGCGAAGGCGCCACCGCGGTCGATGTCGGCGACCAGCAGGCAGCGCGCGTCGGCATGGTCGGCGGTGCGCAGGTTGACGTAGTCGCAGTCACGCAGGTTGATCTCGGCGGGCGAGCCGGCGCCCTCGATGACCACGACATCGTTCTCGGCGCGCAGCGCGTCGAGCGCGCGGGCCACGTGGGGCCAGACCGCCGCGCTGCGCTCGCGCCAGGGCATGGCGGTGAGCGCGGCGTCCACCTGCCCGAGCAGCACGAACTGGCTGTGCGTGTCCCGCTCGGGCTTGAGCAGCACCGGGTTCATGCGCACCTCGGGCGTGCGGCGCGCCGCCAGGGCCTGGAAGTACTGCGCGCTGCCGATCTCGCCGCCCTCGGCGACGCGCGCGTTGTTGCTCATGTTCTGCGCCTTGAAGGGCGCGACGCGCAGGCCCTGGCCGGCATACCACCGGCACAGTGCGGTGGCGAGCCAGCTCTTGCCGGCGCCGCTGGTGGCGCCCCAGACCATCACGCAGCGGGCGGTCATGCGGGCCCCTGCGCCTGGCGCGGCGCACGCGGGCCCCGGGCGGCACGGCGCGGCGCGTTCACCCCAGGTCCTCCACCGGCAGCGCCACCCAGGCGCGGCCCACCGGGTGCACCGCGATGCGCTGGCCGAAGGCCGCTTCGACCGCGCGGTGCGTGGCGGGCGCGTCGCAGGCCCCCTGGTGCGCGATGCGCCCCTCGACGATGACGACGAGTTCGTCCGCATGCAGCGCCATGTTCAGTTCGTGCAGCACGGTGACGGCGGTGCCGCCGCCGCGCACGTGCTCGCGCACCAGTGCCAGCCAGTCGGCCTGGTGCGGCGGGTCGAGGTTGGCCAGCGGCTCGTCCATCAGCAGGATCGGCGCCTGCACCGCCAGCGCCCGCGCCAGCAGCACGCGCTGGCGTTCGCCGCCCGAGAGCTGGCCCAGGGCACGGGACCGCCACTCCCAGCTGCCGGTGCGGCGCATGGCCTCCTCCACCGCCGCGAGGTCGCGGGCCGAGGGGCCGGCCAGCCAGCCCTGGTGCGGCAGGCGCCCGAGCATCACGACATCCTGCGCCCGCAGGTCGCCGCCGCCCGGCTCCTGCTGCCCCAGCCAGGCGAGCAGCCGGCCGCGCTCGCGCGCCGGCAGGCCGGCCGGGTCGCGCCCCAGCCAGGCCACCTCGCCGCGCGCGGGCAGCAGCCGCGCCAGCGACTTGAGCAGCGTGGTCTTGCCCGCGCCGTTGGGGCCGACCAGGGCGGTCCAGCGGCCGGCGGGCAGGCGCAGGTCGAGGCCATGCAGCACCTCGCGCCCGTCGAGGGCGACGCGCAGGCCGGCGCAGGCCAGCGCCGCGCTCACAGCGGCCTCCGGTGCATCAGCCACAGCAGGTAGCCGCCGCCCAGGACGGCGGTGACCGCGCCCACCGGCAGCTCCTGCGGCGCCACCAGCCAGCGCCCGAGGACATCGGCCGCGACCAGCAGCGCACCGCCGGCCAGGGCCGCCAGCGGCAGCAGCCAGGCATGGGTGGGCCGCACCGCCGAGCGCACCAGGTGCGGCGCGACCAGGCCGATGAAGGCGATCAGGCCCACCTGGGCGACCGCCGCGGCGGTGGCCAGGGCCAGGATGGCGACCAGCGCCACCCGCACCGGGCCCAGGGCCACGCCCAGGCTGGCGGCAGTGGACTCGCCGAGGGAGAGCGCGTCCAGCGCGCGGCTGCAGCCCAGGGCCACGGCCAGGGCGGCGGCCAGGGCCAGCGCGAGCAGCTGCACCGCGCCCCAGCCGAGGAAACCGGTGGTGCCGAGCATGAAGCCCTGCATCGCGCGCAGGGCCTCCGGCACGCGGAACAGGACCAGCGCCGCCAGCGCGCCGAGCACCATGCCCACGATCACGCCCGCCAGCAGCAGCCGCAGCGTGTGCTGCACGCCGCGCGCCAGGGCCAGCGTGAGCAGCACCGCGCCGACCGCGCCGGCGAAGGCCGCGCCGGTGATGCCCAGGCGCGCGCCCCAGCCCGCCGCCGCGGCCGGCGACAGGCCCAGGGCCGCCAGCAGCAGCGCGACGCCCAGGCTGGCGCCGGTGGCGCTTCCGAGCAGGTAGGGGTCGGCCAGGGGGTTGCGGAACAGGCCCTGGGCCACCGCGCCCGCCAGCCCCAGCAGCGCGCCGGCCAGCCAGGCGCCCGCGGTGCGCGGCACGCGGATCTCCCAGAGGATGGTGGCGGCCGAGGCGTCGGCCGGCGACAGCGGCTCCCAGCCGGCGCTGCCGACGCAGGCGCCCACCACCAGGAGCGCCAGGCCGGCGAGGGCCAGCGCCACGGCAAGCGGCAGGGGGGCGCGCGGGTTCACGAGGCGCCTCCCTGGCCGCCCCGCAGGCGGCCCTGGAGGCAGTCGACCATCAGGCGCGCGGCCTCGGCCAGGCGCGGGCCGGCGCGCACCAGCACGTCGCCCTGCTGCGGGCTGAAGCGGCAGATGCGGCCGTCGCGCACCGCGCGGATGCGGGACCAGCCGGGGCGCTGCGCCATCGACTCGGCGACGCGGTCGGTGACCATGATCACCTGCGGGTCGGCGCGCACGACGAACTCGGGGTTGACCTTGGGAAACGGGCCCAGCGCGCCGGGCACGACATTGGCCGCGCCGATGCGCGCCAGCAGCTCGCCGATGAAGGAGGACTCGCTGGCCGCATAGGGGGCGCTGGCCACCTCCACGTAGACGCGGGTGCCGCGCAGGGCGGCGGGCATGGCGCGCACCGCGGCCTCCAGGTCGGCGTCGATGCGCCGCACCAGGGCCGGGCCGGCCTGGGTGCCCAGGAGCCGGTCGACCTGGCCGACGACGCGGCGCAGGTCCTCCAGCGTGCGCGGCTCCAGCGCCGCGACCTTCAGGCCCAGCGCCTCCAGGCGCGGCACGGCGCGGGTGGAGTGGGCGGCCAGCACCAGGTCGGGCCGCAGGGCGACGATGCGCTCGACCTGGGCGTCGTCCAGGCCGCCCACATGGGGCAGCGGCTGCACCTCGGCGGGCCAGTTCGAGTAGGTGTCCACGCCCACCAGCCGGTCGCAGGCGCCCAGGGCGCAGACGGTCTCGGTGAGCGAGGGCAGCAGGGTGACGATGCGCCGCGGCGGCGCGGCGAGGGCGACGGCGACGCCGCGGTCGTCGACGATGGCGGGCGCTGCGGGCGCCGCGGGCGTCGCGGCCGTCGGGGATGCGGCGGCGGACGCCGTCGGCACGGTCGCCCCGGGCCCGTTGCGCGGCGCAGGCGTCGCGGCAACCGCCTGCCGCCCCGGCCACGGCACCAGCAGGCCCACCGCCAGGGCCAGGCCGGCCACCCGCAGGCCCACCGACGCGCGCCCCGGCCCGCCCGCCGGCCTCATTCCGCCTCCTTCAGCGTGAGCGCGTCGCCCCCCGCCATGAGGGTGACCCGCTCGCAGGCCCGGGCGGCCTGCTGGTTCAGCGCACCCAGGGTCTCGAGGAAGGCCTCGCTGTCCTTGCGGGCGGGCAGCGCGGCGGCGTCGAGCTGGTGGCTCACCAGCACCAGCGGGCCGGCGCACGCCCGCACCGCGTCGGCCAGGGTGGGCGCACGCGTGGCCGGCGCGTGCGCCTGGGCCTGCGCGGCATCCGACTCGTCCGGCAGCAGCGCCTGCATCAGGGAGGCGGTGAGCCACAGCGTGAGGCAGTCCACCACGATCAGCGTGTCGGCGCGGCTTTGCGTGCCCAGGGCATGGGCCAGCTCGGTGGGTTCTTCCACCGTGACCATGCGCGAACGCTCGCCGCCCTCGCGGCGGTGCCGGTCCACCAGGTCGCGCATGTCGGCGTCCCAGGCCTGGGCGGTGGCGATGTAGACGACGCGGTGGCCGGCGCCCTGCCCCAGCCAGGCATCGGCCAGGGCCTGGGCGCGGGCGAGCTTGCCGCCGGCGTCGCCGCCGAGGATCAACTCGCTGCGGGCGATGCGCAGTTCACGCATGGCGGCGGCCCCAGTCCATCACCAGGCGGTGCATCTGCTCCACGCCGTCGGTGAGCGCGGCGGGGCCGGGCTGCAGGATGTCGGCGGACTTGATCTCGAACAGCTGCCCGTCGCGCACCGCCGGCACGTCCTGCCAGCCGGGGCGCGCGGCCACCTTCTCCGGGCGGAATTTCTTGCCGCACCAGGAGCCGATGATGAGGTCGGGCGCGCGGCGCACGATCTCCAGCGGGTCGGCGACGATGCGGTCCTTGCCCAGGGGCTGGCGGGCCAGCTCGGGGAAGATGTCGTCGCCGCCGGCGATGGCCAGCAGCTCGCTGACCCAGCGGATGCCGCTGATGGCGGGCTCGTCCCACTCCTCGAAGAACACGCGCGGGCGGCGCGGCAAGGCGCGCGCCTCGGCGGCGATGGCGTCGAGCCGGGCGCGCATCGCATCCAGCAGCGCCTGGCCGCGGGCGGCCTGGTCCACCAGGGCCGCCACCTGCCACAGCATGGCGAAGACCTCGTCCACGCTGCGCTGGTTGAAAACGGTGACCTGCACGCCCTGGCGCACCAGGGCCGAGGCGATGTCCGCCTGCAGGTCGGAGAAGCCGAACACGCAGTCCGGCTCCAGCGCGAGGATGCGGTCGATCTTCGCGCTGAGGAAGGCGCTGACGCGCGGCTTCTCGTCCCGCGCGCGGCGGGGCCGCACGGTGTAGCCGGAGATGCCGACGATGCGCGCCTCCTGCCCCAGCAGGTACAGCCACTCGGTCGTCTCCTCGGTGAGGCAGACGATGCGGCGGGGACCTCGCAGGGGCAGGCTCATGGCTGCGAGCTTACTTGGGCTGCCAGCGCAGCGTGAGGTAGGCCGAGCGACCCGGCTGGTTGTAGCCCAGCACCGTCTCGTACTTGCGGTCGGTGAGGTTGTTCACCCGGGCCTGCAGGCTCAGGTCGCGCGCGAACTGCCAGGCGGCATGCACGTCGAGCGTGGTGTAGGCATCGAGCGGCTTGGTGTTGGCCGTGTCGTCGAAGCGCTGGCCCACGTGCAGCACCGTGCCGCCCAGGCGCCAGTCGCCGCGCGCCCACTCGGCGCCGGCGGTGGCGTTGGTGTCGGCGCGGCGCGGCAGGCGGCGGCCGGTGACCTCGTCGCGCGGGTCCAGCGAGTCCACCGAGGCGCGCAGCGCGAAGGCGCCGACGCGGCCGGTGTAGCCCAGCGTCCAGCCGTCGATGCGCGCATGCGGCACGTTGACCGGCGCCATGCCGCTGGTGATGAAGCCGCGGATGCGGTTGTCGAAGTGCACCAGCTTGACCTCGTGCGCGCCCTCGCTCCAGGCCAGGCCCAGGTCGCGGTTGCGGCCACGCTCGGGCTGCAGCAGCGGGTTGCTCCAGCCCGGGTAGTACAGGTCGTTGAACGACGGGGCGACGAAGCTGGTGCCATAGGAGGCATGCACGCGCCAGGCGGGCGAGAGCCGATAGCCGTAGCCGGCGAAGCCGGTGTCGGCATTGCCGAACTGGGAGTTGCGGTCATGCCGCAGGTTGGCCTGCCAGCTGTGCGCGCCGGCCGAGCCGTTGAGGCCGGCGAAGGCGGCGTCGATGGTGCGCTCCTTGACGACGTAGGCCGTGGTGCTGGTCACCTTCTGCACGCGCTGTTCCAGGCCGGCCAGCACGGCGCCCAGGCGCGTGTCGACCGTGTTCTGCCAGGTCACCTGGTTCTGCGCCGTGCGGTAGGAGCCGGGCCACGAGGCCTGGATGCTGTTGTTGGTGTCGGTGCCCTGGCTCACGCGCAGCTCGGTCTGCCAGGCCGGCAGGAGGCGCCCCTTCACGCCGCCCTGCACCACCGAGGCGCGCAGCGCGCTGCGCGCGTCGAGGCCGGGGCCGTCGTCGAAGTGCGAGATGGCGTCGGAGTACAGCACCGAGGCGTCGGCGCGCCAGTCGCGGTTGATGTCGTAGCGCAGCGAGGCGTTGAACGCGTCCTGGCGGAAGGGGTCGCGGTCGGGGTTGTAGTTCCAGGGCTGGCGCGGGTTGGTGGCGGAGAAGCCGCCGTCCACCGTGCGCTGGACACCCAGCGAGTAGCCCAGGGGGCCCTCGCCGCCGGCGAAGCCCGCGGTGGCCTGCGCGTGGCCGCGGCTGCCCGCGGTGACGCTGGCGCCCGGGCGGAAGCCCTGCTGGCCCTTGCGGGTGAAGACCTGCACCACGCCACCGGCGGCGTCGCTGCCGTAGAGGGCGGACGCCGGGCCCTTGAGGACCTCGATGCGCTCGATCGCCTCGAGCGGCAGGGTCTCCCAGATCGGGATGCCGGCGGTGGCCGAGCCCAGTCGCACACCGTCGACCAGCAGCACCGCGTGGCGCGACGAGGTGCCGCGGATGAACACGCTCGAGAGCTGGCCGAAGCCGCCGTTGGAGGCGAACTGCAGGCCGGCCTCGCGCGCCAGCAGCTCGGGCAGGGTGCGGCCGGCGGCGGCCTCGATGGCGGCACGCTCGATCACCACGACCTCGCTGACGAGTTCGTCGGCGCGGCTGTCGGTGCGGGTGGCCGTGACGACGGTCTCGCGCAGGGCGGTGGCGGAAGCGGAGGATTGGGCAAGGGCGGCCTGCGAGGCGGCGACGCCCACGGCGAGCACGACCGCGGCATGGCGCGGCGTGCGGTACGCACGATGGTTCATGGATAACTGCAAAGGTCTGTCGCCCGCACCAGGTTCCCCGCCAGTGCATTGGGCATTACGGCGGCGCGCGCCAGGCGCGCACCGCCACCTCGTTGGCCGGTATCCGGGCTGACGGATCGATGCCATCGCCTTCCCAGGCCGCCCGAGGGCGGCCCAGTGGCACTTCGTGATGGAACCGGGTGCGCGCCGACAGGCTCGCACGCTCCGCTTACCGTTGCGGGGGCAGCGCAGGTTGGGCGTGGCCGGGGCCGTGCCTTCCTGCTTCCCGTTGAACTGCGGCATGAGAACCACACCGCGAGCACCAACCCGAACATTGTAGAAGCCCGACCTTTACCAAACCCTACAATTTGGCCCCATGTCCACCGTCTCCCAGATCGACCAGCTCGCCGAACGCGTCGAGCGCCTGCTGGTGCGCCACGAGGAACTCCAGCGCACGAACGCGCTGCTGCAGGCGCAGGTCGAGACGCTCACGCAGGAACGCGACTCCCTCAAGTCGCGCCTGTCGGCGGCCCGCTCGCGGGTCGACGCCCTCCTCGAGCGCCTGCCCGAGGCCAAGAACGCGGCCTGAGGGCCGCCCCCCCGATGAAGCAGATCGAAGTTCAGATCATGGGCCAGAGCTACCTGCTCGGTTGCCCCGACGGCGGCGAGGCGCGCCTGCGCGACGCGGTCGAGAAGGTGGACGGCGCCATGTGCCGCATCCGCGATGCCGGCAAGGTCAAGGCCCGCGACCGCATCGCGGTGCTGGCGGCCCTGAACCTGGCCTTCGACCTGGCCGACAAGCCGGTCGCAGCCGCTGCAGCGGCCGCGCCCGCGGCCTCCGCGGAAGGCGCGTCCGGCCATGCCGGCGCCCTCGACGACGACGCCTCGCAGGCCCGGCTCGCGCAGCTGGTGCAGCGCCTGGACCAGGCCCTCGGCCAGGACGGCCAGCTGCTCTGAACACCCGCCGCGCGGCCCCGGGGTCCGTGCAGTTCAGTGGCAGCCGCGGCTGTCAAACCGCCCTCGACGAGTCCGGGATCGCGGCAGGTGTTAAGCCTTCGGAAGCGGCCTCGCAGCGCCTACAATCGCGGGTGTCTGCAGTGCGCGCCGGGCTTTATATTTCCTTGAACCAATGCTCTACGAGCTCGGGCTTGGAACAAACCCCGTGAGCGTGAACGTCTCGCGTCAGATGATCCCAACGCGGGGGTGACCTGGCCCACCTGAACCCCCGGTTCAGGATGCCGGTCCGGTGGCATCTGCAGACGCCTCATTCCCCTCGTGCCGTCCGCAACGGACGGCACCCACGACAACAAGAACGACGGGCGACGGATGATCCTCGAACCTCTCCTCGTGGCCGAGCTGCTCGCGCTGGGCATCGGCACGGGCTTCCTGGCGGGCCTGCTGGGCATCGGCGGCGGCATGCTGATGGTCCCCTTCATCACCTT
This sequence comes from Ramlibacter sp. MAHUQ-53, assembly GCF_052600055.1. Lineage (NCBI taxonomy): Bacteria > Pseudomonadati > Pseudomonadota > Betaproteobacteria > Burkholderiales > Comamonadaceae > Ramlibacter > Ramlibacter sp. MAHUQ-53. The sequence continues at coordinate 176,622 of NZ_JBQWTS010000001.1, forward strand.
CATCCTCGGCGCGCGCGGCGTCTCGCCCGACCTGGCGGTGAAGATGGCCATCGCCACCTCCATGGCCACCATCATCTTCACCTCGGTGTCCAGCGTGCGCGCGCACCACAAGCGCGGCGCGGTGCGCTGGGACATCGTCAGGCGGCTGGCGCCCGGCATCGTCGCCGGCAGCATGGCCGGCAGCCTGGGCGTGTTCGCCCTCCTCAAGGGCTCGTGGCTGGCGCTGTTCTTCGCGCTCTTCGTGGGCTTCTCGGCCACGCAGATGTTCCTGGACAAGAAGCCCAAGCCCACGCGGCAGATGCCCGGCACCGCCGGCCAGTTCGGCGCCGGCGGCTTCATCGGCTTCCTCTCGGGCCTGGTGGGTGCGGGCGGCGGCTTCATCAGCGTGCCCTTCATGACCTGGTGCAACGTGGCGATCCACAACGCGGTGGCCACCAGCGCGGCGCTGGGCTTCCCGATCGCGGTGGCCAACGTGGTGGGCTACGTGTTCGCCGGCCAGGGCGTGCAGGACCTGCCCGCCGGCTCGTTCGGCTACATCTGGGTGCCCGGCCTGGTGGTGATCGCCGCGGCCAGCGTGCTCACTGCGCCCCTGGGCGCCAGGGCGGCCCATGCCCTGCCGGTGAAGCAGCTGAAGAAGGTGTTCGCCAGCATCCTGTACGTGCTGGCCGCCTACATGGCCTACAAGGGCTTCACCGCCTGATCCGGTCCGCGGGCGGCCCTGCCGCCCGCACGGTCCTGCACCGTCCTTCCCGGGGTCAGCCGCCCCCGATCCCCTCGATGATCCGCCCGGTGCCCAGGCAGTCCGGGCACTCCGTCTCGCCGATGCGCCCGCTGCCGCCGCAGCGGGGGCAGACGCCCTCGCCCGTGCCGGGCGTGCCCGCCGGCGCCTGGTCGCCCGGGGCCATGGGGGCGGCCGGCAGCTCGATGGCCGCGCCGGGGTCTTCCTCGCCCGCCACGGACTCGGCGGCGAGGTCGACGGCGGGCGGCGTGGCGGTGGCCATGGCCCCACCTTAGGCAGCGGCCGCCCCGAGGTCTGTAGGACGCGCGGCACAATGCACCCATGACCGCCCTGGTGATCCGCGCCGCCCTCCCCGCCGACGAACCCGCCTGGCGCTCGCTGTGGCGAGGCTACTGCCAGTTCTACGGCGCCCGGCTGCCCGACGAGGTGACCGACCGCACCTGGCAGCGCATCCTCGACCCGGACTCCTCGGTCATGTGCGTGGTCGCCGAGGTCGAGGGCCGGGTCTACGGCTTCGCCGCCTGCGTGGTCCACGAGGCCACCTGGGAGACCCAGCCCGTGTGCTACCTCGAGGACCTGTACGTGCTGCCCTCGGCGCGCGGCCGCGGCCTGGGGACCGCCCTGCTCGAGTGGCTGCGCGGCGCGATGCGCGCCGAGGGCTGGTCACGCCTGTACTGGATGACCCGCGAGGACAACACGCAGGCGCGCCGGCTCTACGACCGCTTCGCCAGGGCCGACGGCTTCGTGCGCTACGTGGTCCGGGACCGCTGAGGCCCCGGCCGGCCGGCCGGGCCGAAATCAAAACCTTTGACGTAGAACGTCCGGCGGATCGACCCCGAATTCACACCTGGAAGCGCCGCGGGTAGCCGCCTCGTCTTAAGCAAATTCCGAGGGTCGACCCCCCTGGCCGCGCCCCTAGCATCGACCGCATGCCTTTTGCCCACTTGCCCTGGGCCCTTGGCGTGTGTCGAGTCGAAGGCCGCCTGCCCTTGTCCGTTCGCATGCGCTTCGCGGCCCGTCACCTGCTCCTCGGCCCGAGCCTCGACCGCTGGTACGGCCACCTGCGCAACACGCCCTCCATGGCGGACCTGCCGCTGCTGCCGATGCTGCTGCTGCAGGCGCAGCGCCCCTTCTACGACCACCGACTGAGCACCTCCGAGCGGGTGCGAAGCCTCATCCACTCGCACCGGCTGCAGCATGACCTGCTGGGGCAAGGCCTGTACGGGCGCCTGCTCGCCGGCGAGGAGCGCACCGTGTGCACCCTCAGCGGCCGCGACACGCAGCCCTACCGCCTGACCCTCAGCTGCGAAGGCCGCTTCCTCCGCGAGGGCAATATCACCCTGAGCCTGTGGAAGGGTGACGACCGCTACAAGGCCCTGACCTTCTCCCTCGACGCCGACGGCGGCCAGGCGGTGTGCCGGGTCGGCGGCCTGCAGGGGATGACCCAGGACGCGCTGGAGAAATTCCGCGACGCGACGCGCGACCTGCACGGCCTGCAGCCCCGCACCCTGGTGGTCGAGGCCCTGCGCGCGCTGTGCCTGCGCTGGGGCGTCGGGCGCATCGAGGCGATCGCCACGCGCAACCACAGCTGGAACAGCTTGGTCTATCGCGTCTTCAAGCGGGCCAAGCAGCGCCACCTGCGCTACGACGAGACCTGGGCGCTGGTCGGCGGCACGCCCAATGCGCGCGGCAACTACGACATCCCGCTGTTCCAGGAGGCCCGCCCGATCGAGGACTATCCCTCGTCCAAGCGCGCCGCGATCCGCCGCAGGCGCGCCGTGCTGGACGAACTGCGCGAATCGCTCTGGGCCTGACCGGCCGCCGGCTGCGGCCGGCACCGCGGCCCCATGCCGAAGAAGGGCCGCGGCGGGCCGTGGATGGCGCACAGCCCGTGGTGCAGGCGGCGCGGCGGCTTGTAGACCGAGTCCACGTCGTCGAAGGCATAGCCCAGCGCGTTGCGCACCGACTCCGCCACCTCGAGGTGGCCGAGCCGCCCGTGCAGGCGCGGCTGGCGCTGGCGCAGCGCGGCGCGGGTGGCCGCATCGCCGGCGAGCACCACGAAGGGCACCGCGTACTCCGCGTCGCGCACCTGGGCGCCCACGTTGCAGTGCGGCACGGGCGCATCGAAGTCCTGCCCGTGGTCCGACGTGTAGAAGACCACCGTGCCCTCCCCCACCAGGCGCGCCACCTGCGCCAGGTACTGCGCGGCGTTCACGCGCACCGCGACCTCGTAGTCGGCGAGGCGCGCGCCGCGGCGCAGCCCGGGCGGGATCATCTCCGCGTACGGGAAATGCGCGCCCACCTTGTTGACGATGACGAACACCCGCGCCGGCCGCAGCAGTTCGCCCAGCGCGCGCAGCGAGGCCGGGTCGCGCCCGTGGGCAGGGCCGCGCACGGCCACCACCCGGTCCACGGCGGCGAGCTCCGCGGGGTCGAAGTAATTGCGCGCGCCGGGCTCGGCCAGCACGTTCTGCGTGTCGACATAGGCGGTGGCGTAGCCCGCCCGGCGCGCCAGCGAGAACAGGCTCTCGTAGGCCCGCACCGGCGCCGACGCCTCGCCGGTACGCACCCAGCCCGCCTTGCGCAGGAGCAGGTTGGCTGACGCGGAGCAGTTCGCCGCGCTGCGGGCCAGGCCGTAGTCGATCGCGCCGGCCGCGCCGGCGTCGAACACGCGCGCGAACACGTCGTGCCGGATGCTCTCGTCCACCAGCAGCACCACGCGCGAGGCGGCATGGGTGCGGTCCTCGCGCGGCACCCGCACCGCGCCCGCGCCGCCGGCCTGCAGGCGGGCGTCCACGGCCACCGCCGCCGCGCCGAAGCCGTAGGCGAAGCCCTTGGGAAAGCCGATCAGCGCCTGCTCGCCGCGCACAGCGAGCGTGGCCGCATACAGGGCCAGCAGGCCCGCCACCGAGGCCAGCGCCAGGCGCCGGGCCCTCCTCCCGGGCGCCGGGCCGGCCAGCAGCACGAGCGGCGCGAGCAGCAGCAGCGTCCAGCCCGCCGCCCGGCGCGCGGGCCCGGGGAATTCATGCCAGGCCTGCACCACATGGCCGGCCGCCGCCTGGAACACCGCGATGTTCGACAGCGAGGCCGGCCGCCCCAGCGCCGCGTGGGCCGCCAGGTCGGCGGCCAGGCCCAGGCCGAACAGGGCCAGCAGCGGCCAGGCCAGGCGCCGCTCGAGGCGGCTGCAGGCATAGACGGCGAGCGCCGCCGCCAGGTGCTCGCCCAGGAACACCGCGCGGCGGGCGTGGTCGGCCAGCCCGTGGCCGCCGATCCAGAGGAAGCGCGTGACGATGTGGAAGCCGTCGGCCGCGGCGGTGACGGCCGCCACCCAGGCGACGCCGGCCGCGCCCCGCCACGGAATGCAGGCTCGCATGGCCCGGCACGCTAGGCCCGGCCACGGCGCCCCGGCGTCGGCCGGGCGCGCGGCCGCGCCGTGGCCGGCGGCCTGCGCCGCGCACGGCGCCGCCGCCGGGCGCCCCTCAGGCGAACAGCGACTTGTACTGGTCCCGCAGCAGGTTCTTCTGCACCTTGCCCATGGTGTTGCGGGGCAGCTCGCCCACCACGAAGCAGCGCTTGGGGATCTTGAAATTGGCCAGCTGGGACTTGAGCGTGGCGATCACCGTATCGCCATCGACCGTGGCGCCGGCCTTCGGCACCAGCACCGCCACGCCGACCTCGCCGAAGTCGGGGTGCGGCACGCCCACCACCGCGCTCTCGTCGACGCCCGGCAGCTCGTTGATGCAGCCCTCGATCTCGGCGGGGTAGACGTTGTAGCCGCCGGAGATGATCAGGTCCTTGCTGCGGCCGACGATGGTGACGTAGCCGCGCGCGTCGAACTTGCCGACATCGCCGGTCTTGAACCAGCCGTCGTCGGTGAATTCCTCCTTCGTCTTCTCGGGCATGCGCCAGTAGCCCTTGAACACGTTGGGCCCGCGCACCTGGATGCCGCCGATCTCGCCCACCGGCACCGGCTGGCCGGCGTCGTCACGTACCCGCACGCCCACGCCGGGCAGCGGGAAGCCCACGGTGCCGCCGCGGCGCTCGCCGTCCTCGGCCCGGTAGGGATTGGAGGTGAGCATCACCGTCTCGCTCATGCCGTAGCGCTCCAGGATGGTGTGGCCGGTGCGGGCCTGCCAGTCGCGGAAGGTCTCGACCAGCAGCGGCGCCGAGCCCGAGATGAACAGGCGCATGTGGCGGGCCGCCTGCTTCGTGAGCGCCGGCTCGCCCAGCATGCGCACGTAGAGCGTGGGCACCCCCATGAAGACCGTGGCCTCGGGCATGCGGGCGATGACGCGCTTGGGGTCGAACCTGTTCAGCCAGATCATCTTGCTGCCATTGACCAGAGCGCCGTGGATCGCCACGAACAGCCCGTGCACATGGAAGATCGGCAGCGCGTGGATCAACACGTCGCCGGGGACCCATCCCCAGTAGTCCTTGAGCGTGAGCGCGTTCGAGGACAGGTTGCCGTGCGTGAGCATGGCGCCCTTGCTGCGGCCGGTGGTGCCGCTGGTGTAGAGGATGGCGGCGAGGTCGTCGTCGCCGCGCGCCGCGCAGTCATGCGCGTCGCTGCAGTGGGCGGCGCGATCGAGCAGCGAGCCGCTGCGGTCATCACCCAGGGTGAAGACGTTGCGGGTGCCGGCCTGGAAGGCGATCTTGCTGACCCAGCCGAAATTCTTCGGGCTGCACACCACCACCGCGGGCTCGGCGTTGCCGATGAAGTAGGCGATCTCGGCGCTCTGGTAGGCGGTGTTCAGGGGCAGGAAGACATGGCCCGCGCGCAGCGTGGCCAGGTACAGCATCAGCGCCTCGACCGACTTGTCCACCTGGGCCGCGATGCGCGAGCCCGCGGGCAGCTGCAGCGAATCCAGCAGGTTGGCGATCATGGCGCTGGCGCGGTCCAGGTCGCGCCAGGAGTAGCACAGGCCCTCGTCGGTCTCGACCGCGACGGCGTCCAGGTCGGCGGGGAAGGCCGCGCGCAGCACGGCGAAGAGGTTGCGGTGGGTCGTCATGGCGTGGTCCGGTCAGAAGCCGGGCGTTCGTTTCTCGAGGAAGGCGGTGATGCCCTCGCGGTGCTCGGCGCTGTCGGCATAGGCGTAGGTCCCCGGCTCGCCGCGCAGCAACTGCTTGTTCATGCGCGCGGCCTGCGGCGCGAGGCCGGCGATCCGGCGCGCGAGCGCATCGATGCGGGGGGCGAGCTCGCCCGCGGGCAGCACCTCGTTGAGGAAGCCGCGGGCCTTCATCTCGCGGGCATCGAGCACCGCGGCGGCCAGCAGCATCTCGCGCGCGGTGAGGTCGCCGGCCGCGCGGGCGACCAGGCGCGCCTCGCGTTCGGCCATGGGAAAGCCCAGGCGGGCGATGGGCGCGCCGAAGCGCGCCTCCTCGCTGGCCAGGCGCAGGTCGCAGCAGCTGGCGATCTCGACGCCGGCGCCCATGCAGGCGCCGCGGATCGCGGCCACCACGGGCACGTCGCAGGCGAGGATGGCCGACAGGCCGCCCCACACCTCCTCCTCGTGGAAGCGGCGCAGCTGCGGCTCGTCGAAGCGGAAGCCGGGGTACTCGGAGATGTCGCCGCCGGCGCAGAAGGCCTCGCCCTCGCCCTCGATCACCACGCAGCGCCATTGCGGCTCGCGCGCCAGCGCCAGGAACACCTCGCGCAGCGTGACCCACATGGCGCGCGACATCGCATTGAGCTTGCCGGGGTGCGAGAGCGTCACCCGCGCGACACCGCCCTCGCCCGCCAGGCGCACCTCGCCGGTCATGCGCGCGCCTCCCCGCGCCGCGCGGCCCAGGCCCACAGTGCCGCGCCGCCCAGCACCATGGGCACGCACAGCCACTGTCCCATGGACAGGCCCAGCGACAGCAGGCCCAGGTGCGCGTCGGGCTCGCGGAAGTACTCGGCGATGAAGCGCATCACGCCGTAGCCCGCGAGGAACGCCGCCGAGACCTGGGCGGGGCGGCGCGGCCGGCGCGCGTACAGCCACAGCAGGATGAACAGCAGCACGCCCTCGAGCAGGAACTGGTAGACCTGCGAGGGATGGCGCGGCGCGAGCGAGCCGCTGTGGGGGAACACCATCGCCCAGGGCAGCGACGGGTCGGCCGGGCGGCCCCACAGCTCGCCGTTGATGAAGTTGCCCACCCGGCCCGAGGCCAGGCCCAGCGGCACGCAGGGCGCCACCAGGTCCATCACCTGCCAGAACGGCTTGCCGCGCGCGCGGGCGAACCACCACTGCGAGGCGATCACGCCCAGCATGCCGCCGTGGAAACTCATGCCGCCACGCCACACCGCCAGGATCTCCAGCGGATTCGCGGCGTAGTAGGAAGGCTTGTAGAACAGCGCATACCCGAGCCGGCCGCCGACGACGACCCCGACGACCCCCCAGAACAGCATGTCCTCCACGTCCCGCGCGCTCCAGGCGCCCGGGCCGGTGACCGAGGCGAAGGGCTCGTGGCGCAGGCGCCGGCGCGCCAGCAGCAGGAACAGGGAAAACGCCGCCACGTAGGTCAGCCCGTACCAGTGGATCGCCAGGGGCCCCACCTGGAGGGCGACGGGGTCGATGGAGGGGAAGGTCAGCATGCGCGCGATTGTGCCCGGCCCCGGTGCGACAATGGCGGGCTGCCGCGCGCCGCGGCAGCCGCCTCAACGAGACTCCAACTACTCCCAGACTCCCCAGAGACACCATGGACACCAAGCCGATCCAGATGCACCTGCGAAGCAGCAACATCACCGAGGGCAAGTCGCGCGCCCCGAACCGCTCCATGTACTACGGCATGGGCTACAAGGAAACCGACTTCGGCAAGCCCATGGTCGGCGTGGCCAACGGCCACAGCACCATCACCCCCTGCAACAGCGGCCTGCAGCGCCTGGCGGACGCGGCCGTCCAGGGCATCGTCGAGGCCGGCGGCAACCCGCAGGTCTTCGGCACGCCCACCATCTCCGACGGCATGGCCATGGGCACCGAGGGCATGAAGTACTCCCTGGTCTCGCGCGAGGTCATCGCCGACTGCGTCGAGACCTGCGTGCAGGGCCAGTGGATGGACGGCGTGGTCGTCATCGGCGGCTGCGACAAGAACATGCCCGGCGGCCTCATGGGCATGCTGCGCGCCAACGTGCCCGCCATCTACGTCTACGGCGGCACCATCCTGCCGGGCAAGTGGAAGGGCCAGGACCTGAACATCGTCTCCGTGTTCGAGGCCGTGGGCGAGAACGCCGCCGGCAAGATCTCCGACCAGGAGCTCAAGGACATCGAGCAGCACGCCATCCCCGGCACCGGCTCGTGCGGCGGCATGTACACCGCCAACACCATGTCCTCGGCCTTCGAGGCTCTGGGCATCTCCCTGCCCTACTCCTCCACCATGGCCAACGTCCACGAGGAGAAGGTGGCCTCGGCCCGCGAATCGGCCCGGGTCCTGCTGGAGGCGATCCGCAAGGACATCAAGCCGCGCGACATTGTTACCCGCAAGTCGATCGAGAACGCGGTCGCGGTGATCATGGCCACCGGCGGCTCGACCAACGCGGTGCTGCACTTCCTGGCCATCGCCCACGCCGCCGGCGTGGAGTGGACCATCGACGACTTCGAGCGCATCCGCCAGCGCACCCCCGTGCTGTGCGACCTCAAGCCCAGCGGCAAGGCCCTGGCGGTCGACCTGCATGAGGCCGGCGGCATCCCGCAGGTCATGAAGATCCTGCTGAACGCCGGCCTGCTGCACGGCGACTGCATCACCATCACCGGCCAGACCGTCGCCGAGGTGCTCAAGGACGTGCCGGACACGCCGCCCGACCAGGGCGTGATCCACACCATCGACAACGCCATGTACAAGCAGGGCCACCTCGCGATCCTCAAGGGCAACCTCTCGCCCGAGGGTGCGGTCGCCAAGATCACCGGCCTGAAGAACCCGGTCATCACCGGCCCGGCCCGCGTGTTCGACGACGAGCAGTCGGCGCTCAAGGCCATCCTGGACGGCAAGATCAAGGCCGGCGACGTGATGGTGCTGCGTTACCTGGGCCCCAAGGGCGGCCCGGGCATGCCCGAGATGCTGGCCCCCACCGGCGCCCTGATCGGCGCGGGCCTGGGCGAGAGCGTGGGCCTGATCACCGACGGCCGCTTCTCCGGCGGCACCTGGGGCATGGTGGTGGGCCACGTGGCCCCCGAGGCCGCCGCCGGCGGCACCATCGCGCTGGTCAACGAAGGTGACACCATCACCATCGACGCCCACCAGCTGCTGCTGCAGCTGCACGTGAGCGACGAGGAACTGGCCAAGCGCCGCGCCACCTGGACGGCCCCGGCGCCGCGCTACACGCGTGGCGTGCAGGCCAAGTTCGCGTTCAACGCGGCCAGCGCCAGCAAGGGCGCGGTGCTTGACAACTTCTGAGGCTGAACAGCCCCCGGCTCAGCGCGGGCCGGGGTGCTCCCGCGGCGGCAGGCCGGTCGGCGCCTGCGCGCGGGCGATGCGGTCGCGCTTGCGCGCGTCTTCGCGCTCCATCGCCACGCGCTTGGTGTAGCCGGACCAGTCGGCCCAGGTCCACCACAGGGCGGCCAGCGGGAACGGGATCAGCACGGCCCACCAGGACCAGTCGGCCACGGGGCCGAGTTCGAGCAGCTTGAGGGCCACGAGGACGAGGCCGAGTCCGAGGAGGTACATAGCAGTCTTCAGGAGGGCGCGTGTACAACGCTTGCATGACATTTGACCGTACTCCGCCTGGGGTGGTCAACCGTCGCCGGTAGAATGCCGTTTGACGCGTATCAACCATCCGACACATCTCTGGAGCCCCCCATGAAGCGCATCTTGCTCGCCCTTGCCGCGACCTCCGTCCTGTCCGCCCCGGCCTTCGCCGACCAGGCCCTGGCCCAGTCGAAGAACTGCATGGCCTGCCACGCCGTCGACAAGAAGCTGGTCGGTCCTTCCTACAAGGAAGTCGCCGCGAAGTACGCCGGCGACAAGGGCGCCGTCGACAAGCTGGCTGTCAAGATCGTCAAGGGCGGCAGCGGCGTCTGGGGTCCGGTCCCCATGCCCGCGAACACCCAGGTCAGCGACGCCGAGGCCAAGAAGCTGGCGGCGTGGGTCATGAGCCAGAAGTAATCCGGCCCGCCCCCAAGCAAAAACCCGCCTTCCGGCGGGTTTTGTCTTTTCGGCAGTGGAGGGAGAGGGCCCTGGCCGGCCCTCCCCTGCGCCGTCACAGCGACTTCGCCAGCTGCTCCAGGATGTGCGGGTTCTCCAGCGTGGAGGTGTCCTGGGTGATGGTCTCGCCCTTGGCGATGGAGCGCAGCAGGCGGCGCATGATCTTGCCGGAGCGGGTCTTGGGCAGGTTCTCGCCGAAGCGGATGTCCTTGGGCTTGGCGATCGGGCCGATCTCCTTGGCCACCCAGTTGCGCAGCTCGTTGGCGAGCTTCTTGGCGTCGTCGCTGTTGGTCGGCACGCCGCCCTTGAGCACCACGAAGGCGCAGATGGCCTCGCCGGTCAGGTCGTCCGGGCGGCCCACCACGGCGGCCTCGGCCACCAGGTCGGTCTTGGCGACCAGCGCGGACTCGATCTCCATCGTGCCCATGCGGTGGCCAGAGACGTTCAGCACGTCGTCGATGCGGCCGGTGATGCGGAAGTAGCCGCGGTCGGCGCTGCGCACCGCGCCGTCGCCGGCCAGGTAGTAGCCCTTGAGCTCCTCGGGGAAGTAGGACTTCTTGAAGCGCTCGGGGTCGTTCCAGATCGTGCGGATCATCGACGGCCACGGGCGCTTGACCACCAGGATGCCGCCCGCGCCGTTGGGCATGTCACCGCCCTGCTCGTCGACGATGGCCGCCGCGATGCCCGGCAGGGGCAGCGTGCACGAGCCCGGCACCAGCGGCGTGGCGCCCGGCAGCGGGGTGATCATGTGGCCGCCGGTCTCGGTCTGCCAGAAGGTGTCCACGATCGGGCAGCGCTCGCCGCCGATGTTCTTGTGGTACCACATCCAGGCTTCCGGGTTGATCGGCTCGCCCACCGAGCCGAGCAGGCGCAGCGTGGACAGGTTCCAGTTCTTCGGGTGCACCTTCTCGTCGGAGTCGGCGGCCTTGATCAGGGAGCGGATCGCGGTGGGCGCGGTGTAGAAGATCGTGACCTTGTGGGCCTCGATCATCTGCCAGAAGCGGCCGGCGTTCGGGAAGGTGGGCACGCCTTCGAACACCACCTGCGTGGCGCCGGCGGCCAGCGGGCCGTAGGCGATGTAGGTGTGGCCGGTGATCCAGCCGATGTCGGCGGTGCACCAGAAGATGTCGTTCGGCTGGAGGTCGAACGTCCAGTCCATGGTGAGCTTGGCCCACAGCAGGTAGCCGCCGGTGGCGTGCTGCACGCCCTTGGGCTTGCCGGTGGAGCCGGAGGTATAGAGGATGAACAGCGGGTGCTCGGCGCCCACGGGCACCGGGGCGCACTCGGTGGACTGGCCGGCGAGCACTTCCTCGAAGGTCTTGTCGCGGCCGGCGACCATGTTCACCGGGGTCTTGGTGCGGTTGTAGACGATGACGGTCTTGAGCGTGTCGCAGCCGCCCAGGCCGATCGCCTCGTCGACGATGCTCTTGAGGGGCAGTTCCTTGCCGCCGCGCATCTGGTAGTTGGCGGTGATCACGGCCACCGCGCCGGCGTCGACGATGCGCTCGTGCAGCGCCTTGGAGGAGAAGCCGCCGAACACCACGCTGTGGGTGGCGCCGATGCGCGCGCAGGCCTGCATCGCCACCACGCCCTCGATGGTCATGGGCATGTAGATGACGACGCGGTCGCCCTTCTTGATGCCCTGGGCCTTCAGCGCGTTGGCGAACTGGCTCACGCGGGCCAGCAGCTCCTTGTACGTGACCCGGGTCACGGCGCCATCGTCGGCCTCGAAGATGATCGCGGTCTTGTTCTCGACCGGGGTGCCGATGTGGCGGTCCAGGCAGTTGGCCGAGGCGTTCAGCTCGCCGTCGTCGAACCACTTGTAGAAGGGGGCGTTGGATTCGTCGAGGGTCCGGGTGAAGGGCTTGCTCCAGCGCACGTTCTCGCGGGCCAGGCGGGCCCAGAAGCCCTCGAAGTCGCTGGCGGCCTCCTGGCACAACGCCTCGTAGGCGGCCATGCCGCTGATGCGCGCGGCCTTGACGGTGGCCTCAGAGGGCGGGAAAACGCGGTTTTCCACCAGCACCGATTCGATAGCACTCATGCATGTCTCCGTCGTGGTTTGAGTCCGGGCGCAACTGTCATTCCGGGGACTTACAGGGCTCTGACTCAGGCGGCCGCACCCGCCGGTGTCACGGCCTGTCCATACGGCCTACCTACAATCCCGGCCATGCAACCCCAACGTCCCCTTCGTCCCCTCCCGAACCTGATTTTTGCCAGCCGCTGGCTGCAGTTGCCGCTCTACCTCGGCCTGATCGCCGCCCAGGCGGTCTACGTCTTCCACTTCTGGGTCGAGCTGGTCCACCTGCTCGAGGCCGCGTTCGGCAGCCAGGCCGCGCTCGACAAGCTGGTCACCAGCATCGGCTACAAGTCGACGGCGCCTCTGGCGGGCTTGAACGAGACCGTGATCATGCTGGTGGTGCTGGCGCTGATCGACGTGGTGATGATCTCCAACCTGCTGATCATGGTGATCGTGGGCGGCTACGAGACCTTCGTCTCGCGCATGGACCTCGAGGGCCACCCGGACCAGCCCGAGTGGCTCAGCCACGTGAACGCCTCGGTGCTGAAGGTCAAGCTGGCCACCGCGATCATCGGCATCAGCTCGATCCACCTGCTCAAGACCTTCATCAACGCCGACAACTACTCGGACAAGGTACTGATCGCGCAGACCGCGATCCACATCACCTTCCTGCTGTCGGCCCTGGCGATCGCGCTGACCGACCGCCTCATGTCGCACCCGGCCCCGTCCGCGGGCGCGGACCACTGACCCCGCGCTGGACAGACCCTAGCCCACCCGCGCAGGCCGCAGCCAGGCCTGGGCCACGCGCCCGCCATCGGGTCCGGTGGTCAGCCGCACCAGGCCGCCGTTGGCCTCGGCGATGCGTGCGGCCAGGGCCTGGCCGGCGGCGTCCTGCTCGCCGGCCGGCTCGGCGGGGCCGTGGGCGTGGCCGGCGATGCGCACCACGATCCGGCTGGCCTCGAGCGAGGTCGAGATCTCGATCGGCGCGTCCCCATGCCGCACCACCTCGTCCAGCAGGTAGAGGAACAGGCGGCGCGCCTCCGCCGCGGGAATGTCGGCCAGGGGCAGACCGCCGAACGTCCACAGCAGCGGCGGCCCATCCCCGCCCGACAGCAGCGGTCGCAGCGCGCCGAGCTCGCCATTGATGTCGGTGGCGAGCTCCCCCGCGTCCTGCCGGCGCGCCGCGAACAGGTCCAGCTGCGCCACCCGCCGGGCCATCGCCTCCAGGCACTCGGCGGTGCCAGCCGCCTCGGCCGCGCGCGGGATCGCCTCCCGCAAGGCCGCCAGCGCCTCGGCCAGCGCCTCGCCCAGGAGGGCCAGGCCGAGCTCCTCCTTGTCACGCCCTCGGGCCAGGGCGCCTGCGGCGCGCTGGATGCTCCGGCGCATCGCCTGCATCGCCGGGTCGACCGCCCCTGTTTCCTCGTCGTCGGCCGGGGCCGGTGCGACGAGCGGGTCCGCGGCGTCGATGGTCCGGCTGAACCATGCCAGGCGCTGGCGCGCCCGCGCGACCACCAAGGCCGCCGCCGCAACCAGGAGCAGTCCGAGCGCGCCGAGGGCCACCCCCTGCATCGGCACGAAGACGGGGCTGCTGAAGCGGATCCACTGCCTGCGGCCGTCGCCATCCTCGAGCTGGACCCAGAGGAAGGAGTCCGGGAACGGCGTGATGAGGATCGGCAGGTCCGGCCGTCGCTGCCGCAGCGACTCCACCGCCTTCTGGGCAAGCCAGAGCCGCGGCGGCGCGATCGTCCAGCGCGCCGGGTCGTCCACCTGCACGGCCCCGCCGCCATACAGCGACAAGGCCTTGAGGTACGCCGCCCTGTGCTCTGCCGGCAAGGCACGGTAGCTCGCCTGGATGCCGGTGACGACGACATCCATGGTCTCTGCCGCGGATTGCGCGCGGGGCGAGGCCACGACACGGGTGACCACCAGTCCCCCCAGGGCGATCGCCAGGACGAACAGCGCCGTGACCATCACCACGTCACCCACCAGGCTGCGCCAGGGCGGGGACGCGCGGGAGGCGCGCAGCGCGGGAGCGCCTGCACCGGAACGCTTCTCCGGCGTTGCAGCCGCGGCGACGGCATCGAGCCGGGCCAGCGCATCCTCCAGGCGCGCCACGCCCTGCGCTGCCTGCGGCGAGGCCAGCGACGGCTCGGAGCCGGCCAGCCGCACGAGACCGTGGCGCAGGTCGCTGGCCACGGCCACGGCCAGGCTGGCCCGCTCGCGGCTCGCCTGCGCCAGCCGCGCCGCCAGCGCCGAGAGGTGGGGTTGCGGGTCGTCGGCCGCAAGGGCCGCGGTGCGCGGCCCCTTCGCAGACGCAAGGCCCGCCCCCGCGGTCTCGAGGTGCTCGAGTTCACGGCGCATCCAGCCGACCCGGTGCCGCAGCCGCCACGCGAGGAAGGCCGACCCCAGCGCGCCCACCGCGACCAGCAGGGCCAGCGACACCAGCACGGCGGCCCTCCAGTCAGCCGGCCTGGACGGCACGCTCACGCGCAGCCAGGTCCAGCCGCCCCCTCGCGCCGGCAGGGCCAGCCAGATCTGCTGCCCGCCCGGCCCCTTCGTCAACCCCACCCGGCCGACCGGCAGCAGGTTGCGCATGCGATGGAGGACCACGGCCGTCGCCTCGTCCGCGGGCTCGACCAGCCCCCAGGGGAGCGGGTCGTCACGCGCGATCCGCCCCCGTCCCCCGGCCACGACGGCGTCGAGGAAGGCCTCGCGCTGGACCTCGGGCAGCCGGTCGTAGGCTTCCGCCAGCGCGCCGAACTCGGCCGACAGGTGCCTGCCGGCCGCGTCGATGCGCGGCTCGGAGAACATGCGCGTGAAACCGAGGAAGGCCACCGCGAAGACGCCGGCCGTCAACGCCGTCAGCAGCAAGGCCTCGCGCAGGGGCACGACCGGCAGGAACGGTCGCAGCCAGGCGAATGCACGACGCCACCACCCGGCCGGGTCGGACGCCAGGCCACCAATGCGTACGGAAGAGTGGTCCACCCGCACAAAGTAGCACAGCCGTACTAAGAATCAAAATGCCCATGACGGCATCGGCGGTTGCCGCGGCTCAGGTCATCGAGGCCGGGTCGACCCACGCGTCGAACTCCTCGCCGGTCACGGTCCCCAGCGCCAGGGCGGCCTCGCGCAGGCTGCTGCCCTCGCGGTGCGCCTTGCGGGCGATCTCGGCGGCGCGGTCATAGCCGACATGGGGCGCCAGCGCCGTCACCAGCATCAGCGAGCGTCCCACCAGGTCGGCGATGCGCGCCGTGTCGGGCTCGATGCCCTGGGCGCAGTGCCGGTCGAAGCTGCGCATACCGTCCGCCAGCAGGCGGATGCTTTGCAGGACGCCGTGGGCGATCAGCGGCCGGTACACGTTCAGCTCGAAGTGGCCGGAGGCGCCCCCCAGGTTGACGGCCACGTCGTTGCCGAACACCTGGCAGCAGGCCATGGCCAGGGCCTCGCACTGCGTGGGGTTGACCTTGCCCGGCATGATGGAGGAGCCCGGCTCGTTCTCCGGGATGCGGATCTCGCCGAGGCCGCAGCGCGGGCCGCTGGCCAGCCAGCGCACGTCATTGGCGATCTTGGTGAGGCTGGCGGCCAGGCCCTTGAACGCGCCGTGGGCATGCACCAGCGCATCGGCCGCGGCCATCACCTCGAACTTGCTGGTCGCGGTGACCAGGGGCAGGCCGGTGTCCCGGGCGAGTTCGTCGGCCACCGCCTGCGCGTAGCCCGCAGGCGCGTTCAGCCCGGTGCCGACCGCGGTGCCGCCGAGGGCCAGCTCGCACAGGTGCGGCAGGCTCGCCTGCAGGTGCCGGTCGGCCTGGGCGAGCTGGGCGGCGTAGCCGCCGAACTCCTGGCCCAGGGTCAGGGGCGTGGCGTCCTGCAGGTGGGTGCGGCCGATCTTGACGATGCCGGCGAAGTCACGGGACTTGCCCTCCAGGGTGGCGCGCAGGCCGGCCAGCGCGGGGCGCAGGCGCCGCTCGATGCCCTCCACCGCCGCCAGGTGCATGGCCGCGGGGTAGACGTCGTTGGACGACTGGCTCATGTTCACGTCGTCGTTCGGGTGCACCCGGCGACCGGCCCCGCGCGGCCCCCCCAGCAGCTCGCTGGCACGGTTGGCGAGCACCTCGTTGAGGTTCATGTTCGTCTGCGTGCCCGAGCCGGTCTGCCAGACCACGAGGGGAAACTCCGCGTCATGCCGGCCCGCCAGCACCTCGCCGGCGGCGGCGGCGATGGCCTCGGCCCGGTCCGCCGGCATCAGGCCGAGGTTGCGGTGCACCACCGCGGCGGCC
Source organism: Ramlibacter sp. MAHUQ-53 (assembly GCF_052600055.1). Taxonomy (NCBI): domain Bacteria; kingdom Pseudomonadati; phylum Pseudomonadota; class Betaproteobacteria; order Burkholderiales; family Comamonadaceae; genus Ramlibacter; species Ramlibacter sp. MAHUQ-53. The sequence continues at coordinate 192,772 of NZ_JBQWTS010000001.1, forward strand.
CGCTTGATCCGCGCCAGCGCCAGGATGATCTCGCGCGGCTGGCGCTCGCCGGAGATGTCGAAGAAAGCCAGGGAGCGCTGCGTCTGCGCGCCCCAGAGCCGGTCGGCAGGTACCTCGATGGGGCCGAAACTGTCCTGTTCGCGTCGCGTGGCCATGGCATCCCTCCGGAGGAGAAAAGGATTCATTCTGGGCATTCCCGGCCCGTGATCCGGCGACCGGTTGAAACAGGAGAAAACCCGGCGCCGGATTTTTCTCAAAACCTTTTATAGTGCGGCGCGGCGGGTATTTGAAGAAAACCCCAAAACCCTTTTTGAATTGATCAGCAAATAACCCTTGAAGGAGCGGAGCATGGCAAATGGAAATGGCTTGAACCTCGGCGACATCGACCTCGACCGGATCGACCTCGCCACCCTCAAGAAGCTCGCCGACGCCGCCAGCGAGAAGTTCGAGCATCGCAAGCGCAGCGAGCTCAAGACCATGGTCACGAACTGGCTCGCCGAAGCCGGCGCCGTCGGCTACAGCATCCAGGACGTGCTGGCCGAGGTCCGCTCGCGCCAGCCGGCCCAGGCCGGCGCCCCGGGCAAGCGCACGCGCGGCATCCGCGCCGACAAGGGCAAGACCGCCGCGCCCAAGTACCGCGGCCCCAACGGTGAGCTGTGGAGCGGCCGCGGCCAGCCGCCGAACTGGATGCGCCCCCTGCTGGCGGCCGGCAAGACCAAGGAAGACTTCCTGATCGACAAGGCCTGAAGGCCGCGCCGGGAAGCCGGTCAGGAGGGGGGAAGCCGGCGCTGAGATAATCGGCGCCGAGTCAAACCCTCCCCCCTCCCCACGCCATGACCACGAGCATCCAGCAGGCCGACCTGATCGAATCCATCGCCGCGGCACTCCAGTACATCAGCTACTACCACCCGGCCGACTACATCGCCCACCTGGCCCGCGCCTACGAGCGTGAACAGAGCCCCGCCGCCAAGGACGCGATCGCCCAGATCCTCACGAACAGCAAGATGTCCGCGCTGGGCCACCGCCCCATCTGCCAGGACACCGGCATCGTCAACGTCTTCCTCAAGGTCGGCATGGACGTGCGCTGGGAGGGCTTCTCCGGCAGCCTCGACGACGCCATCAACGAAGGCGTGCGTCGCGGCTACAACCACCCCGACAACACCCTGCGCGCCTCGGTCGTGGCCGACCCGCAGTTCGCCCGCAAGAACACCAAGGACAACACGCCCGCGGTGGTCTTCACCGAGATCGTCCCCGGCAACACCGTCGAAGTGACGGTGGCCGCCAAGGGCGGCGGCTCCGAGAACAAGAGCAAGATGGTCATGCTGAACCCGGGCGACTCGGTGGTCGACTGGGTCCTCAAGACCGTGCCCACCATGGGCGCCGGCTGGTGCCCCCCGGGCATGCTGGGCATCGGCATCGGCGGCACCGCCGAGAAGGCCGTCCTCATGGCCAAGGAAAGCCTGATGGACGACATCGACATGTACGAGCTGCAGGCCAAGGCCGCCAAGGGCGAGAAGCTGTCCCAGGTCGAGGAACTGCGCCTGGAGCTGCACGAGAAGGTCAACGCCCTGGGCATCGGCGCGCAGGGCCTGGGCGGCCTCACCACCGTGCTGGACGTCAAGATCAAGATGTACCCCACGCACGCGGCCTCCAAGCCCGTGGCCATGATCCCCAACTGCGCGGCCACCCGCCACGCCCACTTCGTGCTCGACGGCTCCGGCCCCGCCTACGTCGAGCCGCCGAGCCTGGACCTGTGGCCCAACGTCGACTGGACGCCCGACACGAAGAAGTCCAAGCGCGTCGACCTGAACGCCCTCACCCCCGCCGAAGTCGCCAGCTGGAAGCCGGGCGACACCCTGCTGCTGAACGGCAAGATGCTCACCGGCCGTGACGCCGCGCACAAGCGCATCCAGGACATGCTGGCCAAGGGCGAGAAGCTGCCGGTGGACTTCACCAACCGGGTCATCTACTACGTCGGCCCGGTCGATCCGGTCAAGGACGAGGCGGTCGGCCCCGCCGGCCCCACCACCGCCACCCGCATGGACGGCTTCACCGAGATGATGCTGGCCCAGACCGGCCTGATCGCCATGATCGGCAAGGCCGAGCGCGGCCCGGTCGCCATCGAGGCGATCAAGAAGCACAAGAGCGCCTACCTGATGGCCGTGGGCGGCGCCGCCTACCTGGTGTCCAAGGCGATCAAGAAGGCCAAGGTGGTCGGCTTCGAGGACCTGGGCATGGAAGCCATCTACGAGTTCGACGTGGTCGACATGCCCGTGACCGTGGCGGTCGACGCCGGCGGCACCAGCGCCCACATCACCGGCCCGGCCGAGTGGCAAAAGCGCATCGCCTCCGGCGAGTTCAAGGGCATCTCGGTCGCCGCGGCCTGACGCCTTGAGCGCCCCCCTCGGCGTCTTCGACAGCGGCATCGGCGGCCTCAGCGTCCTGCGCGCGCTGCGGCGCGAGCTGCCGCACGAGGACGTCGTCTACTTCGCGGACACGGCCTGGGTGCCCTACGGCGAGCGCGGCGACGCGTTCGTGCAGGAACGCACGCTGGCCGTGGCGCAGGACCTGATCGAGCAGCGCGGCGTGAAGCTGCTGGTGGTGGCCTGCAACACCGCCACCGCCTCGGCCATCGCCGCGGTGCGGGCGCGCTGGCCGCAGGTGCCGGTGGTGGGCGTCGAGCCTGCGCTCAAGCCCGCGGCCCGCGCCACCCGCACCGGGCGCGTGGGCGTGCTGGCCACGCGCGGCACGCTGGCCAGCGCCAAGTTCCGCATGCTGCATGAATCGCTGGCCGCGCAGGCCGAGTTCGTGCTCCAGCCCTGCGACGGCCTGGCCGCCGCCATCGAGGCCGACGACGCGCCGCGCATCGAGTCCCTGTGCGCGCAGTACATCGGCGCGCTCGGCCCCCTGGGCCCGGCCGCCGGCTGCATCGACACCCTGGTGCTCGGCTGCACCCACTATCCCTTCGCCCTGCCCGTGATCGAGCGCCTCGCCGGTCCCGGCGTGGCCATCCTCGAGACCGGGGAGCCGGTGGCCCGGCAGGCGCGTCGCCTGCTCGAACAGGCCGGCCTGCTCGCGCCCGGCCCGCAGCGGGGCCGGCTCACCCTCGCCTGCTCGGGCCCGCCGCCCGCACTGGAAGCGGCGGCACGCCGCTGGCTCGGCGACTAGGCGCCGGACGCCACCGCGGCCGCGCGTCCGCGCGCCACGTCGACCTTCGCCAGCAGCGCCAGTCCCGCGACGAACAGCCCCGAGGTGGCCACGATGGCCACGCGCTGGTTGCCCCCGGTGGCCCAGGTGATCGCCCCGTACATCAGCGGTCCCACGATCGAGGCCAGGCGGATGGCCACGCTCCACAGCCCGAAGAACTCGGCCAGCTGGGCCGGCGGCGCGAACAGCCCCGCCATCGCCCGGCCCGCCGACTGGCTGGAGCCCATGCACAGGCCCGCCAGGCCCGCGGCCCACCAGAACTCATCCTTGCCCTGGGCCGAGGCGGCCAGCACGCAGGTGAGGATCCAGCCCACCAGCGTGAGGGCCAGCGCCGGCTTGTGGCCGATGCGGTCCTGCAGGTAGCCCCAGGCGAAGGCGCCGGCGGCCGCCGCGGCGTTGAGCGCGAAGATCAGCACCATGGTCTCCTGCGGCGCGAAGCCGATCACCTGCTCGGCGTAGATCGCCGCCAGCGCGATCGCCACCGCCACCCCGCCCTGGTAGCAGACCGCGCAGGCCATCAGCCACATGAAGTCACGAAAGCGCCGGGCCTGCGCGAAGGTGCGCCGCAGCTGCGCCAGCGATGCCCGCAGGCCCGCGCGCTGCGGCGCCTGCGGGTCGGGCTGCGCATGCTCGCGCAGCAGTGCGAAGGTGACCAGCGCCGCCGCACCGTACATGAACGCCGTCACGCCCATCGTCACCGGCACGAAGTGCGAGGCCGGCAGCCCCCGGGCCTGCGCGTGCAGCACATAGGCCAGGCACAGCCCCAGCGTGAGCATGCCGCCCAGGTAGCCCAGTCCCCAGCCCCAGCCGCTCACGCGCCCCATCGCCTCGGGCCGTGCGAGCTCCGGCAGGAAGGCCGCGGTCAGCGACTCGCCCCAGGCGTAGAAGGTGTTCGAGATGACCACCAGCACGATGGCCAGCGCCACCTGCCCGGGCCCGGCCAGGGCCAGCGCCGCGGTGGACACCACGCAGCCGGCCGTCACCAGCATCAGCAGCCGCTTCTTGGCCGCGCGCAGGTCGGCCCAGGCGCCGAGGGTCGGCATGGTGAGCATCACGATCGCGTAGGAGGCGCTGAGCGCCGCCGTCCAGGCGAAGGTGGCCCAGGGCGCCTTGCCGGCGATGCCGCCGACGAAATAGGCCGCGAACACCGCGGTGATGACCACGGTCGTGTAGCCCGAGTTGGCGAAGTCGTACATGGCCCAGCCGAAGACTTCGCGCCGGCGCACGCCCGGGCGCAGGGCGGAATTCACGGAATCGGGAGGCATCGCGCGAGGATAGCCCAGCGCCACCGGGGTCCAGGAACGCGAAGGCCGGAACGAGTCCGGCCTGGGCAGCGATGCGGGGGGGGTCAGTGCAGGTGCCGCGGGCGTCGGCCACCGCCGTGCGAGCCCCCGGAGCCCGGCCCGCCACTGCCGCGCGGCGGCTTGCCCAGCTCCAGCGAGCTCACCAGCGCGTCGAAGCGCTGGCTGAACAGGCGATCGACCTCGGCGACCACGCCCCCCAGTTCGGAGGCATCGAAGTGGCGCTCCATCAGGTGGATCACGTCCTCCACCAGCAGGTCCCGCTGCACCTGCATGATCGCGGCCGGCGTGGGGCCGACGAAGAGCATCAGGAAATCGTCGCGCGAGTCCTCCTCGGGCGGGGCCTCCTCCTCGTCGAACTCGGTGTCGTAGAAGGTGACCTCGACCGCGGCGCCCTGGGACGCCAGCTCGTTGAGGCTCATGCACATCTCGTCGAGCGCCTGGCGGAAGTCCTCGTCGCCGGACAGGGTCCAGCACATGGTGAGCAGGTGGGCGGTGGCATCGAAGCGGATGCCCGGCTCCTCTTCGTAGGCGCTCTCGGCGGCATCGGCCAGCGACTTGGCGCCGATGTATTTCCAAAGGGGTTTGAGCGCCTCCTGCAACTGCGCGAACGTCACGTCCGCGCGCAGCGGCACGTCGCCGTGCACATGAATCTCGAAGGGGGCGTTGTAATGGGACATGATGCTCTCGCGCCGGAACGCTGCCTGACCGGATGGTGCCTCGAACCGGAATCGAACCGGTACGCCCGGCAAAGGGCGGCGGATTTTAAGTCCGCTGTGTCTACCAATTTCACCATCGAGGCCAGCAGTGGCCAATGTAATTCAGATGCGCAAAGAAAAAAGGAGAAGCCTAAGCTTCTCCTTTTTGAATTGGAGCGGGAAACGAGACTCGAACTCGCGACCTCAACCTTGGCAAGGTTGCGCTCTACCAACTGAGCTATTCCCGCGGAAGCCGCAAGTATACATCACTTTTCGGGCCTCTTGAAAGCCGACGCAATGACTCGCTCGCAGGGCCTGTGTCAGCGAGACCGGCGCAACGAACAGGCCGGCACCGTCGGCCTGCCGGCTTGAGCCACGCACCGGCCCCCAGGCGCGCCTAACCGGGCGCGATCTGCACCCGGTTGCGTCCCTGGGCCTTGGCCTCGTAGAGGGCGGCATCGGCGCGGCGCAGGGCGGCGTCGAGCGACACATCGGAGGCATCGCCGATGCCGGCGCTGAAAGTGGCGTGGAGCGTGCGCCCCTCGCCCAGGTCGATCGGACGCTGGGCGAACTGCTGCCGGATGCGCTCCACCAGCCGCGCCGCGATCTCCGGCGCGACCTCCGGCAGCACCAGGGCGAACTCCTCGCCGCCGATGCGCCCCACCACATCGGTCTCGCGCAGGCCGCCCTTGAGCAGCGCCGCGAAGGCCTTGAGCACCCGGTCGCCGGCTGCATGGCCGTAGGTGTCGTTGATGGCCTTGAACTGGTCGATGTCGGCCATGACCACCACCACCGGCCGGCGGTGCCGGTGATCGCGGCTGATCTCGGCCTGGGCCATCTCCATGAACTTGCGGCGATTGAGCAGGCCGGTCAGGTCGTCCTGGCTCGCCAGCTCCTCCAGCGCGACCCGGCTCTGCTCCTTCTGCGCCAGCAGCTCGCGCAGCGCGCGGAGGGCGGCCTGGACGGCGGCGATCTCGCGCAGCGGAGACCGCTCCAGCTCGAGAGCAGGATCCACAGTGTCGAGGCGCGACAGGACGCGGTTCATGCCGAGCAGGGGTCGGACCAGCAGGCGGTGCACCTGCCACAGCAGGAACAGGACCGTCGCGATGAACAGGGGCAGGACGACGTACAGCTTGTTGCGCGCGCCCTCCATGCGGTCCGAGACGCGCTGGAGGTCCGCTGCGGCCAGGTTCACGCTGTCGTTGAAGAGCTCGTCCACCAGCAGGGCCAGCTGCCGGGACTGCTGCCGCCAGGCCTCCCGGTGCCGGCCCAGGGCAGCGGGATCCACCTCGGCGCGCTCGACCGCGGCCTGCAGCAGCCGCTGGGACTGCGCTGCCATCTCGCGCGCCCGGCTGTCGTCCACCAGGCTGGGGTGGGCGGCGATCAGCTTGACCATGAACAGGGCCTGCTGGCGGCCTTCCGGCGAGGTGGAGGCGAAGACATTCTCGCCCTCCTCATGGAGCCGCTCGAGGTTACGCGCGAGCTGCTGGTGGCGCCGCATCTGCGGCAGGGTCTCGTCGTGCATGCGGGCCGCCTCGGAGAGCACCCGGCGCTGGTCCCACGCGATCAGTCCGATCCCGACGGCAAACAGCAGGCTCACCACCACCGCCATGACCGCCAGCAGCCGCCCCGTGCCTACGCCTGCTTCCACGGTCGGTGCCACGGGGGTCATCGCGTCAGGCCGTCAGTCGATCCGGAACGGAAGGAACTGCGAATTGATCTTGTCATGGCGGCCATCGCGCCGGATTCGGTCGAGCGCCGCATCGACGCGGACCTTGAGCTCCGGCTGCCGGGGCGAGATGGCAAAGCAGGCGTCGCCGCCGAGTCCGGGGGCATCGAGGGCCTGCGACATGAGGCCGAGCTTCTCGAAGCCCGGCTGCTGGATCAGCGCGATCGCGGTGGGCATGGGGACCAGCCCCGCATCGGCCAGGTCCGCCTGCAGCACCTGCGCGACCTGGTCGTTGCTGCGCAGCGGCTCGACGACCCAGCCCCGCGAGCGCACATAGGCTTCCTGAGCGGAGCCGGCGACCACCGCCACCCGCGCACCCGGCGCGCCCGGGCGCACGCCCCGCTTGGTGAACCAGATGGAGCGCGAGCGGAAGAAGGGTTTGCTCAGGAGCACCTTGGCGCGGCGCTCGGGGGTGTCGAGCAGGCCGATGGCGGCAATGTCGAACTCGTCGGCGAGCAGGCCATCGATCACCTTGTCGAGGGTGATGACCTTGTAGGTGCAGGTGGCGCGCAGCTCTTCGCAGACGGCACGGATGATGCCGATGGTGAAACCGGTGAGCTCGCCCTTGGCGTCGCGGTAGGACATGGGCACCGAGCTGTCGAGGACGGCGACCCGCAAAGGCCTGTCCGTCGCGCGTGCCGCCAAGCTCGCGACGAACAGGGCCAGGACGAGGAAATAACGGAATAAGGCCACGAAAAACCCAGAAGGATGGGCTAGCGATTCCGAATTAGCCTAACACAAAGTAGTCATTTTTACCATTGAAGCAGCCTAGAACCAAAGTGCGACTCAGGGTTGCGGCGCAACGAAAAGGAAGGGGCGGCGAATCTCGACCTTGAGGATGATGTGGGGCGGATAGGCGAACCTTCCCCGGGTCCCCGAACCGGCCGTGGCGGCGCCGATCGCCCCGCCCAGGCCGTCGCCGATGGCGTACCCCTCCAGCATCAGGGGCAGCATGAGTCCGCCGGCTGCGACGCCGGCAAAGGCCGCCAGGCCGGCCCCGACGACGGCACCGGCGCCCACCCCGACCCCTGCGCCGAATCCGGCGGCCCGGTCCGCCCGCTCGACCTGGGCGCCCTGCGGGCGGATGCGCGCCATCGCCGCCGACGCGCCGTCCGCCAGGTGGCACATGACCTGCAGCGGCTGCATCGATGGCTTGACCCGGACGGCACCCGGCGCCTGGAAGTGCCAGGAACCGCGGTCATTGGATGCAATACAGCCCATGCCTTCAGGGACCTGCACGGCCGCTTCGGGCGCAACCGCGAACGCGATCTCCTGGAAGGAAACGTCAGCCCCGGGCAGGAGGGCTGCACAGCCCGCCAGCAAGCCCAGCGGGTACAGGAGCCACGAGCGTCGACAGGCCATCGAGGCATGCTAGCCCCGCCCTGCCCTGCCGCCCAGCCCCAAAAACAAAGCACTCAGGCATTGCTGCGCTGAGTGCTTGTTTGTGTTGGAGGCGCGGGCCGGAGTCGAACCGACCTACACGGATTTGCAATCCGGTGCATAACCGCTTTGCTACCGCGCCGAACTCCGTCGAGAAAAAAGGGAAGCGTGAGCTTCCCTTTTCTTCTTGAATTGGAGCGGGAAACGAGACTCGAACTCGCGACCTCAACCTTGGCAAGGTTGCGCTCTACCAACTGAGCTATTCCCGCGGAAGACCGCTATTCTATGACGAAAATCGCCCCTTTCCGGGAAGCGAGGAAAAAAACTTTCGAAATCTTCCTCAGTGCTTCACCGAGCCGGTGCCGGTGCCCGGCGCGGCGGCCGAACCATCGGGCGTGGCGGGCGCGGCGACGGCCACGGCCTCGTCCTCAGGCAGCGGCGTGGGCTGGCGCTCGAGCGCGATCTCCAGCACCTTGTCGATCCAGCGCACCGGCACGATCTCCAGCCCGTTCTTCACGTTCTCGGGGATCTCCTGCAGGTCCTTGGTGTTCTCCTCGGGGATCAGCACCGTCTTGATGCCGCCGCGCAGGGCTGCCAGGAGCTTCTCCTTCAGGCCGCCGATGGCCGTGACCTCGCCTCGCAGCGTGATCTCGCCGGTCATGGCCACGTCGGCGCGCACCGGGATGCCGGTGAGCGCGGAGACCAGGGCCGTGGTCATGGCGATACCCGCGCTGGGGCCGTCCTTGGGCGTGGCGCCGTCGGGCACGTGGATGTGGATGTCCTTCTTCTCGAAGGCCTCGTCCTTGATGCCCAGCACGCGCGAGCGGCTGCGCACCACGGTGCGGGCGGCCTCGACCGACTCCTTCATCACGTCGCCCAGCGAGCCGGTGCGCAGGATGTTGCCCTTGCCCGGCATCAGCGCGGTCTCGATCGTCAGCAGGTCGCCGCCGACTTCCGTCCACGCCAGGCCGACCACCTGGCCCACCTGGTTCTGCGCCTCGGCACGGCCGTAGGTGTACTTGCGCACGCCGAGGAACTCGTTCAGGTTCTCCGGCGTCACGGCCACCTGCGGCGTCATCTTCTTGAGCTGAAGGCCCTTGACCACCTTGCGGCAGATCTTGGAGAGCTCGCGCTCGAGAGAGCGCACGCCGGCCTCGCGGGTGTAGTAGCGCACCACGTCGCGCACGGCGGCCTCGGTGACCTGCAGCTCCTCGTCCTTCACACCGTTGTTTTTCATCTGCTTGGGCAGCAGGTACTTGATGGCGATGTGGGTCTTCTCGTCCTCGGTGTAGCCGGACAGGCGGATCACCTCCATCCGGTCCAGCAGGGCCGGCGGGATGTTCATCGAGTTCGAGGTGGCCACGAACATCACGTCCGACAGGTCGAAGTCGACCTCGACGTAGTGGTCGCTGAAGGTGTGGTTCTGCTCCGGGTCCAGCACCTCGAGCAGCGCGGACGACGGGTCGCCGCGGAAATCGGTGCCGAGCTTGTCGATCTCGTCCAGCAGGAACAGCGGGTTGCGGGTGCCGACCTTGTTCAGGTTCTGCAGCACCTTGCCCGGCAGCGCGCCGATGTAGGTGCGGCGGTGGCCGCGGATCTCGGCCTCGTCACGCATGCCGCCCAGCGCCATGCGCACGTACTTGCGGCCGGTGGCCTTGGCGATCGACTGGCCCAGCGAGGTCTTGCCTACGCCCGGGGGGCCGACCAGGCACAGGATCGGCGCCTTCACCTTGTCCACGCGCTGCTGCACCGCGAGGTACTCGAGGATGCGGTCCTTGACCTTCTCGAGGCCGAAGTGGTCCTCGTTCAGCACGTCCTCGGCATGGCCGAGGTTGTGCTTGATCTTGGTCTTCTTGCTCCAGGGCAGGCCCACGAGCACGTCGATGTAGTTGCGCACCACGGTGGCCTCGGCCGACATGGGCGACATCAGCTTGAGCTTCTTGAGCTCGGCCTCGGCCTTCTTGCGCGCGTCCTGCGGCATCTTGGCGGCCTTGATCTTCTTCTCGATCTCCTCGATGTCGGCGCCCTCTTCGCCTTCGCCGAGCTCCTTCTGGATGGCCTTGACCTGCTCGTTCAGGTAGAAGTCGCGCTGGTTCTTCTCCATCTGGCGCTTGACGCGGCCGCGGATCTTCTTGTCGACGTTGAGGATGTCGACCTCGCGCTCGATCTGCTCGAACAGGTTCTCCAGGCGGTCCTCGACCTCGGCCAGGTCCAGCACGACCTGCTTGTTGTCCAGCTTGAGCGGGAGGTGGGCGGCAATGGTGTCGGCCAGGCGGCCCGGGTCATCGATGCTGGAGATGCTGGTGAGGATCTCCGGCGGGATCTTCTTGTTCAGCTTGACGTACTGGTCGAACTGCTGGAGCACCGCGCGGCGCAGGGCCTCGACCTCGGCCGAGGCGGCATGGCCAGCGGCCGGGTCGACCGGCACCACGGTGGCGGTGAAATGCTGTTCGCCATCGACGATGCGGCTGACGCGGGCGCGCTGCTGGCCCTCGACCAGCACCTTCACGGTGCCGTCGGGCAGCTTGAGCATCTGCAGGATGGTGGAGACGCAGCCGACCTCGAACATGTCCGAGGCGGCGGGCTCGTCCTTGGCGGCGGCCTTCTGGGCCACCAGCATGATGCGGCGCTCGGCCTCCATCGCGGCCTCCAGGGCCTTGATGCTCTTGGGTCGCCCCACGAACAGCGGGATGACCATGTGGGGGAAGACCACCACGTCGCGCAGCGGCAGCAGCGGCAGCTCGATCGGGTCGGACGGCAGGGGGACGTGGCCGGACATGAAAATCCTTTCTCTACCCGGTCGAGTGTGGACCGGCTGGCTTGTTTTTCAACCCGGAAAACGACAAGGCCTCAGGCCTTTTTCGCGGCTTCGCGATAGACGAGCAAGGGGGGCTTGTTCTCCTCGATCGTCGTTTCGTCGACCACGACCTTTTCGACGTTGTCCGTGGTGGGCAGGTCGAACATGGTGTCGATGAGCGATTGTTCAAGGATGGAACGCAGGCCGCGCGCGCCGGTCTTGCGCGCCAGCGCCTTGCGGGCGATGGCCTTGAGCGCGCTGGGACGGATCTCCAGGTCCACGCCCTCCATGGCCAGCAGCTTGCTGTATTGCTTGACCAGCGCGTTCTTCGGCTCGGTCAGGATCTGGACCAGGGCGTCCTCGCTCAGTTCGGCCAGGGTGGCGACCACGGGCATGCGGCCCACCAGCTCGGGGATCAGGCCGAACTTGATCAGGTCCTCGGGCTCGACGTCGCGGAAGGTGTCGGTCAGCGAGCGCTCCTTCTTGGAGCGCACCGCCGCGCCGAAGCCGATGCCGGAGGCCTCGGTGCGCTGCTCGATCACCTTCTCCAGGCCGGCGAAGGCGCCGCCGCAGATGAACAGGATGTTGGTCGTGTCGATCTGCAGGAAGTCCTGGTTCGGGTGCTTGCGACCGCCCTGGGGCGGCACGCTGGCCATGGTGCCTTCGATCAGCTTCAGCAGGGCCTGCTGCACGCCCTCGCCCGACACATCACGGGTGATGGAGGGGTTGTCGGACTTGCGCGAGATCTTGTCGATCTCGTCGATATAGACGATGCCGCGCTGGGCCCGCTCCACCTCGTAGTTGCAGCTTTGCAGCAGCTTCTGGATGATGTTCTCGACGTCCTCGCCCACGTAGCCGGCCTCGGTCAGCGTGGTGGCGTCGGCCATCACGAAGGGCACGTCCAGCATGCGCGCCAGGGTCTGGGCCAGCAGGGTCTTGCCGGAGCCGGTGGGGCCGATCAGGAGGATGTTGCTCTTGGTGAGCTCGACGTCGTCCTTCTTGGCCTTGTCCTTGTGGCGCAGGCGCTTGTAGTGGTTGTAGACGGCCACCGACAGCGATCGCTTGGCGGGCTCCTGGCCGATCACGTAGTTGTCGAGGTTGGTCTTGATCTCGGCGGGCGTGGGCAGGTCGCCCCGGGCCTCCTTGGGCTCCTCGCCGGCGGGCAGTTCGTCCCGGATGATCTCGTTGCACAGGTCGATGCACTCGTCGCAGATGAAGACCGAAGGTCCCGCGATGAGTTTCTTGACCTCGTGCTGGCTCTTTCCGCAAAACGAGCAGTACAGCGTTTTCTCGCTGGATGAGCCTTTCTTGTCGGCCATGTGGGCGTGCCTCGTAACTTGAGATTCAATGATAACCAAACGAAAACGGCGCTTCCCGGGGCGAGAAGCGCCGTTGCCGGGGCTGCGGCGTCAGGGACGCTTGTCGATCACCTGGTCGACCAGGCCGTAGTCCTTGGCCTCCGCGGCCTCCAGGAAGTAGTCGCGCTCGGTGTCACGCTCGATCTTCTCCAGGGGCTGGCCCGTGCGCTCGGCCAGGATCTTGTTCAACTGCGCGCGGGTCTTGAGGATGTCGCGGGCGTGGATCTCGATGTCCGTGGCCTGGCCCTGGGTGCCGCCCAGGGGCTGGTGGATCATGATCTTGGAGTTGGGCAGCGCGAAGCGCTTGCCCTTCTCGCCGGCGGCCAGGAGGAAGGCGCCCATGCTGGCGGCCATCCCCATGCACAGGGTGGACACCTGCGGCTTGATGAAGTTCATCGTGTCGTAGATGGCCATGCCGGCCGACACGCTGCCGCCGGGGCTGTTGATGTAGAACGAGATGTCCTTGTCGGGATTCTCGGACTCCAGGAACAGCAGCTGCGCCACCACCAGGTTGGCGGTCTGGTCATTGACCGGGCCGACCAGGAAGACCACGCGTTCGCGCAGCAGGCGGGAGTAGATGTCGTAGGACCGCTCGCCGCGGCCGGACTGCTCGATGACGATCGGCACCATGCCGAGGGCCTGGGTATCAAGTGCGCTCATGTAGTTGTGACTCCGTTGCGTGGCCCTTACTGTAGCCAAAAACGACATGGGGTCCGGCCGCCCCGGAACAAGGACGGACGAACCCCATGGCCATGGCGGGCCGCCCGGGCCCGCCGAGGGGCATCAGCCCTGCTGGCCCATCAGCTCGTCGAACGAGACGGACTTGTCGTTGACCTTGGCCTTGGACATCACGAATTCGGTGACGTTGTTCTCGATCACGATGGCCTCGACCTCGGCCAGGCGGCGGTTGTCGCTGAAGTACCAGCGCACCACGTCGGCGGGCTTCTCGTAGGAGGCTGCCAGTTCGTCCACGTGGGCCTTGATCTGGTCGGGGGTGGCGGCCAGGTTGTTGGCCTTGACCAGCTCGGCGACCACCAGACCCAGGCGCACGCGGCGCTCGGCCTGGGCCTGGAACAGCTCGGCGGGGATCGGGGCCTTGTCGGCGTCCTTGATGCCGCGCTGCTTCAGGTCGGCGCGGGCGCCTTCGACCATGCGGTCGACTTCGGCGGCGACGCTGGACTTGGGCAGGTCGAGTTCGGCCTTGGCCACCAGGGCGTCCATGGCGGCGGACTTGTTGCGGGCCAGCAGGCGGAACTTGACCTCGCGCTCGAGGTTCTTCTTGATGTCGGCGCGCAGGGCGTCGACGGTGCCGGCCTCGATGCCCAGGGACTTGACCAGCTGCTCGTTCACTTCGGGCAGGTGGGCGGCCTCGATCTTGTTCACGGTGACCAGGAAGTCGGCCTGCTTGCCGGCGACGTCCTTGCCGTGGTAGTCGGCCGGGAAGGACAGCGGGAAGGTCTTGCTCTCGCCGGACTTCATGCCGCGCACGGCGTCCTCGAACTCCTTGAGCATCTGGCCTTCGCCGACCAGGAACTGGAAGCCGTCGGCCTTGCCGCCGGCGAAGGGCTCGCCGTCGATCTTGCCTTCGAAGTCGACGGTGACGCGGTCGCCGTCCTGGGCGGCGTCGGCCTGGGCGCGCTGGGCGAAGGTGCGGCGCTGCTTGCGCAGGATGTCGATGGTGCGGTCGATGGCGGCGTCGTCCACGGCGGCGGTCAGGCGCTCGACTTCGGCTTCGGCCAGGTCACCGATCTTGACTTCGGGGAACACCTCGAACACGGCGTCGAAGGCCAGCTCGCCCTCGGGCGCGCCTTCCTTCTCGGTGATGCGGGGCTGGCCGGCCACGCGCAGCTTGGCTTCGTTGGCGGCCTGGGCGAAGGCCTCGCCCACCTTGTCGTTCATGACCTCGTACTGCACCGAGTAGCCATAGCGCTGGGCCACGACCGACATCGGCACCTTGCCCGGGCGGAAGCCGTCCATCTTGACGGTGCGCGCCAGGCGCTTGAGGCGGGTATCGACCTCGGCTTGGATCGCGCCGACGGGCAGCGTCAGCGTGATCTTGCGTTCGAGCTTCTCGAGGGTTTCAACGGTCACGGCCATGGTGTATCTCTCTGGTCAGTTCAAGTGTTCTGGCGGGTGCGCACGGGGGTGCCAGGCCTGCGCCCGCCCACCCACGGTAACCCGCCATTGTAGCCCGCCGACCCGGCCATTCCAGCCGCAGGGGCCGGCCCCGGGGCGCCGGGCTTCGCCCTCGCCCGCCCGGGCGAGACGACCCGACCGCAGGGCCACCTTCGGGTGCCTCCGATCCGCTCCGGCCGCGAACCCGGGCGGACCCGATGGCGGGCGATCCTAGACTGCCCCGGCCGCCGAGCCGGCGGCTCACCCTCACCGGATCACAGCCCCATGAACAAGACCGCGCCCTTCCTGGCCCTTTCCGCAGCCCTCCTGATGACCGGCTGCGCCTCCGTGAACCTGGCCCCCAAGGAGGAAGCCACCCGGGCCAAGGCCTTCGACGCCCCTGCCGCCGGCCAGGCGGGCGTCTACGTGTACCGGAACAGCGCGGTGGGCCGGGCGCTCAAGAAGGACATCCACATCGACGGCAAGTGCCTCGGCGAGAGCGCTCCGGACGTGTTCTTCTACACGCAGCTCCCGGGCGGCAAGCGCTACCGGTTCGAAACCGAGTCCGAGTTCTCGCCCAACGCCCTGGAGGTGATGCTGGACGCCGGGAAGAACTACTTCATCCGCCAGTTCATCAAGCTGGGGGTCTTCGTCGGTGGCGCGGACCTGGAGCAGGTGTCCGAGGAACAGGGTCGCCTGGACGTGGCCAAGCTCGAGATGGCCCAGCCGGGCACCTGCGACGGCAAGCCCTGACCGGCTGACCGCCCTCCCCCCCGAGCCGAAGGCAGCGTGGGGCGCGATGGTGATCCCGCCGCCTTCGTCCACCCGCCCACGCAAGGCAAATGCTCAAAATGAACAGGAATTCACCTAAGGCAAGGCAACGCGAGGGAATTAGCCTTGGGGGGCTTATTCCATGCAAGAACGGATCAGTCCCCCCCTGGGCGCGTACCACGTGCACGCCTTCTCCACCCGCTCCGACCCGCAGGGGTGGCTGGCCTGCGGCCAGACCTGGGTCACCGGGGCGGACGGTCAACCCCTGCTCCTGGCGGAGGTGAACTCCGGCCCCCACGACAGCGAGTCGGTCGCCGTGGACCGGGCCTACGAGCGCGCCTACGCCGACACACTCCGCCTCCTCCTTCGCGAGTTCGTATGCCTTTGAGTCCGATCCAGGCCCAGCTCCAGCAACGCCACAACCTGCGGTTTTCCGGCGAGGGTGCCGACACGCTGCTCTTCGTCCATGGCCTGGGATGCGACCAGGCGATGTGGCGCTTCGTCGCGCCGCATTTCGAGGCCCGCGCCCGCGTGATCCGGATGGACCTCATGGGCTTTGGCGCGTCCCTCCACTCCGACTGGAGCGAGCAGCGGTACGCCGACCTGGACGGCCATGCCCGGGACATCGCAGCCGTGGCCGAAGCGTTCGGCAACGGCCGCTGCATCGTGGTCGGCCATTCCGTGAGCACGATGATCGGCCTGCTGGCGGACGCCCATGCGCCGCAGGCCATCGCCGCGCACGCCATGGTCGCGCCCTCCCCTTGCTACCTCAACGACGGTGACTATCGCGGCGGTTTCGACCGGGCGGTACTCGACCAGACCCTGGGCCTCATGGAGACGGACGTCGAGGCCTGGACGCAGGCCATGATGCCCCTGCTGCTGGCGCCGGACGCCAACGACCCGATGGCCCAGGAACTGACCTCGGCCTTCTGCCGTGCCCGGCCCGAGGCGCTGGTCAAGCTGGCCCGCGCCACCTTCCTGGGTGACCTGCGGGGGCAGCTGCCGGGACTGGCCAAGCCGGTCCTGCTCCTGCAGTGCGACCAGGACATGGTCGCTCCCCGCGCCGTCGGCGACTTCATGGCTTCGGCCCTCCCCGACTGCACGCTGGCGGTGATCCGCAATCCGGGCCACTGCCCGCACCTGACCACACCCCAGGCCTGCATCGATGCGATCGGCAAGTTCCTGGACCTGCTGGCGGGCCGGGAGGCCCCCGGCGTTTCGCGCAATGCCCCGGGCCGCGAGGCAGGTCCCCCCGGCCTGCTGGGGCGCCTGGTCTCCAGCTTCAAATCGCGAGCCACCCAGGCTGCCACCGGCCGCTGATGGCCTGATGTGACGCGGGCCCAGCCCACTCGCTCTGGATGGAAGCGGCCTGGCGCCGCGGCACGGGCCTGCGCGCTGGCGGTCGTGGCGGCGCTGGCCTTCGCGGGCGTCGGCTGGCGGGCGGGCATCCCCGGCCCGGACATCCTGGTGGCCGCCGGGCTCCTGGCCTGCTTGCCCCTGTCCTGGGCCGCCGGTTGGCTCATGGGACGGCGCGCGCAATCCCGCCTGCGGGACCCGGAGATGGTCCGCGACCTGCGCCGGCTCGCCACCGTCGTCGAGCACACCTCCAATGCCGTGATCGGCCTGGACCTCGGGCTGAAGGTCCTGTGGGTGAACGAGGGTTTCACCCGCACCACGGGGTGGGAGCCCGACGAGTGCGTGGGCCGGCCGATCGGCGCGGTCTTCTCGCATCCGGACGGCGACCCGTCGGCACGGGCCGCCTTGCGCCAGGCGGCGGCACGCGGCGAGAGCTGCCGGGTGGAGATGATCAACCGCCGCAAGGATGGCAGCGCCGTCTGGATGAATGTCGAAATCCAGCCGACCCGGGATGAGGCCGGGCGGATCAACGGCTGGATCGAGATCGCGCTGGACATCAGCCACCGCAAGCGGGTGGAGGACATGCTGCACAAGCGTGAACACCTGATGCGGGTGATCACCGACAACATCCCGGCCCGCGTCTCCTACTGGGATGCCGACCTGCGCTGCCGGTTCGTCAACCAGACCTTCTGCGACTGGTTCGGCCTGCGGCGGGAAACCCTGCTCGAGCAGCCGATGTCGGCCGAGGTGTTCGGCGCCGACCTCTGGCACAGCATGGAGCCGCTGGTCCAGCGCGTGCTGGGCGGTGAGCCCCAGCTGTTCGAGCATGAGGACCGCAGCGCCGCCGGCGTGTCCGCCACCTGGCTGGTCCATTACCTGCCGGACCAAGACCCCGTCACGGGCCAGGCGCGTGGGGTGTTCGCGCTGGCGCTGGACATCACCGAGCTGAAGACGGCCCGCGACGGCGCGCTCCAGGCCAGCCAGGCCAAGAGCCAGTTCCTCTCGAACATGACGCACGAACTGCGCACGCCCATGAACGCGGTGATCGGCATGCTGGCGCTGCTGGAGGGAACGCCCCTGGATGCCCGGCAGGCGGACTACGCCCGCAAGGCGCATGGCGCTGCCTGCGCGCTGCTGGACCTGCTCAACGACATCCTGGACCTGTCGAAGGTGGAGGCGGGCAAGATGGCCTTGCACCCTCGCCCGTTCGGCTTCGACGACCTGCTGCGCGAGCTGTCCACCATCCTGTCGGTGCAGGTGGGGACCAAGCCGGTGGAGGTGGTGTACGACGTGGACGCCGGCCTGCCCGCCCGCCTCGTGGGCGACGACGTCCGGCTGCGGCAGATCCTCATCAACCTGTGCGGCAACGCCATCAAGTTCACCGAGCGCGGCGAGGTGGTCGTCACGGTCAGGCGGGTCCACGAGCAGGAGGGCCGGGCCCGCATTCGGCTGTCGGTCGAGGATTCCGGCATCGGCATGAACGAGGAGGAACTCGCCCGGCTGTTCCAGGAGTTCACGCAGGCCAATGGCGGCACGACCCGGCGCTTTGGCGGCACCGGGCTGGGCCTGAGCATCTGCCAGCGCCTGGCCGGCCTGATGGACACCCGGATCGAGGTGAGCAGCCGGCCGGGGCACGGCAGCTGCTTCTCGATGGAAGTCGAGCTGCCGGTGGAAACGCCTGCGGCGGACCTGCCCGCGGCGCTCCAGCGAGCCCTGGTCATCGATGACAACCCGCGGACCCGCGCCGCCCTCGCGGTGCAATTGCGCCAGCTGGGCTACCTGGCCGATGTGGCCGCTTCGTTCGAACAGGGGATGGCGCTTTGCGTTTCAGAGGACGCGGGCTATTCGGCCGCCCTGGTGGACTGGGGCCTGCCGGGGCTGGCTGGCCGGGAGGGCCTGAGCGCCTTGCGCAGCCTGCCGGGCGCGAAGGCCGCCAACCTGCTGGCCCTGGCCACGGCGGTCGAACGCGAAGCGGTCGATGCCGGCCAGGCCGGCGCCGACGACCTGCTGGCTGGCTGCGTGACCAAGCCGGTGACGGCATCGATGCTTCGCGACGGATTGGCCGCAGGCGATCGCGCCGCCCGTGCTGCGCCCCGGCCGGTGCCGCGCAAGCCGCAGCGGCTGGCCGGCCTCTCGCTGCTGGTGGCGGAAGACAACCTGCTGAACCAGCAGGTCGCGCGCGAGCTGCTGCAGCGCGAGGGCGCGCAGGTGACGATCGCCCCCAACGGCCTGGAAGCGGTGGCGGCCCTGCGCGACCAACCGCTGGCCTTCGACCTGGTCCTGATGGACCTGCAGATGCCGGTCATGGACGGTTTCACGGCGACGGCGCAGATCCGAGGCATGCCGGGGCTCGGCTCGATGCCGGTCATCGCCATGACGGCCAACGCGATGGACAGCGACCGCCAGGCTTGCCTGGAGGGCGGCATGAACGGGCATGTGGGCAAGCCCTTCGCGATCGACAACCTGGTCCAGGTGGTGCTGCAGCAGGTGGGCCTGGCCCTCCCCAGGGCCGGGGCGCCACGGCGTGCCGTGGATCCTGCAGACGCACTGGATGCAGCCGGGCGCGAAGCGCCGCCGGCCTGGGATCGTCAACGCGCGCTCGAGAACCTCGGGGGGGACGCCGAGCTGCTGGAAAGCGTGCTGGACCTTTTCCGCCTCAGCCTGGCCGAGACCCTGCAGCGATTGCCGGGGCTGCTGGACACGTCCTCACGCGAAGACGCCGTGCGCTGCCTGCATACGCTCAAAGGACACGCGGGAACGATCGCCGCGCAGCGTCTTGCCGAGGCCGCACAGGCTGCCGAGGCCCTGCTGCAACGCCCCTCGGCCGACGCCCGGGCACTGCAGGCGTGCTTGCAGGCGGTGGAGGCTGCCGCCAGGCTCACGCAGGCCGCGTTGCCGGCAGCGGCCAAGGTCGCGGCGTAGGCGCCCGGCCGTGGGGCATTGCGGATGCTTCGCTCCGCGAGCCGGACGGATGCCCCCTCCCATCCAGATGAGCCCAGTGCGCTGAGGGGCTTGCCTGCGAACTGCGGATGCGGTTGACGGATGGATGAGAATGAAAACCCTTTCGCATTACAGTCACGGAATGCTCGCGAAATTCATCGCCGGGATCGCTCTCGGCGCACTGGGGCTCAACGCTGCGAATGCGCAGGTCCTGCCGGAGATCGAGAAGACGCGCACGCTCAAGGTGTGCATCTGGCCGGACTACTTCGGCGTCACCCACCGGAATCCCCGCAACAACGCCCTCCAGGGCATCGACATCGACCTCTCGCGAGCCCTGGCCCGGGACCTGGGCGCCGAGGTGACCTATGTCGAGACGGACTTCTCGCGCTTGCTGGACGACGTCCAGGCGCGCCGCTGCCACATCGCCATGATGGCCGTCGGCGTCACGCCGCAGCGGCAGGAGCGAGTCGACTTTTCCCTCCCGTATCTCCGAAGCGACCTGTATGCGGTCGCGAGCCGCGGCAACGCCCAGGTCCGTCGCTGGGAGGACATCGATCGTCCCGGCCGGGTCGTCGTGGTCCAGAAGGGCACGTTCATGGAGCCGGTGATGCAGGGTCTCCTGAAGCACGCCCGGCTCGAATCGGTCCTGCGCCCCAACGAGCGGGAGCGGGAAGTCGAGTCCGGCCGCGCCGATGTGTTCATCACCGACTACCCGTACAGCCGCCGCGTGCTGGCCAGCTTCGAATGGGCCTCGGTGATTGCGCCGACCCGACCCGTCAGGCTGACGGATTACGCCTACGCAGTCCCCAAGGGCGAGGCGGCCTGGCTGGCCCGGGTCAATGCCTTCGTCATGCAGGTGCGCCAGGATGGACGCCTCGCCGATGCGGCGCGACGCCACGACCTGCTTCCGATCATCGTGAAGGACTGATTTGGCGTTGCCGACTTCCAGGGTGCGCGCGTCCACCTTCTGGCAGTTCGTGGCCGCCTGGGTCTCGACCCAGCTCCTGATCTGGATTGCCTTCGCGATCGCCCACGACGCCATCGTGAGCAACATGGAGCTGGACCTCCAGTACCGCCTGGAGACCGATTCGTTCGTCCTGGAGGATCATGCCTCGCGATCCCTCGACGGGGTGGTCTCGTCGCTCGAGGCGCTGGCGGCGCTGACCACCCGCGCGGAAGCCGTCGACCCGCGCAAGTTCTCGGCCAAGCTGCGGGAGCTGCGGTTCGACGACGTCATCATCCGCAGCGTCTCCCTTGCCGATCCCCAGGGCCGGATCATCGCGAGCTCCAATCTCGGCAACGTGGGGCACCCGATATCCGCCGCCGTGGCAAAGGGGATCGGCCCCCCGGCCCACCCGCCACGCCCGGGTGTCCGGTTCGGTGGTTCGATCGCCCAACGGGACCTGCCGGCCCCCGAGCCGCGGAACGAAACCGGCCACTCGATCTGGCTGGCCTGGATCGACGTCAAGAGTCCCGACCTGCCGGGGCATCGCTGGGTTGCCGCGATCAACTCGGGCTTCTTCGTGAACTTCTGGACGGCTGCGACCAAGGGGATTGGCGTCCAGGTGGCGCTGTTCGATTACAGCGGCCAGCAACTCATCTCCATGGGGCCGGGCCCCAAGGCCTCCGAGGCGTTGTCCAGGAATCTCCGGGAAGCGTTGTTGACGCGTGACAACGGTGACCTGGCGCTGGACGGGTCGAGCGAGGCCTGGCACATCCGGTACCGGGCCAGCTCGCGCCACCCCTTCGCCTTCGTGATCGCCGCGGACCGCGCCCGCCAGGCCGGGCTGGCGTTCAAGCGGACATCGGTCCTGCGGTGGTCGGCCATCGGTGGCACGGTGCTGGCCACGATCGCCATCGCCTTCGCCTTCAACGCCTCATCACGCTACCGGCGCGCCGTCTCGCTGAGCCACCGGCTCCTGCAGGTCGCTCACACCGATCCCCTCACGGGGTTGGGCAACCGGCGCGCATTCGATGAATCCCTCCAGGCGGCGCTGCAGCGAGCGGGGGCGCTGGGCGCCCCGTTGGCGCTGATGATCCTGGACCTGGACCGGTTCAAATCCATCAATGACCGGTTCGGCCACCCGGCCGGCGATGCCGTGCTGCGGGAAGTCGCCGGTCGCTGGAAGGCGCTCCTGCGATCCGACGACTTCATTGCCCGCGTCGGCGGGGAGGAGTTTTTTGCGGTCCTCCCGGACACCGGGTTCAACCAGGCGCAGGCGGTTGCGAGGAAGCTGCTGGAGGCGACCCGGGAGGAGCCCGTCCCCCTGCCCGGCACCGGCACCGCCTTGCCTGTCACGGTCAGCATGGGCATCGTGGGCCTGGAGGTCTGTCCCGCGCAGGTGGACGTCGAATCCCTCATCAGGGCGGCGGACGCCGCGCTGTATCGCGCCAAGGAGCGTGGCCGGGACCAATTCGTCGCGGTCGAGTGGCCCCCTGCGGGCGCCGATGCCAACGGCCCTGGCGGGAGCCCGGTGTGAACCGTCCGCCGGGTGCGCGATGGCCTGGTGGGCCGCGGGGCCGACGAGGAAGTCAGTAGTTCCAGTGCGGCGGGACCGCGCCGGCGATGGGGGAGCGAAAGCTCGCCAGGCGGTCGCCGGCCAGGTTGCCCAGGTACACCGTGCGCAGGTCGGGGCCGCCGAAGGCCACGCTGCTCACGTTGCGCAGCGAGCGGGAGCCGCCCGAGTCGATGTCGCCGCGTGACAGGCTGCCCCGGGCGTAGGCGGCCTCGGCCGCCGCGACCTGCTGCGCATCGGAATCGTCCAGCACCACCTGGACGCGCCCGTCCGGGCCGATGCGCAGCACGCGGTTGGACACCACGCAGGCGACCCAGACCCCGCCCTCCGCGTCGAAGGCAAGCCCGTCGGGGAAGTCGCCGTCGGTGAACTGGTGCACCACCTCGCGCGGGCCGAGCTTCCAGCCGGCGCCCTCGCCCAGGATGGCAAAGCGCGAGAGCTTGCGGCCGTAGGTCTCGTTCACGTACACCCAGCGGCCGCCCGGGTCGACGCGGCATTCGTTGGTGAACTCGATGCCGTCAGCCACGATGCGCGCGCCGCGCGCGTCCGAGACGGCGATGAAGCCGTCGGCGACCTGCGCCTTGAAGGCCAGCTCGCGCGGGACCTGGCGCGTGCTCATCGAGACCCAGGTGCGGCCCTGCGCATCGATCGAGACGAAGTTGGTGCTGGTCAGCGGCACGCCCTCGACCTCCATCAGCAGCGGCCGCATCTGCCCCTGCCGGTCCAGCCGCCAGACCCCGCCGCCGCAGGTGGTGCCCAGGTTGGCCACCAGGAACTCGCGCGCGGGCGTCAGCGCGATGCCGTTGGGCAGGAAGCCCTCGGGCATCCCGAGGGGCCGCGCGGGCACCGTGTCCACCGCGCGCACCGCGCAGTCGTGGTCGGAGACGAAGAGCTCGCCGCGCGCGGTCGCGATCACGCTCTCGGCCCGCTTCAGGCCCTGGCCCACGTGGCTGAGGCTGGACAGGTCGATCAGGGGGTCAGTGGTCTTCACAGTCGGGGATCCGCGGGGTGTTGTCGGCAAGGAGGGGACACGTCGCGTCGGCCGGGCCGCCGGCCGTGATGCGCTTGGCGGCTTTCCTGAGGGGGATCCCGCCGGCGCCGGGCCTCTGCGCCGATCGGGAGGACGCATCCGAAGGGGCGGGGTCGTTCATCGCGCGGGACCGGGGACGGCCGTGCCATGCATTTGTTTCGATTTCTAGAAACTCTCTTCGAAACTTGAGATGCATTTTCGCCTTCACGGGTCGCGGCGCATCAGGCATTTCCCTGAGCCTCTCAGGGGAGACTCGACCTAGAATTTTTCTTTTTACCGGAAACTAATTCACATTTTCGAATTGCGGCAAGTCTTGCCAGGCTTCCGCTTCCACTGCCGGATCGACCCTTCCCTTCCGAGGAATCGCCTTGACCCCACCCGACGCCCCGGCCGTGCCGCACCTCGTCGTCCGCCCGCAGTGGCTGGCCCTGCGCGAGGAGGAGGCGCTCGAGCCCGGGCTGCCCATCATCGACGCCCACCACCACCTCTGGGACCACGAAGGCGCGCGCTACTTCCTCGAGGACCTGCTGGCCGACACGGGCGCCGGGCATGACATTCGCGCCACCGTCGCGGTGGAGTGCAAGGCCCTGTACCGGACGGACGGCCCGGTGGCGCTGCGGCCGCTGGGCGAGACCGAGTTCCTGGTCGACGCCGCCGCGCGCAGCGCCGGGGATGGCCGCTGCCAGGTGGCGGCGGCCATCGTGGGCCATGCCGACCTGTGCCTGGGCGCGGCGGTCCGGCCGGTGCTGGAGGCCCAGGTCCGCGCGGGCGCAGGACGGCTGCGGGGCATCCGCTACAGCGCCGTCTGGCACCCCGACCCGGCCGCGCGCGGCTCGCTCGCGCGGCCCGCGCCCTACGTCATGGCCGACCCGGCCTTCCGTGCCGGCTTCGCCGAGCTCGCGCCCCTGGGCCTGTCCTTCGACGCCTGGGTCTACCACACGCAATTGCCCGAGCTCGCCAGCCTGGCGCGCCAGTTCCCGGGCACGACGCTGGTCCTGAACCATGTGGGCGGCGTGCTCGGCATCGGCCCCTACGCCGGCCACCGCGAGGCCGTGCGGCGGGAATGGACCGCCAGCCTGCGCGAGCTGGCCGACTGCTCCAACGTCTGCGTCAAGCTCGGCGGCCTGGGCATGCGGCTGTTCGGGTTCGATTTCGCCGACCGCGCGCTGCCCCCCGGCTCGCAGGAGCTCGCGCAGGCCTGGCGGCCCTACATCGAGACCTGCATCGAGCTGTTCGGCCCGCAGCGCTGCATGTTCGAAAGCAACTTCCCGGTGGACAAGGGCTGCTGCAGCTACGTCGTCCTGTGGAACGCCTTCAAGCGCATCACGGCCGGCGCGAGCGCGGCCGACAAGCAGGCCCTCTACAGCGGCACCGCGGCACGCGTCTACCGGCTCGCGCCCCCGGACGCCTGAGCCGGCCGGGCCCGCGCCGGGCTCACAGGCCCGGCAGCGAGACCGTCACGACCTTCTCGTCCATCATGTCGCGGATGGCGTAGCGCGGCCCCTCCTTGCCGTGGCCGCTGTCCTTCAGCCCGCCGTACGGCATGCCATCGACCCGCGCGCTGGAGGTTTCGTTGATGTAGACCGAGCCCACCTTCAGCGCGCGCGCGGCATGGAAGGCGCGGTCGATGCGCTGCGTGAAGATGCCGCTGGCCAGGCCGAAGCGCGTGCCATTGATGTCCTCGATGGCCTGCTCAAGGGTGTCGAATGCCAGCACGCAGACCACCGGGGCGAAGATCTCCTCGTCGAGGACCTTCATGCCCGGCCGGACACCCGCCAGCACGGTCGGCGCCATCACCGCGCCCGAGCAGGTGCCCCCCGCATGCACGCGGGCCCCGCCGGCCACGGCTTCCTCGACCCAGCCCATGGCGCGTGCCGCGCTGGCCGGGGTGATCAGCGGCCCCACCACGGTCGCCTCATGGCGCGGGTCGCCCGCCGGCAGGGCGCGCGCCGCGGCCGCCAGCCGCTCGCGCACCGCCTCGGCGAGGGAGCGCTCCACATAGAGGCGCTGCACCGAGGTGCAGACCTGGCCGGCCTTGCGGAAGGACGCGCGCACGATCTTCGGCAGGGCCAGGTCCAGGTCGGCATCGGCGCAGACCAGGGTGCAGGCGATGCTGCCCAGCTCCAGCTGGGTGCGGCGCAGCCCCGCGCCCGCCTGGATCGCTTCGCCGACGCGCGTGCTGCCGGTGAAGGTGTAGAAGTCGATGTCCGGGCACTCGAGCAGCCACTGGCCGACCTGCGCATCGCCGTGCACCAGCGACAGCAGGCCCGGCGGCAGGCCGGCCGCCAGGAAGGTGTCGCACAGCAGGCTGGCCGACAGCGGGGTGAAGCCCGAGGGCTTGAAGACCACCGCATTGCCCGCGGCCAGCGCGGGCCCGAGCTTGTGCAGCACGGCATTGAGCGGCGAGTTGAAGGGCGTGATCGCGCAGACCACGCCCACGGGCGTGCGCAGCGTGAAGCCCAGGCGGTGCTGCTGGCCGGGGTTGCCGTCCAGCGGTACCACCTCGCCGCCGATGCGCTTGGCCTCCTCGGCACACAGCTGCAGGGTGTCCAGCGCGCGGTCGATCTCGCCGGCGGCGTCGGCCCGGGGAAAGCCGGCCTCGGTGACGATCAGGTCCGTCCAGGCCTGGCGCTGCAGGCCGAGCAGCTCGGCCACCCGGCCCAGGATGCGCGCACGCTCGTAGGGCGGCGGCGACAGGCGCACACTGGCGCGCGCGACACGGCCGGCCAGCATGACCTGCTCGCGGGTGGCCTGCGCCACTTCGGCGACCGGCGCCTGCGTGTAGCGGTCGCGAACGGGCAGGCCGGGGCCGCCAGCCAGGCGGCGGCCGTCGATCAGGATGCCCGTGTCGGGAATCCCCAGGGGCAGCAGTTCGGCGGGGGTGGGCAGGGTCACGGTCATGGGCGGCGGGGATCGGGTGGGAGTCAGGCCTGCGGCTGCGCGGCGCGCAACGGCGGGCGGCCGAGGATCATGTCGGCGGCCTTCTCGGCCACCATCAGCGTGGCGGCCAGGGTGTTGGCCGACGGGACCTGCGGCATGACCGAGGCATCGACCACGCGCAGCCGCTCGGTGCCGTGCACGCGCAGCTGCGCATCGACGACCGCCATCGGGTCGGCGGCCGGCCCCATGCGGCACGAACCCACCAGGTGGTAGGCGGTGGAGCCGCGGCGCCGCGCGAAGTCCAGGAGCTCGTCGTCGCTGCGCACCTGGCTCCCGGGCAGGGTCTCGTGCGAGAAATGAGGCGCGAACGCGGCGCTGGCCATCAGCGCGCGGGCGAGCTTGAGCGCCGCCAGGACCACGGCCTGGTCGCGCGCGTCGGCCAGGTAGTTGGGCTGGACCTCGGGCATCACCTGCGGGTCGGCCGAGCGCAGCCGCACATGGCCGGCGCTGTGCGGCCGCTGCTGGCGCACACCGCAGCTCATGCCGGGGAAGTCGTCGAGCACGTAGTTCCTGCCCTCCTTGTAGCTGGCGGGCGTGAACAGCACCTGGATGTCGGAGCGCGCGAGCGCCGGGTCGGATTTCCAGAACAGGTGCATCAGCGACGGGCTCAGGGCCAGGATGCTCGGGCGGCCCAGCAGGTACCGGCCGATCTCCAGGCCCAGGCGCCAGCCGCGCGAGCGCTCGTTGATCGTGGTCACGCCGCGCGCCTGCGCGGCCACGCGCACGGTGAAGTGGTCGCGCAGGTTCTCGCCGACGCCCGGCAGCGCGTGCACCACGGGGATCCCCAGCGCCTGCAGCGCCTGCGGCGCCCCCAGGCCGGACAGCTGCAGCAGACGGGGCGAGTTGAGGGTGCCGGCGCAGACGATGACCTCGCGCCGCGCCCGCACCTCGTGCGTGCGGCCCGCCTGCGTGTAGCGCACGCCCACCGCGCGCCGGCCCTCCATCAGGAGCCGGTCGGCCCGCGCGTCCACCCGCAGGTCGACGCCGCCGCGCCGCACGGCCGGGTGCAGGAAGGCGTGGGCGCAGCTGACCCGGCGGCCGCGGTGGATGTAGCGCTGGAAGTAGCCAACGCCGTCCTGGCTGGCGCCGTTGTAGTCGGGGTTGAAGGGGATGCCCCGGTCCAGCGCGGCCTGGATGAAGGCCTCGCACAGGGGGTGGCGCCAGTCGGGGCTGGTGATGGGCAGCGCACCGTCGCGCCCGCGGTAGCGGCTGTCGGCCGGCCCCAGGCGACGCTCCGAGCGCATGAAGTACGGCAGCACGTCGCAGTAGGCCCAGCCTTCGTTGCCGCCGGCGGCCCAGTCGTCGAAATCCTCGGGCTGGCCGCGGCTGTAGACGAGGCCGTTGAGGGAGCTGGAGCCGCCGACGACGCGGCCCTGCGGCAGGCGGATGGCACGGCCCGCCACGGCCGGCGCGGGCGCCGTCTCGAACGGCCACAGCAGGCGCTCGTCATAGAGCATCTTGACGAAGCCGCCCGGGATGCGGATGTAGGGACTGCGGTCGCGCCCGCCCGCCTCGAGGACGCAGGCCGTGACGCCGGGCTGGGCGGCCAGGCGGTTCGCCAGCAGGCAGCCGGCCGGGCCGGAGCCGACGATCACGTAGTCGAAGCTGTCCGCCATGGGGCTCGATGGATCCAGGAGGGGCGTTCACCGGACCGGGCGGCGCTCGATCGCGCGCCCGGGCGGCGGCGGTCAGTCGAGGGAGATCTTGGTCCGGCTCACCACGGAGCGCCAGGTGGCGACGTTGCGCTTCATCAGGTCGGCCATGTCGGCGGGGTTCAGGTAGGCCGGCTGCACGCCCGCTTCGCGCAGGCGGGACTGGGTGTCCGGATCGGCCAGCACCTTGCGCAGGTCCTCGCTGATCTTCGCGGCCAGGGCCGGCGGCAGCTTGGCCGGCCCGAGCAGGCCGTACCAGACGTCCGCGTCGAAGTCGATCCCGGTGGCCTCCTTGATGGTGGGCACGTCGGGCAGCTGCGGCTGTCGCGCGGCGGTGGTCACCGCCAGCGGTCGCAGCCTGCCGGCCTTGATGAAGGCGTCGAAGGCCGACTGCGCGCCGAAGGACAGCTGGACCTCGTCGGCCAGCAGCGCCTGCACCGAAGGGCCGGAACCCTTGTAGGGGATGTGCGCCATCGACAGGCCCACCTTGTGCGAGAACTCCTCGGTGGCCATGTGCGGCGCGGTGCCCGCGCCGGCGGTGCCGTAGTTCAGCTTGCCGGGGTTGGCCTTGGCGAAGGACACCAGCTCGCCCAGGGTGCGCGCGGGCATCTTCTCGTTGACGACCACGACCAGGGGCATGTGGCCGTAGCGGCCCAGGGGCGTGAAGTCCCTGAGCAGGTCCCAGGACAGGCCCTTGTAGGCGACCGTGTTGATCGTGTAGGAGTTCACCGCCAGGAGCAGCGTGTAGCCGTCGGGCGACGCCTTGGCGACGATGTCGGCGCCGATGTTGCCGGCCGCGCCGGGCTTGTTGTCGACGATGACCTGGTGGCCCCACAGCTGGGACAGCTTCTGCGCAACGATGCGCGCCGAGATGTCCGAGCCGCCGGGTGCGAAGCCGACGACCAGGCGCACCGGGCGCTCGGGGTAGCTGGCCTGGGCGCTGGCCGCCAGCGGCATGCCCAGCGTGAGCGCCAGGAGGCCGGCGACGCGCCGAAGCGTCGAGCGGCGGGCGGGAACGGCGGAAGTCGTCATCCTTGTCTCCTTCGTGTATTCGCTTTTTCGAAACGAATTACCTTTTATCGAATTGACTCTACCAGCGCCTTCCGGGTCGGTCGACCTCGGCAAGCCGCCTCCGGGACAGGAAAAGGGGGACGCAGGCCCCCCTTGGCGCTGCCCCGGCCGTTCAGCGCTTCGGCCACAGCGGCGGCATGACCGCCAGGGAGGCCGGGTAGACCGGCACCGGCACGCCGTCACGCCACTGCAGGATCACGGTCTCGGCGCCCTCGCGCACGCCACGCTCGTTGAACTTCAGGCGGCCGCCGGGGAAGTACTTGGCGGCGCCCTCGGTGGTGTTCATCGCACGGATGGCATCGGCCACCTTGACGCGGTCGGCGGACCGGGCCGACTCCATCGCGTCCTTGAGGATCCACATGTCCCCGTACGTGGAGATGCTGTCCTGGGTCATCCAGGGCTCGTTGAACTTCTGCTTGAAGTCGGCGACCAGCTTCTCGTGGCCCTTGCCGCCCCAGTTGGCGATGACGACCATCACGCCTTCGAGCAGGTCCTTGTTCATGATCTTGAGCAGCTCGGGCGCCCCGAGCGGCCCGCCGTTGGTCACCACCGGAATCACGCCCTTGCCGATGCGCATCTCGCTCATCTTCTCGAGCAGGAGCTTGGTGTCCGGCACGTTGGTGGTGAGCATGAAGGTGAAGTCGGGCCGCGTGTTGCGCAGCTTCTGCACCACGGAGGTCGCGTCGGCCAGCGGCGGGGTGTAGACCTCGTCGACCGCCACCTTGAGCTGCTCCTTGGCGAAACCGCCCTCGCGCATGCCCTTGGTGAAGCTCATCGGGGAGGCCGTGTTGTCCATCACCACGCCGACCGACTGCGGCTTCTTGCCGGTCGCCTCGGTGGCCAGCTTGAGGATGATGGGCAGCGCGTCACCGGCCTGCTGGTTGGCCGTGGGCGAGGTCTGGAAGACGTACTTGAAGCCGCGGCTGGTGATCTGGTCCGAGTACGACAGCGTGAGGAAGGGCAGGTTCGCGCGCTCGGTCACCTCGGTGGCCGCCAGGGTGAAGGAGCTGACGAAGGCGCCGGTGGCGCCCACCAGGTCGGGATGGTCGGCCAGCATGCGCTGCGCGGCGCTGCGCGCCTTTTCCACGCTGTCGCCCGCGTCGACCGTCACCAGGCGCATCCTGGCGCCACCGAGGGCCTTGATGCCACCGGCGGCGTTGATGTCGTCGATGGCCAGCTGCGCGCCCTTGACGTGCAGCTCGCCGTTGCGGGCCCAGGGCCCGGACAGCGGCACGACCACGGCCACCTTCACTTCGGCCGGGCGGGCCTGCGCCAGGGCGGCGCCTTGCGGCAGCGCCCAGCCCAGGGCCACGGCGGCCGTCGCCGCGGCCACCAGGCGCCGCTGGCGGCCCATCACGTCATTCGTTTTCATGCGTATGTCTCCTTTGGAATCGTCGTGGGGAAGAGGCCCGCCCGGCTGGGCCGGGCCCGGGGGAAAGGAACTACATGCCCAGGTAGGCCTTCTTGATCTCGGGGTTCTTCGACAGCGCCTCGTGGGTGCCCTCCAGGGCGACCCGGCCGGTTTCGAGCACGTAGCCGTAGTCGCAGGCCTCCAGGGCCTCGCCCACGCGCTGCTCCACCAGCAGCACCGTGACGCCGTTGTCGCGGTGGATCTGCTCGATGCGCTCGAAGATCGCATCGGCCACCGCCGGGGCCAGGCCCATCGACGGCTCGTCCAGCATCAGCAGCTTGGGCCGCGAGGCCAGGCCGCGGCCGATCGCCACCATCTGCTGCTCGCCCCCCGAGAGCGTGCCGGCCAGCTGCGCGGCGCGCTCCTTCAGGCGCGGGAAGAGCGCGTAGACCTGCTCCAGGGTCTGCCCGAACTGCTTGCGCGCCGCGGCGGACTGCGCGCCCATCTCGAGGTTCTCCAGCACGGTCAGGCCGCTGAACACCTGGCGCCCCTCGGGCACGTGCGCGATGCCCCGGAGGGCGCGCTCGGACGGCGAGCGCACGCGGGTCAGGTCCTCGCCGTCGAAGACGATGCGGCCGGCCTGCGCGGGAACGCTGCCGGAGATGGCCTTGAACAGCGTCGACTTGCCGGCACCGTTGGCGCCGACGATGGCGATCAGCGCGCCGGCCGGCACCTCGACGTGGACATCGACCAGGGCACGGACGTCGCCGTAGGAGACATGAAGCCCTTCAATCTGCAGCATGCTTCACCCATTTCTTGCCGAGGTAGGCCTCGATGACCGTGGGGTCGCTGGTCACGGAAGGCGGGTCGCCGACCTTGAGCACCTTCCCGTGGTCCAGCACGAGCAGGCGGTCGGCGAGGCGGACCATGGCGTGCATGGTGTGTTCGATGATCACCAGGGTCATGCCGGCAGCGCGCAGCCGCTCCAGGACGTGCAGGACCTGTTCCACCTCCGCGCCTCCCAGGCCCGCCAGGACTTCGTCGAGCAGCAGCAGCCGGGGCTGCGAGGCCAGGGCACGGGCCACTTCCATCAGGCGCAACTGGACTGCCGTGAGGTTGCCGGCCAGGCGGGAGGCGACCTGCGCCAGGCCGACCTGCTCGAGTGCGCGCAGCGCGGCATCGCGCGCCCGGTCGTCGTCGGCCTGGCTGGACAGGGCCCCCACCAGCACGTTGTCCAGCACCGTCAGGCGCGCGAACGGGCGGGCCACCTGGAAGGTGCGGCCGATCCCGAGGCGGCACACCTCGAAGGGCTGCAGCCCGGTGAGCTCGCGGCCTTCGAAGAACACCTGGCCGGCCGAGGGCGGCACGATGCCGTTGAGGAGGTTGAACAGGGTGGTCTTGCCCGCGCCGTTCGGGCCGATGATCCCGAGGATCTCGCCCTGGTGGACCTCGAAGCTCACCTGCGAGACGGCCTTCAGGCCGCCGTAGTTGCGGGACATGTCCACCACCCGCATGACGACCTCCTGCGGGCCGCGATCCGGCCGGCGCCCGGGCGCTGTCGCAGCCGCCGGGAACGGGAGGACGGTCGCCGCGGCGGGCTCGGCAGGCTCGGCGGGCCTGGGGGCGGCGCGGGCGCGCCGCTGCGCGACCCACGTGAGCACGCCCTGCGGGGCCACCAGGATCACCGCGATGATCGCCAGGCCATAGATGACCCCCTGGATGCCCGGCAGGTGCTCGCCGATGGTGCTGGTGAGGAACTCGCTCAGCGGGATGAGCGTGACGGCCCCGAGGATCGGCCCCGCCACCTGGCCCACGCCGCCGAACATGGTGAAGATCAGCGCCTGCGCGGAGACCAGCATGCCGAAGGTCGAGTGCGGCGTCACGATGATCAGCAGCACCGCGTACAGGGCGCCCGCCAGGCCGGCGATGCCGCCGGAGATGGCCAGCGCCCTCAGCTTCCAGCGGAACGGGTCGATGCCGCAGGCCTGGGCGGCGAGCTCGTTCTGCTTGATGGCCAGCAGGGACAGGCCGAAGCGCGAGCGCCCCAGCTTCAGGTTCCAGAGCACGGCACCCACGAGCATGGCGGTGGCCAGGAGGATGTAGATGCGCGGCTCGCCGAACTGCATGTAGGCCCAGCCGTTCTCCTTCTTCATCGGCAGGGCCAACTCCTGCAGGCCGAGGTACTCGAAGATGTAGAGCATCGACAGCGGGTAGGCCAGCATGGCCAGGCTGAAGTACACGCCGCGCAGGCGGAAGGTGGGAAAACCCACCAGCAGGCCCGCCAGCGCGCCGACGGCCGCGCCGGCGACGACCCCCACCCAGGGCGTGATGCCGGCGTACTCGAACAGGATGGCCACCGTGTAGGCGCCCAGGCCGAAGAAGGCCGCGTGGCCGAAGGACAGCAGCCCCGAGTAGCCGCTGAAGATGTTCCAGGCCACGCCGAGGGTCGCCCAGATCGGGATCAGGGTCATGACCAGCAGGATGTAGCTGTTGCGGGTGGCGCCCGTGAGGAGCAGGTAGGCCGCCGCCAGGCCGATGGTGAGGAGGAACTGGCGTGCCAGCCCCCGGGAGGACAGGGTGGTCTCAGGCACGGTCGGTGCTCCTTCCGAAGAGTCCCTCTGGGCGCAGCAGCAGCGTGAGCAGGAACACCAGGAAGATGGCGGTGCCTTGCAGCTGCAGCGGCAGGAACAGCGAGGACATCTGCTGGATGAACCCGATCAGGATGCCGCCCCAGAGCGCCCCCTTGACGCTGCCCATCCCGCCGAGCACCACGCCCGTGTACATGATCACGATGAACTCGTGGCCCACGTAGGGCTGGAAGGGATAGGACGAGGCGAGCAGGCCGCCCGCGATGCCGGTGACGGCGCCGCCCAGGGCGAATGCGGTGCGGTGGGCGCGGCTGACGTCTATGCCCATGTAGCTGGCCGCCACCGGGTTGTCGGCGGCGGCCCGCAGGGTCTTGCCCGTGCGCGAGCGCGTGATGAACAGGATGACCACGAGCACCATCGCGAGCGCGACGACGAGGCTCAGGCTGCGGGCCTTGTTGAAGAAGACCATCATCTCCGCACCCAGCGGCAGGCCCCAGGCGTCGCTGGACAGCGGGGTCTGGATGGTGTGCTGGGACGACCCGAACAGCAGCAGGCCGCCGTTGGCCATCACCAGGGAAATGCCCAGGGTCAGGATCAGCTGGGGATAGTGGCCCTCGCCCTCCGTGCCGCTGACGCGCGCGCCGGTCACGCGTGCGAGCAGGCCCGGGTGCAGGGCCGCCCCCAGCAGGTACAGAGCCACGCCGGCGAGCAGCGCGCTCACCACCAGCCCGCCCCAGGCGCCGAGCATCGCGCCCAGGCCCAGGGAGCCGAACGCGAACAGCGCCGCGTACATGCCCAGCATCATGAACTCGCCCTGGGCGAAGTTGATGACCCGCATGATGCTGAAGATCAGGCCGAGGCCCACGCACAGCAGGCCGTACACCCCGCCCATCAGGAGGCTGGTGACCAGGGCCTGCAGGATGTTCTCGACCAGGATCGCGGACGGACTCATCGGGCCCTCCTTCGCGCGATCGCGCCCGGCGCGTGCATGGGATGTCTCATTCTTCGTCTCTTCCCTCTAAATTCGTGAATTGGAAACGTGATCCTCTTTTCGGAAAAATACTCTAGCGGACGAATGTCCGTTTGCAAAGGGGAGAAGGCCTGAGGGCGCGGCGTCGGGCGGTGATGGCGAGCGCGCAGGGACGCGCCGCGCGCCTTACCGGCGCGTCGTGCGTGGGAATGGAGCGCCGCAGTGCGCGACGCCTGGTGGGCTCAGGTCACGCCGGAGCGGGCCAGTTCCTCGATGCGCTCGGGCGACAGGCCGAGCGTGCGCAGGACGTCGGCCGTGTGCTGGCCCAGCGTGGGCGGCGGCGCGTGGATCGCGGCCGGCGTGCCGGAAAACTTGACGGGGAAACCCAGCTGCGGGATACGGCCTTCCACCGGGTGGTCCACGTGCAGCAGCATCTGGCGGGCGCGCACCTGCGGGTCGTCGAAGGCTTCGCGCAGGGTGTTGACCGGGCCGCCAGGGATGTCCTGGCGCATGAACAGCTCCACCCACTCGGCGCGGGTGCGCTGGAGGAAGACGTCCTCGAGCCGCCGGAACTGGCGCGCGCGGGCCTCACCCTCGGGGAACTGGTCCTCCTTGAGCTCCGGCACGCCCGCGGCGTCGCAGAAGCGCGCCCAGAAGTGCGTCTCCAGCGCGCCGAGGGTGACGTAATGGCCGTCCTGGCAACGGAAGATGCCGTAGCAGGCGGCGCCGCCGAGGTTGCGGTACTCGCCGCCGCGCGGCTCGAGGTTGCCGAACAGGGGCTCGGCGGCGTGGTACGTGAGGAAGGACATGGCCGCGTCCATCATGGAGACGTCCACGAACTGGCCTTCGCCGCTGGCCTGGCGGGCCAGCACGGCCGCGAGGATGCCGTACACGCCCGTGAGCGAGGCGCCGATATCGGCGGTCAGCAGGCCCGGCACCATCGGCGGGCCGCCGGCCTGCGAGAACAGCGGCAGCGCGCCGATGATGCCCATGTAGTTGAGGTCGTGGCCCGCGACCTTCCGGTAGGGCCCGTCCTGCCCGTAGCCCGAGATGGCGCAGTACACCAGGCGCGGGTTGACCGCCTTCAGTGATTCGTAGCCCAGGCCCAGCCGGTCCATCACGCCCGGCCGGAAACCCTCGACGACCACGTCACTGGACGCGGCGAGCTCGCGGAAGATGCGCTTGCCCTCCTCGCTCTTGAGGTTGAGCGTCATGCTTCGCTTGTTGCGGTTGCACAGCAGGAAGGTGCCGGAGTCCTGCTGGCCCAGGGGCGGAAACTCCCGCTGGTAGTCACCGCGCCCGGGCTCCTCGACCTTGAGCACGTCGGCGCCGAGGTCGCCGAGCATCTGGGTGCACAGGGCCGCCGGCAGCAGGCGGCTGGCATCCAGGACTTTCAGGCCCGCCAGGGCAGCAGGGTTGTTTGCAGGGGGCATGGGGTCCTCGGGGTTGCTGGCGGGCGGCCCGGCCTCAGGCGCTGCGGCGGGCCGGCCTGGCCTTGGGGCTGTCCTGCCTGAAGTTGCCGAGCAGACGCTCGATCTGGGTGGCGCAGGCCTGTGAGGCGCTGAGCAGCTTGCGTTCGTGCGCCTTCGTGGCGCGGGTGGCCAGCACCGAGACGTGGACGGCGGCGGCGAGCTGGCCGTCCGCGTTGCGGATCGGAATCGCGTAGCCGACCACGCCCGCCGTCGACTCCTCCTGGCTCTTGGAGTAGCCCTGCGCACGGATGCGCTCGTACTCCTGCGCGAGCGCCGCCGGGTCGGTGATGGTGCCGGGCGTGAGCTTGACCAGCTTCTTGCCCATCACCTGGGCGGCCAGCTTGTCGTCGAAGGCGGCGAACAGCTTGCCGGTGGCGGTGCTGTGCAGCAGCAGCGGCTCGCCCAGGCGGATGTCCAGCGAGATGCGCTGGGTGCCCAGGATCCGGTCGGCATAGACGACCCGCGCGCCCAGGCGCAGGCCCAGGTAGATGTCATCGCCGATCTCGCGCGCCAGCTCCTGGAGCGGGCGCCGTGCGAGGCCGCGCACGTCCAGTCCCTGCACCGTGCGCAGCGCCAGCGCCACCGCGCGGGGCCCGACGAAATAGCGCAGGTCGTCGTCGACCACGGCGACCTCGGCCGTCACCATGGTCTGCAGCATGTTGTGCACGCTGCTCACGGGCAGCTGAAGGGCCTCCTTGATCTCCGTCAGCCGCAGCCCCTCCTTGTGGGAGACCAGCAGGTCGAGGATGTCGAAAGTACGCAGGTACCGGTCGGGATTCATGGCGGAAATTGTAGGCGACCGTCTGCGGCGACCCCGGGTCCCGGCGCCTCGGGGGCGGCGCGGGCAGCGTGGCCATATCTTCCTAAATAGCGAAGTTGTTTTCCAGATCTGGAAGATAATCGGGATCGTTCCCCACGTCAACCGAGGGCGTTGCGGGTTCATCCCGAGTTGCCGCGGCCCAGGCTGATCTGCTACATTTTTCGAAATTGAAGAAGCCATTTCGAAAACCGGATGAATCGGCCCTGCCCGGATCGCCGCCTGGACACGGAGGCCTGCACATGACATTCCCGACCCCATCGAGCGAGACCATCCCGGCGCTGCTCGGTGAGCTGGCGCAGCGCTTCGGCGAGCGCGAGGCCTTCGTCGCCGGCGAGCGCCGCCTGACCTACCGCCAGCTGCGCCAGGAGGTGATGCGAACCGC
Source organism: Ramlibacter sp. MAHUQ-53 (assembly GCF_052600055.1). NCBI lineage: Bacteria > Pseudomonadati > Pseudomonadota > Betaproteobacteria > Burkholderiales > Comamonadaceae > Ramlibacter > Ramlibacter sp. MAHUQ-53. The sequence continues at coordinate 229,216 of NZ_JBQWTS010000001.1, forward strand.
CGCGGGGCTGGCGGCGCTGGGCGTCCGGCGTGGCGATCCCGTGGGCATCCTCATGGGCAACCGCATGGAGTGGGTGCTGGCCTTCCTGGCCCTGCAGCAGCTCGGCGCGACCTCGGTCGGGCTCAACACCTGGTCGACGCCGCGCGAGCTGGAGCACGCGCTCTCGCACGCCGAGGTGCGCCTGCTGGTGGCCGTCGACCGCTTCCGCCGCAGTGACTGGCGCGCCATCCTCGCGGCCCTGCGGCCCGCCGGGAACCTGCCGCACCTGGCGCGCACCGTCTGGGTGGCGGCCGATCCCGGGCAGGCCCCGGTCCTGGACGCCGGCCAGGGCGAGACCTCCTGGGAGGCGATGCTGGCCGGCGTGACGCCGGCGGGCCTCGAGGCCGCCGAGGCGGCCGGGCGCCGCGTCGAGCCCGGGGACGTGGGAATGCTGCTCTACACCTCCGGCTCGACCGCCTTGCCCAAGGGCATCCTGCTGCAGCACCGCCAGTGGATCCGCAACGGCTTCCACATCGGCGAGCGCCAGCACAACACCGAGCAGGACCGCCTGTGGCTGGCCGTCTCGCTGTTCTGGAGTTTCGGCTGCGTCAACGCCCTGCCCAACCTGCTCACGCACGGGGGCTGCGTGGTGCTGCAGGAGCACTTCGACCCGAAGGAGGCGCTGCGGCTGATCGAGGCCGAGCGCTGCAGCGTCCTCTACGCCACGCCCAACATCGTGCAGGCCTTGCACGAGCACCCCGACCGGCCCGCACGTGACCTCACGAGCCTGCGCAGCGGCGCGATCATCGGCACGCCCGAGCAGATCCGGCTGGCCGTGGACCTGGGCGCACACGCAATCTGCAATGTCTACGGCCTGAGCGAGACCTACGGCAATTGCGCCGTCATCGACGCCGGCGAACCGCTGGACCTGCGCCTGCGTTCGGTCGGCGAGCCCCTGCCGGACGTCACGGTGCGCATCTGCCACCTGGAGACCGGCGCGCCGCTGCCGGCCGGCGAGGTCGGCGAGATCCGCGTCCAGGGCCCGCTGTTCCTGGCCTACCACCGCGAGCCGGAGAAGACGCGCGAGTCCTACGACGCCGACGGCTACTTCCGCACCGGCGACCTGGGCCTGCTCGATGCGCAGGGCCGCCTGTACTACAAGGGCCGGCTCAAGGAGATGGTCAAGAGCGGCGGCATCAACATCGCCCCCGCCGAGGTCGAGGAGGTGCTGATGCGCCACCCCGCCGTGCGCACCGCCTACGTCATCGGCGTGCCGCACCCCACGCTGGACGAGGCGCTGGTCGCCATCATCGTCCCCGAAGGCGGCGCCGCGCCGAGCGGCGAGGAACTCAGGGCGCTGTGCGCGCGCGAGATGGCCGCCTACAAGGTGCCGCAGCGCTTCCACTTCACCAGCGAGTCGCAGCTGCCGCTGACCACCACGGGCAAGGTGCAGAAGATGATGCTGCACACCCTCCTGCCGTGAACATGAAGGACATGAAGGGAGCCAGACCATGAGCGACAACCCTTTCGCCAACGAGCGCCCGAACGCCTGGGGCCGCTGGGGCGAGGCGGACGAGGCCGGCGCGCTGAACCTGATCGGACCGGCGCAGGTCAAGCGCGCCGCGGGCCTGGTGCGCTCGGGCGAGGTGGTGCGCCTGGCGCAGCCGCTGTCCAGCCGCACGCCCGTGCCGCTCCACCGCGCCGGGCTGCAGCACTTCATGGGCCGCGACGGCGGCGACTATGCGGCCGGCGCCGGGCGGCCTGGCGGCTTCCAGTTCGCCGAGGACACGGTGGTCATGCCGCTTCACATCGGCACGCACATCGACGCGCTGTGCCACGCCTGGTGCGACGGGCGCCTGTTCAACAACTACCGCGAGACCACGGTCCGAAGCACGACCGGCGCCACGCGCCTGGGCGTGGAGAAGCTGCCACCGGCCGTCACGCGCGGGGTGCTGCTGGACGTGGTCGCCCTGCGAGGCCGCACGCTCGCCGACGGCGAGGTCGTCACCCGCGCCGACCTGCAGGCCTGCCTGGCCGCGGCCGGCCTGGCGCTGGAGCCCGGCGACGCCGTGCTGCTGCACACCGGGTGGCTGGCCGCCCAGCAGGGCAAGTCCGAGGTGGACTTCAATACCGAGCCCGGCATCGACCACGAGGCGGGGCTGTGGCTGGCGCAGCAGGACGTGGCCCTGATCGGCGCGGACAACTACGCCATCGAGGTGCTGCCCTTCGCGGCGGGCACCGTGTTCCCGGTGCACCAGTGCGTGATCCGCGACTTCGGCATCGCCCTGCTGGAAGGCCTGCAGCTCGAGCCGCTGGTGCGCACGGGCCGGCGCGAGTTCCTCTTCGTGGCGGCGGCGCTGCCGATCGTGGGCGCCACGGGCAGCCCGCTCACGCCGCTGGCGATCCTCTGAGTCCACCCCCATGAACACTGCCACGGACACCCCCCTGCCGGACCCCGTCGCCCAGGTGGTCGCGGGCCTGCGCGGGCTGATCACCGAGGCCATTCCCTCGGCACGGGACATCGTGCTGGAGGGATTGGTGCGAAGCGCCGGCGGCCTCTCGCGCGAGAACTGGTCCTTCGATGCGACCTGGACCGACGCCCAGGGTCGGCACGCGCACCGCCTGATGCTCATGCGGGATGCCGCCGGCACCCTGCTCAACACCGAAAGGGCGCGCGAGTTCGCGGTACTGCGAGCCCTGGAGGACACGCCGGTCCCCGCGCCGCGGGTCTTCTGGATGGACGGCGAGGGCCGCTGGCTGGGTGCGCCCTCGGTGGTGATGGAGCGCGTGCCCGGGGCCTGCGACTACATGGTCCTCAACGGCAGCGCGCCGCTGCCCTCCCGGCTGGCGCTCGCCCGCGGATTCATCGAGCTGCTGGCGGCCATCCATGCCGTGGACTGGCGCGCCCGGGCGCTGGACGCGAGCCTGGGCCTGCCGGCAGCCGCACCCTCGCTGGAGGCGCTGGGCCACTGGGAAGCCGAGTACCGCAGGGTGCAGCTCGAACCCCATCCGGAACTCGATTACGTGCGGGCCTGGCTGCGACGCCACGCGCCGCAGGCCGAGGCCATCGTGCTGGTGCACGGCGACTTCAAGCCGGGCAACGCGCTGGTGGTGGACGGCCGCATCACGGCCAAGCTCGACTGGGAGACTGCGCACCTGGGCGACCCGCTGGAGGACCTGGGCTGGGTCACCAACCCGGTGCGCAAGCGCGAGCACCAGGTCCCCGGCCACTGGGAGCGCCAGCAGATCGTCGAGGCCTACCGCGAGCTGACCGGCCGCAGCGTCCGCGAGGCCGACCTGCTGTGGTGGAACGTCTTTTCCTGCTGGAAGCTGTCGGTGATCCAGCTGACCGCCGTGGCCGAGTTCGTGGCGGGCCGCTACAACCGCGTGTTCCAGACGCCCTCGTGGCTGTTCCGGCCCATGTTCCAGATGATGGAGGCCGCCACATGAGCGCCACGCACGACCGCAGCGCGGGGAGCCGTCGATGAAACCCACCGTCCAGGAGCAGCTGCAGGGCACCTGCCGCATCCTCGAAACCGTGGTCGCGCCCTGCGTGGCCGACCCCTTCGCCCGCACCCTCCTCGACGGCCTGGTGGCCAACCTGCGCATGCTGACCGGCGCCCTGCCGGCCGTCGCGGGATTCCTGCGCCACGACAACGAGGCCACGGCGCGCCTGCTGGCCGGCCTGGGGGACGCGCTCGGCCCCGACCTGTCGGCGCGCGTGGACCAGGCTTTGGCGGAGCCCGAGCCGGACGTGGCCGACGCCGCCGCGCTGGAGGCGCGCAACACCCGGCTGCGCGAACTGCTGGCGCAGGCCGTGTGCAGCGAGGCCCTCTCGCCCGGGCACCACCGCGCCATCGTGGCCCACATGACCGAGCGCGCCTCGCGCGTGCCCATGCGCTACGTGCCGACCGCCCCGAGTCCCACCCCCGAAGCGAAGACCTGAACCATGCTGACCGCCCTCGACGACACCCTCTGGCACCAGTTGCCCACCACCTTCGACCATGTCTGGACGAGCGACCCGCGCTGGTTCGACCGCTACTGGTTCGCCATCTACTCGCCCGACGGCCGCGTCGCGATCCAGGTCACGATGGGCGCCTACCGCAACATGAACGTGCTGGACGGCGGCGCGGTGATGATCGTCGACGGCCGGCAGTACAACCTGCGCGTCTCGCGCTCGCTGAACCGCGATGCGCAGACCGTCTGCGGCCCCTTGCGGGTGCAGCCGGTCGAGCCGCTCAAGTCCTTCGAGATCACCATCGCGCCGGGTGACCACGGCCTGCACGGCCAGATCCGCTGGGACTGCGTCGCGCCGGCCCACGAGGAGCATCCGCACTACACCCGCCTGCAGGGGCGCACGGTCGAGGACTACCGCCGCTTCGACCAGATCGGCGAGGCCAGCGGCTGGCTGGAGGCGGGCGGCCAGCGGGTCGAGATCGACCGCTGGTGGGCCTGCCGGGACCACTCCTGGGGCGTGCGGCGCGGCATGGGCGTAGCCGAGCCGGTCACCGGGCCGAAGGTGGCGCTGGCCGAGAAGGGCCACGTGATGTCCTTCCTGTTCTTCTCCACCGACACCCTGAGCGGCTCGCTGCTGTTCTCGGGGCGCGGCGACGACGCGCCCTACACCACGGGCGTGGTGACGGACCGGCGCACGCAGCAGGAGCACCACGCCACGAAGATCGAGCTCGAGGTGGACCTGCACGAGGGCACGCGCCGGTTCCGGCAGGCCGGCGTGCGGGTGAGCTTCGAAGGTGGCCGGCAGCTGCGCCTGGCGGTCGATGCGCGCGGATCGTCCATCGCCATGCAGGGACTGGGCTACAGCGGCGGCTACAACGACGGCAAGGGCCTGGGCGCCTGGCGCGGCGAGGAGGTGGTGGAGCACGACGTCTGGGACGTCTCGCACCCCTCGAAGGTGGTTTTTCCCGACGGCACGCACAAGGAGCACTGGCACCGCATCCAGCCGGTGGGCCTGGAGGCCGACTTCGACGGCGAGGCGAGCCGCGGCGCGGGCAGCATGACGCTGACGATCGCCGGCAGGCTGCCGGAGCACCTGCAACTGCGGGCCGGGTCCTGAGCCGCGCCACGGGAGTCTCGATGGCATGCCCTCCCCTGGCCGATTGCCTGCGCCCCGGTGACCGCCTGCTCGTGGGCCAGGCGCTGGGCGAACCGGTCGGCCTGGTGGCGCAGCTCTTCGAGCTGGCGCCGCGCCTGGGCACGCTGGACGTGTTCTGCGGCTTCTCGCTCAACCCCGCGTGGGAGAAGGAGGTGCCCGAGTCCCTGCACGTCTCCACCTACTGCGGGCTGGGGGCGGTGCGCAAGCTGGTGGCGCGTGGCCGGGCGCGGGTGGTACCGGCCTCGCTGTCGCAGCTGTCGGGCCTGATCGCCTCGCGCAAGCTGGCGGCCGACGTGGTGCTGCTGCAGGTCTCGCCGGCCGACGCGCAGGGCTACCACAGCCTGGGCTGCACGCAGGACTACGCCTGGGAGGCGGCCCGCTCGGCGCGCGCGGTGGTGGTCGAGGTCAATGCGCGCCTGCCCCGGACACGCGGCGCCGGCCGGCTGCACCGCAGCCAGGTGGTGGTGGCGCGTGAATGCGACGAGCCCCTGCTGGAGTCCCCCGCCGAGCCGCCGGGCGAGGTGCAGCGGCAGATGGGGCGGCATGTGGCGCGCTGGGTGCCGGACGGCGCGACCGTGCAACTGGGCATCGGCAGCCTGGCGGCCGCGGTGGCCGAGGCGCTCCGGGACCGGCGCGGCCTGAAGCTGCGTTCGGGCATGCTGGGCGACTGGTTTCTCGGGCTGCTGGACGCAGGCGCGATCGACACGGCCACGCCGGATGCCTGCCTGGCCTCGCTGGCGGTCGGTACGCGGGCGCTCTATGACACGCTGTCGCCCGACGGCGTGCTGGGCTTCGCGTCGCCGTCGCAGCTCGTCGCGCCGGTGCCCGGCTCGCCGCTGATGGCGATCAACTCGGCCATCGAGGTCGACCTGTGCGGGCAGGTGAACGCGGAATTCCTGGGCGCGCGCTACGTGGGCGCGGTCGGCGGCCAGACCGACTATTTCCGTGCGGCGCGCCGGTCGGAGGGCGGGCTGGCGATCCTGGCGCTGCCCTCCACCACGGGCCGGGATGACACGAGCCGCATCGTCGCGCGCTGCGGGTGGGTCACCTCGGCGCAGAGTGACGTGGACCTCGTGGTCACGGAGCACGGCGTGGCGGACCTGCGGGCCACCACGCTGGAGGAGCGCAGGGCCTTGATCGCGGGCGTCGCGCATCCGGCGGCGCGCGAGCGGCTGCTCCTGGAGGGACGCCAGGCGTGAAGGGGGCGTGCCTGTGGCCCGGGCCCGGTCGGCCCCGGCCCGGGCGCCGCAAGAGGCGTGGCGCCGAGGAACGGCAGCGGGACCGGGTTCGCCCCCTGACCCGGCGCGCGGATGCGGCGCGCGGATGCGGCGGGCGGATGCGGCGGGCGGATGCGGCGCGCGGATGCGGCGGGCGGATCGCCCGGCACCCTCGCGAGATGCCGTTGGCTTTTCTTGTCTTCGTCTGGTGCGCGGGGGGGGACTCGAACCCCCACACCCTTGCAGGCGTCAGGACCTAAACCTGGTGCGTCTACCAATTTCGCCACCCGCGCAACGGAGGGCGATTCTAGCCGGTGGATTCGCGCCTCACCCGGAACCAGGCCGCATACATCGCCGGCAGCGCCAGCAGCGTGAGGGCGGTGGCCACGATGAGGCCGCCCATGATGGCCACCGCCATCGGTCCCCAGAACACCGAGCGTGACAGCGGGATCATGGCGAGCACCGCGGCGGCCGCCGTCAGGACGATGGGCCGCAGCCGGCGCACCGCCGCCTCGACGATCGCGTCCCAGGCCGGCACGCCGCGCGCCCGGTCCTGCTCGATCTGGTCGATCAGGATCACCGAGTTGCGCTGGATCATCCCCGTGAGGGCGATCACCCCGAGCAGGGCGACGAAGCCGAAGGGCCGGCCCGAGGCCAGCAGGGCCAGCGCCACGCCGGCGATGCCCAGGGGGCCGGTGAGGAACACCAGCATCGCCCGGCTGAAGCTTTGCAGCTGCAGCATCAGCAGGGTGAAGGTGATGAACAGCATCACCGGCACGCCCACCGCGATCGAGGCCGAGCCCTTGCTGCTCTCCTCCACCGCGCCGGCCACCTGCAGGCGGTAGCCCGGCGCCCACTTCGCCTCCAGCTCGCGCAGGCCCGGCAGCAGCTCGGTGGTGACGGTGGCGCCCTGCAGGCCCTCGACGACATCGGCCTGCACGGTGATGGCGTAGCTGCGGCCCTCGCGCCACAGCACGCCCGGCTCCCAGCCGAACACCGGCCGGGCCACCTGCGCCAGCGGGATCGAACGGCCCGAGGCGGTGGGCAGGTAGGCGTTGGCGATGTCGGAGATCGCGTCGCGCTCGGCCAGCGGCTGGCGCAGGACGATGTCGATCAGCTTGTCGCCCTCGCGGAACTGGCCGATGGTGCCGCCGGTGAAGACGGTGCGCGCCGCCTGCGCGATGGACTGGCTGGACACGCCCAGGGCGCGCGCCTTGTCCTGGTCCACCTCCAGGCGCAGGGCCTTGACCGGCTCGTTCCAGTTGTCGTTGACGCCCCGGGTATTGGGGCTGGCGCGCATCGCCGCCTTGACCTGGTCGGCATAGGCGCGCAGCTGCTGCGGGTCGCTGCCGACCACGCGGAACATCACCGGGTAAGGCACCGGCGGGCCATTGGGCAGCAGCTTGACCCGCCCGCGCACCTCGGGGAACTCCGCGGCGAGCAGCTGCGGCAGGCGCAGGCGCAGGGCCTCGCGCGTGGCCAGGTCGCGGGGCACCACGATCAGCTCGGAGACGTTGGTCTGCGGAAAGATCTGGTCCAGCGGCAGGTAGAAGCGCGGCACGCCCGAGCCCACCCAGCTGCTCACGCCCTCCACGCCATCCTCCTTCATCAAGCGCTGCTCGAAGCGGCGCACCACCGCCTCGTTGGCGGCGAACGAGGTGCCCTCGGGCGACCACAAGCTCACCAGGATCTCGGGCCGGCTGGAGTCGGGGAAGAACTGCTGCTGCACCTTCCCCATGCCGGCGAGGCCCAGCGCGAAGGCGGCCACGGTCAGGCCCAGGGTGGTCCAGCGGTGCGCCACGCACCAGGTGACCAGTCGGCGGAAGCCCCGGTAGAACGGCGTATCGAAATGCTCCTGGTGCTGCGCGGTCACCGGCTTCGGCCTGAGCAGTGCGTTGCCCAGGTAAGGCACGAAGTAGACCGAGACGATCCAGCTCAGGACCAGGGCCACCGCCGTCACCGCGAAGATGGCGAAGGTGTACTCGCCCACCGTGGACCGGGCCATGCCGATCGGCAGGAAGCCGGCCGCCGTGATCAGCGTGCCCGTGAGCATGGGCATGGCGGTGATCTCGTAGGCGAAGGTGGCCGCGCGGACCTTGTCGTAGCCCTCCTCCATCTTCCGCACCATCATCTCGACGGCGATGATGGCGTCGTCCACCAGCAGGCCCAGGGCGATGATCAGTGAGCCCAGCGAGATCTTGTGCAGGCCGATGCCCCCGTAGTGCATCACCAGGAAGGTGGCCGCCAGCACCAGCGGGATGGTGATGGCCACCACCAGGCCGGGGCGCATGTCGACGTAGTAGCGGCGCCAGAGGGGCCGGTACTGGCCGTCGTGGTGCTTGTGCAGGCCCAGCGAGAGGAAGCTCACCGCCAGCACCACCACGATGGCCTCGACCAGCACCTTCACGAATTCGCCCACCGAGGTGGACACCGCCTTCGGCTGGTCCTGCAGCTGCACCAGCTTCACGCCGGCGGGCAGCTGGGCCCCGATGCGGGCGGTGGCCGCGCGCAGGGCCTCGCCCAGGCGGATGATGTCGCCGCCCTTGGCCATGGACACGCCCAGCGCGATCACCTCGCGGCCCTGGTGGCGCACCTTGACCTGCGGCGGGTCGACGTAGCCGCGGCGGATCTCGGCGATGTCCCCCAGGCGCAGCTGCGCGCCCGAGCTGCCCCGGATCGGCATCGCGGCCAGCTGGTCGAGCGCGCGGAACTGGCCGGCCACGCGCACCTGCACCACGTCCAGCGGCGCCTGCACCGCGCCGGCGGACTCCACCGCGTTCTGCTGCCCGAGCTGGGCGATGACCTGGGCCATGTCCAGCCCCAGCTGCGCCAGCCGCTTGTGCGAGATCTCGATGTACAGCTTCTCGTCCTGCACACCGAACAGTTCGACCTTGGCCACGTCGGGCACCTGCAGCAGCGCCTGGCGCGCGTCGTCGGCGAAGCGCTTGACCTCGGCATAGCCGTAGCCGGCCTCGGCCTCGATCGCGTAGATGACGCCGAAGACGTCGCCGAACTCGTCGTTGAAGAAGGGACCCTGCACGCCGGCCGGCAGCGTGGAGCGCATGTCGCCGACCTTCTTGCGCACCTGGTACCAGACGTTGGGCACGTCGGCGGCGCGCGAGGAATCCTTGATCTGCAGGATGGTGAAGGACTCGCCCGGCTTGGCGTAGCTGCGGATGATGTCGGCGTAGGGCACCTCCTGGAGGGTGCGCTCGATCTTGTCGGTGACCTGGTCGGCCACCTGCTGCGCGGTGGCGCCGGGCCAGTAGGCGCGCACCACCATCGCACGGAAGGTGAAGGGTGGGTCCTCGTCCTGCCCGAGCTGGAAGTACGAGGCGAAGCCCAGCACCATCAGCGCGAGCATCAGGTAGCGGGTGAGGGCCGGGTGCTCCAGCGCCCAGCGGGAGAGGTTGAAGCCGGCCTTCGGCTCGTCGCCGGTGCGCGCCTCGCTCATCGCGGCTCCTGGTAGCGGGTGACCTTCTGGCCGGCCTGCAGCACGTGCACGCCGGCTGCCACCACCTGCTGGCCCGGCTGCAGGCCGGCGGTGACGACGACCTCGTTGCCGTCGGCGCCGGCCACCTGCACCGGCTGCGACTTCAGTGTCATGCTCGCCGCGTCCAGCACCCACACCGCGCTGCCCGCGCCCTCCTGGCGCAGCGCGCTGGTGGGCAGCTTGATCACCGGTGCGCTGGCGGGCGCCAGCGCCTGCGGGGTCACGTAGACCGTGGTGCCCAGCGCCAGCGGCGCGCCGGCCGGCAGGGCCACCTTCACCTGGAAGGTGCGGGTGACCGGGTCGGCGCTGGCCGCGACCTCGCGCACCTGGCCGGTAAGCGCCGGCCCGTCGGCCAGCGGGCGCACCGCCACGGCCGACCCGACCCGCACCGCGCGCACGCGGTCCTCGGGCACGGCGAAGACCGCGTCGCGTGGGCCGTCCAGGGCCAGGCGCACCACCGGCGCGCCGGTGGCCACCACCTGCCCCGGCTCGGCCTCCACCGCCGTCACCACGCCGGCGGCCGGCGCCAGCAGGCGTGCGTAGGCTGCCTGGTTGCCCTGCGCCGCGAGCTGCGACTGGGCCTGCTCGAGCTGCGCCTGGGCCGCCTTGAGCGCGGTCTCGCGGCGCTCCAGCTCGGCGCCGCTGATGAAGCCCTGGTCCTTGAGCGAGGCGTAGCGGCGCAGGTCCGCCGCGGCCAGGTCACGCTGGGTCTGGGCCGCCGCCACCTGGGCGCGCGCCGCGTCGGCCGCGAGCTGCAGGTCCTGCGGGTCCAGCTGCGCCAGCACCTGGCCGGCCTGCACCCGCTGGCCGGGCTCGGCCTGGCGCTGCACCAGCTTGCCGCCGACGCGGAAACCGAGGCGGCTCTCCACCCGGGCCCGCACCTCGGCGGAAAACTCGGAGGCGGCCGAGGCGGCGCCCGCCCCCACCGTGATCACCTTGACCGCGCGCACCGGCTCGGGCGCGGGCGGGGCCTTGCCGCAGGCGGCCAGGAGCAGGGTCATGGCCAGCGCCAGGGCGGCGCGCGGGAGGACGGGCAGAGGGTTCATCGGGGGTGGCCTGGAAATGCGGGGATGGTCGGGGTGACGCCAGGACAGCGTCAATGCGATTCTAGTGACTGACCGGTCAGTAATTCAACGGGAGGGGGATCGCTGAACCCGCCAAGCGACAATCGCGCCCGTGACCGAGCCCCTGCCCTCCAAGACGCCTGCGCCTGCGAACGCTCCCGCCCCGGTGGCCAGCGTGGACCACTACGAGAACTTCCCGGTGGCCTCGTGGCTGTGCCCGCCGGCCCTGCGCCCGGCGGTGGCCGCGATCTACGGCTTCGCGCGCACCGCCGACGACATCGCCGACGAGGGCGAGGCCGATGCGGCGCAGCGCCTGGCCGACCTGGCCGCCTACCGGGAGGACCTGGAGGCCTGCGCCGCCGGCCGCCCGGCCTCGGCGCGCTGGGCCGGCGTGTTCGGGCCGCTGGCCGCGGCGCTGCGCTCGCACGCCCTGCCGGTGCAGCCCCTGGCCGACCTCCTCTCGGCCTTCGCGCAGGACGTGCGGCACACCCGCGACGCCCAGGGCTACGCCGACCGCGCTGCGCTCCTCGACTACTGCCGCCGCTCGGCCAACCCGGTGGGCCGGCTGATGCTGCACCTGTACGGCGTGACCGACGACCGCGCCCTGGCCGAGAGCGACGACGTTTGCACGGCGCTGCAGTTGATCAACTTCTGGCAGGACCTGAGCGTGGACCTGCCCCGCGGCCGCCTCTACCTGCCCGCCGCCGACCTGCGCGCCCACGGCCTGGACCCCGACCGCCCCGCCACCTGGGCCGGCGCGGCGCAGGCCCGCGCGCTGGTCGCCAGCGAGTGCGACTGGGCGCGCGGGCTGATGCTGCGCGGCGCCGGCATCGCCCACCGCGTGCCGGGGCGCGCGGGCTGGGAGCTGCGCGCGGTGGTCCAGGGCGGGCTGCGCATCCTCGACAAGATCGAGGCCTCGGGCTGGGACAGCTTCCGCCGCCGTCCCACGGTGGGCGCGGCCGATGCCCCCGTGATCCTGTGGCGGTGCCTGCGCATGCGCCCGCGCGAGGCGGCGCCGATGGGACAATCGCGCGCATGACGCCCGAGCATTACGTCCAGGACAAGGCTGCCGCCTCGGGCAGCAGCTTCTACTACGCCTTCCTGTTCCTGCCTGCGCCGCGCCGCGCCGCCATCACCGCCTTCTATGCCTTCTGCCGCGAGGTCGACGACGTCGTCGACGAGGTCAGCGACCCCACCGTCGCCGCCGCCAAGCTGGCCTGGTGGCGCAAGGAGGTGGCGCAGGCCTTCGCCGGCAACCCGACCCACCCGGTGACCCAGGCGCTGATGCCGTGGACGCAGGAATTCGCCATCGAGGCGCGCCACCTGCAGGCCGTGATCGACGGCTGCGAGATGGACCTCAGCCAGACCCGCTACCTCGACTTCACCGGCCTGGAGCGGTACTGCCACCTGGTGGCCGGCATCGTCGGCGAGGTGGCGGCGCGGATCTTCGGCCAGACCCAGGCCGCCACCACCTCCTACGCCCACAAGCTGGGCCTGGCCTTCCAGCTCACGAACATCATCCGCGACGTCGGCGACGACGCGATGCGCGGGCGCATCTACCTGCCGGTGAACGAGCTCCAGCGCTTCGACGTGAAGGCGCACGAGATCCTCAAGCGCGAGTACTCGGAACGCTTCACCGCGCTGATGAAGTTCCAGGCCGCGCGGGCCCATGCGCTGTACGACGAGGCCCTGGCCCTGCTGCCCGCGGCCGACCGGCGCGCCCAGAAGCCCGGCCTGATGATGGCCAACATCTACCGCACGCTGCTGCGCGAGATCGAGCACGAGGACTTCCGCGTGCTGCACCAGCGCATCGGCCTGACGCCGCTTCGCAAGTTCTGGCTCGCCTGGAAGGTGCAGGCCCTTGGGCGCTTCTGATTCCTTCGCCACCGCCCCCCGCCTGGCCATCGTCGGCGGGGGCTGGGCCGGCCTGGCCGCCGCCGTCGAGGCCGTGCGCGCCGGCCACCAGGTCACCCTGTTCGAGGCGGCCCGCAGCTTCGGCGGCCGCGCCCGCACCCTGGACGTGGGCCTGCCCGGCGGCGGCACCGCGCGCCTGGACAACGGCCAGCATGTCCTGATCGGTGCCTACCGGCAGACCCTGGCGCTGATGGAGGCGGTGGGGGTGGACCCGGCCGCCGTGCTGCACGCCATGCCGCTGGCGCTGCGCGACCCGCAGGGCCGCGGCCTGGCGCTGCCCCCGTGGCCCGCGCCGCTGGACGCGGCCTGGGGCATCGTCACCGCGCGCGGCTGGTCCTGGCGCGAGCGCCTGGCCCTGCTGCGGGCGGCCGGCGGCTGGCGGCGGGCGGGCTTTCGCTGCGCCTCGCACCTGACCGTCGCCGCACTGTGCGAGGCGCTGCCTGCGCGCGTGGTGCGCGAGCTGGTGGAGCCGCTGTGCGTGTCGGCCCTCAACACCCCGGTCGACCGGGCCAGCGGCGCGGTGTTCCTGCGGGTGATGCGCGACGCCCTGTTCGGCCGCGGCTGGGGCCGCTGGGGCGGCTCCTGGCTGCTGCTGCCGCAGGCGCCCCTGGGCGAGCTGCTGCCCGAGGCCGCGGCGCGCTGGCTCACGGCCCATGGCGCCACGCTGCGCCTGGGGCACCGGGTCTCGCTGCTGGTGCAGTCGCCGACCGGCTGGCTGGTCGACGGCGATGCCTTCGAGTCGGTGGTGCTGGCCTGCCCGAGCTGGGACGCGCTGCGCCTGGTGGAGGACAACGCGATCGACGCCCTGGCCTGGCAGGCGCAGGCGCGGGCGCTGCGGCACGAGGCCATCGCCACCGTCTATGCCACGGGCGGGCCGCGCCTGCCGGCGCCGATGCTGGCCCTGGCCAGCGGGCCGGACGCGCCGGCGCAGTTCGTGTTCGACCGCGGGCAACTGGGCGGGCCCGAGGGCCTGCTGGCCTTCGTGGCGAGCGCCAGCCGCGGCGAGCGCGAGGCGATCGAGGAGCAGGTGATGGCGCAGGCCTGCGCCCTGGGCTGGGACGAGGTGCGGCCGCTGCGCACCGTGGTCGAGAAGCGCGCCACCTTCGCCTGCACGCCGGGGCTGGAGCGCCCGGGCATCGCCATCGCGCCGGGCCTGTGGGCCTGCGGCGACTGGGTCGACGGCCCCTACCCCGCCACTCTCGAGGGCGCGGTGCTGTCGGCGCAGCACGCGGTGGGCCGCCTCAGCGCAATGCGTCGCACAGCTCGTTGAAGCCGTAGACCTCGATCTCGGGCGCCTGGTCCTCGTGCGGCCACAGCGCCTCCTTGCGGTTGGCCCAGGCCGCCTGCATGCCGGCGTTCTGCGCGCCGAGCACGTCCAGCAGGGTGTCGTCGCCGACGTGCAGCACCTCGTGGGGCGTGAGGTCCACCGCGCCGGCGGCGGCATGGAAGATGCGCGGGTCGGGCTTGCCGACGCCGAACTCGCGGGCATTGATGGCGGCCTGGAAGAAGTGGTCCAGGCCGACGCGATGGAGTTGCGCGTTGCCGTTGGACAAGGCGACCAGGGGGTAGCGCGCGGCGAGGAATTCGAGCGCGGGCAGCACGTCGGGGTAGAAGGTGACGTGGTGGCGGGCATCGAAGAAGACCTCGAAGGCGGCCTCGGCCAGGAGCGGGTCCTCCCCCGCGCGGTACAGGGCCAGGCGGATCGACTCGCGGCGCAGGGCGCTGAGGTCGTTGTGCAGGTCGGGGCGCAGGCGCTCCATCTCGTTGCGGATCTCGCGCAGGGCGCCGGGATTGGCGTAGAGGGCGGCAGTCATCGGCGCGTGGGCGGCAAGCCACTCGCGCAGCACGCGTTCGGCGTGTTCGATGGTGGGCCAGATGGGCCAGAGGGTGTCGTCGAGGTCCAGCGAAATGGCCCGGATCCGTTCGAGGTTCAGCATGGGGCGAGAATACCCGGATGCCCGCAGTCCTTCCTTTCCGACCCGAGCCTCCCCACACCCATGGCCAGGCTCCCACCACTGGCATCCTCCTGTGCAACCTGGGCACGCCCGACGCGCCGACCGCGCCGGCCGTGCGCCGCTACCTGCGCGAGTTCCTGAGCGACCCGCGGGTGGTGGAGATTCCGCGCGCCGTGTGGCTGCCGCTGCTGCACGGGGTGATCCTGCCGCTTCGCTCCGGCAAGTCGGCCGCCAAGTACGCCAGCATCTGGACGCCCGCCGGTTCGCCGCTGCAGGTGCACACCGAGCGCCAGGCCCGCCTGCTGCAGGGCGCCCTGGGCGAGCGCGGCCACCGGGTGGTGGTGCGCCATGCGATGCGCTATGGCAATCCCTCCATCGCCTCGCAGCTCGACGCGCTGAAGGCCGAGGGCGCGACCCGGATCCTGGTGCTGTCGGCGTACCCGCAGTACTCGGGCACGACCACGGCCAGCGTGATCGACGCGGTGAACGCCTGGACCGTGCGCACCCGCCTGGTGCCGGAGCTGCGCTTCGCCAACCGCTACCACGACGCGCCGGCGTATATCGAGGCGCTGGCCTGCCGCATCGAGGACCACTGGGCGGCGCACGGCAGGCCGGACCACCTCGTCATGAGCTTCCACGGCGTCCCGGAGCGCACCCTGCTCGCCGGCGACCCGTACCACTGCGAATGCCACAAGACCGGCCGCCTGCTGGCCCAGCGCCTGGGGCTGGAGAAGGCGCAGTACACGGTGAGCTTCCAGTCCCGCTTCGGCAAGGCCAAGTGGCTGGAGCCGTACACCGAGCCGGCGCTGCAGGCGCTGGCCCGGCGCGGCGTGGCGCGCGTGGACGTGGCCTGCCCGGGCTTCACCAGCGACTGCCTGGAGACGCTCGAGGAGATCGCGATGGAGGGCAAGGAGGCCTTCCTCGCGGCGGGCGGCAAGGACTACCACGCCATTGCGTGCCTGAACGACCACCCGGCCTGGATCAGGGCGATGGCGGACATCGCCGCCACGCACCTCGCGGGGTGGCCGACGCTGGAGCGGCCGGATGCGGGGGAGTTGAAGGCGCAGAGGGAGAGGGCCCTGGCGATGGGGGCCAAGGACTGAGGGGCCTGGGGGCTGGGGTCAGGTCTTGCATCAACGCGACTGGTTGTCTCGGCCTCCCTCGGCTTCCTCCGGCGGCGCGCGCTGCACGGGCGGGGGCAGCAGGCTCCTCCCGGGGGGCTGGTGCGCTCCCGCGCACGGCCCCACGGGCCCCTCCGCCTGCCGCCCCCACCCGCGCATCGCGCACGAACACGTAAAGGCTTCGCGCCGGAAAGAACCCGGGTCATTTTTCCCGCCCACGTGCACCCCAAATCGCGGGCACCGTGGGCACTGTCCTTCCGACGTCATGGCCCACGCTCCGCGAAGCCACACTTTCTCCCAATACCACCGAAGTGACTCGGCCGGAGAAAACGGAAGTGGCCTCTCCGGTGCGAAGCCTTGACTTGGGCGGCGTGAGCGGCGTGGGGCTGGCGGGTGGGCGGAGGGACCCGTGGGCCCGTGCACGGGAGTGCACCAGGCCCCCGGGAGGAGCCCACCCGCCAGCCCCGCGACGCGAACCTTGCCGGAGGAAGGCGGGTGGCAGCCCCACCCGAACCTGACCGACAAACGAACGCTCGCCTTGATGCAAGACCCCGCAGGCCCGCAGGCTCGTCCCCCCGATCACGCGCCCGGCCGCCCCCTGGCCCGCAGCCGCCCCACCACCCCCGTCGGGAAGTGATAGACCGACAGCACGAACAGCAGCCCCAGCCACAGCAGCCAGCGGTCCGGCGAGAGCAGTGCGGCGAGCCAGGGCAGGCCGGCGGCGGCTTCGCTGGCGAGCTTGAGGAGGTCCTGCAGGTAGCTCTGGGCCACCAGGAAGAGGCCGGAGCCGAGCAGCGCCCCGTACACCGTGCCCATGCCCCCGATCACCACGATCAGCAGCACGTCCAGCATGATCTCGAAGGACAGCGAGGTGTCCGGCCCGTTGTAACGCAGCCAGAGCGCCAGCATCGCCCCCGCCAGCGTGGCGAACAGCGCCGAGAGGATGCTCGAGACCGTGCGGAACACCACCACCCGGTAGCCGATCGCCTCGGCGCGGAACTCGTTCTCCCGGATCGCCTGCAGCACCCGCCCGAACGGCGAGTTGACGATGCGCAGCATGACCAGCACCAGCACCAGCGCGGTGAAGAACAGCAGGTAGTAGCAGGCCAGGCGCCCGTCCAGCGACACCCCCAGGAACGGCGACTCGGAGAACTCGAAGCTCGGCGACAGCAGCTCGGGCACCTTGAAGCTCAGGCCGTCCTCGCCGCCCGTGAACTCGGACAGCTGCGAGGCCAGCGTCTGGAAGGCCGCGGCCACCGCCAGCGTGATCATGGAAAAGAAGATCGCCCGCACCCGCAGCGAGAACAGCCCGATCGCCAGCGCCAGCACGAAGGACACCGCCAGCGCCGCGCCCACGCCCACCCCCAGCGCCGTCCACCCCGCCCCCAGCCGCGTGGAGGCGATCGCCACCCCGTACGCCCCGATGCCGAAGAACATGGTGTGCGCGAAGCTCACGATCCCGGTGTACCCCAGGAGCAGGTCGAAGCTGGCCACCAGCACCACGAACACCAGCACCTTGGCCGCGACGTTCAGCGCCTTCACTCCCGGCACCAGGAACGGCGTGAAGGCCAGGGCCAGCAGCACCAGCACCAGCAGCGCCGCCAGCAACCGGCTGCGCGGGAAATCGTTGGACAGCAGGCGTGTCAGCATGGCCGCCCTCCCCTCACTTGTTCAGGGCGTACACGCCCTGGGGCCGCCACAGCAGGATGGCCATCATCAGCAGGATGTTGGAGAACAGCGCCAGCTTGGGCACCAGGAAGCCGGTGTAGTTGGCCATCAGCCCCACCAGCAGCGCCCCCACCAGCGCCCCCGTGGTGGACCCCAGCCCGCCGATGATCAGGACGATGAAGATCAGCACGTTGACCTGCGCCCCCATCTGCGGCACCACGTTCTGCTGGTACAGGCCCCACATCACGCCGCCCAGCCCGGCCAGCGCGCTGCCCGCGGCGAAGACGCCCACGAACAGCGCCCGCACCCGGTAGCCCAGCGCCTCGACCATCTCGCGGTCCTGCACGCCGGCGCGGATCAACAGGCCGGCCTTGGTGCGCGTGAGCGTCCATAGCAAGGCGGCGAACACCGCCACGCCCACCACCACCGCCAGCAGCCGGTACTTCTCGACCGCCGCGTCGCCCAGGAGCACCGTGCCCTTCATGCCCTCGGGCAGGGGCAGCGGCACCTGCAGCGGGCCCCAGACGACCTTGATCAGCTCCTCGCCGATGATCATCCCGCCCATGGTGATCAGGATCTGCTTGAGGTGGTTGCCGTACACCGGCCGCACGATGAAGCGCTCGAACGCCAGGCCCAGCCCGCCCGCCACCGCCATGGCCACGAGCATCGCGGGGAACACCGCCAGCAGGTTGGTCCAGAGGCTGCCCGACGCGGTGTAGTCGCCCATCGCGCCCAGCACGCTGGTGGCGACGAAGGCGCCCAGGGCGATGAACACGCCATGGCCGAAGTTCAGCACGTCCATCAGCCCGAACACCAGGGTCAGGCCCGAGGCGATCACGAAGATGATCATGCCCATGGCCAGGCCGGCCACCGTGAGCGTGGCCCAGGTCGAGGCGGAGCCGATGAAGGGCCACACCGCCAGCGCCAGCAGGGGCACCAGCGCCAGGGGCTTCCAGTCGACATCGATGCGGTTCATAGCGAGAGCCCCAGCAGCGACTGCTGCAGGCCTTCATCGTCCGCCAGGGCCTGCATGGGCCCGGCGTGGACGATGCGGCCGTTGTCCATCACGGCGACGGTGTCGCCCAGCTGCCGGGCGAAGCTGAAGTTCTGCTCCACGAGCAGCAGGGTCACGCCGCTGGCCTTGAGCTGCGCGAAAGCCTCGATCATGTTCTGCACGATGGCGGGCGCCAGGCCCTTGCTCGGCTCGTCCACCACCAGCAGCCGGCGCGGCTCCACGATCGCGCGGGCCACCGCCAGCATCTGCTTCTGGCCGCCCGAGAGCTTGCCGGCCGGATGGTTCCAGAACTTCTCCACCGCGGGGAACAGGCCGAAGATCCACTGCAGGCGCGCCGCATCCACCTGCTCGATGCGGCGCGCGCCGCGGGCAGCCAGCAGCAGGTTCTCCTTGACGGTGAGGTCGGCGAAGATGCCCATGTTCTCCGGCACATAGGCCACGCCCAGCGAGGCGATGCGCGGGGTCTCCCAGGCGGTGATGTCCTGGCCGTCGAACGAGACCCGGCCCTTCGAGGCCCGCCACAGGCCCATGACCGTGCGCAGCGCGGTGGTCTTGCCCGCGCCGTTGCGCCCCAGCAGCATGGTGAGCTGGCCGCGCGGCACGGCGAGGTCGACGCCGTGGAGGATGTGGTACGCCCCGATGTGCGTGTGCACGCCGCTGAGCGTGAGCAGGTCGGAACTCATGCCGCCTTCACCCCCAGGTACGCTTCCTGCACCACCGACAGCGCGATGACCTCCTCGGGCCGGCCGTCCGCCACCAGCGAGCCGTTATGCAGCACGATGATGCGGTCGGCGAGCTCGCGCACCACGTCCATCTTGTGCTCCACCAGCAGGATGGTCTTGCTGCGGTCGGCCTTGAGCTGGCGAATCAGCTGCAGGATCACCGGCGCCTCCGCGGCGTTCATGCCGGCGGTGGGCTCGTCGAACATGTAGACCTGCGGCTCCAGCGCGATCAGCAGGGCCACCTCCAGCTTGCGCTGGTCGCCGTGCGGCAGGCCGGCGACGCCCTCCCCGGCTCGCGCCTCCAGGGCCACCGCGCGCAGGATCTCCTGCGCCCGCGCGGTGAGCGCGGCGTGGTCGATCCAGATGCTCCAGAGGTTCAGGCCGCGCCGGTGCGCGCCCTCCCTCGCGGCCTGCACCGCCAGGCGCACGTTCTCCAGCACGGTCAGGCGCGGGAACAGGTTCGTGAGCTGGAAGGCCCGCCCGAGCCCGGCGCGGGTGCGCTGCGAGGCCGGCAGGCCGGTGAGGTCGCGTCCGCCGAGCGTGACGCGGCCCGCGGTGGCCGCGAGCTGGCCCGAGATCAGGTTGAAGTAGGTGGTCTTGCCGGCGCCGTTGGGACCGACGATGGCGGTGAGCGTGCCCGGCTCGAACGAGCAGGTCACGCCGTTGACGGCCACATGGCCGCCGAAGCGCACCGTGAGGTCGCGGGTGGCGAGGACGCCCATCGAGCCCGGGCGTTCAGCGCTTGTTGCGGATCGGGACGTCCATCTCGGACGGCAGGATCTCCTTGACCAGCTGCAGGTCCGGCTGCGCGCCCGGCTTGGCCTGGGGCGAGACGCGGAAGTGGTACATGGACTGCATGGCCTGGTGGTCCTCCTTGCGGAAGGTCATCATGCCCTTGGGCGTCTCGAAGCTCATGCCCTCCATGGCGGCGATCAGCTTGTTCGTGGTGGTATCGCCGCCGGTCTTCTTCAGCGCGCTGACCACCGCCATCGCCGCGGAGAAGCCGCCGGCGGTGAAGAAGTCGGGCGGGCTCTTGAAGCGGGTGTAGTGGTTGGTCACCAGCCAGACGTTGGCCGGGTTCTTGGCGAAGCCGTAGTAGTAATAGCTCGCGCCCTCCATGCCCGGGAAGCTGTTGTAGACGGCCATGGCGGGCAGGATGTTGCCGCCGGTGGCGATCTCGATGCCGTGGCGCTTGAGGTCCAGGTCGGCGATCTTGAAGGGGTTGCCGGCGCCGGCCCAAAGGATCCAGATCACCTTGCGGCCAGGCTGGTCCTTCAGCCGGTCGATCAGGCGCTGCGCGCCGGCGGTGAAGTCGGTGGTGGTGGCGGGCAGGTACTCCTCGTGGACGATCTTCGCCTTCTTCACCGACTCCTTGAAGGCCTTCACCCCGTCACGGCCGAAGGCGTAGTCCTGGGCCAGGGTGGCGATGGTCACGCCCGGCTTGTCGAGCGCCACCGCGTTGGAGATGGCGTCCTGCGAGCTGTTGCGGCCGGTGCGGAAGATGTACTTGTTCCACTTGTCGCCGGTGATGGAGTCGGCCACGGCGGGCTCCACCAGCAGGACCTTCTTGTACTCCTCGGCCACCGGCAGCATGGCCAGCGCCACGCCGGAGGAGGTGGGGCCGACGGCGAGGTCCGCCTTGTCGTCGGAGTAGGCGGCGGCCAGCAGGGACTTGCCCAGGTCGGGCTTGCCCTGGTCGTCCTTCTCGATCACGGTGATCTTGCGTCCCGCCACTTCCATGTTGCCGCCGGTGGCGTACTCCAGGCCCAGCATGAAGCCGGTCTGGGTCTGCTTGCCGTAGGCCTCCAGCGGGCCGGTGCGGCTGTAGATGTGGGCGATCCGGATGTCCTTGCCCTGGGCGAAGGCGGGCACGGCGAGGGAGCCGGCGGCAAGGGCGGCGAAGGGGACAAGCGCGAGCCAGTGGCGACGTTGCATGGCAGGGTCTCCTAGTGGAAGGGGCCTGGGCCGGATGAAACCGGCCTCAGGCCCCGATCCTACGTGCGCCGCATGACAGTTGTCATGCCGGCGCCAACAACTTGCGTTGTGTTTGCGCTGCGTCAGTCGCCTGCGTGGTCACGCGGTCATTCCCTCGCGCAGCTGCCGCCGCGAGGCGTAGAAGTGGAACAGGCGCGGCAGCAGCAGCACGGCGGCGATCACGATGACCAGGAACACCGACATCGGCCGCTGCAGGAACACCATCGCGCTGCCCTCGCCGATCGAGACCGCGTTGCGAAGCTGGGCCTCGGCCAGCGGGCCCAGGATCATGCCCACCAGCACCGGCGCGGTGGGGAAGTCGAAGCGGCGCATCACCACCCCCAGCAGGCCCACGCCCCAGAGCAGCACCAGGTCGAACGCGCTCTGGCGCATGCCGTAGGCGCCCACCGTGGCGAAGATCAGGATGCCGGCGTACAGCTGCGGCTTGGGGATCTTCAGCAGCTTCACCCACACCTTCACCAGCGGCAGGTTCAGCACCAGCAGCATCACGTTGCCGATGTACAGCGAGGCGATCAGCGCCCAGACCAGGGCGGCCGAGGCGGTGAACAGCTGCGGGCCGGGCTGGATGCCGTAGTTCTGGAAGGCGCCCAGCAGGATGGCCGTGGTGTTGGAGGTGGGAATGCCCAGCGTGAGCAGCGGGATCATGGCCGCGGTCACGGTGGCATTGTTCGCCGCCTCGGGGCCGGCCACGCCCTCGATCGCGCCCTTGGTGCCGAATTCCGCCTTGTCCTCGCCCTTGGCCAGCTTCTTCTCCACGGCGTACGACAGGAAGGTGGGGATCTCGGTGCCGCCGGCCGGGATGCAGCCGAAGGGCGTGCCGATGACGGTGCCGCGGATCCATGCGGGCAGGGAGCGGCGCCAGTCGCGGGCCGACATGTAGACGCGGCTCATGGTGTTCTGCGTCTCGACCTGGCGGCCCTCGTACAGGGCGAAGTAGATCACCTCGGCCACCGCGAACAGGCCCACGGCCACCAGCACGATCTCCACGCCATCGAGCAGCTCGGGCACGCCCATCGTGTAGCGCGCCTGGCCGGAGATCTGGTCCAGGCCGACGCAGCCCAGGGCCAGGCCGGCGAACAGCGCGGTCATGCCGCGCAGCGTGCTCTTGCCCAGCACCGCGCTGACCGTGGTGAAGGCCAGCGCCATCAGCAGGAAATACTCCGGCGGGCCGAGCTTGACCGCGAACTCCGCGACGAAGGGCGCGAACAGCGTGACCACCACGGTGGCCACCGTGCCGGCGACGAAGGAGCCGATCGCGGCGGTGGCCAGCGCCGCGCCGGCGCGGCCGCTGCGGGCCATCCGGTTGCCCTCCATCGCGGTGACCATGGAGGCGGTCTCGCCCGGCGAGTTCAGCAGGATCGAGGTGGTCGAGCCGCCGTACATGGCGCCGTAGTAGATGCCCGAGAAGAAGATCATCGAGGCGGTGATGTCCACCTTGGCCGTGATCGGCAGCAGCATGGCCACGGCCACCGCGGGGCCGATGCCGGGCAGCACGCCGACGGCGGTGCCCAGGGCGCAGCCCACCAGGGCCCACAGCAGGTTGACGGGGGTGATCGCGGTGGCGAAGCCCGAGAGCAGTGCGTTGAAGATGTCCATCACAGCCACCCGGTCTGCGTGAGGCCCGGCAGGTTGATCGCCAGGAATTGCGTGAAGGCCCAGAACACCGGCGCGGAGATCGCCAGGCCCGAGAGCAGGTCGATGGCCAGCACCGCGGGCGCCGAGGCCGCCTGGCCGCTGGCGCGGCGCAGGCCCTGCACCGCCAGCAGGTAGCACAGCGCGCAGGAAAGGATGAAGCCGATGGTGGTGATCAGGGCCGCATTGGCCAGCAGGCCGGCGGACACCCACACCCCGCCGGGCCACCAGGCGGCGTCACCGCCCGAGGGCGCGTCCATCTCGCGGAAGCCGCCGGTGCGCGCCTCGCGCACGATCAGCAGGCCGCAGGCGGTGAGCACGCCGGCCACCAGCCAGGGCAGGAAGTTGGGGCCGACGCCGGCATAGCCGGCCTCGCCCGGGATCTGCAGGGCGCCGGCCGCCAGGGCCAGCCCGAGCAGCGTGACGCCGGCGCCGACCAGGGTCTGCGCCAGGCGGGTCGAATCGCTCGCCATGGGGTCAGATCATCCCGGACTTGACCATGGTGGCGCGCAGGCTGGCGAACTCGTCGTCGACGAACTTGTCGAAGGCCGCGCCGGACAGGACCGCGGGGGTCCAGCCGTTCTTGTCCAGGGCTTCCTGCCAGGACTTGGTCTTGAGGGCCGCCAGCACCATGTCGGTCAGCGCCTTGCGCTGGGCGTCGGTGATGCCCGGGGCGCCGTAGACGCCGCGCCAGTTGCCGATCACGACGTCGATGCCCTGCTCCTTGAGCGTGGGCACGTCGATGCCCTTGAGGCGGGCGGCCGAGGTCACGCCGATGGTCTTCATCTTGCCGGCGGTGATGTACTCGGCGAACTCCGAGTAGCCCGAGCCGCCGACGGTGACGTTGCCGCCCAGGATGGCGGCGGTGGCCTCGCCGCCCCCGCGGAAGGCGACGTAGTTGATCTTGGCCGGGTCCACGCCCACGGCGCGGGCGATCATGGCCGCCGCGATGTGCTCGGTGGAGCCGCGCGAGCCGCCGCCCCACTTCACGCTGCCGGGATCCTTCTTCAGCTGGGCGACCACGTCGGCCATGGACTTGAAGGGCGAGTTGGCGGGCAGCACGAACACGTTGTATTCGCTGGTCAGGCGGGCGATGGGGGTGGCCTGCGACAGGTTCACCGGCGGCTTGCCGGTGATGATGCCGCCCAGCATCACCGCGCCCATGACCATCAGCGCGTTCGGGTCGCCCTTGCTGGCGTTGACGAACTGGGCCAGGCCCAGCGCGCCGGCGGCGCCGCCCTTGTTGTCGAAGGTCACGTTGTCGGCGGCCTTGGCCTCGATCAGGGCCTTGCCCAGGGCGCGGCCGGTGGTGTCCCAGCCGCCGCCGGGGTTGGCGGGGATCATCATCTTGACGCTGGGGGCGGCGCTGGCGGACAGCGGCAGCGCGCCGGTGGCGGCCAGGGCGGCCAGGGACTTGAGGAAGGTGTCTCGACGCATGGATGTCTCCAGTGGATTGACTACCCCGCGATCGTGGAAGGCCCCGCTGTCAATCGGCTGTCGCGGGCATCAGGGAAACTACGCAGCCCCGGGGCGCTAACCTCGGGCCCTCGGCCCCATGAAACTCCTGCTCGTCGAAGACGACCCCACCCTGCGCGACACCCTGGAGCGCGCCCTCTCGCGGCGCGGCCTGCAGGTCGCCACCTGCGGCGACGGCCCCGGTGCGCTGGCGCGCTGGCAGGCCGCGCCGCCGGATGTCGTGGTGCTGGACCTGAGCCTGCCGGGGCTGGACGGCCTGCAGGTGCTGGAGCGTGCCCGCGCCGCCGGCCTGGCCACGCCGGTGTTGATCCTGACTGCGCGAGGCACGGTGGGCGACCGGGTGCTGGGGCTGAACGCCGGCGCCGACGACTACCTGCCCAAGCCCTTCGACCTCGACGAGCTCGAGGCCCGCCTGCGCGCCCTCGCCCGCCGCCGCGCCGAGCCGGCCGCGGCGGCGCCGGCCTCGCGCATCGAGGTCGGCGGGCTGGCCTTCGACAAGGACAGCGGCGCCTTCTACCACGCCGGCCAGGTCCTCGAGCTGACCCCGCGCGAGGCCGCCCTGCTGCAGGCCCTGGTGGCGCGCCCCGGCCACGCAGTGGCGAAGGAGCGGCTGTTCGAGCTGGTGTTCCCCGGCGCCACCGACGTGCAGTACGAGGCGGTGGAGGTGGTGGTCTACCGCCTGCGCAAGAAGCTCGCCCCCACCGGCGTGAACCTCATGACCCTGCGCGGGCTGGGCTACCTGCTCAAGGCGGCCTGAGCGGCCGCGGCACCCGTGTCACCCGTGGCG
Organism: Ramlibacter sp. MAHUQ-53; assembly: GCF_052600055.1. Lineage (NCBI taxonomy): Bacteria > Pseudomonadati > Pseudomonadota > Betaproteobacteria > Burkholderiales > Comamonadaceae > Ramlibacter > Ramlibacter sp. MAHUQ-53. The sequence continues at coordinate 254,367 of NZ_JBQWTS010000001.1, forward strand.
ATCGGACACCCCGCCTCCCTGCGCCGCCAGCTGCTGGTCGGCATCCTCGTGCCGGTGGTGGTCCTCCTGGCCGTTTCCGGCGCGATGCTGTACCAGCGCGCCCTGGCCGCCGCCAACACCGCCTACGACCGCACGCTGCTGGCCTCGGCCAAGGTGATCGGCGAGCAGCTGGACGTGACCGGCTACGACCGCGACGCCCGGCTGCATGCGCGGGTGCCCTACTCCGCGCTCGAGGCCTTCGAGGCGGACAACCAGAGCCAGATCTTCTACCGCGTCTCCAACCTGCAGGGCGAGCTGGTCTCCGGCTACGGCGACCTGCCGTTCTGGCGCGGCGAGCTGCCGGTGCGCCCGCCCTACGCCGCCCTCGTCGACTTCTACGACGACCGCTTCCGCAGCGACGCCGTGCGCGTGGCGGTGCTGCTGCAGCCGGTGGCCGGCCCGCAGGGGCGCGGCATGGCGGTGGTGCAGGTGGCCGAAACCCTGGAGTTGCGCCAGGCGCTGGCCCGGCAGATCCTGGTGGACACGCTGTGGCGCCAGGCGCTGGTGCTGGCGGTGATCGCCGCGGTGGTGGTGGTGGCGGTGCAGCGCGCCACCCGCCCGGTGCGGCTGCTGTCCTCGCAGCTGCAGCAGCGGCCCGAGGACGACCTCACGCCCCTGCAGGTGGAAGGCGCGCCGCGCGAGCTGCGGCCGCTGCTGGAGGCCACCAACGCGGTAATGCGCCGGCTGGCCCACCTGCTGGAGCACCAGAAGCGCTTCGTGCGCGACGCCGCGCACCAGCTGCGCACCCCCCTGGCGGTGCTGAAGGTCCAGGCCCAGTCGGCCCTGCGTGGCGACGAGCCCCCACTGCAGGCCCTGGCCGCGATCCACCAGACGGTGGACCGGGCCACCGCCCTGGCCAACCAGATGCTGTCGCTGGCCAAGGTCGAACAGCTGCGGCACCAGGCCCCGGCCGCGCCGGTGGACCTGGGCGAGGCGGTGCGCAGCGTGGCGCTGGAGCTGTCGCCGCTGGTGGCCGAGAAGGACCTGGACTTCGAGCTGTCCACCCGGCCCGCCCCGGTCCTGGCCCACGAGTGGATGCTGCGCGAGCTGGCCCGCAACCTCCTGCACAACGCGATCCGCCACAGCCCCCCGGGCGGCCGGCTGGCGGTGCGGGTGGTGGCCGACGGGCGATGGTGCGCCCTGGCCATCGCCGACGACGGCCCGGGCATCGCGCCCGAGCTGCGCGAGCGCCTGTTCCAGCCTTTCTCCCCGGGCCAGGCCGGCTCCGGCTCGGGCCTGGGGCTGGCGATCTGCCAGGAGATCGTGCGCGCGCTCGGCGGCAGCATCGCGCTGGACAACCGCGAAGCCCACGGCCGGGTCCACGGGCTGGACGCCTCGGCCCGCCTGCCGCTCGCGCCCGCCGCGGACAAGGCAGCGGACAATGGGGCCTGAGACCAACCTGCACGCATGGACCGCCTTCGCATCGACAAGTGGCTGTGGGCCGCACGCTTCTACAAGACCCGGGCCCTGGCCGTGGAGGAGATCGGCCGCGGCCGGGTCGAGGTCAACGGCCAGGTGGCCAAGCCAGCGCGCGAGGTCAAGCCCGGCGACACGGTGTCGGTGCGGCGCGAGGCCGTGACCCGCGTGGTCGTGGTGCGCGGCATCTCCTCGGTGCGCGGGCCGGCGCCGGTGGCGCAGCAGCTGTACGAGGAGACAGCCGAGAGCATCGCCGCGCGCGAGCAGGCCGCCGAGCAGCGCCGATTCGCGCGCGAGCCGGCCCTGGCGATCGAGCATGGCCGGCCCACCAAACGCGAGCGCCGCGACCTCGACGAGGCGCAACGCGGCTGGGACGATCGCTGGTCCGCGTCGCTGGACGACTGAGAAGCTGTGAATGAATCCGGCAGGCCGGCGAACCTCAGCGCGCCGGCGGCGCGCCGAGCACCTGCTCGATGGCGTCCATCACGCGCTGGAACGAGATCGGCTTGTGCAGCACCGGCACGTGCAGCTCACGGAAGTGGGCGATGTGCGCGGGCGAGGTGTCGGCCGTCACGATGATGGCGGGGATGTCTCGGTTGAAGTTCTCCCGCAGCATCTGGATCGCGGCTTCGCCCGTGCCATCGGTGAGGCGGAAGTCGCTGAGGATGAAGTCGATCGAGTCGACCTCGGCCAGTGCCGCCTGCATGCGCTTCGGGTCCTCGGGCAGCAGCAGCACCCGGGCGCCGCGCTGCGACAGGGTCTGGCGGTAGGCCTCGGCGATGTTGGCGTCGTCCTCGATGACGGCGATGGTCTTGCCCTCGAGCGTGACGCGGGCGCCCGGGGCCGCCTCCCCGGCTGCGGGCGGCAGCTCGGGACGCTGCACCGAGACCGGCATCGCCGTGATCACGCGGAACAGCGAGCCCTCGCCCACGCGCGACTCGAGCTCGATGCGCGCGTTCAGCAGATCGCACAGGCGCTTGACGATGGACAGGCCCAGCCCCAGCCCGTCGTGACGGCTGCGCGTCCCGCTCACGCGGTAGAACTCGGTGAAGATATGCGCCTGGTCCTCCGCGCTGATGCCGCAGCCGGTGTCTTGCACCTCGACCACCAGGCGGTCGTCCTTGGAGAGGAAGCGCACCTCGACCCGGCCGAACGCGGTGTAGTAGATGCCGTTGGTGATCAAGTTGAGGAGCAGTTGGCGCAGCAGCTTCTCGTCGCCCACCGCCCAGGCCTCGGGGCATTCCACCAGGAACCGGATGCCCTGGTCGTCGGCGAGCGGGGCGCCCACCTGCTCCAGCGCGCCAGCCAGGGCGCGCAGGCGGAACGGCTCGTCCTTCGCGGTGAAGGTGAAGGCGTCGAGCTTGCTCACGTCCAGCAGCGACTCGAACATCTGGTTCAGGTTGCTGACGCTGCTGCGGATCTTGCCGAGGACGACGCGGGCGGCCTCGGGCAAGCGGGCGAGGTCCAGCGACTCGAGGTAGAAGTTGACCGCATGCATCGGCTGGCGCAGGTCGTGGCTGGCCGAGGCGATGAAGCGCGACTTGGCCACGTTGGCCGACACCGAGGCATCGCGCTCGGCCACCAGCTCCTGGTACAGGGACTCGTTGCGCAGGCGCTGCCTGAGCGAGTCCTGGTAGGTACGGGCGAACCGTTTCGAGATGCCCAGCACCGAGATGAACAGGGTGGCCACCCCCACCGAGAACGGCCAGGGGAAGCCGTTATGCGGCCAGAAGGCGGCGGCGATGGCAGGCAGGAAGATCGGCAGGCACATCGCCAGGAAGGTCGGCCGGTGCACGCCGTAGCCGAACATGCTGGAGAACATCGCGCCGGTGGTGACGTACATGTACATCAGCCGGTTCACCATGCCCAGGTCCGGGGTCAGGATGATCCAGCCCAGGCCCCAGCCCACGCCGATGAGGCCCACGCACCAGGTGGTGGTGCGCATGCTGGCCACCGGGTCGTCGATGCGCGCCGGGTCGGTCTCGAGCTGGCGCGCCAGCACGTAGCGGGCGATGCCGGCGGCGATCATGTACACCAGCCACAGGCCGAAGCGCACCGGGTCGGCCTCGTCCCAGAACAGGGGCACGGTGAGCAGCGGTGCGACGAAGTTGGCCACCGTCGTCGAACGCACCGCGCTGGCGAGGTACGACGAGGTCTCGCGCGCGATGTACTGCGCCTCGTGGCCGGTGTCCGGCGGCGGCGGGGGGGGCATGGGCAAGGCGGGGGACGGGGACTCGGGCGCCGTGGCGGGCTCAGATCAGCTGGTGTTCCTGGGCCTTGAGCACGGCCTGCGTGCGGTTGAAGACCCGAAGCTCCTTGAAGATCTGATTCACGTGGATCTTCACCGTCTGCTCGCTGATCTGGAGCTGGCCGGCGATGATCTTGTTCGGGTGGCCGCGGCCGATCAGGGCCAGCACCTCCATCTGGCGGCTGGTCAGGCGGAACCGCTCGGGCGCGGGTGCGGCTTCCTGCGGCAAGGCGTGCAGGCGCAGCAGCTCGGTGAGCCGGCGGCCGATGGCGTCGCTGGTGCTGTTCTTGGAGATGAACAGGCTGGCACCCGCGGCCAGGGTGCGCGCCTCCCAGACCTTCTCCTCCAGCCCGGAGATCGCGACCACGTGCTCCACGCGCTGCGCCGCCTTGAAGGCCCGGATGCCCGCCAGCCCGCTCAGGCCGGGCATGAGGATGTCCAGGATCACCGTCCAGCGCACGCCCGCGGGCGAAGCCTCCACGATCTCCAGGCCCTCGCCCGCGCTGGCAGCCGCGGCCACGCGAAGGCCGGACGGTTCGAATTGGGTACGCAGCTTCTCGCTGAGCGCGTCGCGGTACACGGGATGGTCGTCGACGACCAGGATCCCCGGTTGGCTCATGATGGTTCTTCCTCTGACGACGATCGTACGTTCCCATGATGTCAACGCACAATCCCACAAGAGTTGTGCGCGGGCGGCATCTGCAATACGAAGGCACTCCTCGCACGTCAGTTCGGGGTCAGCGCGCTGGCAACCGCGCGCGGCGCTGGCCAGGCCGCAGCGCAAGCTGGCACACTGGCCGTGTGACCTCCTCCCCGACCATCTCCTCCTCCACCCGCCTGCGGATGCAGCGGGTGATCTTCGGCTCCGACACGCCCGCGGGCCGCGCCTTCGACCTCGTGCTGATGGCGATGATCGTGGCGTCGGTATTGGTGGTCGTCCTGGACAGCATCGAGCCGATCTCCGCGCCGCACGCGCAGGCCTTCTCCATCGCCGAGTGGTTCTTCACCGTGGTGTTCTCGCTGGAATACGCGGCGCGCCTGTACTGCGCCCCGGCCCGCCTGCGCTACGCCACCAGCTTCTTCGGCCTGGTGGACCTGGTCTCGGTGCTCCCGAGCTACCTGGCGCTGTTCTTCCCCGAGCTGCACGCGCTGCTGGACGTGCGCATCCTGCGCATGCTGCGGATCTTCCGGGTGCTGAAGCTCACCTCGTACCTGGTGGAGTTCCGCTACCTGGGCGTGGCGCTGGCCGCCAGCCGCCGCAAGATCCTGGTCTTCCTGGCCACGGTCTCGGCGGTGGTGCTGGTCATGGGCACGGTGATGTACGTGGTGGAGGGGCCGGGCAACGGCTTCACCAGCATCCCCACCGGGGTGTATTGGGCCATCACCACGATGACCACCGTCGGCTTCGGCGACATCACGCCCAAGAGCGACCTGGGCCGCGCGATCGCCTCGGTGATGATGCTCATGGGATGGGGCGTGCTGGCGGTGCCCACCGGCATCGTGACCGCCGCGATGGTGCAGCGCGCCGGCGGCCCGGGCACGCCGGGCGCGGCCGGCCTGCGCGTTGGGCTGCGCTGCACCCACTGCGGCGGCGGGGACCTCGCGGCGACCGACCGGTTCTGCCGGCACTGCGGGATCCCGCTGGCAGGCCCGGCGGGCGAGGCGCTGGAGCCCTAGGGCCTGCGGGCTTGCCCGGGTACGCAGGCACGGGCCCCGCGTTTAGATTGGCGGGTGCATGCAACCGCGCCACGCGCGCCTCACGACCCTCCCGCCACCATGACGCCCACCCTGCCCCGCCGCCTGCGCCGGCTCGCCCTCGCCCTCCCGCTCGCCCTGGCCTTTGCCGCCCTTCCCGCCGCGGCGCAGGTGGCCGGCTACCCGAACAAGCCGGTCAAGCTGATCGTCACCTTCCCGCCCGGCGGCACGCCCGACATCTACGGCCGCCTGATCGCCCAGGAGCTGACCGCGCTGTGGAAGCAGTCGGTGGTGGTGGAGAACAAGACCGGCGCCAGCGGCACCATCGGCACCGACTTCGTGGCCAAGGCCGCCCCGGACGGCTACACCCTCACCTTCGCCTCGGACGCGCCGATCACCATCGTGCCGAACCTGATGGCGGGCATCCCCTACAACTCGCAGAAGGACCTCACGCCCATCGTCAACGTGGCCTCGGGCCCCTTCGTGCTGATGGCGCACCCGGCCTTCCCGGCGAACGACGTGAAGGGCCTGATCGCACTGGCCCGGCAGCAGCCCGGCAAGATCAGCTATGCCTCCTCCGGCGCGGGCGGGCAGCAGCACCTGTCGATGGAGCTGGTCAAGCACCAGGCCGGCGTGGACATCGCGCACGTGCCCTACAAGGGCTTCGGCCAGGGCGTGAACGACGTGATGGCGGGCCATGTGCCGCTGATCTTCGGCGGTATCAGCGCGGCGGCCCAGATCACCAAGGGCGGCAAGCTCAAGGCCCTGGGCGTGACCAGCGCGAAGCGCTCGCGCGCCCTGCCCGAGGTGCCGGCGATCGCGGAGGCGCTGCCCGGGTTCCGCGTGGAGGCCTGGTACGGGCTCATGGGCCCGGCCGGCATGCCGCCGGAGCTGGTGCGCAAGATCCGCGACGACGTCGCTTCCATCGTGCGCCGCCCCGACTTCCAGGCCCGCATCGCGGCCGACGCGATGGAGCCGATCGCCAACACCCCCGAGCAGTTCGCCGCGCAGATCCGCGAGGACCTGCAGGAATGGGGCAAGCTGCTGAAGGCGGCGCAGATCAAGGTCGACTGAAGTCCCCTGCGGCGCCGGGTCCTCAGCGCGTGCGCGGGTCGCGCACGTCCTTCTGCTCCTGGAACTCGATGCTGTAAAGCTCGCCGTCCTGGCGCTCCACCTTGCGGATGTAGATGCTCTGGACGATGTCGCGCGTATTGGCGTCGATGTAGATCTGGCCGCGCGGGCTCTCGAAGATCTGGCCCTTCATCGCGGCCAGCAGCGCGTCGCCATCGGTCTTGCCGCCGGTCTTGCGCAGGGCCTCGTAGATCACGTGCATGCCGTCGTAGGCGAACACGGCCACCGCGTTGGGACGCAGGTTGTTATTGAGCTTGCGGAAGTCAGCGACGAACTTCTTGTTCTTCGCCGAGGGGTGGGCCGTGGAGTACGGGTAGGAGGTGACCACGCCCAGGGCGACGTCGCCCATCTCGTTGACCAGGTCGTCGTCCACCACCTCGCCGGTGCCGATGATGCGGATGCCCGCCTTGGACAGGCCGCGGTCGGCGAACTGCTTCATCACCTGGGTGCCCACGCCCGAGGGCACGAAGACGAAGACGGCGTCGGGCGAGAGGTCGCGCACCCGCTGCAGGAAGGGCGCGAAGTCCGGGTTGCGCAGGGGCACGCGGATCGACTCCAGCACGCGCCCGCCGTTGAACGAGAAGCGGTCGCGGAAGGTGCGCTCGGCGTCGTGGCCGGGGCCGTAGTCGGCCACCAGGGTCACGGCCTTCTGGATGCCGTTCTTCGGCGCCCAGTCGGCGATGCCCAGGGTGATCTGGGGCAGGGTCATCGAGGTGCGCACCATGTACGGCGAGGCGTCGATCACCGAGGAGGTGGCGGCCAGCATGTTCACCATCGGCACCTTGGCCTGCGTGGCCAGGGGCGCGGTCACCAGGGCCAGCGGGGTCAGGCCGAAGCCGGCGAGCACATGCACCTTCTGGTTCACCAGCAGCTCCTGCGCGAGGCGCTTGGTGTTGTCCGGCGTGCCGCCGTCGTCACGCAGGATCAGCTCGATCTTCTTGTTGCCGACCTTGCTGCCGTTCTGCGCCATGTACAGCCTGACCGCCGCCTCCATCTGCTTGCCCGTGGAGGCGAAGGGGCCGGTCATGGGCGCGAGCATGCCGATGCGCAGCGTGTCGTCGGCCTGGGCCCAGGCCGGCAGGGAAGCGCCCAGGCCGGCGGCCAGGGCGGATTGCAGCAGTTGCCGCTTGCTGAGGGAAGGGGTCATGGGTGTCTCCGTGTCGTTGTTGTCGTGGGGGTCGCGGGCGGTGCCGGGTGTTCAGGCCTCGAGCTGCGCCAGCCGCAGCAGGATCTTGCGCATCGCCAGGCCCGGGCGGTCCGGGCCGAAACTCAGCTCGGGCGGCGCGTGGCCGAGGTCGTCGTAGGTCTGCTGGATCCAGTTCAGGGCCTCCTCGTCCTGCGCATAGGCGGTCTGGGACTGCTCGCGCAGGAAGTCGCTGGCGTGGGCGTCGTCGAGGTCGAAGTCGCGGCTGTTGAACCACCAGTAGTGGATGCTGTTCCGGCGCTCCGGCGTGAACAGGTGCGTGATGTTCACGCGGAACTCGGCGGGCCGCCCCGGCGCGGGCGACGGGTCGACGATGCGGGCATGGGCGATGTGGCCGGCCGGCGACTCGAAGCGGCTGTCCGAGTAGCGGTCCACCCGCTTGCCCCCGAGCTTCATCGGCGTGTCGTAGATGCCGGGCGGGGGCGAGTCGTGCAGCGTGCGCAGGATGAAGACGCGGTCGCCCTCGGCGCGGAAGTCCAGCGTGGAGCGCGCGTACTCCGGCGTGCCCACCGCGCCGGGGTGGAGGATGCCGAAGTGCGTCTGGTCAAGGAGGTTCTCGTGCATGGCCACGTAGTTCGACTGGATGCGGAACTGCCCCTGCACGGTGGCCCAGGCCGGGTCGGCCAGCCAGGAGGTGTCGGGGATCTTCGCGGGGTCGGCCAGGGCCGGGTCCCCCATCCACACCCACACCAGCGGGAAGCGCTCCACCGCGGGGTAGCTGGCCACCCGCGCGTGGCTGGGGCAATTGGGCAGCGAGGGCATGCCCTCGCACTGGCCCGAGGGCGCATACGACATGCCGTGGTAGCCGCAGACGATGTTGTCGCCCACCAGGCGACTCCGGGACAGCGGGAAGGAGCGGTGCGCGCAGCGGTTGTTCAGGACCACCGGCGTGCCGTCCTCGCGGCGATAGAGGACCACGGTGGTCCCGAGCAGGGTGCGCTCCAGCAGCGTGCGGCCCACCTCGTCGGAGCGGGCGGCCACGTACCAGCAGTTGCGGACCAGGGGGGTCAGGTGGTCGGCCATCTGCAGGCCGGGCCGGGGGGCCGCGGCGGCGGCCGGGCGGGTGGGCGTGTCTTGCATCGCGGGCGTGTCTCCAAGGGTGGGTGCGAGGCAATTTACGTCAATGCAGGAGAATGAGTGCCGCTCAATTTCGTTTAATTTGATCGCGCCATGGAATCAATCGACGACCTCAAGCCGCTGCGCGCCTTCCTCGCCGTGCTGCAGGCGGGCAGCTTCGTGCAGGCGGCGCGGCAGCTGCACGTGGTGCCCTCGGTGGTGGCCAAGCGCATCGCGCAGCTGGAGGCGGCGCTGGGGGTGCGGCTGTTCGAGCGCACCACGCGCAGGGTGCAGGTGACGGCGGCCGGCGAGCGCCTGCGGGCGCGGGCCGCCGCCCTGCTCGCGGGCATGGAGGAACTGGCGCTGGAGGTCGCGGCCCGGGACGGGCAGGAGGCGCCGCACGGCCACCTGCGGGTGATGGCGCCGGCCACCCTGACCACCCTGCACCTGGGGCCGCTGTTCGCGCGCTTCCTGCAGCAGCACCCGGGGATCACGATGGAGGTGGTGCTGGGCAACCGCTCCACCAACCCGCTGGAGGACGGCTTCGACCTGATCGTCAGCGGCCGGCTCGCCAGCTACGAGGGCGTGGTGCAGCGCCCGCTGGCGCCGATCCACTACGCGCTGTGCGCCGCCCCGGCCTACCTGCGCGAGGCGCCGGCGCTGGAGCATCCGGCGGACCTGGCAAGGCATGCGTGCCTGGTGTTCGAGCCGCTGGGGCGCAACTGGGTCTTCCAGTCCACCCGGGGCGCGCTGCATGTGGACGTGCCGGCCCGCCTGCTGGTGGACGACAACCGCGCGGTGCTGAGTGCGGCCCTGCTGGGCCTGGGCATCGCCATGCTCCCGCGCTACATCGCCGGCGAGGCGCTGGCGCGCGGCGAGCTGCGGCCGCTGCTGCCGGCCTACCCGCCGCAGGAGGCCTGGTTCAAGGCCTTCATCCCGCGGCGCAAGGCCGGCCTGCCGCCGGTGGCGGCGCTGTGCGACTGGCTGGAGGCGCAGATGCCGGGGATCGACGCCCCGGCGCGGGCTCAGTCGAAGGCGAAGCGCACGCCGACGAGGAGCTGATCGACCGAGCGGGCGCCCCAGGTCGTCTTCGGCAGGCCGCCGCCGGTGGTGGCGTCGGGCAGCCAGACGCGGCCGGCCTGCAGCACCAGCTGCGCGCTCTCCGACAGCTGCCGCTCGGCCTGCAGCTTCACCTGGAAGGCGACGCCGGAGCCGCTGGCGCTGGCCAGGCAGTTGCAGGGCGCGAGCGCGCTGGCGTCGGGGACGGTGACGCGGGCGAAGCCCACGCCCGCCCCGAGCCAGGCGCGCCACAGGGGCGTGAAGCGGCGCTTGCCCCGCTCCTCGGATTCCCAGACGCGGCCCGCGCCGTTCAGGAACAGGGCCGAGGCGCGCACCGTGTCACCGGGGCGCACGGTCAGCGCGCCCAGGGAGACCTGCTCGCGCTTGGCCGAGCCCGACCAGAATTCGCCCTCGAGGCGCCAGGGCGTGCGCTCGTCGTCGTCGCGCTCGCCGCCGAGCCACTGGCGGCCCACGGCCAGCGAGTACACCGTGCCGGCGCCGAGGCTGGCCTGGCCGCTCAGGTTGACGCCGGCGCCGAGGGCGAGGTCCACGTCCTGGCTGCCGCTGCGGCCCTGGCCCACCTGGGCCTGGCCGTACCAGAAGGTCTCCTGGCGCTCACGCTCGGCCTTCTCCTGCGGCCCGAGCCTGGGGGCGGCCGCGAACGCGGCGCCCGTCACCGCAGCCAGCGCCAGCGCGATGCCGGCGCGAGTCCAGAGGCCCATTGATTTGCCCGTTGCTTTCATGTCGATCTCGATTCGGGTGGTTTGGCGGACGGCGTGATCAGGATGCCACGCCGACAAGGGTGACATTGTCGGCGGAAGCGAACAGGTAGGCCGCGCCCAGGTCCACGTAGCCCTGGGCCAGCAGCCCGAGCTTCTCGGCGGCGGCCTGGCCCATGACCTGGGTCACGCCCGCGCCGTTCAGGTAGGTGTGGACGTCGAAGACACCCTGGCCCGCGGGCAGGACGTTGCCCAGGACCACCTCGGGACGCTCCACGTAGCAGGCATAGGGCGGCGCCACGTCGGCACGGCCGTAGAACCAGTCGCCCGTGAGCACGTTCTGCCAGGCCTTGAGCGGCACCGTGCCCGGGGTGCCGGGGTCGGCGGCGTAGAACTGCACCTGGGCCGCGAGCGTGGCACTGGTCGGCGCGTTGGGCAGGGGCCGGTCGTCGGCGGAACCGGCGGGCGTGGCGGACAGGGTCCGGTCGCCCACGGTGCCGGTGGCGGCGTAATAGATGGGGACACCCCGGTCGGTGACGAAGACCGTCACCGACTGCACGCTCTTCGCGCCGGCGGCGTTGGTCGCCTCGACCTGCAGCAGGTAGCTGTTGTTGTGGTCCGCGTCGAGCGGTGCCTCGTAGTCGGGAGCGGCCTTGAAGACCAGCTGGCCGTCCGGGGCGATGCTGAACTGGCCGGCCTCGCTGCCGCCGCTCACCTTCCAGGTCACCGGCTCGTTGGCGGTGAAGCGGGTGACCGGCACCGTGCCCTCGGGCACGGTCTTCTCGCTGGCGGCCGCGCCAGGGCCGCCGGAGGGGCCGGTGATGAGGGGGCCGGTCAGGGCCAGCAGGCCGGGGTCGACGATGGTGCCGTTGACCACGCCGTCCTCGTCACCGGGGCCGCCGTCGGTGAGGGTCAGCACGATGCGGTCGATGCGGCCGTCGCCGTTCGTGTCGAGCAGGGCCGCGCCATCGACGAGGCCGAACTGCGCGGCGGGGTTGGTGAAGTCCTTCCAGGTGCGGGTCGTGGCGTTGTACTTCAGGTAGGCGTTGGCCTGGACCCCGGCGGGCAGGTCGATCACGGTCTGCGTCTGCAGGCCCGGGCGCACGTCGATGTCGGTGAGCTGGCCGCCGGCGACCGAGGTGACGCTGAACTTGTACAGGTCCGAGACGGCGCGCGTGCCGGTGGGCAGCGGCGCGCCCGCGGGCAGCGGCGCCAGGCTGATGCCGACCAGCTGCGCGCCGGCATCCAGCGCCACGCCGCCGGGCTGCGACGCGTCCGGGCGGCCGGCCAGGATGGCGCCGAAGGTGGCGTCGGGCGCGTTGCGACCCTGCAGGAAGTCCGCATAGGAAGTCACCGGCAGCTGGGCGACGTTGTTCTGCTCCCAGTCCAGGATGCCGTCGTCGTTGAAGTCGCCGCCGTTGGCGGACAGCTCGATCGAGGGGGCCACGCCGTCGCGGTCGGTGACGATGGTCACGGTGACCGGCGCCGAGGCGACCACGTTGCCCTGGGCGTCGAGGATCTGCGCCGTGTAGGTGTAGACGCCATCATCGAGCTGGCCGGTGGGCACGTTGATCTTGCCGGACTGGGCCTCGGTGGTGGTGACGGTGGCCGAGCCGATCACGGCGCCCGACGGGTCCACCAGGCGCGCGGTGCGACCGGGCTGCAGGTAGGTGCCGCCGTTGAGCGTGAACTGCGGCTCGGTGATGCGGGTCACGTTGTCCAGCGCGCCGGTGTCGGTGGTGGGGTCGAGGTTGGCGGTGAACGGGGGCGGCGCCGGCGGGGGCGGCGGCGGGGGCGGCGGGGGCGCGGCGGCGTCGGTGTTCAGGCCGGTGGTCGTCGTGCCGGTGGGGGCGTTCGTGGTCGGGTCGAAGGTGTAGATGACCCCGCCGCCCGTGTCGTCGATGGTCGCCGTGCCGGTGGTGGCGCGGCCGCCGGTGTTCGTCGCGGCGAGGGTGAAGGTCTGGTCGCCCTCGGCCGCCGTGTCGTTGACGAGGGTGGTGCGGACGTACAGCAGGTTGCCCGCGGGGATCAACGCCCAGCTGTTCGTGGTGTAGGCCACCCACCCGTTGGTGGCGTGCCAGTACTCCAGGCCGGTGCCATAGTCCACCGAGCCGTCGGTGGGCGTGGTGGCGCCGCCGAGGGCCGTGCCGTTGGCCAGGGCGAGCTTCGCCAGCTGGCCGGCGATGCCGGTCACCTCGAAGACGGCGTGCGTGGAGGCTTCGTTGACCCGGATGGAGTTGACGCCCAGCGCCCGGTCGTCGTCGAGGTTGGCCGGGGTGGTGTCGGTCAGCGGCGTCGTCGCGTTGGTGGGGTTGCCGGCGGGGTAGATCGTGCCGTTGCCGTCGTCGACGATGGTGGCCGTGCCGGAGGCGATCGCCGTGCCGTTGGACACGCGCAGCTGGAAGGTTTCATTCGCCTCGTTGACCGCCGGGGAGTCCTGCTCCGCCTGGATGTCGATGCGCACCAGCAGCGTGCCGTTGGCCGGGACCACCACCGAGGAGGAGTAGGTGGACCACTGGCTGGTGGCCGCGTTCCAGTACTTGATCGGCTGGGTCTGGTCGATGTCGGCGAAGCCGGCGCCGCTGCCCTCGACCACCGTCAGCGTGAGCGAGCTGCCCGCGACCGCGTTCACCACGAACACGGCGTAGGGCGAGGCCTCGTTCACCGTGGGGCTGGAGACGCCGATGCTGCTGTCGTCGTCCTTCGTGCTGGAGGAGTCCGTCGCCGGTGCGCCGCCGCTGAAATCGCCGGTGTACAGGGTGCCGTTGCCGGCGTCGACGATCGCGACCTCCGCGGAGGACGCGGGTGCGGGCGTCGCGCCGGCACCCACCGTGCCGGTGAGGCTGAAGGTCTCGGACACCTCATACGAGCCATCGGCCTCGCTGGTGATGTTGACCCGCACGTAGAAGGTGCCGGTGCCACCGCCCAGCGTGCCCGGGACGACCGGGGGCGCGTCCGCGCTGTAGGCCTTCCAGGTCGTGCCGTTGGTGGAGTACTGGATCGTGAAGCCGGTGGTGGTGGCCTGGGTCGTGCCCGAGCCCGCCACACCGAGCAGGATCGGCGCACCCTGCGAGCCGTCGACCTTGAACATCGCCCAGGTCGAGCCTTCGTTCACCGGGCCGTAGCCGGTCACGGTGACCGCGAGGTCGTTGTCCAGCGTGCCGGTGTTGTCGACCGCGCCGGTGATGTTGTCCGGGTACTTGCTGCCCGTACCGTCGTCGACGATGACGATGGTGCCGCTGACAGTCTGGCCGCCCGTGGTGGTCGCCAGCACACCCAGGGTCTCGGGGCCCTCGTAGACGGCGTCGTCCTTGATCGCGACGCGCACCAGCAGGGAGGTGCCGGTGAGGGTGACCCACTCGCCGGTGGTGTACTTCACCCAGCCCGCGCCGTTGTAGACCTCGACTTCGGTCGTGCCGCTGTTGTTGGTGAGCAGGCCATGGTCCGCATCGACGGCGGAGCCGTTGACGAGACTGAGCTGGACCTTCTGGCCCGCGGCGCCGGTGACCTTGAGCACGCCGTAGGGCGAGTCCTCGTTCACCACGATGCCGTTGAGGGTGGCGTCGTTGGGGTCGGTGATGGTGAGCGGGCGGTCGTCGTCCAGGGGGTCGGTGAAGTTGGACGGCGTCAGGCTGGTCGCGTCCTCCAGGTAGATGTCACCCTGGCCGTCGTCCCTGATCGTCCCGGTGCCGTTGTGGGCCGTCGCGGCCTGGTTCCTGGCGGTCAGCGTGAGGGTTTCCGAGCCTTCGTCGAGCTTGTCCTGCAGCACCGCCAGGCGCACCGGGGTGGTGGCCGAGGGCAGCTTGAAGAAGCTGCCGGCGGTGTAATTCACCCAGCCGGTGACAGCGCCGGCGTAGTACTGCAGCTTGGGCAGCGCGTCGAGGCCGAGGGTGGCGGAAACGCCCGCGACGGAGAGCTGGACATACTGCCCCTGGACACCCGCCACCGTGAACATCAGGTACGGCGAGGCCTCGTTGACGGTGGAGCCGGTGACCGTCAGGGGCCGGTTGTCCGCGTCGACCGTGAGGGTCACGGTGTCGAGGTCGGTGAGGCCGCCGGAATCGCGGGTCTGGATCCGCAGCTGGTCGTTGCCGCTGAACAGGTCGTTGGCGGTGTATTGCAGCGTGGCCAGGACGGCGTTGAGGTTGTCCTTGTCGGTGCCGGTCAGGGTCAGCGTGCCGGTGCCCGAGCCGCTGACCGTGACGCCGGTGCCAGCGGTGGCGGCCAGGGTGCCGTGGGACACGCTCAGGACCACGGTGGACAGGCTGTTCTCGACGTCGGCCACGGTGATGGCGTTGCCGTTGCCGCTGTTGAACGCGAGCGTCGTGGTGAAGGCCGTGGTGGGCGTGGCGTTCAGCACCTGCGTGGCCGGCACGGTATTCACCGGCGGGTCGTTCACCGGGGTCACGTTGACCGTGGTGGTGTAGGCCGAGGCGCTGTAGGTGGTGCCGTCATGCACCTTGAAGCCGAAGGTGGTGTAGGCGGTGCCGTTCTCGTTGGCGTCCGGCACGAAGCGCAGCTTGCCGGCGGTGATGTCGGCGGCGGTGAACTCGGCGTTGGCCAGGATGTCTTCCCAGCTGCTGGTGCCGCTGTTGTAGGCCTGCAGCTTGCCGTCGGCCGGCAGCGTCGTGACCTGGACCTTGGCCAGCGCGTCGCCATCGACATCGGCGAAGGTGCCGAAGTCGGAGAGGGCCAGGACGATGGGCGTGTCTTCCGGGGTGGTGACCAGGTCGACGCTGCCTCCGGGAGCATCCGTCGAAGCCGTGACGGTCGGCGCGTCGTTGGCGGGCTGGATGGTCAGGGACAGGGTGGCCGAGGCGCCCGAGGTGGCGAGCACATAGGTGGCCACCGGCACCGCGCCGGTGTAGTCGTCGACCGGGTTGAAGGTGAAGGAGCCGTTCGCGTTGATCGTCAGGACGCCAACGCCCGAGACGGTCAGGGAAGAGCCGGCGCTGGCCGACTGCCCGTTCCACTTGAACGAGGCGACAGCGCTGCCCGTGGGCATCGAGCCGTTCACCAGGTCGTTGGTGAGGACGCTGGTGGCGCCCGAGACATAGGTCCCGGAGTCTTCCGCCACCGTCACGGTGTCGTCGGCGAGGACGGCATTCGTCGTTCCGTTGACCGTGATGCGCAGGATGGCGGCGTCGGTGCAGGTGCCGTCGGACAGCGTGTAGGCGAAGGCCTCGACGTACGACTGGTTGTCGGTCAGCGCG
Source organism: Ramlibacter sp. MAHUQ-53 (assembly GCF_052600055.1). Taxonomy (NCBI): domain Bacteria; kingdom Pseudomonadati; phylum Pseudomonadota; class Betaproteobacteria; order Burkholderiales; family Comamonadaceae; genus Ramlibacter; species Ramlibacter sp. MAHUQ-53. Next base: position 270,147 of record NZ_JBQWTS010000001.1, read on the forward strand.
TTGCTGGTCAGGGTGTACGTGTAGCCGCCGTTGGCAGCGAAGGTGAGCGTGCCGTACTTGCCGGTGAGGGTAGTGCCCGCAGTCGCGGTGAAGCTGAGAGATGCCCCGCTCCAGGACACAGCCTGGTCCAGGGTAACTGCCGTCACCTGGCCGCTGCCATCCGTGGTGATAGCCGTGACCTGACGGGTGGTGGTCCCGTCCGAGACGGACATCCCGGCGCTGATGGCACCCGTGATGGACGACACGTTAACCGTCGTCGAAGAGGGACTCACGGTGCCGGCATAAGCCGTGGTCTTGTAGTTGCCGGAGGCATCCGAGTTCGCGGAAAAACCGATGTACCGTGAAGCCCCGGTGGTGGCAAAGACCTTGCCTTGGTCGTTCGAAGCTAGGGCGTTGGGGTAGTTCAGGGTCACGTAGCCATTCGCGTCCTTGGCGGACACGGTGACGGGCTGCCCGGAAACCGTCAGCAGTACCGCGTCCGTTCCCAGGGTACGCGTGGTGGCGCTGTTGTCCGCATCCCAGAAAACGTAGTCCCCGACGCTCACCGAACTCGATGCCGCGACCTGGTACGAGGCATTGCCCTGCGAAGATCCAGTCGCCGCGGCGGTGGAGGACACCACGGTGAGGGTGGGCGAAGTGTCCGGGTCCGTGTCGTTGGTGATCACGTTGCCCGTCGCCATCCCGTAGTTGCCGCCCGACAGGGCCCGCTCCTGCAGGGAGTCGACATCGTCCACCGCATCCGGCGCATCGTTCGAGCCCTTGATGACGGCCGTCAGGGTGGCCGTCGCCGTGCTGCTGCCGTCGGACACGGTGTACGAGAAGGTCTCGGTCAGCAGGTCGCCCGCGCGAAGCTTCTGGACCGTGGTGTTCGTGTTGGCGGGCAGGTAGATATAGGACCCGTCCGCCCCGATGCGCAGCGAGCCATACAGGCCCGTCACGGTCGCATAGTTGGAGACCGAGGTGCTTCCCGCGGTGACAGCCTTCGAATCGTTGGCCGCAATGCTGGCCGCGGCGGTCACCGTCAGCGTGGTGCCGGTGTCGACGTCGGTGTCGTTCGTGCGCACGTTGCCGGACTGGTTGGAGCCGGCGTTCGTGAGCGTGGCGCCCGACTGGTCGGTGCCGGTGACGTGGCAGCCCGACTCCACGGCGAAGGCGGCATAGGTGCCGCCGGAGATGGTGTTGTCGTTGTTGGCAACCGGCGCATCGTTCACCGGGGTGACGTTGACCGTCACGGTGTAGGAGGAGGCGCTGTAGGTGGTGCCGTCGCTCACCTTGAAAGTGAAGGTCGCGTACGGGCTGCCGTTCTCGTTGGCGTCCGGCACGAAGCGCAGCTTGCCGGCAGTGATGTTCGCGGCGGTCACTTCCAGGCCCGTCGCCGAGACGTTGGTGAAGCCCGAGCCGCTGTCGTACTGCAGGCGGCCGTCGGTGGGCAGGCCGGTGATCTGGAGCTTGACCAGGGCGTCGCCGTCGACATCGGCGAAGGTGCCGAAGTCCGACAGGGCCAGGACGATGGGCGTGTCTTCCGGCGTGGTGACGAGGTCCGCGCTGCCGGCCGGCGCGCCGGCCGCGGCGGTCACCGTGGGCGCATCGTTCACCGGCGTGATGGACAGCGACAGCGTGGCGCTGGACGTCAGGCCCCAGGGGTCGGCCACCGTGTACGTGAACACCGGCACCGGGCCGGTGTAGTTCGCCTCCGGGGTAAACGTCCAGGTGCCATTGGAGGCCAGGGTGAAGCTGCCGACGCCGGAGATGCTGGCCGAGCCGGCCGTGGAGGTGGTCACGGTCACGGAGTTGGTCGTGCCGTTCACCGTGTAGGTGAAGCCGGTGACGACCAGCGTGTCGCCATTGGCGTCCGTGTCGTTGGTCAGCACGCTGCCGGTGGCGTTCACCGCGTCTTCGTTGAGGGTGGCCGTATCGTTCTTCGCCACCGGCCCGGAGTTGACCGGGATCAGCGAGTTCAGCGCCGTGTCCACCCGGTCCGACGAGGAGCCGATGCTGCCCGAGCTGAAGGCGCTCTCCTTGCCCGGCACCGCCAGGATGTAGCCCGTGTTCTGCGCGGTGTTGCCGTCGGCGTCCGCGTTGCCGTCGGCCTGCGCCAGCGCCAGCGAGGTGAAGTCGCTGTCGGTCCACATGTAGAAGCCGACGACCTGGCCGCCCACCTTGATCGGCCGGCTGATCCAGCCGTAGACCGGCTGGGCCAGGCCCGGGATGGTCAGGGTGGCCGAGACGTCGTTGCCGGTGAAGGTGCGGCTGGTGGTGCCGTCCACGATCGTGCCGTCCGCCGCGCTGAACAGCGGCGTGGCGTAGTTGAACGTGTGGTTGTTGCTTTCCTTGTCCGCCGTGTTGGTGACCTGCCAGACCTGGCTGAAGGTGAAGCTGGCGAGCTGGTGGTCCCAGGCCGCCAGCACCGGCGCCGCGAACGGCACCTGGGGCGCGCCCTCACCTTCGCCGTCCAGGCGCCAGAGCCGCTCCTCGCCCACCCGGCCCAGCGGGCGGTCGCTCGCGAAGACCTGCGCCCCGGTCAGGCGCGCCAGGGTGCGCACCAGCGCCGAGCCCTGCCCCACCGAGCAGGACCACAGCGCGATGCGGCGAACGTTCCAGCCGGCCACCAGGTGCGCCTGCGCGCGCAGGGCCGCGGCGTCGACCCAGTGCCCGCCGAGGCGGAAACCTTCGCGGCGGCCGTGGGCGACGATGTGCAGGACATCGACCGACTCCCCCGCCAGCGCCAGGCTGATCGCGCGCACCGGGTCCGCGACCTCCCCCACCCGCAGCACGGGCGCCTGGGCGCCCTCCAGCAGCCTGCCGATGTCGGTGGCCAGGCCGTCGGCAAGGATCAACTCGCGCGCGTGTTCAGGCATCAGCGCGGACCGTGAGGCGGGACGCGGGGTGGAGGACGTAGCGTGCGGGTACAGGCTGTTCATGGAGGAGGCTTTCTGTTCAGGCTGTGGAATCAGGTTTTCTTGATGAAATAGAGCGCCTTGGCATAGGCCCCGGCGGGCCCGCGCAGGGTCAGGGTCAGGCGGGCCTTGTCGGAGGCCAGGCTGCCGATGCCCTCGAGGAGCTTGGCGACACCGTCGATGCAGGTCTCGCTGACCTTGGCGTCGTAGACGAAGCTGTTCGGGCGGACCACCACGTAGCCCGCGTAGGTGCAGCCGGTGGTGCTGCTGCCGGTCAAGACACCCTGGGCATCGATGGCGTAGCTGAGGGTGACCAGGTCGGCGCCGAGCTGCGAGGTCCACGCACCGGTGACTTCGCCCTGCACCGCCAGCGGCTGCGCCGCGCTGCGCGTCATGCTGGTTCCATCGGCAAAGGCCAGGCGGGTGGCGCCGTCGACGATCGTCGCCGTGCCGTCCCAGGACGCGGCCGAGGTGGTCTGGGTCGCCGAATCGAGGGTGTAGCGGGTGCCCGAGGCACGGACCTTGCCGTCCGCGGCGACGGTGCCTTCCAGGTACGCCAGGTAGCTGCCATCACGCGCCAGCAGCCAGATCGGCGAGGCCGACTGGCCTGCAGCCGGCGCCAGCCACTTGGCATCCCAGTTGGCGGCGGCGTTCTCCCAACGCCCCTGCATGTCCTGCACCGAACTGGCCGCCTTGGTGGCCGGCGCAGCAGCGCCGCCGCCGCCGCCCCCGCAGGCCGCCAGGAGGCCAGCCAGGGCCAGGGCCGCCAGGGCGCGGGTCCCGCGAATCGTCTTAGTTTCAACCATACACATTAGTTTCATTTTGACACACAAGTCGGAAAATTCGCAGGTCAGAACCAGCCATGGCCCTCGGGCATGGCGGCCGGCGTTCCCATGAGGGACAGCGGCAGGGAACCGACGGCGCCCGGGTCGACCACGACGCCGTTGGCCACGCCGTCGGCATCGAACTCGCCGCCGTCCTGGACGCGGAAGTCGATGCGCAGCTTGTCGCCCTCGCGCACGATGGCGCCGCCGTAGGCCGCGCTCGCCAGGTTGGTCCAGACGCCCGCGGCGTTCTGCTTCCAGTAGCCGTTGAAGCTCAGGGTGGCATCGACGTACAGGCTGTAGCTGCTCGTCGCGCCGCCGACCGGCACCGTGGACTTGAAGGCGATCAGGCCCATCGGCATGGAGACCGGCTGCGGCAGGCCCGCCGGCGCGTCCAGCTGCTGGATGTCGGTGATCTGGGTCATCTCCGAGGCGCCCACCTTGCCGCTGACGGAGGCCGCCACCAGCGTGATGTAGGTCTGCGCGGTGCCTGCGCCTGCGGTGCTCGGCGTCGACGTGACCTTGAGCGGGACGGACACCACGGCGCTTTGCTGCGAATCGGCGATGCCGTCGCCGTTGCCGTCGCCGGCCACGGTCGCGCCGCCCGACGTGCCACTGGGCAGCGAGGGGACGGCGTTCTCGAGGGTGGGCGTGACGTCGACCTTGACGCCCGGCGTGCCACCGGTGCCACCGGTGCCGCCCGTGCCGCCCGTGCCGCCCGTGCCACCCGTGCCACCCGTGCCACCCGTGCCACCCGTGCCACCCGTGCCACCCGTGCCACCCGTGCCACCCGTGCCACCCGTGCCACCCGTGCCACCCGTGCCACCCGTGCCACCCGTGCCACCCGTGCCGCCCGTGCCGCCCGTGCCGCCCGTGCCGCCCGTGCCGCCACCGCCGGTGGCGGGGGCCGGGGTCAGGACGACCACGCTCTGGTTGCTGACCGTCGCCAGGTCGTTGCCGAACTCGTCCTGCAGCGCCAGCGCGTCGTTGGACGCGGTGGGATCCGTGTACCCCAGCGTCACCGTCGCGCCATTGGCGATGAACTGGCCCAGGGTCAGCGTCGCGGTCTTGGCCGTGGCATCCACGCTCACCGCCGTCACCGGCACGGCGGCGCCGTTGCTGGTGACCGTGAATCGGCTGGTCGCGGGCAGGTTCGTCGCGTCGAGCCGGCTCGTGTCCGACAGGTACACGGTCATCGAGGTGCCGTTGACCGTGGCCAGCGTCAGCGCCGGCGGGGTGTTCTCGTTCTCGCCCGGGCCCGTCGTCATGTTCTGGACCAGCACCTGCAGCGGGGCCTCGTCAACGAGGTTGAGGCTGTTGGTCGCGCGCACGATCACGCGGTAGCTGTTGTTGGCGCCCTGGTCCAGCGGGCTCTCGTAGTCCGGTGCGGCAATGAACTTCAGCAGGCCGGTCTGGGCGTTGATCGTGAACTTGGCACTGTCCTCGTTGTCCGCCGTGTTGGCCGTGCTGATGCTGTAGGTCACAGCCAGCTGGCCCGGGTCCAGCGCGACGAAGAAGCCCACGTCGGTGCTGTTCTCGTTCACGGACACCTGGGTCGCGCTGTTCTGGATCACGGGCGCGGCCGAGGCGGTCAGGTCGACGAGCACGGTGGCCGGCGCCGAGGTGCCGCCGTCGCCATCGCTCAGCGTGAAGCTGACCGCGCGGCTGGCCCGGCTCGGCACGGTCTCGCCATTGGAGAACTCGATCGCGCTGACCAGCGCCGCCACCCGGGCCGGGGTGGCATCCGCGTTGAGCGAGACGACCAGGTCGTCCGCGCCGGTGCCGCCGCTGAAGGTGCCGATCGCGGTCGTGCCGACCTTGACCGTGTTGCCGCTCACGTTCACCTGGCCGGCGCCCGTGCCCACGTGGCGGATCGACAGGCTGTCCTTGGCCGCGTTCTTGTTCAGGGTGATCGAGACCCGCAGCGAGCCGCCGCTGAAGTCCGTGGAGTCGCTGTCGGTCACCGACGCGAAGGTCGTGCCCTGGTCCAGCAGCATCTTCACGTTCGGCGTCGGATACGTGAGCAGGTCGCTCACCACGTCCGCGCCGCTCGTGGTGGACAGGCCGCCGATCGCCGGCGCGTCGTTCACCTCGGTCTTGCCGACGGTGAAGGCCACGGCGGACGTCTGCAGCAGGCCGTCGCCGAGCTTCAACGAGAAGGTGTCGCCCGCCTCGGAGCCGCCATGGCGGTAGCGGATCAGGCCCGAGCTCAGGTCGGCCCAGGTGAACTGGCCGCTGGCGGCGATGGCCTCGCCGTCGTCGAGCACCGCGTCGCCGTCGGCGTCGCGGTACAGGGTGCCCGCGGCGGGCGCCGCGGTGACGGTGAAGACATGCGAGCCGGTCAGCCCGTCGTTGTCCACCGCGCGCACCATGGCGCTGGCGCCGCCGGTGAGGGTGATGGAGCCGCCCTCGGCCACGGTGACGGTGCCGGCCGTGAGCGACGGCGCCTCGTTGATGTTGACGACGGTGGCGGTCGGCAGGCTGTCCACGGATTCGGCCGTGGTGCCCTGGTCGGTGTAGCTCACCGTCACGGTCAGCTGCTTGCCGATGTCCGCACGCTGCACGGTGTAAGTGGAGGCGGTGGCGCCGCCGAGGGCGACGCCGTCGGCCTTCCACTGGTAGCTCAGAGAACCCGGCAGGCCGTCGGCATCGGTGAGGCTGGCGACACTGGCCGTCAGCACCTCGCCGCGGCCGGCGGTGCCGGTGATCACCGGCAGGCCGACCGGGCCGTCGTTCACGTTGGTGACGGTGAAGGCGTGCGAGCTGGTGGTCGAGCCGATGCCGTCGGAGACCTTGACCGACAGCGTGTTGGTCGTCGGCTGGCTGCCGTTGTGGCGGATCTTGAGCAGGCCGTTGGCGATGTCCTGCTGGCTGAACGACTCGCCGACCGCGATCGCCTCGCCGGCGTTGACCACGCCATTGAGGTTGATGTCGCGGAACAGGGTCGCATCGGTCAGGCCGGTCAGCGTGAACTTCAGCGTGGAAGCGGCGCTCTCGGAGTCGCTGGCATTCAGCATCGCGGTGGTGACCTGGACCAGGCCGCCTTCCGCGATGGTGAAGCCGGTGTGGGTCACCGTGGGCAGCGCGGCGTTGGCCGGCTGCGCCAGCTCGGTGGCCGTGCCGCTGACGCCCGTCACCGCGATGGCGGAGCCCGTGGTCGGGGTCACGCTGGTGAAGGACACCGTGCGGTCGCCGGCATGCGGCGTGCCCGAGGTGTTGTCGTAGGTCAGGCTGTTCACCACAGCCTCGGCCACGGCTTCGGCCAGGACCGTCGCGGGCGCCGCGGGCGTCGCGGTGACCGTGGCCACGCCGCCGACGACGGACACGGTATAGACCACGCCCGTCGTGGCATCGGTCACCGTCGTGCCGTCAACCAGCGCCACGGTGGTGGCGCCGAACTTCAGCACTTCGCTGCTGCCGTCCTGCACGCCGCTGACCGTGAAGCTCAGGGCGTTGGCGCCGCCGGCGGGGATGGCCGCATTGGCCGCGGTGATGTCGCTGGCGCTGAACGGGTCGGTGCCGGCGTTGCCGTAGGAGGTGGTGCTGTCCGCGTCGGTGATCGGCGTGGCCGTGGGGGTGGTGGACGAACCGGTCAGCACGCCCACGCCGTCCAGGGAGATGGACTTGCTGGCCGCGGCCGGCGGCTCGGCGTTGTTGACGTAGGTGACGCCGTCGACCAGGGCCACGGCCTGGGCTTCGGTGAAGCCCGGGGCCGCCTTGCTGGCGGTGACGGTGGCCACGCCGCCGGTGACGGTGACGGTGTAGGTCACGCCGTCGATCACGGTGATGCCCGCCACCAGAGGGATGTCCTGGCCGTTGACCTTGAGCACCTCGCTCGCGCCATCGGCGACACCGCTGACGCTGAAGGTCAGGCTGCCCACCGTGCTGCCCGTGGGCACCGCGGTGTCCAGCTTGGCGAGGGCGGAGGCGCCGAAGGCGTCCACCGCCGGCTTCACGTTGACCACGCCGTCGAGGTTGACGGCGACGGTGGAGCCCGGCGTACCGGAGTCCGACATGCTGGTGAATTCCACCGAACGCTGGCCCGGGGTGGGCGGGACATGGAGGTTGGCGTAGGCCACGCTCTCCAGGGCCGCCTGCAGGGTGGCGGCGGTCAGGTCGGTGGCGTAGGTGGCGGTCACCGTGGCGATGCCGTTCACATCGACGGTGACGGTGTAGGTCACGCCGTTGGCGGCGTCGGTCACGGTCGTGCCGTTCACGAGCGGCACCGACTTGCCGCCGATCTTCAGCACTTCGTCCGCGCCGTCACGCACCGGGCCGGCGGTGAAGGTCAGGCGGTCGATGCCTTCGCTGGCGGGCATGCTCACCGCGACATCGGTGAACAGCGGCTGCGAGCCATCGGTGCTGCTGGTCACCGTGGCGCCGGCCGCGACATCGGTCACCGGGTCGGCCGGCGTGGCCGTCACGGTGCCTTGCTGGATCGGGGTCTGCGGCAGGGTGGTGCCGGAGCCGCTGTAGTTGCTGGTGCTGGTCAGCTCCACCACGCGCGGGCCGGCCGTCGGCGTGCCCGAGGTGTTGGTGTAGGTGACGCCGTCGATCAGGGCCGCGGCGTCCGAGGCGGTCCAGCCCGGGGCGGTGGTATCGGCCACGGTGACGGTCGCCTTGCCATCGGCATCCACGGTCACGGTGTAGGTGACGCCGCCCGCGGTGACGGTCGTGCCGTTGACCAGGGCCAGCGTCTGGCCGTTGATGGTCAGCTTCTCGCCCGTGTCCTTGATGCCCGACACCGTGAAGGTGAACGACTGCACGGTCTCGCCCGCCGGCACGTTCATGCTCACGCCGCTGAACACGTCGGTCGCCGTGGTGCTGGTGCCGCTGACGGCGCCGCGCACGCTCGAGGCCGGCACGATGGTGATGTCGAAGCCGCGGCTCAGGGGCGTGGCGATCACGCCGTCGGTGACGGTGAAGCTGAAGCTGTCGGCGCCGGTGCTGGTGCCCGCGGCCTGGAACTTGAGCTTGCCGGCGGCCAGTTCGGCCTGGGTGAAGGTGCTGCGCAGCGCCCCACCCTGCAGCGGGGCGCCGGAGGCCACCAGCTTCTCGCCGAAGTCGATGCTGCCGTTGCCGTTGCTGTCGATGAACAGGTCGCCCTTGGCAGGCGCGGTGGCCAGCGTGTAGGCCAGCTTGGCGGTCGCGGCCGCGCCGTCGCCGTCGGTGGCGCCCATGAGCGTGGAGCTGATGAGGCCGGTGGCGCCGTCGATGACCGACAGCGCAAAGGGCGCGGTGTTCAGCGTCGGCGCGGTATTGACCGGCGTCACGGGCACGGTGCGGGCCAGGGCCAGCGTGGCGGTGTTGACGTTCGGCGCGGTGCTGCTGCCGCTGTCGGTGACCGAGGCCAGGGTGATGACGCGGGCGTTGGCGGCCGGGTCGGTGCTGGCGTTGGTGTAGGCCAGGCTTTCCAGCAGGCCCTTCCACGCCGCGGTGGACTGGGTGCTGGCCAGCGTGACGGTGGCCACGTCGCCGCTCACGGTCACGGTGCGGACCACGGTGTAGGTGGAGCCGCCCACGGTCACCGTGAGGTTGCCGGAGCCGGTGGCCACGAGGTCGACCGCGACGGCCGTGCTGCCCAGGAGCAGCTTCTCGTCGGCGCCGTTCTTCACGCCGGACACCGTGAGGGTGGCCTGGGCGATGGACTGCGCCGCGCCGCTGGTGTCGCCGGTGGACACGGTGACCGCGCTGAACACCGGGGCGGCCGCGCCGCCCTCGGTGAAGCCGCCGGTGGCGGCCGTGGCGGTCACGACCGGTGCGTCATTCACCGGGTTGAGGGTGATGTTCAGCGTGGCGCGGACCGGCAGGGCGCCGTCCTGGCCGCCATCGGCCAGGTCCAGGCCCAGGGCGTAGGACGACTTCGACACCGTCACCAGGTAGGTGCCGGCGGTGCCGGTCGCGGTCACGGCGTAGACCGTGCCGCCGGCGGTGATGCTGCCGGGGACCAGCGGGATGTCCTGGCCGCCGATGTGCAGCACTTCGGAGAGGCCGTCACGGACACCCTCGACCTGGAACTTCAGGGTCTTGTAGTCGTCGGCGCCGAGGGCGGTCAGGGTGGTGCTGGCAAACAGCGTGGAGACCACCGCCAGGTCGGTCACGTTGGCCACCGTGCCCAGGGACACGGCCGAGCCTTCGGTGCCCGAGTGGTTCCAGGGGGTCGCCTCGACCAGGGTCACCTTGCGCAGGCCGGCGCCCGGCACCGTGGCGGTACTGGCATCGGTACCCAGCTTGTTCTCGAACGACATCGCCTGCACCAGGGCCTGCGCGTCGGCCTGGCTGAAGCCGGCGAAGACGCGGTCGGCGCCCGACTGCGAGAGCTTGACGCGGCCCGCCAGCAGCTCGGCATGCGTGAAGCTGGAGCCCACGGCCAGGGCTTCGCCCGGGTCGACGTTGCCGTCGCCGTTGGCGTCGACAAAGACGGTCAGGCCGGCAGCGGGCAGCGTAGTGACCGCGTAGGTCAGGGTGGTGACATCGTTGTCGATGTCGGCCGGGTTGAAGTCGTTGCCGGCGCCTCCCGTAATGACGTAGACCCCGCCCTCGTCCATCGTGGCCTTGAAGTCGCCGCCCAGGGTCGGCGCGTCGTTCACCGGGATGATGTTGATGGTGGTGTTCGCGGACACGCCGGACAGCCCGCTGGTGTCCTCCACCGTCACGCTCAGCACGCGCGGCGTGACATTCGGGTTCTCGCTGGTGTTCAGGTACTGCACCGCGCGCAGGGCCAGCTGCATGTCGGCAGCCTTCACGCCGGCGCCGGTGTTGATGGCCGCCAGGGTGATGGTGTGCTGGTCACCGCTCACCGTGGCGGTGATGCCGCGCCCCAGGAGCGCCGTGGTGTAGGCCGGGTTGAGGCGCAGCTGGTCCGCGGTGCCGTCGACCGGGTTGGTGAGCACCGCGACCACGCGGCGCACGTTGACCTCCTGGTTGTCCAGGCTGGCGGAGGCGGCGGCGATCTCGACGCCGTTGGCATTGCCCTCGGTAAAGCTGGTGGTGTAGTCGCGGCCGTTGGCCAGCACGCCGTTCAGGTCCACCTCGGTGGTCCAGATGTTCTGGATGGTGGCCGTGGCGGTGGGCACCGTATTGGTCGCGAAGCTGCGGAAAGTCAGCGCGTCGGTCGTGGCCACGTTCAGCGCGGCGCTCGCGGTGACGGTGGTGCCGGACGCGGCATGGCTGATCGCCGTGATCGTCTTGCCGGTGTCCGTGCCGCCAATGAAGATGTGCTGGCCGACCTTCAGGGTGAGGTCGATGGCGTTCAGGGCCAGCGAGGTGCCGCCGCTCACCGCGGAGGTCACGTTGCGCGTCGCCGAGCTGCCGGTCTCGGTCAGCGGCAGCGTGGTCTCGAAGGACACCTGGGCGCCGGCCGAGAGGCCGTGGGCGGCGGTGGTGGTCACCGTGGTGACGCCGCCCGTCGTGTTGACCGCGCTGACCGTGGCCACCACGCTGCCGCCCACGACGATCTTCTGGCCGGCCTGGATGGCGGCGTCGGCCACCTCCAGCGTCAGCGTGCTGCCGCTGCCGGTGGCGATGACGGCCGCGTCGGCCAGGGTGATGGTCGAGGTCGGCGTCAGCACCGGCATCGGGCTGCTGGTGACGTAGTGCTTGGAGTCCAGCACCTGGGCCACGGAGATGCCCGTGTCCACGCCGTCGATGATGATGCGCAGGCCGGGAGCCACGCTGGTGTTGGCGGCAGCGGCGATCAGCAGCGACTTGTTGGAGTCGGAGCGGTTCGCCGCGGAATCCGCCGTGTCCACCAGGCGCACGGTGACCTCGCGGTCGCCGCCGTAGGCGTTGGGGTTGGCGTTGAGGTAGCTGACGGACTTGATGATCGTCGCGTACTCGGCGTGGGTGCCGAGGCCGGAGACGGTGATCTCCGGCGTGCCGTTCCCCGTGATCGTGAAGCTGTGGCCACCCACGCTGTAGGTGTCGCCCAGCGAGGAGGTCAGGGTCTCGTAGATCGTGCCGAACTCGTTGTCCACGGCGCCACCGGACAGGCGGATCACGGCGGACTGGATGGTGTCGCCGGTGTCGGCGTCGAAGACCACCGCGTCGGTGTCGGCGATCTTGACGGCGTCGCCGCGCGGGCGGAACAGGACGGTGTAGCCGTAGCCCGCGTTGCCCGCCGTGCCGGCCGGGCCGTTCAGGTCCACCACCGGCGAGTCGTTCTGCGCGGTGATGGTCATGTTGATCGCCGGGAAGGTGACGAGGCCGTAGCCGTCGTCCACCGCCACGTTGATCGTGGTCGTGCCCTCGTCGTTGGGCGCGGTGATGTACTGGATGCGGTCGGCGCCCAGCCAGTCCTGGATGGCGGCCATGGAGCCGGTCAGGACGAGCTTGGCGGTGCCGTTGCCGGTCACCGTGATGGCGTTGACGCCCGTGCCGGCGGGAAGCACCGGCACCTTGAGGTGGCCTTCCGCGACCGAGAACACCACCTTGAAGTTGGTGTTGACGCCGCTGGTGCGCTGGGCCGTGTCGCCCATGTCGGGGTCGGTGAAGACCAGCGCGCCGGTGGGCAGGAAGGTGGCCACGTCCTCCAGCACCACGGGGGTGAAGCGGTCGAAGCCGGTCACCGTCGGCTTGTCGTTCGCGCCGTTGATGGTGAAGGTCAGCGTGGCGGTGTCGGTGAGGTAGGCCGGGCGGCCGTCGCTGAGTTCGTAGTTGAATTCCTCGGTCAGGGTCTGGCCGACGGCGAGGGCCTGCACGTCGGCATTGGCCTGGTCCAGGGTGTAGGTGTACTGGCCATTGGCCTGCACCACCAGGGTGCCGTACTTGCCAGCGAGGGTGTACTCGCGGGTGTCGGTGAGCACGCCGCCCGGGTAGCTCAGGCTACCGGTGACGGTGGCCTGCTCGCCCACGCCTTCGGTGCTCCCCAGCATGACGGCGGACACCGCGAACTCGGCGCGGCCGTTGACGTTCACGTCGGTGTCGTTGGTCAGCACGTTGCCGCTGGACGTGGCGGTGCCGACGGTGGCGTTGGCGATGCCGGAGTTCTCGGTCAGCGGGTTGCCGGTGTCGTTGACGGCCACGGGCGCGGTGGGGGCGAGCTCCATCGGGTTGCCGCTGTTGACGGCTTGGGTGATGGATTCGCTGAAGCCCTGGGCGTCGGTGTACGAGACGACGACGGTGATGAACTTGCCGCCGTCGTCGGGAGTCAGCGTGTAGTTGGCGGAGGTGGCGCCGGAGATCGCGGTGCTGACCGAAGGCGTGAAGCCGGTGGACGTGCCGCGGTGCCACTGGTAGTTGAACGAGGCGCCCGAGATGCCGTTGGCGTCGCTCACCTGCGCGAACAGGTTGTCGCCCGGGGCGGGGTAGCCCAGGATGGTGACGGTACCAGCCACGTTGTTGGCGGCGACGGTGAGGGCGTTGGTGGTCAGGGTCTCGACGTTGCCCTGGTTGTCGTCATAGAACGCCAGCGCGCGCACCTGGCCGGTGGCCTCGGCCTGGGTCAGCGTAAGGGTGTTGCCGGCGGTGCCGCGGGCGCCCGGAACGTTGGTCCAGGTGGTGCCGGAGTCGTTCGACACCTGCCACTGGTACTGCACGTTGCCGGCGGTGACGCCGTTGGCGTCGGTGACGGTGGCCGTGACCACGTCGCCGACGGTGGTGCCGGAAGGCGCGTTATCCGTGGTGACGGCGAGCGTGGCCGAGCCGGCGGTGTTGGCCGGGACGTTGGTGAAGTTGAAGGTGAAGCTGGTCGACGCCGTCGTGGTGTCGGCCGAAGTGCCGGTGACGCGGACCTGAAGGAACGGCAGGGTGTCGAGCGGGGTGCCGCTGATCTTGCGGGTCGCGGAGTCGAACGTCAGGCCGGTGCCATGGGTGGCATCGTCCAGCGCCACCCAGGTGGTGCCGTTGTCGTAGCTCCACTCGGCGGCATAGGTCACCGCCTCGCCATCGGCGTCGGTGAAGGTGTTGGCGGGGATGGTGAAGTCCACCGCGCTGCGGGCGTTGACGGTCTGGTCCGGGATGCGGTTGGCCAGGACCAGGGGGTCGTTGGAGCCGGTGACGTCGAGCGTGAAGGACTGCGTGGCGGTCAGCCCGCCGGTGGTGGCCGTGACCAGGACCGCAACGCTCGATGCCCCCGCCGGCGGATTGCCGCTGAAGGTCTGCGTGACGGGATCGAAGGTCAGCCAGGACGGCAGCGGCGTGGTGCCGTCCGCCAGCGTTGCCGTGTAGGTCGGCACCTGGCCGCTGATGGCGAAGGCATCCGGCGGCACGGTGTAGCTGAAGGAGCCGGCGCCGCTGCCGAAGGTCACGTGGCCACCGGTGCCGGGAGTCGTGCCGGCGGTCAGGCTCGTCACCGGGGCACCGGTGTAGACCTGCAGGCCGAACAACAGCTCGGTGCTGGCGTTGGCCGAATCGGTCGCAACCAACTTGATGGTCTTGTTGAAGGTGCTTCCGTCACCGCTGAAGGTGCGTGTGGCAGGATCGAAACTGATCGAGGTGCCAGACGTCGACAGCAGCGTTGCTCCGTCATAGGCGGAGTAGGTCAGCGCCCCGCCCTCGGGGTCGGTGAAAGTGCCCGCCGGGACTTGGTAAGTCCATGCGCCATCGGTCGTAACGACGGTGAGCCCACCCAGCTGCGTGCCATTGAGCGTGAAACCAGCGTCCGTGATGTTTGCCTGGTTGCTGTAATCGGTCGCAGTGAAGGTGACCTTGGCGCCGGCACTCGTGACCGTGTAGCCCGTGTAGGCCGCCCCAGCAATGGAAAAAGCGACTTCTTCAGGGGTAGCGGTATCGCCCGGCGTTGCTGCCGCAACAGTAACGGGAACGGTTGCGCCTGCCGCCGGCAGGGCAACGTCGATGATCATGCCGTCTGCTACGCCGGTGGAGAACGTCACCTCGGTCGTTTCGTGCTGCGCCGCCTTGATCTGGTAGGCGATAGGGCTAGCCACTACGGGCGCGCGGTTGCCCTGACCGGAGAACGTCACGTCAAACGCCTGGTCGACCGACGAAGTCCCGTCGCTGGCCGTGACCTTCAGGTGCAGGGTTTCATCCGCCGTCGGATCGCCGCTGAAGGTGCGGGTCGCGGGATTGAAGCTGAGCCAGCCAGGCAGCGCGCTGCCGTCCGCCTGCTTCGCCGTGTAGGTCAGCGCCGTGCCTTCCGCATCCCAGAACGCATTGGCGGGCACCTGGTACGTCCAGTTGCCGGTGGCGCTGAAGGTCTCATTCCCCAGCACGCCGCCCACCTTGGGTGCATCGTCCGTGCCCGTCAGGGAGACGGTCAGGGTCTGGGTGCTGCTGTAGCCGCCCGCATCGGTGGCCTTGAAGGTGAAGACCTCGGTCGCATTGGACGAGAGCTTGTTGACCGCCGCGTACTTGTTCGGCGCGTAGCTCCACGCGCCGGTGGAGGGCGTGAGCGTCAGCGTGCCGTAGGTGCCCGACTTGGTCACCGAGTCGCCGGACACGGTGCCGCCCAGGATGCCCAGGGTCACCGAGGCGGTGTTCTCGGGGTTGGTGGCGCTCAGCGTGCCGGTGAGCGCGGTGTAGCTGGTGTCATAGGCCGCCGTGTCGGCGACGGTCATCGTCTGGGCCGGGGTGACCGTGATCACCGGCAGGTCGCGGACCGACTGCACCGACAGCGTCATCGTCGCCGCCGCCGTGGCATCCGCGATGCCGTCATTGACCTTGTAGGTGAACGAGGCCGTGCCGTTGTAGTTGGCCACCGGGGTGAACACCAGCTGGCCCAGCGAGGCCTTCGGGATGACCTGGTCCACGGTGACGGCCGTGCCGCCCAGCGTGAGCACGCCCGCCGAGGCGGACGGCAGCGAGGTGATCTTCACGCTGACCAGGGTCGCGCCGAAGCCGGTGGAGCCGCCCGTGGTGTTGTCACGGTCGGTGAACGTGAACAGCGCCTCACGGAAGGTGAAGGCCGTGTCCTCGTTGAAGGTGACCGTATTGCCCGAGCTGGCCGGCGCGTCGTTCACCTGCGCCGCCGTGCCGGTGGTCAGGGTGAACAGCTTGTCGATCGTCGTACCGTCGCTCGACGTGGCCCGCACCGTGATCCGGTACTCCTTGCCCGCGTACTCCGGCGCCAGGTTGTCCACGTAGAAGGTGGTGCCACTGAGCTTCAGCCAGGTCGGCAGCGTGCTGGTGATGGACGTGTAGCTGCCGGACACCTTCTCCTGGATGCCGACGAAGCTGTAGCCGGTGACGTAATCGGCGCTGTCCGGGTCCTGCGCGCCGCGGGCGAAGTTGAAGGTCGAGCGGGAGGCGCTGGTCCAGGACTGGTCCGCCGGCGCGGACGTCCAGGTGATCGCGTCGTTCGCATACGTGCCGTAGACGTAGGTCGTGTACGTCGCCGACTTGTAGCGGCTGTAGGCGGAGTAGTAGTCGGGGTTGAGGTTGTCGCCCCGGCTGTAGTCCACGCCGTCGTTGACGGAGTAGGTGATGCTGCCCAGGTAGACCGTGCCCTTCCAATCGATGCGGTTGGGCGCGTTGAAGGTGGCGTAGTTCGCAGTCGCGTCGTCAACGGTGAACGAGGACGCGGAGATCACGCCGGCATACGCCTGGGTCGCATAGCCGCCAGTGAAGTAGCGCCAGGTGTTGGCCGCGTCGTAGTAGTCGTCCGCGACCAGCTTGGACACGTCGATCGTGCGGCTGGCGCCCTGGCCGATGAAGACGTTGCCGCCGGACAGCCCGATCGAGCTGTCATTGGACACGCGCCAGGGCGTGGCGTTGGCGTACGCACCCCAGTAGGTGTAGCCGCCCGCATCCGGGTCCCAGTTCGACACGTACCACGGCGAGCCGGGGATCGCGCCCGGCGAGCCGGTGAACGTGTACCAGATCGCTTCCCAGTCGCCGTTGTAGCCGCTGGCGTAGAGGTTGGAGACGTTGTACGAACTGACGTTGTTGGCCACGCCGTACTTCGAGCCCTTGCCGCCGCCGTCGGCGTCCCAGATCATCGTGTACTGGGTGCCTCGGTTGATGGCCCAGGGGTCCGTGCCCCCCGGGCTCGTGATCGACACGTTGGCCCACCAGCCCAGGTCGAAGCCGTAGTCGGCCGGCGCAAGCGACGTCGCCTCGACCGGGCCGGTGGCGCTTTCCAGCGACCAGTCACTGGTCGCCGTGGCACTGCCCGTCGCGTCGATCGACGCCGCCACATCCGCGCCGGTTCCGGCCGCCAGCGCCTGGATGAAGCGCTGGCCCGCATCGCCCGCCGCCACGTCACAGCCATACAGGAGGATGTCGGCATCGGCCGACAGGCTGGCGCCGATGGCGGCCAGCGTGGCGCTCTCGGCGGCCAGGGTGTCCGCGTTCACCAGGCTGCTGCCAAGCAGCAACGCACCCGGGCCGCCGTGCGAGACCACGTGGACCCCGGAGACATCCTGGCGCCCCTGCAGCGCCCGCTCGATCTGGACCAGGCCCGACTCCTGATCGTTGAGCATGATCACGTCGGTCGACGGATCGAGGCCCGCCATCAGCAGTTCAGGCGAAGGAACGCGGGAGTCGATGAAAAGGATGTTCTGTGCGGTCATGGAGGGGGCGGAGGCGTTGAGTCTGGGAATTCAGGGGGCGGTGGAGGCCGGCATCAGCGCCGGTGGTCGAACAGCCGGGTCGGGTCCGTGCGCCGGAAGGCCAGGCGCGAGTGCTGCTGGATCCGGGGGTCGGTGTGGAAGTCGGAGAGCAGCAGGCCGTTGAGGTACACGTCCACGCCCTCGGGGTGGCCGGGCACCACCAGGTGGCGGCGCAGGTAGCCCTCCTGGGTCAGGCCCATGCGCAGGGTCATGTCCTGGGCCTCGGGGTTGGTCGCGTAGACCATGCTGCACAGCTTGGCCAGGCGCAGCTCCTGGAAGGTCAGCATGAGGACCAGCTGGAAGGCCTCCATGCGCGCGCGGCCATCGGCCGCGTCACCCCGGAAGCCGAAGACCAGCTCGGCGCGGCGGTTGACGAAGTCCAGCGCCGCCAGCGTGGCCAGGCCGGCCACCTCGCCCGACGGGCTCTGCACGACCCAGTTGATCTGGCGGGCGGCCTCGACGGGCCGGCCCACGCGCTCGATGTACTCGCGCGCCGCGGCTTCCGGCGCCGGCAGGAAGGCGTTGTACTTGGCCCGGAACTCCGCGTCGCCCAGCATCTCGACCAGGGCCGGGGCATGGTGCTCGCGCGGGCGGGCCAGCACCACCCGGTCGCCCTTCACGTCCTGGTGCCACAGCGGGTGGTTGCGCAGCAGCGCGTTCTGCATCGGCAGGGGCAGGTGCTGCGCGCCCCCCAGCAGCCGGGCCGCGTAGTACAGGCCCCACCCCGCATCGGCATGCGAGCCGAAGCGCAGGCAGATCGAGGCGAACAGCTGCAGGGGCTGCGGCTGGTGCAGGGGCGAGTCCGGCTCGAGCACCTGCGCCTGCTGCAGCACGGTCAGGCAGGCGGCGGGCTTGCGGACGGCGACGGAGCGCAGCAATTCCCAGTCGGCCGCGTCGATGGCCTGCCGGGCCACCTCCATCGGGTTTTTCTGGAAAAAGGAAACAGGTTCAGGCGGGGCGGCGGTGATGACCATGAGACGTCCGGTGGGCCGGACGGCCCACTGAGTGGAAGCTCATGGATTGTCGAAATCGACAGTCCCCGCGAACTGTCAATTTATGATTTCAAAGTAGATAAAGACCCGGTATTAAGGCCTGAAGAAGTGAAGCCTTATTCACTCAATATTTCTCTTCCGAGAGGGCCTCGGAGAGCATGTAGCCCGATCCGTGCACGGTCTTCAGCGGCAGGTCCTCGGCGGTATGGTCGCGCACCTTGCGCCGCAGGCGCAGCACCAGGGCGTCGAGGTTCCGGTCGTCATAAACCGTCGCATCCTTGCCCAGCTGCTCGATCAGCTGGCGGCGCGTCAGGGCCTGCCCCTGGCGGGCATTGAGGGCCACCAGGAAGCGGTATTCCATGGCCGTGAGGCGCACCTCGGCCCCCCGCGGCGAGCGCAGCGACCAGCCGCCCAGCTGCAGGCTCCACGAGGGCGGCTCACAGACCCGGCGGGCCAGCGCCTCCAGGATCGCGAGGAGCTCCTCCATGCGGATCGGCTTGGTGACGTAGTGGTCCACGCCCCCGCGGTAGCCGTTGATGCGGTCGCGCGTGCTGTCGCGGGCGGTGAACATCACGATGCCGCACTTCGGGTGTTCCCGGCGAAGCTCCTCGGTGACCGAGGTGCCATCGCCATCGGGAAGCATGGCATCCACCACGACAATGTCGAAGGCGTCCGGCTTGAAGTACTGGTAGAACTGCCGGATCGAGCCGACCTCGACCACCTCGAATCCCCCCCGCTCCCGCAGGAAGGTAGCCACCTCTTCCCTAAGATCCTGCTCGTCGTCCAGCAATAGCACTTTGGTCATGTTGAGCAATCATGCCCATCGGGCGATTCCGATTCCTGATCAAATATGACGTTCCGGCTATTTTCAGTCACTTTTAATTGGCGTATAAGCCCGGCCCGCTGGTTCCTCGCGCTGGCCCTGGCCTGGCTGCCCGCGCTGGCCTTTGCGCAAAGCGAGCCGCTGCCCCCGCCCCTGCGGCTGGCCCAGGCCAAGAAGCTGGACCTCAAGCGGCATGCCCAGGTCCTCCGGGACAGCAGCGGCGCGCTCACGGCGGCCGAGGTCCTCCAGGCGCCGGCAGCGCAGTGGTCGAATCTCACCGGGGAACTGTCGGAGGGGTTCACGGCGAGCGCGATCTGGCTGCGCTTCCGCCTGGCGCGCGAGGCGGCGGACGACCCGACCAGCTGGTACCTGGCGTTGGGCCAGCCCCTGCTGATGGACGTTCGGCTCTACGCCATCGACCGCGAGGGACGGCCCCACGAGCGGCTGGGCACGACGCTTTCAGCCGAGGCCCGACGGGAGCTTGCCCTGCGCCAGCCCACCTTCCACATCCTCAAGCAGGACGAGGCGGCCGACCTGTACCTCCTGCGCATCAGCACTCAGACGGCCCTGAATTCCACGATCGAACTGCACCCGCAGGAATCCCTGCTGCTCCAGCATTCGCGGGAGAACTTCATCTGGGGCCTGATGTTCGGGGCCTATGCCTTCGTGGTCGTCTTCTACGCGTTCTACTGGACGTGGACCCGCGAACGCCTGCACCTGTGGTACCTGGGCTATGTCGGGATCAATTTCCTCGCCGCGCTCTTCACGAGCGGCTGGCCGATCCAGTACGTCGACGCGATGCCCAGCGGCACCTACGTCACCTGGCTCGGCATCTGGCTCGCCCTGTCGCTCACCTCCGGGATGTTCTTTTCCACCGAGTTCATCCGCCTGCCGGACCATGCGCCCAGGCTGTCCACGGCCCTGCGCTACATGGCGATGGCACTCACCGCCGTCGGGCTCGTCCTCGTGCTCGGCGGCCAGTACCGGACGATCGTGCCGGTCATGCAGCTGGTCTCGATCAGCGTGATCGCCCTCCTCCTGGTCCTCGCCCTGCGGCTCGCCCTGGCGGGCGACCGCGAATCGAGGATCTTCCTGGTCGCCTTCAGCCCCTTCTACCTGGGCGTGTGCTGGCGCTACCTGCGCAACATCGGCTGGATCGAGCCCACTTTCTGGAACGACAACAGCTACCAGATCGGCGCCTTCGCCCACATGATGGTCATGAGCGTGGCCATCTTCGCCGGGTACAACAAGCTGATGCGGGACAAGGATGCGGCCGAGACCCGGCTGCGGCTGGAAACGCAGTTGCGGGAGGACCAGGGCAAGTTCATCGACATGGTCTCGCATGAGTTCAAGACGCCCCTGAGCGTGGTCCAGGCCTCGGTCGACAACCTGCGCGCCCTGCATTCCGGCGAAGAGGGCCTGCTCAAGCGCCTGGACAAGATCGAGCGTGCCAACCACCGCATGTCCTCGCTGATCACCAGCTACCTCACCACCGAGCGGCTGCTGCTCGATGCCTGCAGCCCGGACCTGGGCTGGCACGACCTGGCGGCCGTGTGCCGGCTGGCCATCGACGACCTGCCCGAGCCCGAGCGGGGCCGGATCACGCTGGAGATCACCGCCCCGGCCCGGGTCATGTGCGACGCCGGGCTCCTGCGGATCGCGATCGGCAACCTCCTGCGCAACGCCTGCGACCACAGCCCCGAGGAGGAGCCGGTGACCTTGCGGCAGCACCAGGCGGACAACCAGCTGGTGATCCAGGTGCTGGACCAGGGCGAGGGCATCGCCGGCGACGACCGCGAGCACCTGTTCAAGCGGTATTTCCGGGGGCGCCACACGCACAAGCCCGCCGGCACGGGCCTGGGCCTCTACATCGCGCGGTCGATCGTGGACCGCCATCACGGCACCATCCGCGTGGAGGCCAACACGCCCCGGGGCAGCGTGTTCACCATCACCCTGCCCGCGTGAGGCGCGGCGCGGCCCGCCGCGCCGCCTTCAGCGGAAGAAGTCGACGATCAGGACCACCCGGTCCTGCGCCGACTCGTTGGCGGCGCTGTGCAGCTCGGTGTCGTCGAAGACCACCCCCTGCCCGGCCGTCCAGCTGTAGGACTCGCCGGCGACCTGAATCCAGGCGGGCTGGGGGCAGACCAGGCCCAGGTGGGAGCGCAGCACCTCCTGGGTGTAGCCCCGGTGCGGGTGGATGCGGCAGTTCGCCTTCAGCACCGAGAAGCCGGCAAGGAAGAGGCCCGGCACGCCCTCCAGGGCGCGGGTGGTCTCGGGGCAGGCGCCGGCCTCGGGAAGCCACTTGCCGAACTGGTACAGGCCGACGGTGTCCCAGCGCCCGTTGTGGAGGCCGGCCTCGTGCCAGGGCTTGCCGCGGTGGGCGATGGCCAGGTACTCGTCGCGGATCGCCTCCCACCGGGCCTCCAGGGGCTGCAGGAAGGGGAACTGGGCGTAGTCGCGGAAAACGGGCGGCACGGCGCGAGGCAGGCTGTCAGGCGGCATGCCAGGGCCCGCAGATGCCCGGGATGAACCGGGCCACGTAGGTCAGGCGCAGGTCGAACGAGGCGACGATCCGCTCGCGTGCCCCGGCGTGGCGGACGCTGTGCTCGTAGGGGCCGCCGTCCTTGAAGGCCAGGAGTTCGCCCGGCTTCCAGGCATGGGTTTCAGGGCCCACGGTGAGGCGGCAGCCCGGGTCGCACAGCAGCCCGAGGTGGATGCGCAGGTAATGGGGCGTCCAGCCCCGGTGGGGATGGATCACCGACCCGGGGCGCAGGCGGCTGACGAAGGCATTGCGCAGGACGCCCTCACGCTCCAGGGGCTCCACCAGCGCGGACAGCACCGGCAGGTGCTGGCGGATCCGGCGCATCGTGGCGGCCATGTCGATCGAGGCCGCATTCGGGAGGAAGTCATTGAACTCCCCCTCGTAGACCGAGACCGGGAAAGCCTCCCAGCCATTGCTGTAAAGCCCGTAATCGGGGAAGTCGTTGAAGGGCTTGTGCGACAGCGCGAGCTCGTTGAGCTCCATCAGGATGTCGGGGTAGCGCTGCTTGAGCGCCTGGCAGAAGGGGATGGCCTCCACCTCGGCGTTCCAGAAGGGGGGCTCCTGCGCGTGTGCGGGCGCTGCCACCTCGGGAAGATCATGGGTATTCATGCCGGCATGCATTGCGTCAGGTCCATCCGTGATTCTAGGAGTCGCGCCGGACAAGAAAAAACCCCAGGCAATCGCTTGCCTGGGGTCGGGTGCTTGGCGGAAACGGAGGGATTCGAACCCTCGATGCGGCTCTACACCGCATACTCCCTTAGCAGGGGAGCACCTTCGGCCTCTCGGTCACGTTTCCAGCAGACCGGCATTATGCCCGAAGAATGGCCTCTTCAGGCGGCGGGCTGGTCCAGATCGAACGCGCGGTGCAGCGCGCGCACGGCCAGCTCCATGTACTTCTCGTCGATCACGACCGAGGTCTTGATTTCCGAGGTCGAGATCATCTGGATGTTGATGCCCTCGTCGCTCAGCGAACGGAACATCTTGGAGGCGACGCCCACGTGGCTGCGCATGCCGATGCCGACGATGCTGACCTTGCAGATCTTGGTGTCGCCCTCGATGCGGTCCGTGCCCAGCGCGGGCAGCACCTTGGCCTTGAGCAGGTCGACGGTGCGCTGGTAGTCATTGCGGTGCACCGTGAAGCTGAAGTCGGTCTTGCCGTCCTTCGAGACGTTCTGGATGATGATGTCCACCTCGATGTTGGCCTCGGCCACGGCACCCAGGATGGAGAAGGCGATGCCGGGCTTGTCGGGCACGCCCAGGATCGAGATCTTGGCTTCGTCGCGGTTGAACGCGATGCCGGAAACGACGGCTTGTTCCATTTGTTCGTCTTCCTCAAAAGTGATCAAGGTGCCGGACTTGGCCTCTTCCTCGATCGGGATGTCCCAGGCGGTGAAGCTGGACAGCACGCGCAGCGGCACCTTGTACTTGCCGGCGAATTCCACCGAGCGGATCTGCAGCACCTTGGAGCCCATCGAGGCCATCTCGAGCATCTCCTCGAAGGAGACGGTGGAGAGGCGGCGGGCTTCCGGCACCACGCGCGGGTCGGTGGTGTAGACGCCGTCGACATCGGTGTAGATCAGGCATTCCGCGGCCTTCATCGCGGCGGCCACGGCCACGGCGGAGGTGTCGGAGCCGCCACGGCCCAGCGTCGTCACGTTGCCGGCCTCGTCCACGCCCTGGAAGCCGGTGATGACCACCACCTTGCCGGCGGCCAGGTCGGCGCGCACCTTCTGGTCGTCGATGGACTCGATGCGGGCCTTGGTGAAGGCGCTGTTGGTGCGGATCGGGACCTGCCAGCCGGAGTAGCTCACCGACTCGACGCCCTCGGCCTGCAGCGCGATGGCCAGCAGGCCCACCGAGACCTGCTCGCCGGTACAGGCCAGCTGGTCCAGTTCGCGCAGCAGCGCGTCGGAGGACTTGGCGGGAGAGAGCTCCTTGGCCAGGCCCAGCAGGCGGTTGGTCTCGCCGCTCATGGCGCTGGGCACCACCACCATCTGGTGGCCGGCCCGCGCCCACTTGGCCACGCGCTTGGCGACGTTGCGGATGCGCTCGGTGGAGCCCATCGACGTGCCGCCGTATTTGTGAACGATCAATGCCATGGGAAAAATGGGAGGTGGATCGCGCGCACAGTGCGCACCAGCGCGGTCCAGCGTCCCGCACGGCCAGGACGGGCGTCCTGCGCGAAGCCGACGATTATACCGTTGGGCTACACCGCGGCCTGGTAGGCCAGGCGATCCCCGGCCCGCAGCACGAAGCCGCTGGCCACCTTGAGGTGGATGCGGTGGCCGCGCGTGCGGCAGGCCGCCACCTGGTCCAGCAGGGCCTCGAGCTGGGCCGCACTGGGCGCCGCGCCATGGGCCACGCGCAGCCAGTGCCGCAGCAGGTTGGCCTGGCGCTCGCGGGACAGGCGCTGCAGCGACGCCAGGGCGGGCGGGCCGCCCATGGCCTGCAGGTCGTCGGCCGCCACCTGCGCCAGCAGCTGCTGGGCCTGCGCCGCATGGCGCGCCGAGCGCGCGAAGGTCTCGCGGAACTGCGGGAAGGCCGCCTCCAGCGCCGGCAGCAGTTCGTGGCGGATGCGGTTGCGGGTGAAGGCGGTGTCCGCGTTGGTGGGGTCGTCCACCCAGGGCACGCCCTCGGCCTGCAGCCACCGCCGCAGCTGCGGGCCGGGCACGGCCAGCAGCGGGCGCTCGAACGCCAGGCCCTCGCGCTCGAAACGCCGGGGCATGGCGGCCAGGCCCGGCAGGCCCGCGCCGCGGCTCAGGGCCAGCAGCAGGGTCTCGGCCTGGTCGTCGGCATGGTGCCCCAGCCACACGCAGGCGGCGCCGGCCTCGCGCGCGGCCCGGGCCAGCGCGGCGTAGCGGGCGCGGCGGGCGGCGTCCTCCGGGCTCTCGCCCGGGGCGTGGGCGGCCTGCACCCGCACCGTGGCCAGCGGCACGCCCAGGCGCCCGCACAGGGCC
This sequence comes from Ramlibacter sp. MAHUQ-53, assembly GCF_052600055.1. NCBI lineage: Bacteria > Pseudomonadati > Pseudomonadota > Betaproteobacteria > Burkholderiales > Comamonadaceae > Ramlibacter > Ramlibacter sp. MAHUQ-53. Next base: position 294,690 of record NZ_JBQWTS010000001.1, read on the forward strand.
TCGCAATGGCGCTGGAAGCCGTCGGCCGCGGCCTGCAGGCCGTGGTGGATGTGGACCGCCCTCACCTGCCCCGGGAAGGCGCGCACCGCCAGCAGCAGCAGCGCCGTGGAGTCGGCGCCGCCGCTCAGGGCAACGGCGAGGGGAAGGGAGGGAGCCGGGCCGCGCAGCATCGCCTCGAGGGCGCCCTGCACGGCCGGCGGGGGATCAGCGTTCGGCCTTGGTGTCGGTGAAGCGGCCATAGCTTTGCAGCCGCTCGTAGCGCCGGTCCTGCAGCTCGCGCGGCTTCAGGTCGGCCAGCTGGCGCCAGGCGTCGTTCAGCGCGCGCTTGAGGTAGGCCGCCATCTGCTTGGCATCGCGGTGGGCGCCGCCCACCGGCTCGTTGACGATCTTGTCGACCAGGCCCAGGGCCTTCAGGCGGTGAGCGGTGATGCCCATGGCCTCGGCCGCGTCCTGCGCCTTGTCGGAGGTCTTCCAGAGGATGGAGGCACAGCCCTCGGGCGAGATCACCGAGTACACGGAGTACTGCAGCATCAGCACCTGGTCGGCCACCGAGATGGCCAGCGCGCCGCCGGAGCCGCCCTCGCCGATCACCGTGGTGATGATCGGCACCTGCAGCTGCGCCATCTCGAAGATGTTGCGGCCGATGGCCTCGGACTGGCCGCGCTCCTCGGCGTCGATGCCGGGGTAGGCGCCGGGCGTGTCGACGAAGGTGAACACCGGGAGCTTGAACTTCTCGGCGGTCTTCATCAGGCGCAGGGCCTTGCGATAGCCCTCCGGCCGGCTCATGCCGAAGTTGCGCAGCCCGCGCTCGCGGGTGTCGCGCCCCTTCTGGTGGCCCAGCACCATGCAGGCATGGCCGTTGAAGCGCGCCAGGCCGCCGACGATGGACTGGTCGTCCGCGAAGTGGCGGTCACCGTGCAGCTCGATGAAGTCGGTGAAGATCTCGTTCACGTAGTCGAGCGTGTACGGGCGCTCGGGGTGGCGCGCGATCTTGGTGATCTGCCAGGGGGTCAGGTCGCTGTAGATGTCCTTCGTGAGCTGCTGGCTCTTCTTGGACAGCTGGTCGATCTCGTCAGAGATGTCGACGGCGGACTCGGACTGCACGTAGCGCAGTTCCTCGATCTTGGTTTCCAGTTCCGCGATGGGCTGCTCGAAATCAAGAAAGGTCTTCTTTGCCAAATTGTTCTCCTCGTGGGGCGTGGCCCGTCGCGTTTCAATACTCGACGGGCAGCGGGTCGAGCGACCGCCAAATATACCAAGTCGCGACGCTGCAGAAGGGCGACCAGGCGGCGGCCACCTCGCGGGCTTCGCTGCGGCTCACCGGGTCGCCCGAAAAATAGTTCTGGCTGATGCCATTGATGAGACCGACATCGTCCAGCGGCAGCACATTGGGCCGCATCAGGTGGAAGATGAGGAACATCTCGGCGGTCCAGCGGCCGATGCCGCGGATGTCCACCAGCTCGGCGATGATGGACTCGTCGTCCATGTCCTGCCACTTCGCCACGTGCAGCGCGCCGGAGTCGAAGTGCAGGGCCAGGTCGACCAGGTACTCGATCTTGCGGGCCGACAGCCCGGCCGCGCGCATGTCGTCGACCTTGAGCTTGAGCACACTGGCCGGCGTCATCTTCCTGGGCAGCACCGCGAAGCGGTCCCACACGCTCTGCGCGGCCTTCACCGAGATCTGCTGGCCCACGATGCTGCGCGCCAGGGTGGTGAAGGCATCGCCGCGCGAGCGCAGCGTGGAGTCGGGGAACTGCGGGATCAGCCGCTTCATCACCCGGTCCTTGCGGGCCAGGTACTTGCAGGCCTCGGCCCAGTACGCCGGGGTGGTCAGCTCGACGGGGCTGCCCGTCACCGCATCCGGGTCCGGCGCCGCGGCGCGCTTGTCGGGTGCGCTCACGACGCGGCCTCCCAGGTGGTGCCGGCGGCCGAGTCCTTGAGCACGATGCCCTGCGCGAGCAGCGCCTGGCGGATGCGGTCGGCCTCGGCGAAGTCCTTGGCCTTCTTGGCGGCGGCGCGTTGTTCGATCATGGACGCAATGGTCGCCTCGTCCAGCGCCGCGCCACTGCGCAGGAAATCACGCGGATCGCCCTGGAGCAGGCCCAGGCAGCCCCCGAGGGCCTTGAGCAGGCCCGACACCTGCGGTGACCGGGTGCGATTGGCCTCGCCGGCGAGGTCGAACAGCACCGCCACCGCCTCGGGCGTGGCGAAGTCGTTGTCCATGGCGGCCTTGAAGCGCGCGGCATGGGGTTCGGCCCAGTCGATCACGACCTCGGCCGGCGCCACCGCGTCCAGCGCGGTGTACAGGCGCTTGAGCGCGCCGCGGGCGTCGTCCAGGTGGACGTCGCTGTAATTGAGCGGGCTGCGGTAGTGGGCGCGCACGATGAAGAAGCGCACCGTCTCCGCGTCGAACTTCTTCAGCACGTCGCGGATGGTGAAGAAGTTGCCCAGCGACTTGGACATCTTCTCGTTGTCGATGTTCACGAAGCCGTTGTGCATCCACGTCTTCGCCAGCGGCACGCCATGCGCGCCCTCGCTCTGGGCGATCTCGTTCTCGTGGTGCGGGAAGGCCAGGTCGGCGCCGCCGCCGTGGATGTCGAAGGTCTCGCCCAGGAGGGCGCAGGCCATCGCCGAGCACTCGATGTGCCAGCCCGGGCGGCCCGGGCCATAGGCGCTGTCCCACTTGGCGTCGGCCGGCTCACTGGGCTTGGCGGACTTCCACAGCACGAAGTCCAGCGGGTCCTCCTTGCCCTCGGCCACCGCCACGCGCTCGCCGGCGTGCAGCTCGTCGAGCGACTTGCCCGAGAGCTTGCCGTAGCCAGGGAAGCGGCGCACCGCGAAGTTCACGTCGCCGCCGGGCGTGCGGTAGGCGAGCTGCCGGCCCTCGAGCGCGCGCACGATGTCCAGCATCTGCGGCACGTAGTCGGTGGCGCGCGGGTCGTGCGTGGGGCGCTCGATGCCCAGGGCATCGAAGTCCCGGTACATCTCGTCGATCATGCGGCTGGTGAGGCCGCGGACGGTCTCGCCGTTCTCCACGGCGCGGCGGATGATCTTGTCGTCGATGTCGGTGATGTTGCGCACGAAGGTCACGCGCAGGCCGCTGGCCTTGAGCCAGCGCTGCACCACGTCGAAGGCGACGTTGGCGCGGGCATGGCCGACGTGGCACAGGTCGTAGACCGTGATGCCGCACACGTACATGCGCACATGGCCGGGATCGATCGGCGAAAAATCTTCCAGCGCACGCGACAGCGTGTTGTAGATGCGCAGACTCATGGGTGTCGGGAGGGCGGGCGGCGGGGATGCGGCCGGCAGTTGTCGGGAACGGGTTCGGGACCTGCGCCGCAGGCACTCCCGCTGGGGGGCCACGGCTACAATCCGGCGCAGTATATAGCCCCGCGCCGAGCCCGGCGCCCCTTGACAGCCCATGTCGCCTGGCCTCCAGAATCCCGTCCGCGCCCGCCACCTCGCCGCCGCCCTCGTGCTGGCGGTGGCCGCCGGCTCCGCGCTGGCCGACGACTACGCCGACGTCGCCCGCCTGCTGCGCGCCGGCCAGAGCGCCGAGGCCCTGGCCCGCGCCGACCGCTACCTCGCCGCCAGCCCGCGCGACCCGCAGATGCGTTTCCTCAAGGGCGTGGCCCTGGGCGATGCGGGCCGCTCCGCCGAGGCCCTCGAGGTCCTAACCCGGCTGGTCGAGGAGTACCCCGAGCTGCCCGAGCCCCACAACAACCTCGCCGTGCTGCACGCCGCGCGCGGCGACCTGGACAAGGCCCGCTCCGCGCTGGAGGCCGCCCTGCGCGTCAACCCCTCGTACGCCACCGCGCACGAGAACCTGGGCGACGTGTACCTGGGCCTGGCCGCACGCGCCTGGGAGCGCGCGCAGCAGCTCGAGCCGGGCCTGGCGCGCAGCGTCGCGCCCAAGCTGGCCGCCGCCCGCAGCCTGGCGCGCTGAGCGCACCCTCGTCCCCAAGGAACCCACGCATGATCCGCACCGCCCGCCGCACGGCCTGCCGCTTCGCCGCCACCTGGCTCACCGCCCTGGCGCTGGCCCCCGCCCTGCCCGCCCTCGCCCAGGACGCGCCGCGCGTGCGCCTGGCCACCAGCCAGGGCGACATCGTCGTCGAGGTCTACCCCGACAAGGCGCCGAAGACCGTGGCCAACTTCCTGCAATACGTGCGGGACGGCCACTACGACGGCACCATCTTCCACCGCGTCATCGACAACTTCATGATCCAGGGTGGCGGCTACGACACGCGCTACGCGCAAAAGCCCACCCGCGCGCCGATCCCGCACGAAGGCGCCGAGGCCCTGGCCGCCGGCGGCCCGCGCAACACCGTGGGCACCATCGCCATGGCCCGCACCATGGACCCGAACTCCGCCTCCGCGCAGTTCTTCATCAACGTGAAGGACAACGCCTTCCTGGACCACACCGCGCCCACCGCGCGGGGCTACGGCTACGTGGCCTTCGGCAAGGTCGTCAGCGGCATGGACATCGTGAACCGCATCAAGGCCCTGCCCACCGGCCCGGGCGGCCCCTTCCCCTCCGACGTGCCGAGGACCCCCGTGGTCATCAACTCGGCCACGCTGGTCAAGTAACCCCCTCGAACAACAGCCCACAGGACACCACCATGAGCAATCCCAAGGTCGAACTGCACATCGCCGGCCACGGCGTCATCACCCTCGAACTCGACGCCGAGAAGGCGCCGGTGTCGACCGCCAACTTCCTGTCCTATGTGAAGAAGGGCCACTACGACGGCACCATCTTCCACCGCATCATCCCCAGCTTCATGATCCAGGGCGGCGGCTTCGACGCCGACATGAACCAGAAGCCCACCGACGCGCCGATCAAGAACGAGGCCGACAACGGCCTGAAGAACAACAAGTACACGATCGCCATGGCCCGCACCAGCGACCCGCACTCGGCCACCGCGCAGTTCTTCATCAACGCCACCGACAACGACTTCCTGAACTTCAAGTCGCCCACCGCCCAGGGCTGGGGCTACGCCGTGTTCGGCAAGGTGGTCTCGGGCGCCGAGATCGTCGACAAGCTCGAGCGCGTGAAGACCGGCAGCAAGGGCTTCCACCAGGACGTGCCGAAGGAGTCCGTGGTGATCGAGAAGGCCGTCGAGGCCTGATCCGCGGTGGGCACGGCGACCGCGCCCTCCTTCGACGAGATGTCGGCGCCGGCCTCCTGGGCCTGCGCCGATTTCATTTCCGACCTGCACCTGCAGCCCTCGCAGCCGGCCACCTTCGCGGCCTGGCGCGACTACCTGGCGGGCACGCCCGCCGATGCGGTGTTCATCCTCGGCGACCTGTTCGAGGCCTGGGTCGGTGACGACGCGGCCCTGGTGCCGAGCTTCGCCGCCGACTGCGCCCGGGTGCTGCAGGAGGCTGCGGCGCGCCGGCCGATGTTCCTGCTGCACGGCAACCGCGACTTCCTGGTCGGCGAGGCGCTGGCGCGCCGCTGCGGCTTCCGGCTGCTGCAGGACCCGGCGGTGCTGGATTTCGGCGGCCGCCGCTACCTGCTCTCGCATGGCGACGCGCTGTGCCTGGCGGACACCGAGTACCTGCGCTTTCGCGCCCAGGTGCGCACGCCGCAGTGGATCGAGGCCTTCCTGGCCCGCCCCCTGGCCGAACGCGAGGCCGTGGCGCGCCAGCTGCGCGACGCCAGCCAGGCCCGCCACGCGGTGACCACCGAGTACGCCGACGCCGACACCGACCTCACCCGGGCCTGGCTCGCCGCGGCCGGCGCCACGGCGATGATCCATGGCCACACACACCGCCCCGCCGACCACGACCTGGGGGGCGGGCTGCGCCGGCTCGTGCTCTCCGACTGGGACCTGGAGGCGGGCACGCCGCGCGCCGAGGCCCTGCGCCTGCACGCGGACGGGCGTAGCGAGCGCATCGCGCTCGCCTGAGGAGGCAGCCCGGCATGTTCGGCTGGTGGCGCAGGCGGCGGACCGCACCGGCCATTCCCGAGGACCTGTGGCTGCAGGTGCTCGCCGACTTTCCCTTCCTCGCGCAGCGCCCGGCCGCGGACCTCACCCGCCTGCGCGAGCTGGCCGCGCGCTTCCTCCGGGACAAGGAATTCCACGGCGCCCAGGGCCTGGTGATCACCGACGCCCTGGCCCTGTCGATCGCCGCCCAGGCGGTGCTGCCGGTGCTGCACCTGGGGCTCGGCTGGTACGACGACTTCGTCGGCATCGTGGTCCACCCCGACGAGGTGGTGGCGCGCCGCAGCGCCGTCGACGAGGCCGGCGTGGTGCACGACTGGGACGAGGTCCTGGCCGGCGAGGCCATGGAGCGGGGGCCGGTGATGCTGTCCTGGCGCGACGTGCGCGAGGCCGGCCAGGGACGCGACGACGGCTACAACGTCGTGGTCCACGAGTTCGTCCACAAGCTGGACATGCGCGACGGGGCCAGCGACGGTTGCCCGCCCCTACCCTCGCGGGCGGCGCGCCAGGCCTGGCTGTCGGTGATGCAGGCCGAGTACGAGGCCTTCCGCGAGCGCGTGGTCATCGCCGAGCGCTTTGGCGGCGAGCCGACCTGGCTGGACCCGTACGGCGCGCAGTCGGTCGACGAGTTCTTCGCCGTCGCCTGCGAGGCCTACTTCGTCCAGCGTGAGCGCTTTGCCACGGAGTTCCCGGTGCTCGTGCCGCTGTTCGACGGCTTCTTCGGCCCGAAGCCAGCCGCCTGACCGGCGCTCACTCCGCCGCGAGGTAGCCCACGCGCACCGCGCCCCAGTGGCGCCCGCGCACCCACACCGGCACCGACAGGTCGTGCATGGTCTGCCCCGTGTCGCGCAGGTAGGTCTGGACCAGCACGCCCTGGTGCTTCGGGCAGCGCTTGCCCACCGCATCGTCGAACACGCGCTTCGTGCGGTTGTTCGCCAGGTCGGTGGCGGCGTCGCCGGTCAGGGGCTTCGAGAAGCGCGCGTTGTGCGTGGGGCAGTAGCCGTCGGCATTGACCACGATGGCATAGGCGGCGCCCTGCTCCAGCAGCGGCTCCTGCAGCGGGGGCAGGGCCTGGTCGCACAGGCTGTCCCAGCCGGTGGTCTTCTTGACGGGATGGGTGCGGGGGATGTCCACGTAGCGCGGCGCGAACAGGTCCTGCTCCTGGACCTCGCCGCGATCGAGCATCGCCTCGAGGGCGCGGCCGGCCTGCGCCGCCAGCGCCAGGGCCTGTCCCTTGCGCGTGGTGTGCTCGCAGGCCACCCCCTGCTCAGCCAACCCGCCCAGGAGCTGCTCCAGGCACTCGCCCACCTCGCGCGCCGAGGCGGCCGACAGGTCGCCCAGCGCGCCCATGTCCGCGGACAGCGCCTGCGCCTGGCCGGACAGGCCCATCGCCTCCCCGGCCGCGCCCTCGCAGACCTGCTGCGCGCCCTGCAGGCGCTCGGTCACCGCCGACACCCCCGCCACCGCCTCCGCGACCTCGGCCAGCGTGGCCTGGACCTGACGCGTCGTGGCCTCGGTCGTCGCGGCCATGCCTTCGACGGCGGCCACCGCTTCGCCATTGAGGGTGATGATCTGGGCCACCTCGCGCTTGATGTCGCTGGCGCGGCCCGAAGCTTCCTCGGACAGCTTGCGCACCTCCGCGGCCACCACCGCGAAGCCCTTGCCGGCCGGACCCGCATGGGCGGCCTCGATGGTGGCGTTCAACGCCAGCAGGCGCGTCTGCACCGCGATCTTCTCGATGGTCGCGGCCGCCGCCTCCACCGCGCGGATGGCCTGCGCGAGCTCACCCACGCGCTGCTGCGCGTGCCGCGAGCCCTCGGCCACCTGGCCCAGTTCGGCGCCAATGCGGCCCAGGCGTTCGGAGGTGTTGCGTGCGGCGGTCAGCGTCTGCTGCGCGGCGCTGGCGGCCGCCTGCACCGAGGCTGCGGCCTCGCGCGAACTCGCGGCGGTGCGGCCGACGCCGCCGGCGGCCTCGCCGGTGCTGCCCGCCACCTCGTGCGAGCGGGTGGCGGCGCGGGCCGCATCGAACGAGGCACGCGACAGGGCCGGCGCGGCCTGGCGGACGATGTCGACCACGGCCTGGGCCTGGTCGCGTTCGCGCGCCAGCCGGCCCCAGCGGCTGGCCACCCAGGCCGCCGGCAAGGCCAGCACCACCGCGGAAAGCGCCGCAGGCTGGCCGGTGAGGAGGTAGAGGCCCGCAGGCGCCAGCAGCCACGCCGAGGCGAGGCCTCGCAACGACCAGACGATCAGGGAATGTGAGGGCATCGAGACGGGCTCCAGGAAGTCCGGGCGCCACGGCAATTCGCCGACGCCCCCAGCCCGTCTTTCGGCCGGCGCCCCAAAAAACTGAGCCCCGGGATTGCCCGGGGCTCCACCGCAGCGCGAGGACGCGCCGGCGCATCAGCGCATCAGCGCATCAGCGCATCAGCGCCTTGAGCGCATTCTGCAGGCGGCGGGCCGCCTGGGCCTGGTGCGGGCTGGCCAGCACGCGGGCCACGTCCTGGCCCCAGGTCTGGGCCGGGGACGGGTCGTTGCGGCGCGTCAGCAGTTGCAGCTGCAGCATGCGGCGGGCCGCCAGGTGCTCGGCGGGCGTAGGCACCTCGGCGGCGATCTCCAGGCGCAGCAGCGCCTCGGCGGCGTCACCGGAGGGGTTGGCCTGCAGGGCCTGCACCCAACCGCCACGCACGGCGGGCGGCACGGACTTGCCCAGCTCGCTGGCGCTGGGCACCTGGTCGCCGGCACGCTGCTCCCAGGCGGACAGCAGGTGGGCCAGCGCCTCGCCGTGGGCCTGGGCGGCCAGCTTGCGCAGGGCCGACTGGGCATGCTCCAGGGCGTCGCGCTGGGCGCGGAAGGCCACGTCGCCCAGGCGGGGGCCGCGGTCCTCGCGCTCGGGACGGTCGCCGAAGCGGCCGCGGCCGCGGTCGCCACGGTCACCACCGCCCTCACCGAAACGGCCCGGGCCGCCCGGCTTGCGGTCACCGAACTTTCCGCCGCGCACGGGGGCCGGCTCGGCCTTCTTCATGCCGGGGCGGTCATCGCCGCGCATGGCCACCACGGGACGTGGCGCGGGCTTGGCCGCGGGCGCGGGAGCCGCGACTTCGCCAGCCGGGGCCTCGGCATCGGCGGCAGGCGCACCAGCCGCGGTGGCATCGGCCGCTGCGGCTTCGCCGGCCGGCGCCGCGGGCGCCGCCTGGGCCGCCGCGTTGGCCTGGGCCATCTCGGCACGGGCCTGGGCCTGGCCCTTCAGGGCGGCTTCCAGGGCGGTCATGGCTTCGCGGATGCGCTGGGCATCCCCGGAGGCGTTGGCCGCCTCGAGGGCCTTGGAAGCCTCGAGCACGACGCGGTCACGGTCGCTCAGTGCGGACGCCGCGCGGTCACGCTCGGCGCCCTTGCGCTGGAAGGCCTCGTCGATCGGCTTGCGGAACGCGTCCCACAGCTTCTGCTCGTGCTTGCGGTCCAGCGGCACCGCCTGGGCTTCAGCCTGCCAGCGCTGCTGCAGCGCCTTGACGGCGTCGATGCGCAGGGACGGCGCGGCGCCCAGCGCCTTGGCCTCCTCGATCATGGCGTGGCGGCGCTCCAGGCTCTGCTTCTGGGCCGCGGCCAGCGGCGCCTCGGCCGCATGGATCGCGGCCTTCCACAGCGGCTGCATTTCGGCGAAGGCCTTCTCGCTGAGGTGGCCGGCCTCGCGCCAGCGGCTCTCGAACTGGTGGATCGCGCGGGCGAAGCTCTTCCAGTCGTTGTTCGCGGGGGCCGGGTGGGCAGCCGCCCAGGCCTGGACCTCCTCGATCAGCGCCGTGCGGCGAGCCCGGTGCTCGGCGGCCTCGGACTTGACCTTCTCCAGCCAGGACTCGACCACCTTGTAGGCCTCATTGCAGGCCTCGTCGAAGCGCTTCCACAAGGCATGGTTGGGGGCGCCGCCCTGGTCCAGCTTCTTCCACTGCTCGCGCAGGCTGCGCAGCTGTTCCTGCATCTTGCGGCCGCCGAAGCGGGGCTTCTTGACGACGGCGGCCGGGGTCGCGGCGGGCGCCGGGGCGGAAGCCGGCGCGGGAGCCGCGGCGGCCACGGCCTCTTCGCCCTCGGCGGCGGGTGCGGCGGCCTCAGCCGCTGCCTCGTCCGCAGCGGGCGCAGGCACGGGCGTAGGTGCGGGTGCGGTCGCCGGCGCCGGCGCGGCAACGCGCTCGAACAGGTCCTCGGCCTTCGCCACCAGCTCCTGGCGCAGCTGGTCGGTGCGCCAGCGCTGCCAGCCTTCCATCTCGCCGGCAGCCGCCAGGGCGCCGTGGGCCTGGCGGTCGAGGTCGGCATCGACCAGCTTGCCGTACTCCTTCAGCGCGTTGCGCAGTGCAGCGGCGGCGCCGGCACTGGCCTTGCCATGGCCCTCGCCCACTTCCTGCTCGACCTTCGCCAGCGCCGCGCGCACGGCCTCGTTGGCCTTGGCACGCAGTTCGGGATCGACCTTGGGGCGGGCCGGCTTGGCCGGCAGCTCGGCCGGCAGGCCGCGCGCCACACGCAGCTCATCGGCCCACACCGGCACGGGCGGCAGCGGCGCGGCGGGATCGTTCTCGGCCGCGCCAGCCTGGGCCAAGGCGCTCTCGAAAGCCTCCCACACCGCCTGCAGCTGGGCACGCGAGGCCTCCAGCAGGGGCGGGAAACGGGCGTCGACGCTGGGCCAGGTCGGGTCCTCGACCAGGGCCTGGGCCTGCTGCTGCCAGACCGGCACGTCGGCGCGCAGCGCCTCGGCCGCCGCCTGCGCGTCGCGCCAGGACTTGGTGGAGAGCACCTCGATGCGCTGGGCCAGCAGCACGGCTGCCTCACGCTGCACCTGCACGCGGTGCTGGAGGTCCTCGACCCCCTTCACGCGCTCGGCCAGCTGCGACTTGAGGCCGGCCAGCGGCTCGCGGCTCAGGGGGGCGCCGGCCTTGGCGGCGTCACGCTGCCAGGCCAGCGCATCGGCGATGTTCAGCTTGGCCTGGGCCAGCAGGGCCTGGGCCTTCTCGGCCCACTCGGCCGCGATGGCTTCCTGCCCCTTGGCCCGCTTGATCTCGTCCAGCCGCTCACGCAGCACGCGGGCCGCGCCCTTGTCTCGGCTGCTGAGTTCTCGGTAGACCTCCTGCATCTGCTCGACGGCGGGTTCGCTGGCCAGCCATTCGCGCAGTCGCGCGGCGCGCTCGCCGGAGGTCGCGGCCGTGAAGGCGCCGCCGGTGAGCGTGTCGAGGGCCTGGGTATCGTGGGGTCGGGTCGGGGCTTGGGTCACTGTGTCTTCTGGAGCGCCACGGGGCGCCCGGGATTCGAAAGCAATCGCGTATTGTCCCCTCGAAACCGGGCGGCTGGCGCGCGGCCCGCGCCACGGGGCCCGGAAAAGAGAAAGCCCGGCAGAAGCCTGAAGCCATCTGCCGGGCTTGGCCCGGACCCGAAGTCCGGCGCCAGGCGCGGTTGGGAGGTTCTCGTCCCGCCCGCAGCGGAAGCAACGATTGCTTCCCGGGTTGGCCGGCGGACCACCGAAGCGGCATCGCCAGCGGGATGCTCGAATCACTCGAGCGAAGTCAGCGTAACCGCCGGCCGCCAGCTGTTCAAGTTTGAGTTTTCAATGGCTCCGGGCGCGTCGATTGCCCCGGGATGGGTGGCCAAGAAGTCAAACCGGGAGGAATAAAGAACGATTCCCTTAATATTGACCGGTTATTAGGAGCCCCCTAGAATCCGCCCATTCCTGTAAAACGTCACAGGGACTCCCGAAACCCGCTGCCGACCCCGGCCAAGTCCCGGCAACCCCGCAGAGTCCTGTCAAGGCCTGTCGCCGCGGACAGCGTACCAATCCAAACGAGGTGCACGAGCCCGAGCCAGACGCTCACAGCGTCTTTCCGGCCCGTCCCCCGCGTAGAAAGGAAGTGCTATGACAGCGTTCGAGAACATCGTCCAGGGCTTGCGAGTCTTCGCATCCGACGTCGCCCAGGGCTTTTTCGAAATCACCCACAACAGCTTCGCCCTCGTCGGCCTGGCCGTCGTGTTCGCCACCGTCACCCTCACCGTCCGCCCCGACCTGCGCGAAAGCGGCGAGGCGCGCCTGATGGGCTGGCTCCAGGCCCGCCAGGCGGATGCGCTGGGCATCGAGGCCGACCTGGCCGCGATCGACCGCGCCACCGCCACCGATCCGGCCGACCTGCCCAAGCAGCAGGCCGCCGTGGCGCATTGGCTCAGCCGCAAGTACCGCGTCGCGCCGGAGCCGATCAGCGCGCTGGTCGCCGAGGCCTACCAGGTCGGCGCCAAGGTCAAGCTCGACCCGACGCTGATCCTGGCCGTGATGGCCGTGGAATCCGGCTTCAACCCGTTCGCCCAGAGCCCGGTGGGCGCCCAGGGGCTGATGCAGGTGATGACCAAGGTCCACAGCGACAAGTACAGCCTGTTCGGCGGCAAGCTCGCCGCCTTCGACCCGGTGTCCAACCTGCGCGTGGGCGTGAAGGTGCTGCAGGAGTGCATCCAGCGCGCCGGCTCGCTCGAGGCGGGCCTGCGCTACTACGTGGGCGCCGCCAACGTCGAGGACGACAACGGCTACGCCGACAAGGTGCTGGCCGAGCACCAGCGCCTCAAGCAGGTCGCGGCCGGCCAGAACGTGCCGCACTCCGCCCCCACCGGCCTGCGCGCCAACAAGCCCGAGACCGGGCCGGCGCGCGTCGCCGCCCTCGCCCTGTCCTGAAGCCCCCCGGGCCTCGGATACACTTACGCCCGTACGCGACTGGCGATAGGCGCGTCCGCCTCGAGCAGGCGGCACGCGCCGACGTGGGACACCACGGGGGAGCGTACCGCCGGCCGTGCCGGTGATCCGCCGTTCGCCTGGGCAGCCCTTGTTCGACGCTTGTTCGACATCAGGGACCACCGTCTGAAAAGACCGAAGGACTGCCGCCGTGTACCACCGCAATACCCTCATCGAGCAAACCGATCCTGAACTGTTCGCCGCGATCCAGGCCGAAAACCGTCGGCAGGAAGAGCACATCGAGCTGATCGCCAGCGAGAACTACGCCTCCCCCGCCGTCATGGCGGCCCAGGGCACCCAGCTGACCAACAAGTACGCCGAGGGCTACCCCGGCAAGCGCTACTACGGCGGCTGCGAGTACGTGGACATCGCCGAGCAACTGGCGATCGACCGCGTCAAGCAGCTGTTCGGCGCCGATGCCGCCAACGTGCAGCCGCACTGCGGCGCCTCCGCCAACGAGGCCGTGTTCCTGGCCTTCCTCAAGCCCGGCGACACCATCATGGGCATGAGCCTGGCCGAAGGCGGCCACCTGACCCACGGCATGCCCCTGAACATGTCGGGCAAGTGGTTCAACGTCGTCTCCTACGGCCTGAACGAGAAGGAAGAGATCGACTACGACGCGATGGAAGCCAAGGCCCGCGAGCACAAGCCCAAGCTGATCGTGGCCGGCGCCTCCGCCTACGCCCTGCGCATCGATTTCGAGCGCTTCGCCAAGATCGCCAAGGAAGTCGGCGCCATCTTCATGGTGGACATGGCCCACTACGCCGGCCTGATCGCCGCGGGCGTGTACCCCAACCCGGTGCCCTTCGCCGACGTGGTGACCTCCACCACCCACAAGAGCCTGCGCGGCCCCCGCGGCGGCATCATCCTGATGAAGGCCGAGCACGAGAAGGCGATCAACTCCGCCATCTTCCCCGGCCTGCAGGGCGGCCCGCTGATGCATGTGATCGCCGCCAAGGCGGTGGCCTTCAAGGAAGCCCTGACGCCCGAATTCAAGGCCTACCAGCAGCAGGTCGTGAAGAACGCCCAGGTCGTCGCCGAGACCCTGACCCAGCGTGGCCTGCGCATCATCAGCGGCCGCACCGAGAGCCACGTGATGCTGGTCGACCTGCGCGCCAAGGGCATCACCGGCAAGGAAGCCGAGGCCGTGCTGGGCGACGCCCACATGACCATCAACAAGAACGCCATCCCGAACGACCCCGAGAAGCCGTTCGTGACCAGCGGCGTGCGCATCGGCACCCCGGCCATGACCACCCGTGGCTTCAAGGAAGAAGAAGCCCGCATCACGGCTAACCTGATCGCCGACGTGCTGGACAACCCGCGCGATCCGGCCAACATCGCCGCGGTGCGCGAGAAGGTCAACGCCCTGACCCGCCGCTTCCCGGTCTACGGCTAAAGCGGCAGCGGCACGATGAAATGCCCCTTCTGCGGCAACGCCGACACCCAGGTGGTGGAAACGCGTGTCGCCGAAGACGGCGACATCGTGCGCCGGCGCCGCCAGTGCGCCCATTGCGAGAAGCGCTTCACCACCTACGAGCGGCCTGACGTCTCGTTCCCGGCCGTCGTCAAGAAGGACGGCCGGCGCATCGAGTACCAGCGGGCCAAGCTGCTCGACTCCCTCAACCTCGCCCTGCGCAAGCGGCCGGTGAGCACCGAGCAGGTCGACTCCGCGATCGAGCGCATCGAGGAAAAGCTCCTGAACCTCGGCGTGCGCGAGATCCCCTCCTCGCGCATCGGCGAGCTGGTGATGCGAGAACTCAAGAAGCTGGACAAGGTGGCGTACGTGCGCTTCGCCAGCGTCTACCGCAGCTTCGAGGACATCGACGAGTTCAAGACCCTCGTCGACGAAGTCCGCAGATAAGCCCGCGACGGGCCCGGCCGCCCGGCCGTCGCCTGCATTCGTCGGCACACCCTGTGAGCCCGGAAGGGCGCCTCGCATAGTCGCGGCATGTCCACGACTGCGACCGCCCGAGCCCCACGCGCCGGCGCCCTGCGCTCCACGCGCGGCGTGACGCTCGTCGAGTCCCTCGTCGCCATCGCGATCCTGGCCGTCCTCGGCGCCCTCGCCGCCCCCTCCTTCCGCACCCAGCTCGCCGCGGCGCGCCTGTCGTCCGCCACCAGCGAGCTCACGGGCAGCCTGATGCAGGCGCGCGCGCTGGCCGTGCGCCTGGGCCGGCGTGTCACCGTATGCCGCAGCCAGGACCAGTCCACCTGCGACACCGATGCCAAGCGCCACTGGGGCAGCGGCTGGATCACCTTCATCGACGCCGACGGCAACGGCTCGCGCAGCGGCACCGAGACCCTCACCTACCAGGTCTCCCCGCTCGATGCCGACCTGCGTGTGCGGGGCAACGGCACCCTGACCGATCGCGTCACCTTCGTCCCCTCCGGCGGGGCGCGCGCCAACGGCACGCTGAGGGTGTGCAGCGCGGACCCGGGCCTGGGCAACGATGCACGGGCCCGCCAGCTCGTGATGCAGCAGACCGGCCGCGTCGTCGTCGAGCGCGTCGCCGGCATCCAGGGGACCTGTCCGGGGCCATGAGGCACCTGCCCGTACGCCCCTCCCGCCCCCGGACCCGGGCGCACCGCGGCGCCAGCCTCATCGAGGTGCTCGTCGCGGTGCTGGTCCTGAGCATCGGCATGCTGGGCCTGGCCGCGCTCCAGGCGCGCAGCCTCCAGGGCAACGTGAGCAGCTTGCAGCGCACCCAGGGCGTGGTGATGGCTCAGCACCTGCTCGACATCCTGCGCGCCGACCGGGCCTCCGCCGCCACGGGTGCCTACGACCTCGGCGCCAGCCTCGAGAAGCCGGCCTGCGTGAGCAGCGACATCGCGGGCACCACCTTCGCCGCCGACAGCCTGCGAGCCTGGCTCGACGCCCTCAAGGCCCACCTGGGCCAGTCCGGCGACACCACCACGTGCGCGCTCGTGCGCTGCGAGGCCAGCGCCGTCTGCGCCGTCGATGTCCTCTGGGACGACCGCCTCGGCGGCGGCCTGGGCGCCCAGAAACTCTCGGTCAGCTCCCGCCTGTGACACCCTCCACTCCCCCTCGCCGCGTGCGCGGCTTCAGCCTCGTGGAAATGCTGGTCAGCCTGGTGCTGGGCCTGGTCGTGCTCCTCGGGGTCATCGGCCTGTACCTCGCCAGCCGCGACATGTTCCGCACCCACGAGGGCCTGGCGCGCCTGCAGGAAGGCGGCCGCTTCGCGCTGGACCGCCTGATGCGCGAGGCGCGCCAGGCGGGCCAGGTGCCTTGCGGCACCCGGCTGGACGCCAACACCCTGCGCACCGTGAACAGCCCCGCCATGGACTGGTGGGCCGACACCGACGCCGGCCTGGTACGCGCGTGGAGCGGCTCGCAGGCCAGCACCGGCATCGCCGACTGGGGCACCGGACCGGGCCAGCGCCTGAAGGGCACCGGCGCACTGCTGCTGATGCGCCCCAGCGACGACCCAGGCCTGGTGCAGCGCGCCACCGGCCACGCCATCGCCGCCCGGCGATTCACGCTCACCGACGTGGGCGACCTGCGCACGAACGACATCATCCTGGCCTGCGACGGCCGGCGCAGCGCGCTGTTCCAGGCCAGCGCCGTCAACACCCAGGGCGCCACGCTGGAGCACAAGGCCACCGGCCGGAACTGCACAGACCGCCTCGGCGCGGTCGGCACCGGCTGCCTGAACCCGGTCGACGCCGAGTTCGAGCCCGCGAGCGGGATCGTGCTGGCCCGCTGGGACCCATCGTTCTGGTTCGTGGGCATGAACGACCAGGGCACCCGCTCCCTGTACCGCATGGCCCTCAACGCAGGAGGCGGCAGCAGCGCCGTGGCAGGCAGCCAGGAGATCGCGCGCGGCGTGGAAGACCTGCAGGTGGAGGCCCTCACGCGGGACGACCAACTGGATGGCGAACTCGCCACCGCCTGGTCGCCGCCGGCGAGCTTCGCCGCCGGCTGGAGCCAGGACAGCCAGCGCGTCGTCTCGCTGCGCATCACGCTCACCCTGCGCAGCGAGGACGCGGTCGGCGCCGGCGGCAAGCCGCTGGAGCGCACGCTGGTCTCCGTCGCCACCTTGCGAAACCGTGACCGCTGACGCCATGCGCAGGCCCGCGGGGCACCCTCGTCGCCGCCAGTCCCGCGGCCTGGCCCTGGTCGTCGGCCTGGTGATCCTGGTCGTCGTGATGGTGCTGGGGCTGGCCGCACTGCGCCTGGGGGCGATGGAGGAGCGCATGGCCGGCTACGCGCAGGACCGCAGCCTCGCCTTCCAGGCCGCCGAGGCGGCGCTGCGCGAGGCCGAGGCGCTGGTCGATGCCATCCAGCCCATGCCAACAGCCGGCGCGGCCTCCGCCTGCACCGATGTCTCCCAGCCCCCCGCCTCCGTGCGTGCCTGCACGATCCCCGCGCCGCAGGACACCCCGCGCTGGACCGACACCGCCTTCACCGGCTGGCGCGACGCCACCACAGTCGGCAGCGGCACCCTCGCCGTCACGCCCCAGTACTTCGCGGAGTACCTCGGCAATGAATTCCCCTGCGGCGACAGCCCGGACGCCCCCCGGAACTGCCGCCGCTACCGAATCACCGCACGTGCCGGCGGCAACGGGCGCGCCGCCGTGATGCTGCAGTCGGTCTACGCCATCGACTGAGAAGCCGGGAACGAATCCGTCACGCCCGCCCATCCCGCGCCCACCCGGAGCCTCGAACATGTCACCATGCCCCCGGACCCCCACCGCCCTGGCCGCCCGCCACGGCGTCATGGCCCTCCTGCTCGCAGCCTGGTGCAGCGCCTGGCCCGCGCGGGCCGACTTCACCATCCCCGGGGTGCCGCTGGCCAGCCGCCCCGCGGTCAAGCCCCTGGTGATGCTGGTCGCGGCCAAGGACCACCGGCTGTTCTACGAGGCGTACAACGACGCCAGCGACATCGACGGTGACGGCGTCCCGGACACCCGCTTCAAGCCCGCCATCACCTACCTGGGCCTGTTCGACAGCAACACCTGCTACAGCCACAACGGGCGGGCGGACAACGCCGGCCTGTTCACGCCAGCGGCCTCGGCCGGAAGCCTAGGCACCTGCACCGGACAGTGGTCCGGCAACTGGCTGAACTACGTCACCACCAGCCGGATCGACGCCTTGCGCGTGGTCCTCTACGGGGGCATGCGCGAGGTCGACGAAGCGAAAAGCACCATCTTGCGCCGCGCCTACATCCCGCAGGACGCCCACTCCTGGGCCAAGGAGTACACGAGCAAGGCGGTGGACGGCTACGCCATCGAGGAGTACACGCCCCTGAAGGCGCCGATGGATGGCAGGCGCCACTTCTTCGGCAACCTCACGCCGAACGCTGCAGTCAATTGCGAAAGGCTCCAGACCTGCAGCGACCTGCCGCCCTGGCTCTCGGTGGTCACGAACTCGACCCGCCGGGTCTGGGACTGGGCCTCGAGCGAGCGGCCCGTTCTGAGCAACAGCAACCACGCAGGCACCCGCAGCGACCTGACCGTGCGGGTGCAGGCCTGCACCGCGGCCTTCCATGGCAGTGACCGGTGCCGCTCCTACCCCGCGGGCTACAAGCCCGCCGGCCTGCTGCACGAGTTCGGCGAGACCGGGTTGATGGACTTCGGCCTGATCACCGGCAGCTACGACAACAGCATGGCGGGGGGGCGCCTGCGCAAGGCCGTCGGGCCCTTCGCCTCGGAGGTCAAGCCGGAAGACGGCACCTTCACCGCATCGGCCACGCTGGTGCGAACCTTCAACGCACTGCGCATCCGGGACTTCAACAACGGCTACACGAGCAGCCGCTACCGCACCTGGAAGACCGACTACCCCCCCAAGCCCGATGACTACCCGGACTGGGGCAATCCGGTGGGCGAAATGATGTACGAGGCCCTGCGCTACTTCGCCGGCGCGGGCGCGGCGACACCCGCCTTCTCGGCCCCCACCGGCGCGGACACCGCGGTGGGGCTGCCCCTGCCCGCCTGGGACGATCCCTATGGCGCCTCCGGCAGCGCCAAGGCCGCGAGCTGCTCGCGCGCCAGCCTGCTGGTGATCTCGGACACCAACCTCTCGTACGACTCCGACCAGGTCCCGGGCGCGGACCCGGCCTTCTCGGCGGGCGCCGGCAGCCAGGCCCTGGCGGGCCTGGACACCAGCCGCGAACTCGACGCGATCACCGCGGCCGAGGCGGACGTCAAGGGCCTGCACTTCATCGGCCAGTCGGGGAACAGGTTCGACGCGGCGTCGACCGCCAAGCCGGTGGAGTCCCTGGCGAGCGTCCGCGGGCTCGTCCCCGAGGAGCCGACCAAGCAGGGCAGCTATACCGCCGCCGCGGTCGCCCGCTTCGGCAAGCGCACCGACCTGCGGGCCGACCTCGCCGGCCGCCAGTCCGTCGACACCTTCGTCGTGGCCCTGGCGTCGCCCCTGCCGCGGATCACGGTGCCCATGGGCGACGGCAAGTCGATCACGCTCGTGCCTTTCGGCAAGTCCATCAGCGGCGGTGGGGTCTCCGAGGCCAAGGGCAACTACCAGCCCACCGCGCAGATCGTCGACTTCTATGTCGACAGCCTGGCCAACACAGGGCCCGGGGACGCCAATGCCTCCGTCAACGGAGGCCGCTACTTCGCACGATTCCTCATCAACTTCGAGGATGCCGAACAGGGAGCCGACCACGACATGGACTTCGTCGTGGAGTACACCGTCCAGGTCACTGCGGAAGGCACCCTGCAGGTCCAGCTTCGGCCCACCCGCACGCAGTTCACCGGCGTGCGCCTGCGCATCGGGTACGTGATTTCGGGGACCGAGGCCGACGGCGTCTACCTCGAGGTCCAGAACGATGAAACCAATGGCGACCCGCAGAAGGAACCCGCCCGGGTCTCCTACTTCCTGAGCACCCCGCCGGGCCAGCGCCCCGGCGACTGCGACGCCGCCTCGCCGCCGCAGGCCTGCGAGCGCCTGCCGATGTACCGCCTGGGCGTGACAGAGGTGGCCAGGCGAACCTTCCGCCCCGGCACGGCCGCTGCCGCCACCTTCCTCAAGGACCCGCTGTGGTACGCCGCCAAGTGGGGCGGCTTCGTCGAGTCCACCCCCGAGACCGAGCCGCACCAGCCCGACCTGAGCACGGAATGGGACGCCGACGGGGACGGCGTACCCGATACCTACCTGATGGTCCAGAACCCGACCCGCCTGCGCGCGGCACTGCGCAAGGCCCTGGGCGAGATCCTGCGCCGCACCAGCAGCGCCAGCAGCGTGGCGACCACCGGCCCCAGCGTGCGCCAGGGCTCGCGGGTCTTCCAGGCCAGCTTCGATTCGCGCCGCTGGTCCGGCGACCTCGTGGCGCGCGCCGTCAGCGCCAGCGGCATCGGCAGCACCACGGCGTGGTCCGCCAACGCCATGCTCCCCGAATGGCAGCAGCGGCGTCTGTTCATGCGCACGGCCACGGGCGGAACCGCGGCGGTCACCTCGTTCGGTGCCCTGCCCTCCGACGACCAGAAGTCCCTCGGCAGCGCCGACGTGTTCGACTACCTGCGCGGCAACCGCGCCGCGGAGCGGGCCAGTGGCGGCACCCTGCGCGATCGCGACGGCGCCCTGGGTGACTTCGTCCACTCCGGCCCGGCCTACGACCGCAACACCGACACCCTGTTCGTCGGTGGCAACGACGGCATGCTCCACGCCTTCCGGGCGCAGGATGGCGTCGAGCTGTTCGGCTTCATCCCGCGCGCCGTGGTCTCGCGCCTGCCGGCACTCGCCCGCAGCGACTACAGCCACCAGTACTTCGTCGACGGCGCCATCGCCCTCGCTCCGCGGAGCACGAACACCTCCAGCCGAGGCTACCTTTACGCCCTCCTGGGCCGGGGCGGCAAGGGCATGTTCTCGCTGGACGTGTCCAACCCCGCGTCCTTCGGCGCCGCCAACTTCCTGTGGGAATACACGCCCGAGGGCAGCACCGAGGCCGCAGGCGACGACGACCTGGGCCTGATGCTCGGCGAGGCCGTGCCGGTGCGCCTGGCCGACGGCCGCCTGGGCGTGGTGGCCGGCAACGGCTACAACAGCCGCAAAGGCGACGCGGTCCTCTACATCTTCATCGTCAGCGCCGACGGCAAGCTGGCCTCGGTCCGCAAGCTCGCCACCGGCAGCGGCGGCGACAACGGCCTGGCCGCTCCCGCCGTCATCGACACCGACAACGACGGCCGGGCCGACCTGGTCGTCGCGGGAGACCTCAAGGGCAACGTCTGGCGCTTCGACATCTCTGCCCAGGCTCCGGGGGATTGGCGCGTGGGCCTGGACGGCCTGCCTCTGTTCAAGGCCCGGGGGCCGGACAACCAGCCTCAGCCCATCACGGCGCGCCTGCACGTGGCGCGCAACGACCGCGCCAGCGACAAGAACTTCGGCAAGCTCTTCGCGTTCTTCGGCACCGGCGCCTACTTCCGCGAAGAGGATCCGGCCAGCACCCGCGTGCAGAGCTGGTACGGCCTGCTGGCCGAGGCAGGCTCGCCGATAGGCCAGGACCGCGGGACTCTGGTGAAGCGGCGCATCGAGCAGGTCGGCACCTTCGCAGGCCGCACCGTGCGCACCTTCTCGCGCGCCGCCAGCGGTGACATGACCGGCCGCCAGGGCTGGTACATCGACTTCAACCAGCCGCCCGCGGGCGAGCGCATCGTCACCAACTCCCAGGTCCTGAACCTGGGCATCCCGGCCCTGCTTGCCGTGTCCCTGGTGCCCACGGCCGACAAGCCCTGCGACCCCGGCGGCCGCGGCTTCCTCAACGTGGTCGAGCCCTTCACCGGCGGGGGCACCGAGGTCGGCCTGCTCGACGTCAATGGCAGCAACCGGTTCGAGGACGACCGGCTCGGGGACCGCCCGATCGGCTCGGTCGAACTCTCCGTCGGCGCCCCGTCCGCCGCCGCAGCCATGAACGCCGGCAACCTCACCCTGGTCCTGGTCGGCGGCTCCGGCACGAAGGACGCCCAGGACGCGACCCCGGCCCTGGCCGCCGTCCGTGCCCGCAGCCCGGGCCCCCTGCGCCGCCGCATCGCCTGGCGCGAACTCCTGGCGGAGTGAGCATGACGACGCCCCGCGCCGCCCGCAAGGCCCCGACCGCCGCACTCCCGCGCGGCTTCACGCTGATGGAGCTGCTGGTCGCCCTGGTCATCGTCGCCCTGCTGGCCATGGTGGCCTACCCGGGGTATGCCAGCCATGCCCGGCGCGCCTACCGCGCCACCGCCGCCGCCTGCCTGCAGTCCCTGGCGCACCAGATGGAGCGGCGCTACACCACCGACATGGCCTACGACGCCGCCAGCGCGGTGCCTGCCGCCGGCTGCGTGCGGGAGCTCGAGAACCGCTACTCCTTCGCCTTCGCCGCCAGCCAGCCCACCGCCACCACCTACGTCCTCCAGGCCGACCCGCAGAACCAGCAGTCGGCCGACACCGGCTGCGGCAGCCTGCGGCTGGACCAGGCGGGCCAGCGCACGGTCAGCGGCGACAGCGATGTACAGTCCTGCTGGCGCTGAACCACCGACCGCCCGCCTTGACCGAACCGACCTCCCCGACCAGCCCCCCGCCCGACGCATCCGCCGTGCCCGCGCCGATGGCCCGGGCCCTCGCGCTGGCCGAAAGCGCCCTCTTCATCACCAGCCCCAATCCGCGCGTGGGCTGCGTGATCACGGCCGCCGACGGCCGCGTGCTCGGCGAAGGCGCCACCCAGGCTGCCGGCGGCCCCCATGCGGAGGTCATGGCCCTGCGTGACGCCCAGGCCCGCGGCCAGGACGTGCGCGGCGCCACGGCCTGGGTCACCCTGGAGCCCTGCTCGCACACCGGCCGCACCGGCCCGTGCTGCGACGCGCTGGCGGCCGCCGGCATCGCCCGCGTGGTGGCCTCCCTCGGCGACCCCAACCCCCTGGTGGGCGGCCGCGGCTTCGAGCGCCTGCGCGCCGCGGGCATCGCGGTCGAGGTCGGCCCCGGCGCGGCGGCCGCGCGCGAGCTGAACCTCGGCTTCTTCAGCCGCATGGTCCGCAAGACCCCCTGGGTGCGGATGAAGGTGGCCGCCTCGCTGGACGGCACCACCGCCCTGGACAACGGCGCCAGCCAGTGGATCACCTCCCCCGCCGCGCGGGCCGACGGCCACGCCTGGCGGGCCCGGGCCTGCGCCGTCCTCACCGGCATCGGCACCGTGCTGGAGGATGACCCTCAGCTGGACGTGCGCCTCGTCGAGACCCCCCGCCAGCCCCGCGTGGTGCTGGTGGACAGCCGCCTCGAACTGCCCCTGGAGGCCCGCCTGCTCAGACCGGGCCGCGAGCTCCTGGTCTACACCGCCAGCGACGACCCGGCCCGCCGCGCGGCCCTGCAGGCGCGCGGCGCCACCGTCATCGCCCGACCCGGCCCCGGCGGCAAGGTGGACCTCGCCGCCATGCTGCGGGACCTGGCCGCGCGCGAGGTCAACGAGCTGCACGTGGAGGCCGGCCACAAGCTCAATGGCTCCCTGGTGCGCGAGGGCCTGGTCGACGAGTTCCTCGTCTACCTCGCGCCCCGGCTGCTGGGCCCCGGCCGCGGCATGGCCGCCCTCGGCCCGCTCACCGCACTGGCGCAGGGCGTGGACCTGGAATTCACGTCCGCCACGCCGGTCGGCCCGGACCTGCGCGTGCTCGCCCGGGTCCCCGGCCGCGACCGCTTCTGAGGCCCTGCCGAATACCTGCGAAAATAGCCGGATGTTCACCGGCATCATCACCGGCGTGGGGCGTATCGCCGCCGTCCACGACCTCGGAAGTTCTTCGCAGCACGGCAAGCGCCTGACCCTGGAGGCGCCCGACGGGTACCTCGATGACGTCGGCCTGGGAGACAGCATCGCCCTCAACGGCGCGTGCATGACCGTCACCAGCTTCGACCCCGCGGCGCGCACCTTCACCATCGACATCTCCGCCGAGTCCCTGGCCCGCACCGCCGGCCTCGACCGGGCGGGCGTCCCGATCAACCTCGAGAAGGCCCTGCGCGCGCACGACCGCCTGGGCGGCCACATCGTCTCGGGCCATGTGGACGGCATCGGCCGCGTCAGCCGCTTCGCCCCGGTGGGCGAGAGCTGGGAGCTGCGGGTGCTGGCCCCGGGCGAGATGGGCAAGTACTTCGCCTACAAGGGCTCCATCACCGTCAACGGCGTGAGCCTCACCGTCAACGCGGTGCGCGACCTGCCCGAGGGCTGCGAGGTGAGCATCAACCTGATCCCGCACACCGTCCAGAACACCGCCCTGCACGCCCTCCAGGACGGCACCCCGGTGAACCTGGAAATCGACCTGATCGCGCGCTACGTCGAGCGCATGCTGGGCGGCTCGCTGCCCGAGAAAGTCTCCCAATGAACGCACTGACCTCCCCCGTCAACCCGGTGGCCATCTCGCCGGTCGAGGACATCGTGGCCGACATGAAGGCCGGCCGCATCGTCATCCTGGTCGACGAGGAAGACCGCGAGAACGAGGGCGACCTGGTCCTCGCCTCCGACCACGTCACCCCCGAGGCCATCAACTTCATGGCCCGCTTCGGCCGCGGCCTGATCTGCCTGACCCTGACCCGCGAGCGCTGCGAGCTGCTGCGCCTGCCGCCCATGGTCTCACGCAACGGCACCAAGCACTCCACCGCCTTCACCGTCTCCATCGAGGCGGCCGAGGGCGTGACCACCGGCATCTCCGCCGCCGACCGCGCCCGCACCGTGCAGGCCGCCGTCGCCAAGGACGCGAAGGCCGAGGACCTGGTCCAGCCGGGCCACATCTTCCCGCTGCAGGCCGTCGACGGCGGCGTGCTGATGCGCGCCGGCCACACCGAGGCCGGCTGCGACCTCGCCGCCATGGCCGGCCTCACGCCCTCCTCGGTGATTTGCGAGATCATGAAGGACGACGGCACCATGGCCCGCCTGCCGGACCTGCAGGTCTTCGCCGCCGAGCACGGCCTGAAGATCGGCACCATCGCCGACCTGATCGAGTACCGCAGCCGCAACGAGTCGCTGGTGCAGAAGGTCGCCTCGCGCCCGCTGAAGACCGCCTACGGCGAGTTCACCGCCCACGCCTGGCAGGACCAGCCGAGCGAGGGCCTGCACCTGGCCCTGGTCATGGGCCAGTGGGGCCCGGCCGACGCCGTGCCGGTGCGCGTGCACGAGCCCCTGTCGGTGCTCGACGCGCTGGAGGTGGGTCGCAAGATGCACTCCTGGAGCCTCGACGCCGCCCTCGCCCACATCGCCAAGGAAGGCCGCGGCGTGGTGGTGCTGCTCAATGCCGGCGAGTCCGCCGAGCAGCTGCTGGCGCAGTTCGAGGGCACGGCCCGTTCCGCCCAGGCTCCCGAGCGGGGCCGCATGGACCTGCGCACCTACGGCGTGGGCGTGCAGATCATCCGCGAATGCGGCGTGCACCGCATGACCGTCATGGGCTCGCCCCGCCGCATGCCCAGCATGGCGGGCTACGGCCTCGAGATCGCCGGCTACGTCACCCCCGGCGCGGCCTGAGCGCGGCGCCCCGAAACAGCCAGAGAACCGAAAGAACACACCGCATGCAAGGCGCAGACAAGGGCCAGGCCCACGCCCTCGACGGCACCGGCCTGAAGGTCGGCATCGTCCAGGCCCGCTTCAACGAGAGCATCACCGACACCCTGGCGCAGTCCTGCAAGGGCGAACTGCACCGCCTGGGCGTGGCCGATGCCGACATCACCCATGTCTTCGTGCCCGGCGCGCTCGAAGTGCCGCTGGCGCTGCAGGCGCTGGCCGACCGGGGCGGCTTCGACGCGCTGGTGGCCCTGGGCTGCATCATCCGCGGCGAGACCTACCACTTCGAGCTGGTGGCCAATGAATCGGCCGCCGGCGTCACCCGCGTGGGCCTGGACTACCGCCTGCCCATCGCCAACGTCATCCTCACCACCGAGAACCTGGAGCAGGCCGTGGCCCGCCAGGTCGAGAAGGGCGTCGACGCCGCCCGCGTGGTCGTGGAAATGTGCAACCTCCTGCAAGGCCTGAAGAAATGAGCGACGAGCCCCAGAACGAAGGCGCCCGTCCCGCGCGCCGCCCCGGCCTGACCGCCACCGGCGCCCGCAAGGCCTCGGCCAAGTCGGCCCGCACCCGCGCGCGCGAGTTCGCGCTGCAGGCCCTCTACCAGCGCCTGGTGGGCGGCAACGAGGCCGAGGCCATCGACCACTTCACCCGCGACCTGTCCGGCTTCCACAAGGCCGACGCGGCCCACTACGACGCGGTGCTGCACGGCTGCATCGCGCAGGCCGCCGAACTCGATGCGCTGATCACGCCCCTGCTCGATCGCAAGTGGGAGGAGATCTCCCCCATCGAGCATGCCGCCATGTGGATCGGCACCTGGGAGTTCCAGCACGCCGTCGAGGTGCCCTGGCGCGTGGTGATCAACGAGTGCGTGGAGCTGGCCAAGGAGTTCGGCGGCACCGACGGCCACAAGTACGTCAACGCCGTCCTCAACGGCCTGGCCGCCCAGCTGCGCCCCCTGGAGGTCGAGGCCGACCGCGCCACCGGGAAGGCGAAGTGACGCTGCGCATCGCGAGGCGCGCCGAACGCATCGAGCCGTTCTACGTGATGGAGGTGGCCAAGGCCGCCTCCCGCCTGGCCCGCGAGAACGCGGGCGGCGACCGGCCGATGGTGTTCCTGAACATCGGCGAGCCGGACTTCACCGCGCCGCCGCTGGTGCAGGAAGCCGCCGCGCGCGCCGTGCGCGACGGCCTCACCCAGTACACCGACGCCCTGGGCCTGGACGCCCTGCGCGAGCGCATCAGCGACTGGTACCGCACCCGCTTCGGGGTGGCGGTGCCGGCCCGCCGCATCGTCCTGACCGCCGGCGCCTCGGCCGCCCTGCAGCTGGCCTGCCTGGCCCTGGTGGAGGCCGGCGACGAGGTGCTGATGCCGGACCCGAGCTACCCCTGCAACCGCCACTTCGTCAGCGCCGCCGAGGGCACGCCGGTGCTGGTGCCGGCCACCGCCGCCGAGCGCTTCCAGCTCAGTGCGGCGAAGGTCGAGGCCCACTGGGGCCCGAAGACCCGCGGCGTGCTGCTCGCCTCGCCCTCCAACCCCACCGGCACCTCGCTGGAGTTCGCCGAGCTGGCGCGCATCCACGAGATCGTGCGCGCCCGCGGCGGCATCACCCTGCTGGACGAGATCTACCTGGGCCTGAGCTACGAGGCGGCCTACGGCCACACCGGCCTGGCCCTGGGCGAGGACGTGATCAGCGTCAACAGCTTCAGCAAGTACTTCAACATGACCGGCTGGCGCCTGGGCTGGCTGGTGGTGCCCGACGCCCTGGTGCCGGTGGTCGAGCGCCTCGCCCAGAACCTGTTCATCTGCCCGAGCGCGGTGGCCCAGCACGCGGCCCTGGCCTGCTTCGAGCCGGCGAGCCTGGCCGAGTACGAGCGCCGGCGCGCCGAGTTCAAGGCGCGGCGCGACGGGTTCATCCCGCAGCTGGAGGCCCTGGGCCTGACGGTGCCGGTACGGCCCGACGGCGCGTTCTACGCCTGGGCCGACTGCCGCGCGTGGTGCGAGCGCCTGGGCGTGGCGGGCAGCTGGGAGCTGGCCTTCGCGGTGATGGAGCGCGCCCATGTGGCCATCACCCCGGGCCGTGACTTCGGCCACACCGACATGGACCGCTACGTGCGCTTTTCCACCGCCAGCTCGATGCCGCAGCTGCAACTGGCCATCGAGCGCCTGCGCGCGCTGCGGGACACCTTCGAATGAGTTTTGAATTCCCCGTCCGCGTCTACTGGGAGGACACCGATGCCGGCGGCATCGTGTTCTACGCCAACTACCTGAAGTTCTTCGAGCGCGCCCGCACCGAGTGGCTGCGGTCCCTGGGCATCGCCCAGAGCACGCTGCGCGAGCAGACCGGCGGGATGTTCGTCGTCAGCGAGACCGCGGTGCGCTACCTGCGGTCCGCGCGGCTCGATGATGAACTCCTGGTCTCCGCCCGGCTCGAAGAAGCGGGACGCGCCTCGCTGGTCATCGCGCAGGACGCGCGCCTGAAATCCGGCGGCACGGTGCTGGCCGAAGGCACCATCCGCATCGGCTGGGTCGAGGCCGCCACGCTGCGCCCTGCCAGAATCCCCACCTCCCTCCTCGAAGTGCTCAAGCCATGAACCAAGACATGTCCATCCTGACCCTGGTGCTGCACGCCAGCTGGGTGGTGCAGCTGGTGATGGCCCTGCTGGTGACCGTCTCGGTCGCGAGCTGGGCGGCCATCTTCCGCAAGCTCATTTCCCTCAAGCGGATCAAGGCACTGAACGAGGACTTCGAACGCGAGTTCTGGTCCGGCACCAGCCTGAACGACCTGTACGCCGCGGCCGCCAAGAACGCCAAGCTCGCCGGCCCGATGGAGCGCATCTTCGCCTCCGGCATGCGCGAGTTCCAGAAGCTGCGCGAGCGCCGCATCACCGACGCCGGCACCCTGCTCGATGGCGCGCGCCGCGCCATGCGGGCCAGTTACCAGCGCGAGGTGGACGCGGTGGAACACCACCTCTCCTTCCTCGCCTCGGTCGGCTCGGTCTCCCCTTACGTGGGCCTGTTCGGCACGGTGTGGGGCATCATGCACGCCTTCACCGGCCTGGCCAGCCTGCAGCAGGTGACCCTGGCCACCGTGGCCCCCGGCATCGCCGAGGCGCTGGTGGCCACCGCCATCGGCCTGTTCGCGGCGATCCCGGCGGTGCTGGCCTACAACCGCTTCGCGCGCGACATCGACCGCGTCTCGATCAAGCTGGAGACCTTCATCGAGGAGTTCTCCAACATCCTGCAACGCAACGTCGGCGCGGGCACCGCGTCGGCCCACTGAAACATGACCCCCACGCTTCTCGCTGCGCGTCGTGCGCTGCCCCCCGAGGGGGCCCAGGCCTGCCTGGGGGCGGCCCGTCGGAGGCCTGAGTAATGCCCGGCGTCGCCTCCCGCGGCAAGGGCCGCCGCGCGGTGAACGAGATCAACATGGTCCCCTTCATCGACGTGATGCTGGTGCTGCTGATCATCTTCATGGTCACCGCGCCCCTGATCACGCCCAGCACCATCGACCTGCCCAGCGTGGGCAAGGCCAACCGCCAGCCGGACCAGAAGATCGAGATCGTGATCGGCAAGGACGAATCGCTGGAGGTGCGGCTGGATGACAAGCTGCAGCGCGTGAGCGCCGCCGAGGTCGCCGCGGTGGTGCAGCGCGCGCAGCAGGGCCAGGCCCCCGGCAGCAGCGCGGTGGTGATCAGCGCCGACCGCAACGTGAAGTACGAGTCCGTGGTGCGGGTGATGGACACCCTGCAGCGCGCCGGCGTGCAGCGCGTGGGCCTGTCGGTGCAGCTCGCGCCCTGACCCTCCCCGGCCCCCGACACCTCGAGCACGCCATGCACGTCGCCGACCCCCAGGCCTTCGCGCCGCCGCCCGAACCCGGGCGGGGCCGCGCCCTGGGCCTGGCGGTGCTGGCCCACCTCGTGCTGGTGGCGGCCCTGACCTGGGGCGTGGGCTGGAAGCGCGACCCGCAGACGCTGGCCGCCGAGGCCGAACTGTGGGCCCCCACCGCGCAGGAGGCCGCGCCCAGGCTGGTCGAGGCCCCGCCGCCCCCTCCCCCGCCGCCCGCCCCGGCGCCCCGGGTGCAGGCCCCGCCGCCGCCACCCGCGGTGAAGGACGCCGACATCGCCCTGCAGAAGCAGCGCAAGGCCGCCGAGGAGAAGAAGAAGCTCGAGGCCGAGCGCGAGAAGCAGAAGAAGCTGGAGGCGGAAAAGGCCGAAGCGAAGAAGAAGCAGCTCGCCGAGCAGAAGCGCCTGGAGGACCAGAAGAAGCGCGAGGCCGCCGAGAAGCTGGCCAAGGCGCAGGCGCAGGAGCAGGCCGAGGCCAAGCGCGCCGAGGCCCTGCGCCAGGAGAACCTGCGCCGCATGCAGGGCCTGGCCGGCGCCACCGGCGGGGCCACGGCCACCGGCAACGCGCTGCGCTCGGCCGGCCCCTCGGACAGCTACGCCGGCCGCATCCGCGCCCGGGTCAAGCCCAACATCGTCTTCAGCGACGACGTGCCGGGCAACCCGGTCGCCGAGGTCGAGGTGCGCATGGCCCCGGACGGGACCATCACCAGCCGCAAGGTCACCAAGTCCAGCGGCAACAAGGCCTGGGACGACGCGGTGCTGCGCGCCCTGGACCGCACCGAGGTCCTGCCCCGCGACACCGACGGGCGCGTTCACAGCCCGCTGCTGATGGAGTTCCGGCCCAAGGGCTGAAGCCCCGGCCGGACCCGACGAGCGGGGAACCCGGCCAGCTCATCCGTTACCACGCCTTTGCCCAGCAGTTCGCCGGGATCCGAGGAGGCGCGCATGCAGCCGGTCGTGAGCATCCAGCAATTCCGGGCCCTGGGCCTGCAGGCGGGCCCGGAGTCCGCCTCGGACCTGGTCCAGGTCAAGTTGGGCAGCGGCCAGGAGCCGGCCACGCTCTCGCTGCAGAAACCGACCAACCCACCCTCCCTCTGGAGCTCGCTGGTCGGCGCCCTGGTCGGTACCCCGACCCCGACCACGGCCGCCCCCTCGGCCGGCGGCGAGGTGACCCTGCTGCAGTTCCGGTCCGCCCTGGCGTCGGGCTACCACGGCGACATCGGGGCGAACGTGGCCCGCACCCTGGAAGGCGACAAGCTCACGCTGTCCCTGATGAACCGCGCCATCGCGATGGCGGACCGGGAACAGGCCGAGTTCCGCGCCGGCAAGGTCGACGCCTTCGCGGCGACCCTCCGGGGCAGCCTGGTCCAGGACGGCGCCGGCACACCCGGGCCCGGCGAGCCAGCGCCCCCGTTCCACCGCAGCTTCCCCGACCGGGCCTGCTGCGAGCTGCTGCGGCAGGCCTTCATGGTCAAGGACATCCTCTCGGCCTCCTCGAAGGACATCCGCGAGGACGCCGGCAAGGCCGCGGCGTGGTTCGACGCCATGCGGCAGACCCCGGGCATGTCGATGCCCCGCCTGATGGCGACCCTCGAATTCGCGCTCGCCGGCCCGGCCGACCAGGTCCGCACCGTGCTGGCGCGCGAGACCGCCCTCGAGCGGCCGAACCAGGCAGGCCCGACGGTCCTGCCGGGGACGGCCATCGCCGGCACCCTGCCCGACACGATCGCCGCCACCGGCAGCAGCGACCGCCAGGCCTTCGCCGAGGCGATGAAGTCCGAGACCAGCTTCCTCGCCGGCCCGAACCCCGGCCTGCGGGACCTGCACCGGGAGGTGGCACGCCAGGTCGGCCTGATGCAGACCGCCGTCGAGCCCATGTCCGTGAAGATCGCCGACGGCCGCACCGTGCAGATCGCCCACCAGGTCCATCGCGACGCGGTCGGCGCCGACTACTCGGTCCAGGGCCGGACGCTTGCGCGCACCCCCGAGGCGGTGGCGGCCGGCCTGCTCTCGGCCCTGCCCGCCGGCGAGCCCGGCGAGCGGATGCTGCCCAAGGTGTCGGCCGCGTTGTGCCAGGCCCTGCAGATGCAACTGGCCAAGTTCACCGCGCTGCACGGGTTCCTCCAGGGCAAGGACAACACGGGCGGCTCGAGACAGAGCTACGACCTGTGGACCGGCGCGGACGGCCTGCTCCATGCGCGCGCCGGCACCTTCCAGCGCTTCTCGGCCGCCATCATCGGCGTCGAGCAGGTGGAGACGCCCGCTTCGGCGGTGCGCATGGCGGTCGAATGCGTGTTCGACCTGCGCGCGGGCAATGAGGCGCCGCTACTGGTGCAGGTCCACACCGACATGGCCTACACCTCCGCCGCGGCCGCGGCGGACGGCAAGCAGGCTCAGACGCCGTGAACGAAGCCTCTCAGGCCTCGTAGACGATCTGCGCCTGCCCCTGGTCCGCCTGGGCCATCCAGCTGGCCAAGGCGGCGTCGCTGGGGAAGAAGCGGGCCTCCTCGCCGAGCAGCAGTTCGGCCACCGCCTGCTCGCGGCGCACGGCCAGGCGCACCGGCAGGCCGCGCACCAGTTCGCCCTGCTCACTCTCGATGCGCTGCGGCGGGAACTCACGCACCAGGCGGTGGATGTCGGGCGCGCGCCCGTTGACGGCCACCTTCAGGTACTTGCCGAAGCGGCAGCGCGCGGTGGCCAGGTCCCAGACCTGCTGCACGTTCAGGCGGAAGCCGCCGGAAAAGCGATCCGGCTGCATCTTGGCCATGACGATCACCAGCTCGTCGTCCTTGAGCAGGTTGCGGCTGGCGTTGATGACGGACTCGTCGGCCACCGCCTCGATCATCCCGGACTTGTCATCGAGCTTGAAGATCGCGACCTTGCCGCGCTGGCCGTTGATCACCCGCAGGTCGCTGATGATGCCGGCGATCAGCTGCGGCTCGCGCGAGTCGATCAGGT
The DNA here is from genome assembly GCF_052600055.1 of Ramlibacter sp. MAHUQ-53. Lineage (NCBI taxonomy): Bacteria > Pseudomonadati > Pseudomonadota > Betaproteobacteria > Burkholderiales > Comamonadaceae > Ramlibacter > Ramlibacter sp. MAHUQ-53. Next base: position 326,674 of record NZ_JBQWTS010000001.1, read on the forward strand.
CGTCGATGGTGCGCCGGGCGAAGCGGCGCACCTCGGCGGCCACCTCGTCGAACAGGTGGCCCGAGAGGTAGAAGCCCACCGCCGTCTTCTCGAAGGTGAGGCGCTCCTTCACGCCCCAGGGCGTGGCCTCCACCAGGTCGGGCTCGGTGGTGCTGGCGCCATGCGTGTCGTCGCCCAGGTCGAACAGGCCGCCCTGGTTGGCGTTGGCCTCGGCGGCGATGGCGAACTCCCAGGCGCGGTCGATGCTGGCCACCAGGGAGGCGCGATTGAGCTGGATCGCGTCGAAAGCGCCGGCCTTGATCAGGGCCTCCACCGTGCGCTTGTTGATGCGGCTGCGGTCTATGCGCTTGACGAAGTCGAACAGGCTCGTGAACGGCCCGCTCTCGGAGCCGGAGGGGCCGCTGCCCTTGCCTTCGCGCGCCGCCACGATCGCCTCGATGGCCGACTGGCCCGTGCCCTTGACCGCGCCCAGGCCGTAGCGGATCACCTTGTCCGTGACCGGCTCGAAGCGGTAGACGCCGCGGTTCACGTCCGGCGGCTCGAAGGTGATGCCGAAGTTCTTGACCGCGTCCTCGAACAGCACCTTGAGCTTGTCGGTGTCGTCCATTTCCACGGTCATGTTGGCGCAGAAGAACTCCGCCGTGTAATGAACCTTGAGCCAGCCCGTGTGGTACGCCAGCAGCGAGTAGGCGGCGGCGTGCGACTTGTTGAAGCCGTAGCCGGCGAACTTCTCCATCAGGTCGAAGATCTCGTCGGCCTTCTCCTGCGGGATGTCGTTCTTGGCCGCGCCGGCGCGGAAGATCTGCCGGTGCTCGGCCATCTCCTCGGCCTTCTTCTTGCCCATGGCCCGGCGCAGCAGGTCGGCGCCGCCGAGCGAGTAGCCGCCCAGGATCTGCGCGGTCTGCATCACCTGCTCCTGGTAGACCATGATGCCGTAGGTCTCGGAGAGCATGTCGGCCACCAGGGGGTGCGGGTACTCCACTTCCTCGCGCCCGTGCTTGCGGGCCACGAAGCTGGGGATCAGGTCCATCGGGCCCGGGCGGTACAGCGCGTTCAGGGCGATGAGGTCTTCCAGGCGGGTGGGCCGGGCGTCGCGCAGCATGCCCTGCATGCCGCGGGATTCGAACTGGAACACCGCCTCGGTCTTGCCGTCGGAGAACAGCTTGTAGGTGGCGGCGTCATCGAGCGGGATGTTCTCGAACGCGAAGTTCTCCTGGCCCTTGTGGCGCTTCATGATGAACTCGCGCGCGATCTCCAGGATCGTGAGCGTGGCCAGGCCCAGGAAGTCGAACTTCACCAGGCCGGCGGCCTCCACGTCGTCCTTGTCATACTGGCTCACCGCGGAATCGGAGCCGGGCTGCTGGTACAGGGGCGTGAAGTCGGTCAGCTTGCCCGGGGCGATCAGCACGCCGCCGGCGTGCATGCCGACGTTGCGCGTCAGGCCCTCGAGCTTCTTGGCCAGGCCGATCAGGGTCTTGACCTCGTCCTCCTTCTCCAGGCGCTCGGCCAGGATCGGCTCCTGCTCGATGGCGCCGTCGATGGTGATGTGCTGGCCGGGCTTCTGCGGCACCAGCTTGCTGATGCCGTCGCAGAAGGTGTAGCTCATGTCCAGCACGCGGCCGACGTCGCGGATGGCGGCCTTGGCCGCCATGGTGCCGAAGGTGGCGATCTGGGACACGGCGTCGCGGCCGTACTTGTCCTTCACGTACTCGATGACCCGGTCGCGGTTGCCCTGGCAGAAGTCGATGTCGAAGTCGGGCATCGACACCCGCTCCGGGTTCAGGAAACGCTCGAACAGCAGGTTGTACTGCAGCGGGTCGAGGTCGGTGATCTTCAGCGCGTAGGCGACCAGCGAGCCGGCGCCGGAGCCCCGGCCCGGGCCCACCGGGCAGCCGTTGTTCTTGGCCCAGTTGATGAAGTCGCCCACGATCAGGAAGTAGCCCGGGAACCCCATCTTGAGGATGGTGCTGATCTCGAACTCCAGGCGCTCCACGTAGCGGGGCATTTCCTTTTCGCGCTGCGCCTCGTCGGGGTAGAGGTGCGCCATGCGCTCCTTCAGGCCCTCGTGCGAGGCGAAGCGGAAGTACTCCTCCATCGGCATGCCGTTGGGCGTCGGGAAGTGCGGCAGGCGCGGCTTGCCCAGCTCCAGGGTCAGGCTGCAGCGGCGGGCGATCTCCACCGTGTTGGCGATGGCCGAGGGCACGTCGGCGAACAGCGCCTCCATCTGGGCGCTGGACTTGAAATACTGCTCGCGGGTGAACTTGCGCACGCGGCGCTGGTTGCCCAGGATCTCGCCCTCGGAGATGCACACGCGCGCCTCGTGGGCCTCGTAGTCGTCCTCGGTGAGGAACTGGATCGGGTGGGTGGCGACCACGGGCAGGTGCAGCTTGGCGGCCAGTTGCACCGCGGCGGCCACATGGGCCTCGTCGTCGGCGCGGCCGGCGCGCTGCAGCTCGATGTAGAAGCGGTGCGGGAACACGCCCGCCAGCGCCAGCGCCGCCTGGCTGGCGCGGTGCGCGTCGCCCTGCACCAGGGCCTGGCCCACCGGCCCGGCCTGCGCGCCGGACAGCGCGATCAGCCCCTCGCCCAGCTCCTGCAGCCACTCGAGCTTGCACACGGCCTGGGCCTTGACCACGTTGGCGGTCCAGCCGCGGGCCAGGATCTCGCACAGGTTCAGGTAGCCCTGGCGGCTTTGCACCAGCAGCACGATGCGCGAGACCTGGGCGGCGTCCTTGCCCAGGCCCTGGAGCATGACCTCGGCGCCCAGCACCGGCTTGACGCCCGTGCTGCGGCCGGCCTTGTAGAACTTGATGCCGCCGAACAGGTTGTTCAGGTCGGTGATGGCCATGGCCGGCTGGCCATCGGCCGCTGCGGCCTTCAGGGTGTCGTCGATGCGGCAGGTGCCGTCGACCACGGAGAACTCGGAATGCAGGCGCAGGTGGACGAACATAGCCTGCGATTGTAGGAAGTCGCCGGGGGTTGACCCCGCCTAAAATCCGTGGCCTCGTGCCTGAAATCCTCAACGTTTCCGCCTACAAGTTCGTCGAACTCGACGACTGCCCCGCCCTGCGCGAGCGCCTGCTCGCCGACGCCCTGGCCTGCGGCCTGAAGGGCACCATCCTGCTGGCCACCGAGGGCATCAACCTGTTCCTGGCCGGCGAGGCGCAGGCCCTGCGCGGCTTCCTGGCGCGCCTGCAGTCCGACCCGCGCCTGGGCGGCCTGCCGGTCAAGGAGAGCTGGTCGGCCCACCAGCCGTTCCGCAAGATGCTGGTGAAGGTCAAGCGCGAGATCATCCGCATGAACCACCCCACCATCCGCCCGCAGGACGGCCGCGCCCCGGCGGTCGACGCGCTCACCGTGCGCCGCTGGCTGGACCAGGGGCATGACGACGCCGGCCGCCCGGTGGTGACGCTGGACACGCGCAACGCCTTCGAGGTGGACCACGGCACCTTCGAGGGCGCGATCGACTGGCGCATCACCAAGTTCAGCGACTTCCCGCAGGCCGTGCAGGACCACCGCGCCGACCTCGAGGGCAAGACCGTGGTGAGCTTCTGCACCGGCGGCATCCGCTGCGAGAAGGCCGCGATCTACCTGCAGGAGGCCGGCCTGGACAACGTGTGGCAGCTCGAAGGCGGCATCCTGCGCTACTTCGAGGAAGCCGGCGGCGCCCATTACCGGGGCGGCTGCTTCGTGTTCGACGAGCGCGAGGCGCTCGACCCGGCGCTCGCGCCCGCCCGCGACTGAGCCCGCGGCGGGCTCAGCCCCGCAGGACGGTGAGCACCTGCGAGTGGAACTCGCGCCCGTACAGCACCGCGACCACCAGCGCCGCGCCGACCGCGAAGGCCAGCGGCGAGACGAACCAGGCGATGGCGGCGAAGGCGAAGTAGTAGGCCCGCACGCCGTCGTTGAACGACTCCGCGGCCATGCCCACGAGGGCCGCGCCCTGGTCCGCCACCGCCTCGCGGTCCTTGCGGCCGGCCGCGAACTCGCCGGGCGCAGGCATGGCACCCAGCATCAGAGCGGCGAAGGTGTACTGGCGGATCGACCAGGTGAAGCGGAAGAACGCGAAGGTGAAGATCACCAGCAGCAGCACCAGCTTCAGGTCGAACTGCAGCATGTTGGTGCGGGCGGCGAAGGGCAGCTCGCGCACCACCTCGGCGGCCTTGTCGGTGGTGCCCAGGAGCGCCAGCAGGCCGCCGATGATGATGATGGTGGTCGAGGCGAAGAACGAGGGGCTGGAGGACAGGCTCTGCACGATCACGCCGTCGACCACGCGCGGATCGCGCTGGGTGGCCTGGAACAGCCAGGCGCGGCGCCAGCGGTTGGTGATCGCCAGCAGGGTCTGGCCGCGCGCGCTCGCGGCGCGCGAGTACCAGGCATAGCCCCACCAGACGGCGATGAACCAGGCCAGCGCGAGCCAGTCGTACCAGGGGAAGACGTCGGTCAGGGACATGCCGCGCATCATAGAGGCGCGGCATGCCTCCTCACGTGCCGGCACGCGTCGGCCGGCCCGCGGCGCTCAGAGCGGCGGCGCCTGCACGAAGCGCTGCGCCGGCAGGGGGATGGATTCGGTCTCGCCCGGCACCGGCGCGAAGCGGCCGGCCTCCCAGTCGGCCGCGGCCTGGTGGATCCGCTCGGGGCGGGAGTGGACGAAGTTCCACCACATGTGGCGCGGGCCCAGCGGCTCGCCGCCGACCACCGCGATGCGGCTGGCGTCGCGCGCCTCGATGCGCGTCCCCTGCCCGCCCTCCAGCACGCGCATGCGCCGCGCGGCCAGCGGCTGGCCGTCGACCACCGCCTCACCTTCGACCAGGTACAGCGCCAGCTCGGTCGCTACGGCGGGCAGGTCCAGCGTGGCGCCGGCGGGCAGCTGCAGGTCCAGGTAGGTGGTGGGCGATTCGGGTCGCACCGGCGAGCGCGCGCCGAAGGCCTCGCCCACCAGCACGCGCACCCGGGCGCCGCCCAGGTCCAGCACGGGGATGGCAGCCGCCGGCGTGTGGGTAAAGGCCGGCTCGGCCTCCTCCAGCGCCTCGGGCAGGGCCACCCACAGCTGCAGGCCGTGCACCACCATCTCGGTCTGGCGCAGCGCCTGCGGACGGCGCTCGGAGTGCACGATGCCGCGCCCGGCGCGCATCCAGTTGATGGCGCCGGGCTCGATCAGTTGTTCGCAGCCGAGGCTGTCGCGATGCATCATCGCGCCCTCGTACAGGTAGGTCACGGTGGCCAGGCCGATGTGCGGGTGCGGCCGCACATCATGGCTGGCGCCCGGGACCTGGGTCACCGGGCCGAAATGGTCGAAGAAGACGAAGGGCCCCACGCTGCGGCGGCGCGCCGCCGGCAGCAGGCGGCGCACGGTGAAGCCACCGCCCAGGTCCTTGTCGTGTCCCGTCAGTTCGAGCCCGGTGGACATGGCCGTCACCCGGGCCTTACTTGGCCCACTTGCGGGCGACTTCCGCCACGCGGGCGCCGAACTGGCGCGAGGTCTCGAGGTCGCCGGGCAGCATCTCGGCCACCGAGGCGTCGGAGGGCGTGGTGGCCATGGCGCCGGCGGAGGCGCCCATCCAGTTCACGTCGTTGCGGGTGGCGGCCTTGCTGTTGGACGGCATCATGCCGGTGCCGACCCACACGCCGCCGTGCTGCATGGCCAGCGTCATGAAGTAGCTCATGGTGCTGTTCTTGTCGCCGTTGGTGCTGGCGCTGTTGGTGAAGCCGGCGAAGACCTTGTTCTTCCAGGCCTGGGTGAACCAGGCCTTGGAGGAGGCGTCGGCGAACTTCTTGAACTGCCAGCTCGCGCCGCCCATGTAGGTCGGCGAGCCGAAGATGATGGCGTCGGCGTTCAGCAGCTGGTCCCAGCCGCCTTCGGGCAGGTTGCCCTCGGCGTCGATGGCCACCAGGTGGGCGGTGGCGCCGGCGCCTTCGGCGACGGCCTGGGCCTGGCGCTGGGTGTGGCCGTAGCCGGAGTGGTAGACGATAGCGATGGATGCCATGGTTCTTGTCCTGAGTCAGTGGGTGATGGAAAGTGCCCCGGGGGGCGGAAATGGGTGGCGCGTCAATCGCGCTTGAGGCGGGCGTCCAGGCTGAAGCCGCCGGCGCCGAAGGCCGCGAAGGCGAGCAGGCCGCCGGCGATGCCCAGGTTCTTGAAGAACATGATCTGCTGGATCATGACCTTGTCCGCCGGCATGGCCCAGTAGTTGTGGAAGAACACGCCGGCCACGACGGTGAAGGCCGCCAGCACCAGGGCCACCAGGCGCGTGCGGTAGCCCGCCAGCAGCAGCAGGCCCAGGCCCAGCTCCACGATGATGGCGATGGCGACGCCGAGCTGCGGCATCGGCAGGCCGACCGAGGCGATGTAGCCGGCGGTGCCCTCGAAGCCGCCGATCTTGCCGTAGCCGGCGGGCACGAAGAGCGCGGCCAGCAGGATGCGGCCAGCCAGGCTCAAGAGGTCCTGCAGCTTGTCGTTGGGGGAAGCGGTCACGGTGTTTCTCCTTGGAATGAAGTTGAAAGGAAAAGAGGGAAGGGTCAGGCGGGCAGGTCGAACACCAGCACCTCGGCCTCGCGGCCGGCGGCCAGGCGCACGGCCTGCTCGCCTTCGAGCTTGGCGGCGTCGCCGCCCTTGAGGGGCGTGCCGTTGACGGTGAGCTCGCCGCGCACCAGGTGCACGTAGGCCTTGCGGCCGGCGGCCAGGGGGAGTTCGGCGGACTCGGCGCCGTCGAACAGGCCGGCATGCAGGCGGGCGTCGGCATGGATCGTCACGCTGCCCTGCGCGCCGTCGGGCGAGGCGACCAGGCGCAGGCGGCCGCGCTTGTCGGCCTCGGCGAAGGTCTTCTGCTCGTAGCTCGGGGCGATGCCGGTCTCGTTCGGCTCGATCCAGATCTGCAGGAAATGCGTCACCTGGGCCGGCGCGTGGTTGAACTCGCTGTGCATCACGCCGGAGCCCGCGCTCATGCGCTGGACGTCGCCGGGCGGGATGCCCTTGACGTTGCCCATGCTGTCCTTGTGCGCGAGGTTGCCCTCGAGCACGTAGCTGATGATCTCCATGTCGCGGTGACCATGCGTGCCGAAGCCGGTGCCCGGGGCGATGCGGTCCTCGTTGATCACGCGCAGCGGGCCGAAGCCCATGTGCGCGGGGTCGTAGTAGCCGGCGAAGGAGAAGCTGTGGTACGAGTCGAGCCAGCCGTGGTTGGCGTGGCCGCGGTCCTGGGATTTGCGCAGGGTCAACATGTCCGGTCTCCTTTCGTGCTGGGGTGCGTTGGCGTCCCGATGGAGGGACTGTAGGGGCCGGCCCCGCCTCCCGGAGCCTCCGCGTTTGATGGCATCATTCAAAAAAACTGAATGCCCATGCCCAGCCCGCGCGAAGTCCTCACCCCGGAGACCCTGGCCCTGCTGCAGGCGGTGGCGCGGGCCGGCAGCTTCGCTGCCGCGGCGCGCGAGCTGGGGCTGGTGCCCAGCGCGGTGACCTACCGGGTGCGCCAGGTGGAGGACGCGCTGGACGCCCTGCTGTTCGACCGCGCCTCGCGCCAGGCCCGCCTGACGCCCGCCGGCACCGAACTGCTGCGCGAGGGAGAGCGCCTCCTGGGCGAGGTGGACGCGGTGGCCAACCGGGTGCGCCGCGTGGCCACCGGCTGGGAGTCGCAGCTCACGATCGCGGTGGACACCATCATCTCCTGCAGCACGGTGATGGAGCTGGCCCACGACTTCTTCGAGGTGGCGCCGCAGACCCGCCTGCGCCTGCGCGACGAGGCGCTCTCGGGCACGCTGGAGGCGCTGGTCTCCGGCCAGGCCGACCTGGCGCTGGGCGTGTCGCTGGAGGCCGGCACCGCGCCCGGCATCCGCAGCCAGGTCCTGGGCGAGATCGGCTTCGTGTTCGCCGTGGCGCCGCACCACCCGCTGGCCCGCGCGCCCGGGCCGCTGGACGACGACCTGCTGGTCAAGCACCGCGCCGTCGCGGTGGCCGACTCGGTCACGCGCGGCAGCGGCATGACCCTGGGCCTGCTGGCGGGGCAGGACGTGCTCACCGTGCCCACCATGCGCGCCAAGCTCGACGCCCAGCTGCGCGGGCTGGGCGCGGGCTTCCTGCCCGAGCCGCTGGCGCGCCCCTACATCGAGTCGGGCCGGCTGGTCGAGCGCCCGGTGCGCCGCCCGGACCGCCTGACCCGCACCAGCTACGCCTGGCGCGACACCGGCGGCCTCGGTCCCGGGCTGGCGCTCCAGTGGTGGCTCGACCGCCTCGAAACACCGGCCACCCGCCGAGCCCTCCTGGATCGCCCGGGTGGCCCCACCCTGCCGTGATGACACAATCGACCGACCATGCCGCGCAAGACCTCCAAGACCCTCGCCTCGCCCGCCGCTGACACGGCGGTCTCCAACCCCCCGCGCCGCATCGCCGTCATCGGCGCGGGCGTCGCCGGCCTGGCCTGCGCCCGCACCCTGGCGCAGGCGGGGCACGAGGTCATCGTGTTCGAGAAGAGCCGCGGCTTCGGCGGCCGCATGGCCTGCCGGCAGACGCCCTTCGGCGGCTTCGACCACGGCGCCCAGTACTTCACCGTGCGCGACGAGCGCTTCGAGCGCGTGCTCCAGCTCACGCCCGGCCTGGTGCGCCCCTGGAGCGCCAACGCGGTGCGCGTGCTGGACCCGCATGGCCGCGTGGCAGAGGCCGCGCGCACCGGCGTCGAGGCGCACTGGGTGCCGGTCCCCGGCATGAACGCGCTGGCGCGCGCCTGGGCCCAGCCCCTGGCCGACGCCGGCCGGGTGCACCTGGAGACCCAGGCCACCCGCATCGAGCGCGACGCCATCGACCAGGCCCGCTGGCAGCTGCACACCGCCGGCCCCGGCGACACGGTGCATGTGCACTCCGGCTTCGACCAGGTGCTGCTGGCCATCCCCTCGGTGCAGGCGGCGGACCTGCTGCGCGCCTCCTCGCTGGCGCCCGATTTCGTCAAGCGCATCGGCCAGGTGCAGGTTGCGCCGTGCTGGACGCTGATGGTCGCCTTCCCGCAGGCCCAGCAGCCCGGCATGTTCCACCTCGGGCCGCAGTGGAATGCGGCCATGAGCACGCACCACCGCATCACCTGGCTCTCGCGCGAGTCGTCCAAGCCCGGGCGCGCGCTGATCGAGCGCTGGACGGTGCAGGCCAGCCCGGAGTGGTCGCTCGAGCACCTGGAGGACGACCCCCAGCGCGTGGCCGCCAAGCTGCTCAAGGGCTTCGCCGAGGTCACCGGCATCCGCGCCGAGCCGACCCATGCCCAGGTGCACCGCTGGCGCTTCGCCAAGACCCAGGTGCCGCTGGGCCAGTCCTTCCTGTGGGATGCGAAGTCCGGCCTGGGCGTGTGCGGCGACTGGTGCCTGGGCCACCGCGTCGAGGACGGTTTCGTCTCCGGCCTGGAGCTCGCCCTGGCCGCGGCCTGAGGCCGCCGAGCGCCTGCGCGGGCCTTGAGCTACACCGGCCGCTTCGCCCCCTCCCCTACCGGCGCGCTGCACGCCGGCTCGCTGGTCGCCGCGCTGGCCAGCTGGCTGGACGCGCGCGCCCACGGCGGGCGCTGGCTGGTGCGCATCGAGGACGTGGACACGCCGCGCTGCGTGCCCGGCGCCGACCGCGAGATCCTGCGCCAGCTCGCCGCCTGCGGCCTGGTTCCCGACGCGCCGCCGGTGTGGCAGTCGGCCCGCGGCGCGCACTACCAGGCGGCCCTGGACCGGCTCGCCGCCGCCGGCCTGGCCTATCCCTGCGGCTGCTCGCGCAAGGACATCGAGCAGGCCCTGCAGGCGGCCGGCCATGCCCGCGAGCGCCACGGCGAGCTGGTCTACCCCGGCACCTGCCGCGACGGCCTGCACGGCAGGCCCGCGCGGGCCTGGCGCTTCCTCACCCGCGACGCCGGCACCCTCGAATGGACCGACCGCCGCCTCGGCCCGCAGCGCCAGGACCTGGCCCGCGAGGTCGGCGACTTCGTGCTGCGCCGGGCCGACGGCCTGTGGGCCTACCAGCTCGCGGTGGTGGTGGACGACGCCGACCAGGGCATCACCGACGTCGTGCGCGGCGAGGACCTGGCCGACAACACCGCGCGCCAGGTGGCCCTGCAGCGCGCGCTGGGCCTGCCCACGCCGCGCTACCTGCACACGCCGCTGGTGCTGGGCCCCAACGGCGAGAAGCTGTCCAAGCAGAACGGCGCCGCACCGCTGGACCTGGCCGACCCGCTCCAGCGGCTGCGCGAGGCCGGGGCCTGCCTCGGCCTGGACATCGCCGGCGCGCACGCCGCGGCATCCGCCACCGCCGCCACCGGCACCCGCATCGCCGCCTGGCTCGCCGCGGCGACCCGCGCCTGGGCCGCGACAATACGGGGATGACTGATTCCAAGGAAACGCCCGAGGGGACCCCTCCCGAAGGCGTGCAGCACCCCCGCACCATCCGCAGCTTCGTGCGCCGCGCCGGCCGCACCACCACCGGCCAGGCCAAGGCGTTCGAGGTCTACGGCCCGCAGTTCCTGCTGCCCTACACCGGCCAGCCGCTGGACTTCACCGCCGCCTTCGGCCGACCCGCCCCCACCATCCTGGAGATCGGCTTCGGCATGGGCGAGGCCACGGCCCACATCGCCGGCGTCCGCCCGCAGGACAACTTCCTGTGCTGCGAGGTGCACGAGCCGGGCGTCGGCGCGCTGCTCAAACGCATCGGCGAGCAGGGCCTGACCAACATCCGCATCTGCGCGCACGACGCGGTGGAAGTCGTCGACCACATGCTGCCCGAGGGCAGCCTGGCCGGCATCCACGTGTTCTTCCCCGACCCGTGGCACAAGCTTCGCCACAACAAGCGCCGCCTGATCCAGCCGCCGCTGGTGGCCCGCCTCGCGAAGCGCCTGGCGCCCGGCGGCTACTTCCACTGCGCCACCGACTGGGAGCCCTACGCGCAGCAGATGCTCGAGGTGCTGGGCGCCGAGCCGCTGCTGAAAAACACCGCCGAGGGCTTCGCGCCCAAGCCGGACTACCGCCCCCTCACCAAGTTCGAGAACCGCGGCCTGAAGCTGGGCCACGGGGTGTGGGACGTGGTGTTCCGGCGAGCCTGATCAGGCGTCACGCATCACCCGCCGGTCCGGCGCGCCCTCCCCCAGCAGCCGGGGCGCGGGATGCACCCGCACTGGCGCGGCCTCCTCGTCGGCCACCGCCTCGGTCAGGAAGTCGCCGGACTGTGGCGGCAACTCGGCCAGCGCGCTGCGGTGCCTGGCCAGCGTCCCCAGCGCCCGCTGCGGATCGATCAGCGCCCAGGCCACCGCCGACAGCGCCGGCGCCAGGTGCTGCGGCGCCATCAGCGTCAGCGCCACGCTGGTGTCGAGGAACAGGGCATTGAAGAACAGCCGCAGGCTGGCGCGGTCGCGCAGGTTCTCCGTGAGCCGGCGCACCGCGTCGAGGCAGCGCCCCGACTCGGGCCGCGCCGCCGCACCCGGTTGGGGCGGCGCCAGGGCCTCGTCGGTGGCCAGGCCCCGGGCCCCCAGGACGGCGGCGTCGATCGCCGTCGCGGCCAGGGTCTGCAGGCCCTCGATCAGGGCGATGCCCACCCCCACCGACAACGACGACAGGTAGTGGTCCAGCCACGGCCCCTCGCCGAAGGCGGGCGGCTCGGCCACGCCGAGGGACTCGGCCACCCGCGGCATCACGTGGGCGCTGACGCCCCACACCGCCAGGGCATAGGGCACCAGGGCCGGCACCGTCATGCCGCCCAGGGTCGCCAGCCCCCGGGCCGGCGCCTGCGGCCCCGCCAGCAGGGCGTGCTGGTACGCGAGGGTGCCGGGGGCCACCGTGCGGCCGTCCGGCCCCGCCAGCCGCGTCGGCAGCGCCATGCCGGCGCTCAGGTCCGCCGCCACGTCCGAGACCAGGCCCTGCACCACCCGCCCGGCATTGATGGCGAGCAACTGGGCGCCCAGGCGCTGCGCGTCGCGGTCGCCGCACAGGGCCACCGTCGCGGGCACGAGCGAGGCCGCCAGGGCCAGCGAGGTCCCGATGGCCTTGCAGGTGCGGCCGACGGCCTGCGGCCGGCCCGGCGCCTGCGCCGCCGCCCGCACGCCCTCGACGGCGACCTCGACCCCGCGCACCATGCCCAGCCCCGAGGCGCCGATCACCAGCCCGTTGGCCACCACGCCGGCGGTGCGCGGGCCGGTGGCCGAGCAGGCGTAGGTGCCGGCCTTGGCGAGCAGGCCGACCATCAGCACACCGAAGGTATGCAGGCAGCCCCGCACGCCGGCGCGGGCGACGGTGGCCAGCGAGCGGCCGAGGGGCACGGGCACGCCGGAGGGCGGCTCGGGCGGGTCGTCCGGCACCTGCCATGGCTGCGGGGCCGCGAGGGCGGGTCTGTCGTTGCGGATCATGGGCATGCTCCCGGGTTGGAAACGGCGGAATCGGGTATCGGCGGCCGCGGGGCCGGGCCTCGGCCTGTCAGGCCAGGTCGGCGGGGACGGGGTGCGCGTCCTGCGGCGGAAAGGGGTCGTCGCGCCAGCGCGCCACCGCCTCGGTGATGGCGCCGAGGCTGCGGCCCAGGCCCCCGGGATCCGCCTCGGTGAGCCGGAAGCCCTGGTGGTACATGACATGCCCCGTGGTGGGGTCGAGGCCGAACGCCGGCGAGCGCTCGCCCAGCATCAGGAAGTTGGACTCGAGCAGCACGCGGAAGGCCTCGGCCTGGCGCTGCACGGGCGGCGGCCCGAAGTCCACCAGCATCACCGCCGCCGCGGCGTCCCCGGCGCGCGCCTGCACCAGGCCGATGCGCACGCCCTGGTAGTCGAGGCTGAAGGTCGGCGGCCCCTCGCCCTCCGGCTCCAGCCGGGGCGCGGCCACGCCCGCCGCCGCGCAGACCTGGCGGCAGAAATCCTCGAAGTGCTGTGATGGCATGCGCAGGCCCTCCCCGGGCGACGGCTGTTGGACGTCCTGCGATGACGCAAAACGTATGCCTTTTCTCGTCGGGAGTCAGGCCGCCGCCAGCCTCGCACGCCAGCCTCGCACGCCAGCCTCGCACGCCAGCCCCACGCGCCGGACGCGAGCGCCGGACGCGGGCGCGACCGGCTCAGCGCAGGGCGGTGTCCAGCACCTCGGCCAGGCGACGGTAGGCCGCCTCACGGGCCGCCGGGTTCGGCCCCGTGTGCACGCCCATCTCCGGGCGCAGGCCGTTGGGAATGTCGGTGCGCAGCACCACCCGGCCCACCGGGGTGTCGAAGTCGTGGTAGCTGCCGGGGAATACATGGACCTCGGCGCCCACCGCCTGGCCCAGCTCCACGCAGGGGCCGGGCGGGGTCCAGTCGTCCAGCTCGCCAAGCATCAGCACCAGCGGCACGGCCGCCCGGTAGCCCGCGCGCAGCGAGGCGCCGCAGCCCGGGTAGAAGCCGACGGCCACGCGCGGCTGCACCGGGTGGCGGCGCACTTCCTCACGGTTCGCGTTGGTCGTGGCCAGCAGCGTGCTGCCGCCATGCGACCACCCGAGCAGCGCGATGCGGTTCGCGTCGCTCCCCGGCTGGCCCGCGGCCCAGGCCATGGCGGCCTGGGCGTCGGCGCGGCGTCCGCCGGGGTCGATGCGGCGCTCGGCGAATTTCTGCGCGCACAGGGAATCGATGCCGCGCGGGCGCAGGCTGTCGGGAAACACCGCCAGGTAGCCGCGGGCCTGCAGCCACTCGCCCATGGCGTGGTGCCGCGGGTTGAGCCGCCCGGCCCGTGCGCCCGCCCGGGCATACAGGCCGCCGCAGCCATGCAGGGCCACCACCGCGCCGCGCGGCGGGCCCTCGGGGCGGTAGACCCAGGCCTGCAGGGGCGTGCCGTCCAGGCTGTCGAAGGCGACGGCTTCGGGCTCGGCGGCCCGGGCGCCCATGGCGGCGGCGAGGCCGCAAAGAAAAAGCCCCGCGGCCAGGCAGGCACGCAGGGCTCGGGGCGTTCGCGCGGAGGGTCGCATCACGCCGCGGGGGCTCAGGCGCGCTCGGCCACCCAGGCCTGCACCGACTGCAGCGCCGCCGGCAGGGCCGCGGCGTCGGTGCCGCCGGCCATGGCCATGTCGGGCTTGCCGCCCCCCTTGCCGCCGACCTGCTGCGCGACGAAGTTCACCAGCTCGCCGGCCTTGACCTTGCCCATGCTGTCGGCAGTGACGCCGGCGGCGATCTGTACCTTGCCGCCGTCGACGGCCGCCAGCACGATGGCCGCGGTCTTGAGCTTGTCCTTGAGCTTGTCCATGGTGTCGCGCAGCGTCTTGGCGTCGGCGCCCGCCAGGGTGGCGGCCAGCACCTTGATGCCCTTGACGTCCACCGCCTGGGAGACGAGCTCGTCGCCCTGCGAGGAGGCCAGCTTGCCCTTGAGGGCGGCGACTTCCTTCTCCAGCGCGCGGACCTGCTCCAGCACCTGGCCGAGGCGCGACTGCAGCTCGGTGGCCGGCGCCTTGAGCGTGGCGGCGGCGGCATTCACCGTGGCCTCGACCTGCTGCAGGTAGGCCAGCGCGTTGGCGCCGGTGACGGCCTCGAGGCGGCGCACGCCGGCGGCCACGCCGGACTCGGCCACCACCTTGAACAGGCCGATGTCGCCGGTGCGCGCGACGTGGGTGCCGCCGCACAGCTCGCGGCTGGTGCCGATGTCCAGCACGCGCACGGTGTCGCCGTACTTCTCGCCGAACAGCATCATCGCGCCGGTGGCCTTGGCGGACTCGATGTCCATCACGCGGGCCTGGGTGGCGTGGTTGTCCAGGATCTCGGCATTCACGCGGGCCTCGATCTCGCGGATCTGCGCCGCGGTGACGGGGGCGTTGTGGGTGAAGTCGAAGCGGGTCTTGTCGGCGTCGACCAGCGAGCCCTTCTGCTGCACGTGGTCGCCCAGCACCTCGCGCAGGGCCTTGTGCATCAGGTGCGTGACCGAGTGGTTGCGCATGGTGGCGGCGCGGCGGGCCATGTCGACCTGGGCCGTCACCGCGTCGCCCACGGCCAGCGTGCCCTCGGCGACGGTGCCGTGGTGGCCGAAGACGTCGGCCTTGATCTTCTGGGTGTCGTCCACGGTGAAGCGGGCCGAGCCGGCGACGAGGGCGCCGGCATCACCCACCTGGCCGCCGCTCTCGGCGTAGAAGGGGGTGGTGTCCAGCACCACCACGCCGACCTGGCCGGCCTTGATGTCGGCCACGGGCGTGCCGTCGACGTACAGAGCCAGCACCTTCGCGGGGGCCTCGAGCTTCTCGTAGCCGATGAAGGTGTTGCCGGCGCCGGTGTACTCCAGCGCGCGGTCCATCTTGAACTTGCCGGCGGCGCGGCCGGCGGCCTTCTGCTTTTCCATCGCCGCGTGGAAGCCGGCCTCGTCCACCGACACGTCGCGCTCGCGGCAGACGTCGGCCGACAGGTCCAGCGGGAAGCCGTAGGTGTCGTGCAGCTTGAAGGCCACCTCGCCGGGCAGGACCTTGGCGCCGTCCTTCAGGGCGGCGTCGAGGATGTCCATGCCGTTCTCGAGCGTCTCGAAGAAGCGCTCTTCTTCCGCCTTCAGCACCTCGGTGATGCGGGCGGCGTTGGCCTTCAGGCGCGGGTAGGCGTCGCCCATGAGGGCGACCAGGTCCGGCACCAGCTTGTGGAAGAAGGGCTGCTTGCGGCCCAGCTTGTAGCCGTGGCGGATGCCGCGGCGAATGATGCGGCGCTGCACGTAGCCGCGGCCTTCGTTCGACGGGATCACGCCGTCGGACACCAGGAAGGCGGTGGCGCGCACGTGGTCGGCGATCACGCGCAGCGAGGGGTTGGCCAGGTCGGTGACGCCGGTCTCGCGCGCGGCGGCCTTGATCAGCGTGTCGAACAGGTCGATCTCGTAGTTGCTGTGGACGTGCTGCAGGATGGCGGCCAGGCGCTCCAGGCCCATGCCGGTGTCCACGCAGGGCGCGGGCAGCGGGCGCAGCGAGCCATCGGGCTGCATGTCGAACTGCATGAACACGTTGTTCCAGATCTCGATGTAGCGGTCGCCGTCCTGCTCGGGGCTGCCGGGGGGGCCGCCGGCGACCTCGGGGCCATGGTCGTAGAAGATCTCGGAGCACGGGCCGCAGGGGCCGGTGTCGGCCATCATCCAGAAGTTGTCGGAGGCGTACTTGGCGCCCTTGTTGTCGCCGATGCGCACGACGCGTTCGGCGGGCAGGCCGATCTCCTTCGTCCAGATGTCGAAGGCCTCGTCGTCGTCGATGTAGACGGTGGCCCACAGGCGCTCGGCCGGCAGCTGGTAGACCTCGGTGAGCAGCTCCCAGGCCCACTTCAGCGACTCGCGCTTGAAGTAGTCGCCGAAGGACCAGTTGCCCAGCATCTCGAAGAAGGTGTGGTGGCGGGCGGTGTAGCCCACGTTCTCCAGGTCGTTGTGCTTGCCGCCGGCGCGCAGGCAGGCCTGGACCGAGGCCGCGCGCACATAGGGGCGCTTGTCGGTGCCGAGGAAGACGTCCTTGAACTGCACCATGCCGGAGTTGGTGAACATCAGCGTGGGGTCGTTGCCCGGCACCAGCGGGCTGGACTCGACCACCGTGTGGCCCTTGGCGGCGAAGAAGTCCAGGAAGGTCTTGCGGATGTCGGCGACGGTGATCGAGGGCTTGGCGTGGGTGGAGCTCATGGTCTGGGCGTGTCGTGGCCCGGGCGCGAGATGGCCCAGGCGAAGCCTGCGATTATAGGTTTCGCCCCTGCGCGTGCCGGCGCCGCCGGCAACCGGTCCGCGCCGGGCGCACAATGCGGCGCGAGACAGCCATCCAGGAGACACGAATGGACATGAAGACCTCCCCCCTCGCCCTGCTCAAGGACCCCAGCCTGCTCAAGACCGATGCCCTGGTCGGCGGCCGCTGGGTCCCGGGCGCCGGCCGCTTCGCGGTGCATGACCCGGCCACCGGCCACAAGCTGGCCGACGTGGCCAACCTCGGCCCCGCCGAGGCCGAGGCCGCCATCGCCGCCGCCGACGCCGCCTGGCCCGCGTGGCGCGCCAAGACCGCCAAGGAGCGCAGCATCCTCCTGCGCAAGTGGTTCGACCTGCTCATGGCGAACCAGGAGGACCTGGGCCGCCTCATGACCGCCGAACAGGGCAAGCCCTTCGCCGAGGCCAAGGGCGAGGTGGCCTACGCCGCCAGCTTCGTCGAGTGGTACGCCGAGGAGGCCAAGCGCATCAACGGCGAGACCCTCCCCCAGTTCGACAACAACCGCCGCCTGATGGTGGTGCGCCAGCCCATCGGCGTGTGCGCCGCGATCACGCCCTGGAATTTCCCGCTGGCCATGATCACCCGCAAGGTCGCGCCCGCCCTGGCCGCCGGTTGCCCGGTGGTGATCAAGCCCGCCGAGCTCACCCCGCTCACCGCCCTGGCCGCCGCCGAACTGGCGGTGCGCGCCGGCATCCCCGCCGGCGTCATCAACCTGGTCACCGCCGACGGCGCCAACAGCATCGCGGTCGGCAAGACCTTCTGCGCCAGCGACACGGTGCGCCACATCAGCTTCACCGGCTCCACCGAGGTCGGCCGCATCCTGATGGCGCAGAGCGCGCCCACGGTGAAGAAGCTGGCGCTGGAGCTGGGCGGCAACGCGCCCTTCATCGTCTTCGACGACGCCGACCTGGACTCCGCGGTCGAGGGCGCGATCGCCAGCAAGTACCGCAACGCCGGCCAGACCTGCGTCTGCGCCAACCGGATCTACGTGCAGGAGGGCGTGTACGACGCCTTCGTCGAGAAGTTCGCCGCCAGGGTGAAGGCCTTCAAGGTCGGCAACGGCTTCGAGGACGGCGTGGTGCAGGGCCCGCTGATCGAGGACGCGGCGCTGGAGAAGGTGCAGCGCCACGTGGAGGACGCGGTGGCCAAGGGCGGCCGCGTGGTCGCCGGCGGCAAGCGGCTGCACGGCCAGTTCTTCGAGCCCACCGTGGTGGCCGGCGCCACCGCCGACATGCTGTGCGCGCGCGAGGAGACCTTCGGCCCCTTCGCGCCGGTCTTCAAGTTCAAGACCGAGCAGGAGGCCATCGCCGCGGCGAACGACACCGAGTTCGGCCTGGCCAGCTACTTCTACAGCCGCGACGTCGGCCGCATCTTCCGCGTGAGCGAAGCGCTGGAGTACGGCATGGTGGGCATCAACGTGGGCATCATCGCCACCGAGCACGTGCCCTTCGGCGGCGTCAAGCAGTCCGGCCTGGGCCGCGAAGGCTCCGCGCACGGCATCGACGAGTACGTGGAGATGAAATACCTCTGCGTGGGCGATATCCTCAAGTAACCCGATCCACCCCCTCACGGAGACCCCCAGCATGAAGGCAGACAGCATCCTCGCCACCATCGGCGGCACCCCGCACATCCGCATCAACCGCCTGTTCGGCGGCGGCCACGAGGTGTGGGTGAAATCCGAGCGGGCCAACCCGGGCGGCTCGATCAAGGACCGCATCGCCCTGTCCATGGTCGAGGCGGCGGAGGCCAGCGGGCAGCTCAAGCCCGGCGGCACCATCATCGAGCCGACCTCGGGCAACACCGGCGTGGGCCTGGCTATGGTGGCCGCGGTCAAGGGCTACAGGCTGGTGCTGGTGATGCCAGACAGCATGTCCATCGAGCGCCGCCGCCTGATGCTGGCCTACGGCGCCACCTTCGACCTGACCCCGCGCGAAAAGGGCATGAAGGGCGCGATCGCCCGCGCCGAGGAACTCGCCGCGCAGACCCCGGGCGCCTGGATCCCGCAGCAGTTCGAGAACCCGGCCAACATCGACGTGCACGTGCGCACCACGGCGCAGGAGATCCTGGCCGACTTCCCCGAGGGACTGGACGCGATCATCACCGGCGTGGGCACCGGCGGACACATCACCGGCGTGGCCCAGGTGCTCAAGGCCAAGTGGCCGAAGCTCAAGGTCTTCGCCGTCGAGCCCGAGGCCTCGCCGGTGATCTCCGGCGGCCAGCCCGCGCCGCACCCGATCCAGGGCATCGGCGCCGGCTTCATCCCGAAGAACCTCAAGACCGAGCTGCTCGACGGCGTGATCCAGGTCGGCGCCGAGGAGGCGCGCGAATACGGCCGCCGCAGCGCCCGCGAGGAAGGCCTGCTGGTGGGCATCTCCTCGGGCGCGACGCTGGCGGCCATCGCCAAGAAGCTGCCCGAGCTGCCGGCCGGCAGCCGCGTGCTGGGCTTCAACTACGACACGGGCGAGCGTTACCTCTCGGTCGAGGGCTACCTGCCGGCCTGACCTGCCGGCCCCGGGTCGTGACGCGGCCGCCCTGGGCACCTGCCCGGGCGGCCGCGGCGCTTTCCGCCTCCTACATGCGCGGCGGGCGGCAGACGACGTCGCCCGTCGCCCGGCCTCGTGAAAGTGGCTGCCTCACCCGATGTACCGGAGGCTGCCATGGACACGACGATCATTTCCGACTGGGGCACCGCCCTCATGTCATCGCTGGCCGCAGCGATGGCGATGCTGTTCTCCGCGGTCCCCAAGATCCTGGGCTTCGTCGTCATCGTGCTGGCCGGCTGGCTGATCGCGTCGCTCGCGGAGCGGGCGGTGGCGGCGGTGCTCAGGGCGATCCATTTCAACGACCTGGCCGAGCGCTCGGGCTTTGCGGACTTCGTTCGAAAGATGGGCGCGGGCACCGACTCGTCCGGGATGATCGGGCTGGTGGCGAAGTGGTTCATCCGGCTGATCGCGCTGGTGGTGGCCTTCGACGCGCTGGGCCTGCCGGCGGTGTCCGAGGTGCTGCGCCAGCTGCTGCTGTGGCTGCCCAACGTGGTGGTGGCGCTGATGGTGCTGGTGATCGGCGGGCTGGCGGCGCGGGCGCTGTCGAACGTGGTGCGGGGCGCGGCGGCCGAGGGCGGCCTGGGCAACCCCGAGTTCCTGGCCAAGGTGGCCAACACCCTGGTGTGGGCCTTCGCCATCGTGGTGGCGGTCAACCAGATCGGCATCGCCACCGAGCTGGTGAACACGCTGTTCATGGCCTTCGTGGGGGCGATCGCGCTGGCGCTGGGGCTGTCGTTCGGGCTCGGGGGGCGGGACACGGCCGCCGAAGTCGTGCGCAGCTGGTGGGCGCGAGGACAGGCCAATCGCGAAGAGCTGGCACGGACCACGCAGGCGGCATCCAGCCGTGTGGGCTCGATGACAGCAGGCCCCCTGCCGGGCGGCCGCCAGGGCGGCGGCGGTGCTGGCACAGGCGGCGGCTTCCAGCCGACACCGGCGGGTCGGGAGTCGTCGGGCGAGATCTGAGCCGGACTCAGCGTTGGGTGGGCTGGACCACCAGGCGGACCCCCAAGGCCTGGCACACGCGGTGGATCGTGTCGAAGCGAGGATGCGAGGTGGGACGCAATGCCTTGTACAGAGCCTCTCGGGTCAGGCCCGATTGCTCGGCGACCACACTCATGCCCCGGGCACGGGCCACCACCCCCAGCGCATGGGTCAGTTCCGCCATGTCGCCTTCTTCCAGCACCAGGGTCAGGTAGTTGGCGATGTCCTCCTCCGACTTGAGCATCTCGGCCATGTCGAAGTCGGGCAGTTCGGAGACTTTGAGCTTTCGGGACATGGTCAACTACTCCTCGAGGGTGCGGGACAGGGCTATCGCCGCGCTGATATCGGCCTGCTGGGTGCCCTTGGAACCGCCGCCGAGCATCACCACCAGCACCTCGCCCCGTTCCACGTAGTACATGCGCCAGCCGGGGCCGAAGTGCTCGCGCATTTCCCAAACTCCTTCACCCACAGCGGCCACATCGCCCAGCAAGCCGCGCTGCGCCTTGTCCAAGCGACGCGCGAGGCGAATGCGGGTCATGCCATCCTTGATCCCGCTCATCCAGGCATCGAACTCCGGCGTGCGCTTGATGGCGAGGATGGACATAGTGTAATCACTTGTTCACACATGGACAACGCAGGAGAGTTGCACAAAGGTGCCGCCGCCGGATGCGCCTTCCGCCAGCCGGCTAGAATCGCGGCACTCCTGCGGGCGTCGTTCAATGGCAGGACCTGAGCTTCCCAAGCTCAAGACGTGGGTTCGATTCCCATCGCCCGCTCCACCCTCCGCGGCGGATGCGCCCCGGCTACAGCAGCCGGAACGCCAGCACGCTCACCAGCGTGGGCGGCAGCGCCGCCACCAGCAGCCCCAGCGGGTGCACCGCATTGCCCTCGAAATTCCCGCGCAGGATCGCCACGCCTGCGGGGTTCGGCGCATTGGCGATCACCGTCAGGCCGCCCCCCGTCACCGCACCCGCCACCAGCGCGATCTTGAATTCCTCCGTCAGGCCGTCGACCAGCGAGCCCAGGTAGGTGAGCGCCGCGTTGTCGGTGATGGCCGTCAGGGCGATGGAGCCGAAGAAGACGGTGGTGCCGTCCATGCCCATGAGCAACGGCTGCAGCCACCACTGCTGCTGCCCGCCCAGCACCACCAGCCCTGCGAGGAAGAACGCCACGAGCAACCCCTCCCGCAGGATCAGGGGCGACTGGTGGCGGCTGTACGCGGTCGCGAAGCCCAGGAAGAACAGCAGCAGCCCCATGAACATCGCAGGATGGTGCCCAAAGGCCACCACGCCGAGCAGGAACAGCAGGTGCACCAGCACCACCGGCCACGGCACCGGCGCTTCGGCCCGCGCGGGCCGGGCCGCCATGGCGCCGAGTTCACGCCGGAACAGGAGCATGGCGCAACCGGCGTTGACCACCACGGCCACCGCCGCCTTCCAGCCGAAATTGGAGACCATGAACCACAGGTCCCAGTCCCACTTGGCGGCGACCATCAGCACCGGCGGGGCCGCGAAGGGCGTGAGCGTCCCGCCGATGGAGATGTTCACGAACAGCACGCCGACCGTGGTGTATTTCAGCTTCCGCGACACGGGATGCGCGAACAGGGTGTGTCGCAAGGTCAGCGCCGCGAGCGTCATCGCCGCCGGCTCCGTGATGAACGACCCGAGCAGCGGCACCAGCGCCAGCAGCAGGAAGTACAGCGCCAGGCCTCTGTCCAGCGGGAGGAATCCAGCCACCACGCGCACCAGGCTCCCCGTCACCTGCAGGACGGCCCGCGTCCCCGCGATCACCATGATGGCGAACACGAACATCGGCTCGGTGAAGTTGCGGCTGTCCAGGTAGTTGGTGGCCTCGGCCTTCCCCGCCAGGACGAACATGAAGACCATGAGCACCATCGCCCAGAAGCCGAAGACGACCTCGACTTCACCGAGCAGGTGCCAGACCCCGGCATGCCGTGGGTGGCGGTGGGCGAGGCGCTCGAAGATGCGGGAGGAAAAGGTGTGCAGGACGGCCAGCCCGAAAAGGACGGCGCCGATGATCTGGAGGGACGTGGGTGAGGTCATGGTCGCGGCAAATCCGCGAGGCGGCCCGACCATCGCGACAACCTGCCGCCTCGCCCCAGCGCGAGACGGCACCCGCCGCAAGTTTAAGGCCTGTCAGCGAATTCCCCGGATCCGTGGAATTCGCTGGCAGGCCCTGGCGGCCACGCGCCGGGTTGGGCGAGTGGCCGCAGCGCCGCGCCCGCCACCCCGAACCCGGGGCGCGGGCCTGGCGGCCGACCTTACTTGTTGGCCACCGGGTCCAGCCCGGTGCCGCGCACGATGGTCGCCACGGACGCCGAGGACAGGAAGCGAAGCAGCTGGCGCGCCGCCTCAGCCTGCTCGGCGCCGCTGACGATCGCGCCCGAGAAGAAGATGGTCTGCTGCACCGACTCCGGCAGCGTGCCCACGAAGTCCAGCTCCTTGAAGTAGATCAGTTCGCTGACCTGCTGGAAGCCCAGCTCGGCGTCACCACGCGCCACCACGGCGCCCACGCGCTCGCTGAAGATGCGCTTGGCAGTCACGTCGGTGCGATGGGTCACGCCCAGCTTGGGAAACAGCTCGCTGGACAGGTAGGTGCCGCTGGCGCTGGCCGAGTAGGCGATGGACTTGGCTTCCAGGATCGTCTTCTTCAGCGCCTCGACGGTGCTGATGTCGGGCTTCGGCGTGCCCTTCTTCACCGCCACGCCGATCTGCGAGCGGGCCAGGTCGATGCGGCTGCCCGCGACCAGCTTGCCTTCCTTGACCAGGGCCTCCAGGCCGCCCTCGGACAGGATCGCCGCGTCGAAGCGCTCGCCACGGGCGAAGCGGCTCGGGATCGAGTCGGGCGCGTTGCCCACCGAGGCGCCGAAGGAGCTGACCACCTTGTGGCCGGTGGCCGCCTCGAACATCGGCACCAGCACCTTGTAGGCCTCGGTGAAGGCGCCCGAGGTGATCACCTTGATCTCGGCGGCGGACGCCAGTTGCGCGAACAGCAGCGAGCCGGCGAGGACCAGGAAGCGCGAACGCGCGGCGACGGAACGAAGGAATGCCATGGGGATGTCTCCGGGTGTTGTCGGTAGGGGGGGCTTATTCGCCCTTGATGTTCCGCTGCTTGATCACGCGGCCGTAGGTCGCGTACTCGGTGCGGATGGTCTTGTCCAGCTCCTCGCGGGTGCTGGGTTGCGGGGTCAGGCCGTGGGTATTGAGCTGTTCGATCACGTCGGGCGACTTGAGCACCTTGACGATCTCGGTGTTCCAGCGGTCCAGGGTGGCCTTGGGCACCTTGGACGAGGCCACGAAGGCATACCAGTTCGTGGCGCTGAAGCCCGGGAAGCCGGACTCGGCCACCGTCGGGACCTTGGGGTAGCTCGCCAGGCGCTGCGGGCCGGTGCTGGCCAGGGGGATCAGCTTGCCCGCGTCGATGTGGGGCTTGGCGGTGGAGACGGTCGAATAGTGGGCAGCCACGCGGCCGCCGAGCAGGTCCTGCATCGCCGGGGCGCCGCCCTTGTACGGCACGTGCAGCATGTCGACATCCGCGATGTCGTTGACCAGTTCGCCCGCCAGGTGCGAGGCCGAGCCGGGGCCGGTCGAGGCGAAGTCGATCTTGCCCGGGTTCTTGCGGGCGAAGGCGATGAACTCGGCGAAGGTCTTGTAGGGGGAGTTCGCGGGCACGACCAGCAGGTTGGGCGTGTTGATCGCCATGGCGATGGGCGCCAGGTCCTTCAGCGGGTCGTAGGTGACCTTCATCATGTGCGGCGCCAGCGCCAGCGGGCCGATGGAGCCGAGCAGGATGGTGCTGCCGTCGGCGGGGCCGTTGGCGACCAGCGAGTGGGCGATGTTGCCGCCCGCGCCGGGCTTGTTGTCGACGACGACGGTGGCGCCGATGTTCTCGCCCAGCTTCTTGGCGATGATGCGCGCCGCGGTGTCGGCCGCGCCGCCGGCGGCGAAGCCCACGGTCAGGGTGATGGTGGGCTTGGGCGGGAAGGCCTGGGCCATGGCGGCGGTGCCGGTCAGGGCGGCGAGCAGCACGGGCAGCAGGCGGAAGGTGGAGCGTCGGTTCATGGGGAGCCTCAGAAGGAGTGCGAGGGATGTGCAGGACGAAGCCCGGCGGGCATTCCGCGGATTCTGGGTGTCGGTGAAAATTGTGTAAATTGCAATTTTTCAAACTATTGCTGCATGACTCGCATCAATCTCGATCTCCAGGAGCTCTCGGCCTTCGTCGAGGTGGCCGAGTGCGCGAGTTTCCGCGCGGCCTCCGAGCGGCTGCACCTGTCGGCGCCCGCGCTGTCGCGGCGCATCGACAAGCTCGAACGCACGCTGGGCGCGCGGCTGCTCGAACGCACCACGCGCCGGGTGGCGCTGACGCCGGCCGGCCGCGCGTTCGTCGACCCCGCCCGCGATGCGCTGGACGCGCTGGAGCGCGCCGCCCTCGGCATCCAGGAGACCTCGCGGCTTCGCAGCGGCAAGGTCACCATCGCCTGCGTGCCCTCCACCACCTTCACCCTGGTGCCGCGCATGCTGCGGCTGTTCGCCGAGCGCCTGCCCGGCGTGCAGTTCCGCCTGCTCGACTCCACCGAGGCCCTGGTCACCCAGCACGTGATTGCCGGCGAGGCCGATTTCGGCATCGGCTTCATGCAGCGGCGCGCGCCGGAGGTCGACTTCACGCCCCTGAGCCGCGACCCGTACGTGGTGGCGGTGCCGCGCGGCCATGCGCTGGCCGGGCGCAAGCGCATCGGGTGGGCGCGACTGCAGAAGGAGCGCCTGATCACCGTCTCGCGCGCCAGCGGCAACCGGCCCTATGTCGACCAGCTGCTGCGGTCGGCCGGCGACCTGCCGCCGGTGTTCATCGAGGTGAACCGGGTGTCCACCGTCCTGAGCCTGGTGGAGGCCCGCCTGGGGCTGGGCCTGGTGCCGCGGATGTCGCTGCCCGAGACCCACCCGGGCCTCGTCGGCGTCGCGCTGGAGGGCGCCAGCGTGGAGCGCACCATCGGCGTGATGGCACGGCACGGGGCGCCGCTCAAGCCGGTGCCCCGGCTGGCGCTGGACCTGCTGCTGGAAAGCCTGGGGCAGGCGCCGCCAGGCGAAGACTGAACACCGTGTCCCCTGTCAAGCCGAAGCAGTCGCAGCGGCTCGACGCACCAGGGCATCGGGCCGGCGACGTCAGCGGCCCGGAATGGGCGGCACCTCGCCCCAGGCCGCCACGCGCTCGTAGCGCGCCACCGGCACCTGCGGCGGCAGGCGTGACCAGACCAGGGCAAAGCCGCGCACCGGCCAGTCGATGTCCGGCGGCACGGCCGGCGGCTGGGCGCCCGGGGCCTTGCGCGCCAGGGTGAGGTGGGGCTTCCAGCGGGCCTCGCCGGCGGGGAAGCCGGCGGACCGCAGGGCCGCGGTGACCCGGCCCTGCAGCGCGTCGAGAGCCTCGCAGGGGTCAGGGCGCAGCACCACCAGGCCGTGGTGCCAGGCCTCGGGCCGGCCCAGGCGCAGGGTGAAGGGCGCGACGGCCACCGTGTCCAGCGCCGCGCGCAGCGCCGGCAGGCGCGCGGCATCGATCTCGCCGAGGAAGGACAGGGTCAGGTGCGCATGGGCCGGGGCCGAGAGCGCGGTGCCGCGCGGCCAGGCCCAGCGGGCGCGCCAGGCGAGCAGGGCCGCGCGCGTGGCCTCGTCGGGAACGAGGCCGACGAAGAGGCGGCACGTGGGCTCGGGCATGGCCGCAGGATAACGGCGGCCGCGCGGCGGCTTCAGTGGAAATCCCGGCTGCGCCCGTGGGCCCCGGCCAGCCGCCCCAGCAGCGGCGTGAGGTCCTCGGCATGGCGGGCGACCAGGTGGCGCGCCCGCCCGCCGCTGGAGGCGTCGCGCTGCCAGGTGCCCGAGATGGCCAGCAGGCGGGACCGCAGCAGCACGTCGCGCAGGCGGTCCACCAGCGAAGGCCAGACGATCACGTTGATGCTGCCGGTCTCGTCCTCCAGCGTCACGAACATCACGCCCTTGGCGGTGCCCGGGCGCTGGCGCAGGGTGACCAGGCCGCAGGCGCGCGCGGGACGGCCGTCGGCCAGGGTGTTCAGGTGCTGCGCGCTGCGCCAGCCCGCAGCGTCCAGCCGCGCGCGCAGCAGCGCGAGCGGGTGGCGGCGCAGGGTGAAGCCGGTGGCCGCATGGTCGAAGACGATGTCCTCGCCCTCCCCCGCGGCCGGCAGGTGCAGCAGGTCCTCGCGCACCGGCGCCTCGCGCAGCAGGCCGGCGGCGCGGCGCGCGCCGGTGGCGGCCCACACCTGCTGGCGGCGGTGGCCGGCCAGCGTGGCCAGGGCGTCGGCCGAGGCCAGCGCGCCGAGGTCGCCGCGGTCCAGGCCGGCGCGCAGGGCCAGGTCCTCCACGTCGGTGAACGGGGCCTGCGCCCGCGCCCGGGCGATGCGCCGCGCCGCTGCCTCGCCCAGGCCGCCGACCAGGCGCAGGCCCAGGCGCACGGCGGGCTGCAGGCGGCGCGGGTCGAAGCCCGGCGCCTCCTCGCCCAGCGCCGTGCCGGGCACCTCGAGCGCGCACTCCCAGCCGCTGGCGGTGACGTCGATGGGCCGCACCTCGACGCCGTGGCGCTGCGCGTCCTGGATCAACTGCGAGGGCGAGTAGAAGCCCAGGGGCTGCGCGTCGAGCAGCGCAGCGAGGAAGCAGGCCGGCTCGTGCCGCTTGAACCAGCTGCTGAAGTACACCAGCAGCGCGAAGCTGGCGGCATGGCTCTCGGGAAAGCCGTACTCGCCGAAGCCCTCGATCTGCCGGAAGATGCCCTCGGCGAAGTCGCGCGGGTAGCCGTTGGCCACCATGCCCTCCACCAGCGGCTCGCGGAAGCGGTGCACCCCCCCCTTGCGGGACCAGGCCGCCATGGAGCGGCGCAGCGCGTCGGCCTGGTCGGC
This sequence comes from Ramlibacter sp. MAHUQ-53, assembly GCF_052600055.1. NCBI lineage: Bacteria > Pseudomonadati > Pseudomonadota > Betaproteobacteria > Burkholderiales > Comamonadaceae > Ramlibacter > Ramlibacter sp. MAHUQ-53. The sequence continues at coordinate 353,753 of NZ_JBQWTS010000001.1, forward strand.
GCTGAACTTCGCGGCCACCATGGCCAGCTGCATCACCTGCTCCTGGAAGATCGGCACGCCCAAGGTGCGGCCCAGGGGGCCGGCGAGTTCGTCCCTGACGTAGGCGATGGGCCGGCCCTCGCGCCGGCGCTGGCGCGCCTGCAGGTAGGGGTGGACCATGCCGCCCTGGATCGGCCCGGGCCGCACGATGGCCACCTGCACCACCAGGTCGTAGTAGGTCAGCGGGCGCAGGCGCGGCAGCATCGCCATCTGCGCGCGGCTCTCCACCTGGAACACGCCCACGGTGTCGGCGCGGCACAGCATGTCGTAGACCTGCGGGTCCTCGGTGGGGACCTGCTGCAGGCGCCAGTCACGTCCCCGCCACTGGTTGGACAGCTGCAGGCACCGGCGCAAGGCACTGAGCATGCCCAGGGCCAGCACGTCCACCTTCAGCAGGCCCATGGCCTCGAGGTCGTCCTTGTCCCACTGGATGATGGAGCGGTCCGGCATGGCGGCGTTCTCCACCGGCACCAGGCGCGTGAGCTTGTCCTGCGTGAGCACGAAGCCGCCGACGTGCTGGCTCAGGTGGCGCGGGAAGCCGGCCAGCTGCCGCGCCACCGCCAGCCACAGGCGCAGGCGGTGCGGCGGCTCCTGCACGCCGGTCTCCTGCATGGCCTGGGCGAGGCGCTGCGCCAGCAGCTCGCGGTCGAACCAATGGTGGTCCTTCGCGAAGGCATCGACGAGGCGCGCGTCCACCCCCAGGGCCTTGCCGGCGTCGCGCAGCGCGCTGCGGGTGCGCCAGCGCACCACCACCGCGGCGATGGCGGCGCGCTCGCGGCCGTACTTGGCGTAGATGTACTGGATCACCTCCTCGCGGCGCTGGTGCTCGAAGTCGACGTCGATGTCGGGCGCCTCGTCGCGCTCGCGGCTGATGAAGCGCTCGAACAGCATGTTCGACTTCTCCGGCGAGACCTCGGTGATGTGCAGGCAATAGCACACCAGCGAGTTGGCCGAGGAGCCGCGGCCCTGGCACAGGATGTCCTGCCCCCGGGCCCAGCGCACGATGTCCTCCACGGTGAGGAAGAACATCTCGTAGCGCTTCTCGGCGATCAGCCGCAGCTCCTTGGCCAGCTGCGCGCGGTGGACGGGCGCCAGGCCCTGCGGGTAGCGCCGGCGCGCGCCGCGCAGGGCCAGGCGCGCCAGCTGCGTGATCGGGCGGCGCCCCGGCGGCACCGACTCGAGCGGATAGTTGTAGCGGATGTCGCCGAGGTCGAAGCGGCAGCGCGCGGCCACCAGGCCGGTGGCCTCGAGCAGGTCGGGCGGGAAGGCCTGGGCCAGCGCCGCGCGATAGCGCAGGTGGCGCTGGCCGTTGGCCGCCAGCGCGAAGCCGCACTCGGCCACCGGGCGGCCCTGGCGCACTGCGGCGAGCACGTCCAGCAGCGGCTTGCGCGAGCGCCGGTGCATGTGGACGCTGCCCACCGCCACCAGGGGCACGCCCAGCTCGGCGCCGGCCTGCCGCAGCAGCGCGAGCCACAGGTCGTCGCCCAGCTCGCCGGCCAGGGACACGCCGAGCCACAGGCGCGGGCCCAGGCACTCGCGCGCGCGGCGCAGGCCGGCGCGCAGGGTGGCGGCGTCCATCGCGTCGGGCCGGTCGCGGCGCGGCACCCACAGGCACTCGCAGCCGGCCAGCAGGGCCCAGTCGCTGCCGGCCCAGTCGACGGCGTAGCCGCCCTTGGGCGCGGCGCGGCGCGCGGCGGTGATGAACTCGCACAGGTCGCCCCAGCCGAAGGCGTTGCGCGCCAGGGCCACCACCTCGCCCTCGGGCAGCGCGAAACTGCTGCCGAAAAGCAGGCGGAACGGGCGCAGGCGCGGCAGGCCGTCCTCCTGCTCGAGCCGGCGCGCGGCCTGCAGGTGCTCGCGCAGCGCGGTCCAGGCCTGCACCGCGCCGGCCACCGAGCATTCGTCGGTGAGGGCCAGGGCGGCATAGCCCAGGTTGAAGGCGCGGCGCACCAGCTCGTGCGGGTGCGAGGCGCCGCGCTGGAAGCTGAAGTTGGTGAGGCACTGCAGCTCGGCGTACGCGGGCAGGGGCGGCTCGTCGCCGGGCAGGTGCGGCGGCGGGTCCTCGTCCTCCAGGGGCGGCAGCTGCGGCTTCGGCGGCGGCTCAGGCATACAGCCCCTGGAGGAACCATCGCGGCGAGCCGGCCGGCCCGGGCCCGTGCTCGCAGAACACCCACAGCAGGCCGGCGCGCTCGCTGCGCGCGATGCAGTAGTCACGCACCACGGCGCCGCGGCCGTGCGGTCCGTCCTCCCACCAGCCGGTCTCCACCCGCTGGCGGCGCGTGAGCAGGCGCAGCGGCCCCTGGTACCAGGGCCGGTCGCCGCGCACCTCCAGCGGCAGCGGCTCGGGCAGCAGCCAGGGCGGCATCAGGCTGTCGGCGAGCGAGGCGCCCTGGCCCGCCAGGTGGCGCACCGTGCTGCCTCCCTGTCCAGCTCCCTGCCCTGCTCCCTGTCCCGCGCCCCGTCCTGCGACCGTCCCGCCAGCCAGCCCGTGCAGGTGCCGCAGCGCCGGCTCCCAGCGCTGGCGGCGCTCGGGCCGCCAGTCCTGCTGCGGCACGGGCACCTGCACGGCGTCCTCGCCCAGGCGGGCCGACAGGCGCTCGACCAGCTCGTGCAGCCGCTCGCCCTCCACCGCATCCTCCGGCAGGAAGCCGCGGCTGGCGCCGGGCCAGGGCACGGTCTCGAGCGTGCGCAGGCGCAGGTGGTTGGCCGGGGCGGCCAGGCGCACCCGGGCCAGCTGCTCGCCGGCGAGGCGACGCAGGTGGTCCGGGGCCTGCACCGCCTGCGCGGTACGCACCGCCAGCTGCTGGCGCGGCGGCAGCTCGACGCCGTCGAGCCGGCGCAGGTCCAGCGTCCACTCGAGTTCGAAGGCCAGCACGCCGCGCTGGCGCGCGCGCAGCCACAGCTGCAGCAGCGCCAGCAGGTGCTGGGCCGCGTCCAGCAGCGCCGGCGCGTCGGCCACCAGGGCGGGCAGCTCGACGCCCTGGTCGAACACCTCGGGCAGCTGCAGCCAGGGGTAGCGCTCGGGGCGCAGGCCCCAGGCGGCGTCGAGCGCGTCGAGCAGCGGCGGTCCGAAGCGCCGCGCCAGCGGGCCGCGCGGCAGGGCGCGCAGCTGGCCCCAGGTGCGCAGGCCGGCGCGCGCCAGCAGGTCCTGGTGCGGCGCGGCGGCGGACAGCACCGCCAGCGGCAGGTCGTCGGGCAGGCGGGCCGGCGGCGGCACGCCGGCCGCCCGCAGCCGCAGCAGGGCCAGCGCCACCAGGGAGGTGGCGGCACGCGCCCAAGTCACCGGCCCCAGTTCCGGCCCCGACCCCGACCCCGGCTCCGGCTCCGGCTCCGGCTCCGGCTCCGGCTCCGGCTCCGGCTCCGGCTCCGGCTCCGGCTCCGGCTCCAGGTCCAGGTCCAGGTCCAGGTCCAGGTCCAGGCCCACCGCCGCCCCGGGCGCCAGCAGCGCGCGCAGCAGCGCCTCGCCCCCGCCGAACAGGCGCAGGCTGCCCGAGACCTCGAGCAGCACCGCCTCCTCCACCCGGGCGACGCGCGGCGTGAAGCGCAGGGCCTGCCAGCCCCAGGCCGGCGCCGCGTCCTCACGCGAAGGCTGCAGCGCGATCCAGTCCATGGGAGCGTCCGGGAAGGGGGTCGCCGGCACGGGCGCGCAGCAGCTGCCCCAGCAGGCCGTGCCAGGGAGGCAGGCACACCGGCGCGGCCAGCGGCGGGCCGCGGCGCTTGAGGACGTCCAGCTGCAGGGAGTCGCTGGCCCCCGCCCCGCCCGCCACCCGCAGCCGCAGGCGCGCCGGCGAGGCCTGGGCGGCGGCGGCCTGTGGCCGCATCACGAACAGCAGGCGCCGGCGCGGCTGGGCGGCCAGGTGCAGCCGGCGCAGGTCGGCCGGCCGGGCCTGCGGCAGCCAGGCCAGCACCGCCGCCACCTCGGTGCAGCGCAGGGCCTGCTCGGCCGCCCACAGCCGGGCGGACGGCGCCTCGGCCCGCACCCACAGCAGCCGGCCCGCCGGCAGCCCCTGCGCCGCCAGCGCGGGCGCGAAGACCGGGTGCGGCGGCGCCACCAGCAGCACCGGCCCGGCCTGCGCCGCCAGGGCCCGGGCCAGGACCGGCGCCAGCAGGCGCCAGACCTGCTGGTGCGGCACCGCCTGGAGCAGCTCGACCAGCGCCCCCACCGGCCAGCCGCCACCCGGCAGCACCGCGTCCAGCGCCGGCAGGCCGCTGGGCAGGACGGCCTCGTCCCGCGCAGCCAGCTCGTGGGCGCGCCAGACCGCCTCCGGCAGGGAGAAATCAGGACGGACAATCGCGGATCCAGCCACGGCAGACACCTCAAAACTGTATTTTTATACAGTATTCTGCCGTGACTGCAGAGCTTTTTCCATGGCCCGGACGCTCCACCCCGACGACTTCAGCGGCAACGCCGTGGACCTGGCGCGCGCGCTCATCGGCGCGACCTTGCGGGTGGACGGGGTGGGCGGGCGCATCGTCGAGACCGAGGCCTACGACATGGCCGACCCGGCCTCCCACAGCCACGGCGGACCGACCGAACGCAACCGCTCCATGTTCGGCCCGCCCGGCCATGCCTACGTCTACCGCTCCTACGGCATGCACTGGTGCCTGAACTTCGTCTGCCGGGAGGCCGGCCATGGCGCCGGAGTGCTGATCCGCGCGCTGGAGCCCACCGACGGGCTGGACCGGATGCGCGCCCGGCGTGGACTGGCAGCGGTGCGCCTGCTGTGCGCCGGCCCGGGCCGGCTGGGCCAGGCCCTGTGCATCACCCGGGCGCTGGACGGGCTGGCGCTCGACCAGCCGCCCTTCGAGGTGCTGGCGCCGGCCGGGTCGGCGCCGGCGGAGGTGGTGGCGGGGCCCCGCATCGGCATCTCGCGGGCCGTCGAACAGCCCTGGCGTTTCGGGCTGGCCGGATCACCCTTCCTGAGCCGCCGCTTCCCGTAGGACAGGCGCTCGTCCTTGCGTCAGGGGAGAGTCAGAGTGACCATCCCCCCTGGTTTAAATTCGACCGTTTGTTCAATTTTCCCCATCTACGGCCGGAGACAACGTGCAACAACTGCTCGCCTTCGCCCATCTGATCGACTGGATCAACGACCGCTTCGGATCCATCGCCAAATGGGCTGTCACATTGGCCTGCGCCATCAGCGCAGGCAACGCCTTCATACGCTACGGCCTGGACATCAGCTCCAACGCCTGGCTCGAAATCCAGTGGTACCTGTTCGCCGTGTGCGTGATGCTCGGCGCCTCGCAGGTGCTGCGCCTGAATGAGCACGTCCGCGTGGACATCTTCTACGGCAAGCTCTCCAGCAAGGGCCGCGTCTGGATCGACCTGCTGGGCATCCTGTTCTTCCTGCTGCCCGCCATGGCGATCCTGCTGTACTACAGCTGGCCGCTGTTCCTGAACATGTTCCGCACCGGCGAGATGTCCAGCAACGCCGGCGGCCTGATCCGCTGGCCCGCCGCGCTGACGCTGCCGCTGGGCTTCGCGATGGTCGGGCTGCAAGGCGTATCCGAGGCCATCAAGCGCATCGGCTGGCTCACCCACACCTACGACATGGACATCCACTACGAGAGGCCGCTGCAATGACGATGGAGAACTTCCCCCCGCTGATGTTCGCGGGGCTGATCGTCATCATGCTGATCGGCTTCCCCGTGGCGTTCTCACTGGCAGCCCTGGGCCTGCTGTGCGGCTTCTATGCGATCGAGATGAGCTGGTTCCCCGCCAGCTTCATGGCCAACCTGCCGCTGAACGTGTTCGGCATCCTGTCCAACGAGCTGCTGCTGGCCATTCCCTTCTTCACGCTGATGGGCGCCATCCTGGAGAAGTGCGGCCTGGCCGAGGACATGCTCGACTCCATGGGCCAGCTCTTCGGCCCCGTGCGCGGCGGCCTGGGCTACTCGGTGATCATCGTGGGCTTCATCCTCGGCGCCATTACCGGCACCGTGGCCGGCCAGGTGATCGCCATGGCCATGATCTCCCTGCCAGTGATGATGCGCTACGGCTACAACATGCGCTACGCCACCGGCGTGCTGGCCGCCTCGGGCACCATCACGCAGCTGGTGCCGCCCTCCCTGGTGCTGGTCGTGATGGCCGACCAGCTGGGCCGCTCGGTGGGTGACATGTACAAGGGCGCCTGGGGCCCCTCCGTGCTGCAGGTCCTGCTGTTCGCGCTCTACACCTTCCTGCTCTCGCGCATCAAGCCCGAGCATGTGCCGGGCGTGCCGCCCGAGGCCCGCACCCTCAACGGCTGGGCCCTGTGGTCCAAGTGCCTGCGCGGCATCATCCCGTCGGCCGTGCTGATCTTCACCGTGCTGGGCTCCATGGGCGGCCTGCCGGGCATCGACCACGCCATCGCCACCCCGACCGAAGCCGGCGCCATGGGCGCGGTGGGCGCCTTCGTGCTGGCGGCCATCCACCGCCGCCTGAACTGGACTCTGGTCCAGGAGGCCATGGTGGGCACCATGCGCATCACCGCGATGGTGGTGTTCATCCTGATCGGCTCGCGCGTGTTCTCCCTGGTCTTCCAGGGCGTCGATGGCGCGCGCTGGGTGGAGCACCTGCTGTCGCACCTGCCGGGCGGCCAGATCGGCTTCCTGCTGGTGGTCAACATCTTCATCTTCTTCCTGGCCTTCTTCCTCGACTTCTTCGAGATCGCCTTCATCATCCTGCCGATGCTGGGCCCGGTCGCGGACAAGATGGGCATCGACCTGATCTGGTTCGGCGTGCTGCTGTGCGTGAACATGCAGACCAGCTTCATGCACCCGCCCTTCGGCTTCGCCCTGTTCTACCTGCGCGGCATCGCCGACACGCTGCACAAGAACGGCGCCCTGCCCGCCAAGGTGGAATCCAAGGACATCTACCTGGGCTCCGTCCCCTGGGTGATCCTGCAGCTGGTGCTGGTGGTGATCGTGATCTTCGTGCCCCAGTCCGTCACCATGATGCTGGACAAGGAGGAGAAGGTCGACCTGGACAAGGTCAAGATCGAGATGCCGGTCGAGGCTGACCCGGGTGCCGCGGCCCTGTCGGGCGCCAGTGCCCCGGGCGGCGACGACCAGAAGGCCATCGACGACCTGTTCAAGCAGGCCCTGCCCCCGGAAGGCGAGAAGAAGTGATGGCCTTGCCTGAGGGTGGCCCCCAGCCCCTGAGCGCGGAAGGCCCGGCCTTCCCGCTGACCACGCGGGTGCTGGCCACCGCCCTGGTGGGGTGGATGGCGTACTGGGGCCTGCGCTCCGGCGGCGCCCTCGCCGCCACCGACTGGAACCCCACCGCGCTGGCCGTCTTCATCGGCGCGCTGGTGCTGGTGCTGTGGGTCCTGGTCTGGATGTGGCGCAGCCGCACCGGCGTCGACGCCCAGGGCATCCACCAGACCTGGATCTGGAACAAGCGGGTCGCCTGGACCGACATCGCCCAGGCCAAGCTGATCGCGGTGCCCGGCCTGGAGTGGCTGGTCGCCCCGCGCCTGATGGTGCGCGCCCGGGGGGGCGGCCTGCTGGTGTTCCACAGCGCGCACCGCGTGGTGCTGGCCTCCTTCGCCTGCTACGCCGGCACCGGCGTGCCGCTGCTGCAGGAAGGCGACGCCCCCCGGGGCTGAACCCGCCGCCACTCTGGTAAGGTCAAGGCACCGCATGCGCGGTGCCTTTTTTCTTACCATGAACTTCCGTCCCCTCACGACTTTCCTGGCCGCCGCCGCGCTCGCCGCGGGCCTGGCAGCCTGCAAGGACGCCCCCGCACCGGGCGCCGCGCCCGCCGCCCAGAAGGCGCAGCAGGCGGTGTCCATCGAGGCCATCGCCGCCGAGGCCAAGGGCTTCACCGTCGGCTCCGAGATGTCGGTGCGCCGCATCTTCGTCTTCTTCGACCCGCAATGCCCGCACTGCGCGGCGCTGTGGACGGCGGCCAAGCCGCTCAAGCCGCAGGCGCGCTTCATCTGGATCCCGGTGGGCCTGCTCAATGCCGCCAGCGCGCCGCAGGGCGCGGCCCTGCTGGCCGCGGCCGACCCGGTGGCGGCGATGGACCAGCACGAAGCCTCGATGAGCGCCAAGCAGGGCGGCATCACCGCCATCGGCGACCTCGACGCGCAGAAGGCCCAGGTCGCGGCCAACACCGCGCTGATGAACCGCTACGGCTTCGGCGGGGTGCCGGTGATCGTGGCCAAGCATGCCGTCACCGGGGAGCTGGTGGTCAAGGAAGGCGCGATGCCCACGCCCGCACTCGCCGCGGCGCTGGGCCTCACGGCGCCCTGAGCAAGGCGCCACGCCCATGACAAAGGCCTCCCGAGGGAGGCCTTTTGCCTGGGCTTGGCGGGCGGTCAGGCGATCAGCTTCACGCCCGTCTTGGCCTGCACCTGCTCCAGGGTCACGTCGGGCGCCAGTTCGACGACCTTCAGGCCCTGGGGCGTCACGTCCATGACGGCCAGGTCGGTGATGATGCGGTCCACCACGCCCAGGCCGGTCAGCGGCAGGGTGCACTGGGGCAGGATCTTGAGGTCCTCGGTGCCGTCCTTCTTCTTCGCGACGTGCTCCATCAGCACGATCACGCGCGGCACGCCGGCCACCAGGTCCATGGCGCCGCCCATGCCCTTGACCATCTTGCCGGGGATCATCCAGTTGGCCAGGTCGCCCTTCTCGCTGACCTGCATGGCGCCCAGGATGGACAGGTTGATCTTGCCGCCGCGGATCATGGCGAACGACTGGTCGCTGCCGAAGATCGACGAGCCCTTCATCGTGGTGACGGTCTGCTTGCCGGCGTTGATCAGGTCGGCGTCGACCTCGTCCTCGTACGGGAAGGGGCCGATGCCCAGCATGCCGTTCTCGCTTTGCAGCCAGACCTCGATGTGGTCGGGCACATGGTTGGCCACCAGCGTCGGGATGCCGATGCCGAGGTTCACGTAGAAGCCGTCCTGCAGCTCCGCGGCCGCGCGCGCGGCCATCTGGTCTTGGGTCCAGGGCATGTCCGTCTCCTTACTTGCGGTCGCGGGTGGTGCGCTTTTCGATGCGCTTTTCCGGGGTGGGGTTGTGCACGATGCGGTGCACGTAGATGCCGGGCAGGTGCACGTCGTCCGGGGCGATCTCGCCGGTGGCGACGACACGCTCGACCTCGACGATGCAGATCTTGCCGGCAGTCGCCGCGGCGGGGTTGAAGTTGCGCGCGGTGAGGTTGAAGCGCAGGTTGCCCGAGCGGTCGGCGACGTCGGCCTTGATCAGGGCGATGTCCGGCACCAGCGAGCGCTCCATGACGTAGGTCTCGCCGTCGAACTCGCGCAGCTCCTTGCCCTCGGCCACCAGGGTGCCGACGCCGGTCTTGGTGAAGAAGGCCGGGATGCCCGCGCCGCCGGCGCGCAGCTTCTCGGCCAGCGTGCCCTGGGGCGTGAATTCCAGCTCGAGCTCGCCGGCCAGGTACTGGCGCTCGAACTCCTTGTTCTCGCCCACGTAGCTGGAGATCATCTTCTTGATCTGGCGCGTGTCGAGCAGCTTGCCCAGGCCGAAGCCGTCGACGCCGGCGTTGTTGGAGATGACGGTCAGGTCCTTGACGCCCGAGTCGCGCAGTGCGTCGATCAGCGCCTCGGGGATGCCGCACAGGCCGAAGCCGCCCACGGCCAGCAGCTGGCCGTCGCGCACGATGTCGGCCAGGGCCGCAGCGGCGGAGGGGAATACCTTGTTCACGGGATGTGTCTCCTGGTGGATTCGCCGCGGCATGGACAGCCCCGGCATGGCGCTACGATACTACGTAGCACGTTACGTAGTATCCCGTAAAGAGCCACCCGCATGGACACCATCGACTACCGCACCGCCTTCGACCTCGCCCCGGTGGGCCTGTGCCTCTCGCGGGAGCGCCGCATCGTCGACTGCAACCAGCACCTGTGCGAGATGTTCGGCGCGGCGCGCGAGGTCCTGATCGGGCAGACCTTCCAGGTGCTGTATCCCAGCGCCGACGAATACGAGCGACTGGGCGCGCGCATCGCCCCCATCCTCAATGCCCGCGGCTACTACGCCGACGACCGCATCATGAAGCGCGCCAGCGGCGAGATGTTCTGGTGCCATGTGACCGGCCGCGCCCTCAATCGGGAGCACCCGCACGAGGCGGGCATCTGGTCGTTCGAGGACCTGAGCGCGCAGCGGCCGGTGCGCGCCGAGCTCACGCCGCGCGAGCGCGAGGTGGCCGCGCGCCTGCTCGATGGCATGACCTCCAAGGAAATCGGCAAGGCCCTGTCGATCAGCCACCGCACGGTGGAGATCTACAGGGCCCGCCTGATGCGCAAGTACAAGTCCGGGACGACCGCGGACCTGGTGCACAAGCTGATGGCGGGGGTCTGAACCCCCGCCAGGACGGCACGCGCAGCGCTCAGAAGCTGTCCCAGCCGTCCGCCGCAGCCGGCGAGGGCTTGCCGGACAGGGGACTGACGATCGCCGGCTCGCGGTCCGCCTGGGCGGCCTTGGCAGGCGCGTGGGCCGGGGCTGGGGATGCCGCGTGCGCCGGGGCGTGGCCCGTCGTGTGGCCCGTCGTGTGGCCCGTCGTGTGGCCCGTCGTGTGGGCCGGCGCCTGGGTGGCGCCCTTGGCCGGCGCCGCGGCGGCGGCGCGGGGAGCCGCGGCCACGAGGGCCGCCGCGCCCGCCTCCAGGCGGAAGGCGCTGACCGCCGCCACCAGGTGCACCGCCTGCTGGTTCAGGCTCTCGGCGGCGGCGGCGCTCTCCTCCACCAGGGCGGCGTTCTGCTGCGTCACCTGGTCCAGCTGCGTCACCGCGTCGCCGACCTGGGAGATGCCGCGCCCCTGCTCGGTCGTGGCGGTGCTGATCTGGCCGATCAGGTCGCTCACGCGCTGCACGCGGGCCACGATGTCGGCCATGGTGCGGCCCGCCGCGTCGGCCTGCTCGCCGCCGGCCTCGACCTTGGCCACGCTGTCGCCGATCAGGCCCTTGATCTCCTGGGCGGCCGCGGCGGAACGCTGCGCCAGGCTGCGCACCTCGCCGGCCACCACCGCGAAACCGCGGCCCTGCTCGCCGGCCCGGGCGGCTTCCACCGCCGCATTGAGCGCGAGGATGTTGGTCTGGAAGGCGATGCCGTCGATGAGCCCGGTGATGTCCGCGATGCGGCGGCTCGACGCGGTGATGGCCTGCATGGTCTGCACCACCTCGCCCACCGCCGCCCCGCCCTGCTGCGCCACCGCGCTGGCGGCGCTGGCCAGCTCGCTGGCCTCGCGGGCGGTCTCGGCATTGGCCTTCACCGTGGACGTCAGTTCCTCCATCGAGGCCGCCGTCTCCTCCAGGTTGGAGGCCTGCTGCTCGGTGCGCTGGCTCAGGTCCTCGTTGCCGGTGGCGATCTGGCTGGCGCCGGTCGCGATGTTGCTGCTACTGGTGCGCACCTGGCCGACCAGGCGCACCAGGCTGTCATTCATGGCCTGCAGCGCGGCGAGCAGCTGGCCGGGCTCGTCACGGCCGTCGGCCACGATGCGCGAGGTCAGGTCGCCGGCAGCGACCGTGCGGGCCACCGCCAGGGCCTGGGCCAGGGGGCGGCTGATCGAGCGGCTGATCGCCAGCGCCACCGCCGCCGCCACCAGCACCGCGACGCCGGCCAGGATGCCGATGACCCACAGCGCCCGCATCACCAGGGCGTCGGTCGCGCGCTGGGCGTCGCTGGCCTGCGCGGCCAGGAAGGCGCTGAGCTTGTCCAGGGCGTCGTAGTAGGCCTGGTGCGCGGGGATGGCCTCGTCCACCAGGAACTTGCGCGCGTCGGCGACCTTGCCGGCCTGGGCCAGCCTGACCATCTCCTCGCGGGCCTTGAGGAAGGTGCCCCGCACCTGGGCCGCGGCGGCCAGCAGGCCGCGCCCGGTCTCGTCGGTGATGCCCGTGCGCAGCTGCTCCATGCGGGCCGAGATGAAGCGGACGGTGTCCTCCATCTCGGCGATCTCGGTTTCGACCTGCATGGCGTCGGACACGAGCACCAGGTTGCGGATACGCACGCCCTGCATCAGGAACTGCTTCTGGATGCCGTTGATCAATTCGACCTTGCCGTAGCGATCGAGCACCAGGGTGGACATGCCCTGGCGCACGGCCAGGATCTGGGAAGCCCCCACCGCCGCGATGACCGCCAGCAGGAGCACGAGGAGGGCGAAGCCGGCCGCCAGGCGCGGGCCGATGCGCAGGGATCGGATCAGGTTCATGGAAGTCACCGGGTAGGACGGGGGTGTCCCCCCGCTTTTCGGCAGCGACCGCCAGGAACTTGAATCCCCGCAGCGTCAGGCCCGCTGCGCCGCGAGCTTGCGCGCCACCTCGGCGCCGTAGCGCGCGTCGGCGCGGGTGAAGTGGGCCACCTGGCGCTCCTGGATCTCCGCGGCCACCGGGGCCATCGCGTGGGCGATGTTCGTGGTGAGCCGGTCCTGTTCGTCCGGGGACATCAGGCGGAACAGGTTGCCGGCCTGGGTGAAGTCGTCGCTGGTGGCGCGGGGATCGCTGCGCCCGGCCACGCCGTCCAGCACCCAGCCCGGGTCGCCGTGGCCGAAGCCGCGGGTGTCCACGCCGCCGGCCTGCACGCTGTTGTAGTTCGGCGCGGCGCCGCCGTTGTGGATCGCCATCGCACCATCGCGCTGCTGGTTGTGGAAGGGGCAGCGCGGGCGATTCACCGGCAGGTGCTGGTGGTTGGTCCCCACCCGGTACAACTGGGCGTCGTGGTAGGCGAACAGGCGCCCCTGCAGCATGCGGTCCGGGGAGTAGCCCAGGCCCGGCACCACATGGGCCGGCGAGAACGCGGCCTGCTCCACCTCGGCGTGGTAGTTCTCGGGGTTGCGATCGAGCTCCAGCACGCCCACCGGCAGGCGCGGGAAGTCGCCATGCGGCCAGACCTTGGTGAGGTCGAAGGCGTCCCAGCCGGTGCGGGCCTCCCAGGCGATGCGCTGGTCCTCGGTCATCACCTGGATGAACACGTTCCAGCGCGGAAAGTCGCCGCGGGCGATCGCATCGAACAGGTCACGCTGCGCATAGTCCGGGTCCTCGCCGGCCAGGCGCACCGCGTCGGCGGCGGACAGGTTGCGGATGCCCTGCAGGGTCTTGAAGTGCCACTTCACCCACACCCGCTCGCCGGCGGCGTTGATCAGGCTGAAGGTGTGGCTGCCGAAGCCGTCCATGTGGCGGTAGCCGTCGGGCGTGCCGCGGTCGGAGAACAGCATGGTCACCTGGTGCAGCGACTCAGGCGCGCGGCTCCAGAAGTCCCACATCATCGTGGGCGACTTCAGGTTCGTCTGCGGGTCGCGCTTCTGCGTGTGCACGAAGTCGGGGAACTTGATCGGGTCCTTGATGAAGAACATCGGCGTGTTGTTGCCCGCCAGGTCCCAGTTGCCCTCCTCGGTGTAGAAGCGGATCGCGAAGCCGCGCGGGTCGCGCTCGGTGTCGGCGCTGCCCCGCTCGCCGCCGACGGTGGAAAAGCGCACGAAGGTCTCGGTCTTCTTGCCGATCGCGCTGAACAGCGCCGCCCGGGTGTACTTCGTGATGTCGTGCGTGACGGTGAAGGTGCCGTAGGCGCCGGAGCCCTTGGCATGCACCACCCGCTCGGGGATGCGCTCGCGGTTGAAGTGCTGGAGCTTCTCGAGCAGGTGGAAATCCTGCAGCAGGATGGGCCCGCGCGGACCGGCCGTGATCGAGTTCTGGTTGTCGGCCACCGGGATGCCGGAGGCGGTGGTCAGGCGCTGGATGCTCATTCGATCTTCTCCTGGTCGTGGGGTCGGGGGTTCGGTGCGAAGTGTGTTTGCCGCTGCAAAATGGACAAAGCCAATTGCATGAATCGCAGCGATAGCTTTTCTGCCGGGCCACGCGCAAGACTCATCAATGGCCGAGGCACGCTACGCTTGGCCCCGAAGCGATACAAGGAGACAACTGTGAGCAATCGTTACCCCCTGGCCGAACTCGCCGGCCTGCCCGAGGACATGCGCGCGCGCATCCTGGAGGTGCAGGAAAAGAGCGGCTTCGTGCCCAACGTGTTCCTGGCGCTGGCGCGCCGGCCGGCCGAGTGGCGGGCCTTCTTCGACTACCACGACGCGCTGATGCTCAAGGAGGGCGGCAGCCTCACCAAGGGCGACCGCGAGATGATCGTCACCGCGACCAGCGCCGCCAACCACTGCCTGTACTGCGTGGTGGCGCACGGCGCGATCCTGCGCATCTACGAGAAGAAGCCCCTGGTGGCCGACCAGGTGGCGGTGAACCACCGCAAGGCCGACATCACGCCGCGCCAGCGCGCGATGCTGGATTTCGCGATGAAGGTCTGCCTGCGCTCGCACGAGGTCGAGGACGCCGACTTCGAGGCCCTGAAGGCCCATGGCTTCGACGACGAGGACGCCTGGGACATCGCCGCCATCACCGCGTTCTTCGGCCTGTCCAACCGCATGGCCAACGTCACGGGCATGGCGCCCAATCCCGAGTTCTACCTGCTCGGGCGGGTGCCGCGGCAGAAGTAGGGTAGGGCCGGGCCTTACTCGAGGTGGGGCCGCAGCCAGTCGGGCAGCGGCGCCGACTTCTGCCTGGGGAAATCGACCCACACCGTGGTGGCGCCGCCGGCGGCGCAGATCACGTCGGGCTCGCTGGCGCGGGCCATGGTCGCCCAGGTCTCGAAGCTGGTGCGGCCGGGGTCGCTGGCGTACATGCGAAGCAGCACCACGTCGGGGTACTCCAGCTGCTTGTAGAAGTTGCAGAAGGCGTTGACGATCACCGGGCCCTGGCCGGTGGGCGTGGGCGGGCCGCCCAGCGACTGCATCCAGTCCACCCGCGCCATCTCCAGGTAGCGGAAGTAGACCGTGTTGTTCACGTGCCCCATGGCGTCCATGTCGCCCCAGCGCACGGGGAACGTCATCTCGAACACCAGTTTCTTCTTCTCGGGAATCTCGATCTTCATCGGTGGGCCTTGACGGAGGAAAGGATGCCCAGCGTGAACAGCACGCAGGCGACGGATTGTGCGGGGTCGGGCCAGCGGCCCTCCCACGCGAAGGCGTAGAGCAGCGCGAACAGCGTCTCGCTGACGATCAGCTGCCCGCACAGGCTGGCGGACAGCCGCTGGCTGGCCACGTTCCACAGGATCGTGGCCAGCCAGGCCGAGCCCAGGCCGGTGGCCAGGCTCAGGAACAGGTAGCGCCCGGCCTGGGGCTGGGCCAGCATCTCGGCCGGCGACGAGCCCGCCAGAAGCCACAGCGCGAGGGCGCCCAGGCCGGTGGCCACCCCCAGCCAGTTGGCCCAGTCGGTGGCGGCCACCTCGCGGTGCCGGCGCAGCCAGGCGGCATTGAGCAGCGCGAAGGCCGTCCAGCTCGCCAGGGAGACCACGGCCAGCGCCACGCCGCGCCACCAGTGGACGGCCGAGCCCGGCTCCTGCGCCTGCGGCGCGGACATCATCAGCGCCAGGCCGGCCGCCGTGAGCAGCAGGCCCGGCAGCAGCGCCATCCAGCGCAGGTGTCCCGGCTTGCCGAGGAACATCACCCACACCGGGATGGTGCCGATGATCAGCGCGGGCACCTCGGCGCCCGCGTCGCGCACCGCGAACACCAGCAGCGTGTAGTAGCCGGTGAAGCCCAGCAGGCTCAGGCCCAGGGCGCCCAGCGCCTGGCGCAGGGTGGGCAGCGGGCGGCGCGCCAGCGCCATCACCAGCGCGGAGAAGGCGCCGTAAGCCACGAAGCGGCCGCTGGCCAGGTCGACCGCCGAAAAGCCCTCGACCATGCGGGGCATGACGAACACCAGGCCCCACAGGGCCCCGGCCGCGAGGCCCGCCAGGACGCCCCGGAGCACTAGGGTGTGTCCTCGAATTCCCCGGGCCCGCGTTGGGGCGCAATCGGGATGGATTGCGCACCGACGGAGCGCGGCATGGGCTGATGCCCATGCAAGCGACGAGGCGTGCAAGACGCCCGATTTCGCCCCAACCCGAAGGGCTCCTGCCTTGGCGGGCGGTGCGCTGCGTTGCAAAACCGGGCAAGGCGTACAGCCTTGCCCTGGGTTTTGCGCCTTGCGCCCCATCCCGCCAAGGCAGGAGCGCGGCCCGGGGAATCCGATGACACACCCTAGAGGGCGAAGCCATCATCGGCGGCGATGATGGAGCCGTTGATGAAATGGCTCTCGCTGCTGGCGAGCAGCACCAGCAGCGCGTCGAGGTCCTCGGGATGGCCGATGCGCTTGCGCGGGAGCATGTCCACCAGCTTGCGGCCCTGCTCGGTCTGCCAGTGGTGGTGGTTGATCTCGGTGTCGATGTAGCCGGGGCAGATCGCGTTCACGTTGATCTCGAAGCGGCCCCACTCCAGCGCCATCGACTTGGTCATGTGGACCACCGCCGCCTTGGCCATGGCGTACACGCCGATCTGCGGCAGCGGGCGCAGGCCGGCCATCGAGGAGACATTGATGATGCGCCCGCCGGTGAAGGTGCCGGGGGCCGCGCCGCGCGCGCGCGCCAGCATGCGCTTGGCGACTTCCTGCGCGACGAAGAAGGCGCCGCGCACGTTGGTGTCGAAGACGAAATCGAAGTCTTCCTCCGAGACGTCCTGCAGGCGCTGGGTCGTGCCCACGCCGGCGTTGTTCACCAGGATGTCGATGGAGCCGACCTCGGTCTCGGCATGGGCCACGGCGGCGCGGATGCTGTCGAGGTCGGTCACGTCCATGGGCGTGATGTGGGCGTCGCCGCCCTCGCCCTCGATCTGCGCGCGCAGGTCCTTGAGGTTCTCCACGCGGCGGGCCGCGAGCACGACGGCGGCGCCGGCCCGCGCCAGGGTGCGCGCGAACTGCGCGCCCAGGCCGCTGGATGCGCCGGTGACCATTGCAACGCGGCCGGACAGGTCGATGGTGTAGCTCATGTCGTCTCCTCGGGGCGCCAGGGTGCGCCGGAGCGTCCCGCGGCAGGCAATAGAATCGTTCGCGGTGCGCCGGTACCCCTCGGGGCAGCGGCTCAAGACGGACTGGAACCATTATCAGCGAGACAACATGACGCAAGAAGAGATCCTGTCGCAATACGGACCCCGCGAAGCGATGGAGTACGACGTGGTCGTCGTCGGCGCCGGCCCCGCGGGCCTGGCCACCGCGATCCGCCTGAAGCAGCTGGCTGCCGAAAGCGGCAAGGAGGTGTCGGTGGTGGTGCTCGAGAAGGGTTCCGAGCCCGGCGCGCACATCCTGTCCGGCGCCATCATGGACCCGCGCGCGATCAGCGAGCTGTTCCCCGACTGGCAGGCCCTGGGCGCGCCGCTGAACCAGCCCGTCACCGAGGACATCTTCCTTTTCCTCACCGAGCAGGGCGCCACCCGCACGCCCAACGCGCTGCTGCCGAAGAACTTCCACAACGAAGGCAACTACATCATCAGCCTGGCCAACCTCACGCGCTGGATGGCGCAGCAGGCCGAGGCGCTGGGCGTGGAGATCTTCCCCGGCTTCCCCGCCGGCGAGGTGCTTTACCGCGAGGACGGCTCGGTCAAGGGCGTGGCCACCGCCAACATGGGCATCGGCAAGGACGGCGAGCCCACCGAGAACTTCCAGCTCGGCATGGAGCTGCACGCCAAGTACACCGTGTTCGCCGAGGGCGCGCGCGGCCACCTGGGCAAGCAGCTGATCGCGAAGTACAGGCTCGACGAGGGCCGCGACCCGCAAAGCTACAGCATCGGCATCAAGGAGGTCTGGGAGATCGACCCGGCCCGCCACAAGCCGGGCCTGGCCCTGCACAGCGCCGGCTGGCCCCTGGACAACAACACCTACGGCGGTTCCTTCCTGTACCACATGGAGGACAACCAGGTGGCCGTGGGCTACGTGGTCGGCCTGGACTACGCCAACCCCTGGCTCTCGCCCTACGAGGAGTTCCAGCGGTTCAAGACGCACCCCAACATCCGCTGGTACTTCGACACGCCCGAGGGCGGCAAGCCGGCCAAGCGCCTGGCCTATGGCGCCCGCGCGCTGACGGTGGGCGGCCTGCTGTCCCTGCCGAAGCAGGTGTTCCCCGGCGGCGCGCTGGTGGGCTGCGACGCCGGCTACCTCAACGCGTCGCGCATCAAGGGCAGCCATGCCGCCATCAAGAGCGGCATGCTGTGCGCCGAGGCCGCCTTCGAGGCCCTGGGCGCCGGCCGCCAGGGCGACGAGCTCACCGCCTACCCCGAGGCCTTCGAGCAGTCCTGGCTGTACGCCGAGTTGAACAAGGCGCGCAACTTCAAGCAGTGGTTCAAGAAGGGCCTGCCCCTGGCCACCGTCATGACCGGCATCGAGCAGTTCGTGCTGCGCGGGCACATCCCCTGGACCCTGCACCGCGAAAAGCCCGACCACGTGTACCTCAAGCCGGCCGACCAGTGCCCGCGCATCGAGTACCCCAAGGCCGACGGCAAGCTCACCTTCGACCGGCTCTCGTCGGTGTTCATCTCGAACACCAACCATGCCGAGGACCAGCCGGCCCACCTCACGCTCAAGGACGCCTCGGTGCCCGTGAACGTGAACCTGGCGAAGTTCGCCGGCCCCGAGGCGCGCTACTGCCCGGCCGGCGTGTACGAGTTCGTCAAGGACGACAGCACCGGCGCCGACCGCCTGCAGATCAACGCGCAGAACTGCGTGCACTGCAAGACCTGCGACATCAAGGACCCGACGCAGAACATCGTGTGGGTGGTGCCCGAGGGCGGCGGCGGCCCCAACTACGCCAACATGTAAACGGCGCCCGCCTGGCGGCTACAATCGCCGGGTTGTCAGGAGAGCGCCTGCCCCCGAGCAGGCCGCCGAAGGCGCAGGCTCATCGCCGAACGCTCAGGCACCCAGGACTGGCAACGCGCGGCGCTCGCGCCGCGTTTCCTTGCTGGAGAGAGGTACTTTCGCGGTACCCACCGAAGGAGCAAGCCCCCGCGCGGGGTGAATCTCTCAGGTAAAGCGGACAGCAGGGCTCCCCCATGGTCGTACCACATGGTCGTACCATGGCCCGCAGCCCTTTCCCGGAGACCCGGATGTCCGCCCCGAACGCCACCCCTGAGCCCTCCCTGCAGCACACGCCGCTGCACGCGCTGCACCTCGAACTGGGCGCGCGCATGGTCCCCTTCGCGGGCTACGCGATGCCGGTGCAGTACCCGGCCGGCCTCATGGCCGAACACCAGCACACCCGCGCGGCCGCCGGCCTGTTCGACGTCTCGCACATGGGCCAGCTGCGGCTGGTCGGCCCCGACGCCGCGGCCGCCTTCGAGACGCTGATGCCGGTGGACGTGGTCGATCTCGCGGTGGGCCGACAGCGCTACGGCCTGCTGCTCACCGACGAGGGCACCATCATCGACGACCTGATGTTCGTCAACCGCGGCGGCGACCTGTTCGTCGTCGTCAACGGCGCCTGCAAGGCCGGCGACATCGCCCACATCCAGGCCCGCATCGGCTCGCGCTGCGAGGTCGTGCCCCTGCCCGAGCGGGGCCTGCTGGCGCTGCAGGGGCCGCAGGCCGCCGCAGCCCTGTCCGGCCTGGTGCCCGGGGTCGAGAAGCTGGTCTTCATGACCGGCGCCGCCTTCCTGTGGGATGGCACCGAGCTGTTCATCACCCGCAGCGGCTACACCGGCGAGGACGGCTTCGAGATCTCCGTCGAGGCCGGCAAGGCCGAGGCCCTGGCCCGCGCGCTGCTGGCGCAGCCCGGCGTCATGCCGATCGGCCTGGGCGCGCGCAACTCGCTGCGCCTGGAGGCGGGCCTGTGCCTGTACGGCAACGACATCGACACCACCACCACCCCGGTCGAGGCCGGCCTGGCCTGGGCCATCCAGAAGGTGCGCCGCAGCGGCGGCGCGCGCGCGGGCGGCTTCCCCGGCGCCGCCCGGGTGCTGGCCCAGCTCGATGGCACCGCCCCCCCGGCGCGCCGGCGCGTCGGCCTGGTGGCCCTGGAGCGGGTGCCGGTGCGCGAGCACACCGAACTGCGCGACGCGCAGGGCCGACGCGTCGGCGAGGTCACCAGCGGCCTGCTGGCCCCCAGCGTGGACAAGCCGGTCGCCATGGCCTACGTGGACGCCGCGCTGGCAGCCCACGGCACCCGCGTCGACGCCATCGTGCGCGGCAAGGCCGTGCCGATGGAGGTCGCGCCCCTACCCTTCGTGCCGCCCCGCTATTTCCGCGGCTGAACCGCCGCAACGCCCCTCAACGAGACAACAACCGGAGAAAAACCATGACCCTGAAGTTCACCCCCGACCACGAATGGATCCGCGCCGAGGGCGACGGCCCCGCCACGGTGGGCATCACCGTGCACGCGCAGGATGCGCTGGGCGACGTGGTGTTCGTCGACCTGCCCGAGGTCGGCCGCAGCTATGCCAAGGGCGAGGTCGCCGGCGTCGTCGAGTCCGTCAAGGCCGCGGCCGACGTGTACATGCCCCTGGACGGCGAGATCACCGAGGTCAACGAGGCCCTGCGCGCCGACCCGTCGCTCGCCAACAGCGACCCGCTGGCCGCCGGCTGGTTCTTCAAGGTCAAGCTGGCCAATCCCGCCGAGGTCGACGCCCTCATGGACGAGACCGCCTACGACGCCTTCGCCAAGAACGGCGCCTGACCCTTCCTCCCCAACACCTCTGACGGACCCGCCGCGATGCTGATGCAAGCCGCCCGCCCGCTGGGCGAACTCGAGAACCCCAGCGAATTCATCCCGCGCCACATCGGCATCTCCGAGGCCGACGAGCGCCACATGCTCTCGGTCGTGGGCGAAGCCTCGCGCCGCGCCCTGATCGAAGGCATCGTGCCGCGCTCGATCGCGCGCAGCACCGAGATGAAGCTGCCCCCGGCGGTGACCGAGGCCGCCGCGCTCGCCGAGCTCAAGGCCATCGCCTCGCGCAACAAGGTGATGCGCAGCTTCATCGGCCAGGGCTACTACGGCACGCTCACGCCGCCGGTGATCCTGCGCAACATCCTGGAGAACCCGGCCTGGTACACCGCCTACACGCCCTACCAGGCCGAGATCAGCCAGGGCCGCATGGAGGCGCTGGTCAATTTCCAGACGATGGTCTGCGACCTGACCGGCATGCCCATCGCCAACGCCTCGATGCTGGACGAGGCCACCGCCGCCGCCGAGGCGATGACGCTGGCCAAGCGCAGCGTCAGGAGCAAGTCCAACCGCTTCGTGGTCTCGGGCGACTGCCACCCGCAGACCATCGAGGTGGTGCGCACCCGCGCCAAGCCCCTGGGCCTGGAGGTGCTGGTCACGACGACCGCCGATGAATGGGCCGCGGCCCTGGCCGGCGAGCACTTCGCCGCGCTCGCGCAGTACCCGGCCTCCACCGGCCGGATCGACGACCTGCGCGCCGACGCGGACAAGACCCACGCCCAGCACGGCGCCTTCATCGCCGCCGCCGACCTGCTGGCCCTGGCGCTGATCGTGCCGCCCGGCGAATGGGGCGCGGACATCGTGGTCGGCACGACCCAGCGCCTGGGCATGCCCATGGGCGCCGGCGGCCCGCACGCCGCCTACATGGCCTGCCGCGACGAGTACAAGCGTTCGCTGCCCGGCCGCCTGGTCGGCGTGAGCGTGGACAGCCACGGCAACCCCGCCTACCGCCTCGCGCTGCAGACGCGCGAGCAGCACATTCGCCGCGAGAAGGCCACCTCCAACATCTGCACCGCGCAGGTGCTGCCGGCGGTGGTGGCGAGCATGTACGCCGTCTACCACGGCCCCCAGGGCCTGCGGCGCATCGCGCAGCGCGTTGCGGCCTACACGGCCATCCTGGCGCGCGGCCTCGCGCAGCTGGGCTTCCAGGCCGTGAACGCCACCGCCTTCGACACCCTGTGCGTGAAGGCCGGCGAGGAGGCGGTGCGCCGCATCGCCGAGCGCGCCCTGGCCGCCGGCGCCAACCTGCGCCACGTCGACGCGACCACGCTGTCGATCTCGCTGGACGAGACCACCACCCGCGAGGACCTCACCCTGCTGTGGTCCGCCTTCGCCGGCCGCGACCAGGCCGTGCCCGGCTTCGAGGCCTTCGAGAAGGGCGTGGAGCCGCTGATCCCCGAGTCGCTGCGCCGCACCAGCGCCTACCTCACGCACCCGGTGTTCAACACGCACCACAGCGAGACCGGCATGCTGCGCTACATCCGCGCGCTGTCGGACAAGGACCTGGCCCTGGACCGCAGCATGATCCCCCTGGGCTCGTGCACCATGAAGCTGAACGCCACCAGCGAGATGATCCCCATCACCTGGCCGGAGTTCGCCCACCTGCACCCCTTCGCGCCGCGTGATCAGCTCGAGGGCTACGCCGAGCTCGACGAGCAGCTGCGCGCCTGGCTGTGCCAGGCCACCGGCTATGCCGGCATCAGCCTGCAGCCCAATGCCGGCTCGCAGGGCGAGTACGCCGGCCTGCTGGCGATCAAGGCCTGGCACGAGAGCCGCGGCGACCACCACCGCACCGTCTGCCTGATCCCCTCCTCCGCGCACGGCACCAACCCGGCCAGCGCGCAGATGGTGGGCATGCAGGTGGTGGTGACCGCCTGCGACGCCATGGGCAACGTGGACCTGGCCGACCTGCAGGCCAAGTGCGAGCAGCACTCGGACAAGCTGGCCGCGGTGATGATCACCTACCCCAGCACGCACGGCGTGTTCGAGACCCAGGTCAAGGAGCTGTGCGCCCTGGTGCACCGCCACGGCGGCCGCGTCTACGTGGACGGCGCCAACATGAACGCCCTGGTGGGCGTGGCCGCGCCCGGCGAGTTCGGCGGCGACGTGAGCCACCTGAACCTGCACAAGACCTTCTGCATCCCGCACGGCGGCGGCGGCCCGGGCGTCGGCCCGGTGTGCGTGGTGGAGGACCTGGTCCCCTTCCTGCCGGGGCATGCCGCCGGCGGCCTGGGCGAGCGGCCGGTGGGCGCGGTCTCGGCCGCCCCCCTGGGCAATGCGGCGGTGCTGCCGATCTCGTGGATGTACGTGCGCATGATGGGCGCCGAGGGCCTGCGCCAGGCGACCGAGGCGGCCATCCTCTCGGCCAACTACATCAGCCAGCGGCTGGCGGACCACTACCCCACCCTGTACGCCAGCGAGAACGGCCATGTGGCGCACGAGTGCATCCTGGACCTGCGCCCGCTGAAGGAGACCTCCGGCGTAACCGCCGAGGACGTCGCCAAGCGCCTGATCGACTACGGCTTCCACGCGCCCACCCTGAGCTTCCCGGTGGCCGGCACGCTGATGGTGGAGCCCACCGAGAGCGAGACGCTCGAGGAGATCGACCGCTTCATCGACGCGATGATCGCGATCCGCGAGGAGATCCGCCGCGTCGAGCGCGGCGAGTGGCCGCAGGACGACAACCCGCTCAAGCACGCCCCGCACACGGCCGCCGCCCTCCTCCAGGGCGAGTGGCGGCATGCCTACCCGCGCGAGGCCGGCGCCGCCATCCTGGGCGACCGCCGCCACGCCAAGTACTGGCCGCCGGTGGGCCGGGTGGACAACGTCTACGGCGACCGCAACCTGTTCTGCAGCTGCGTGCCGATGTCGGCGTACGAGTGAGACGCGGCTGCTAGAATCCGCCCGTCATTGGGGAGTAGCCGCTCTTTCCCCGCGAAAGAGGCTTGCGTCAACACACTTGTCCCGCAGGACATGGCGCAAGCGGTTCCCGTGCCTGGCAAGACCTTTGACCACGATGCCTCCGTTTTCTGGCCGGGGATGCGTCGTGGTCAATCGTCCTTGAACCGGCCTTGCATTCATCATGGAATCCCTCCTGGTCTCGACCGGCGTCGTCGCCCTCGCGGAAATCGGCGACAAGACGCAGCTGCTGGCCTTCATCCTGGCCGCCCGCTTCAAGAAGCCCCTGCCCATCATCCTCGGCATCCTCGCGGCCACCGTCGTCAACCACGGCCTGGCCGGCGCGCTCGGGGCCTGGATCACCTCGGCGATCAGCCCGGAAGTGCTTCGCTGGGTGCTGGGCGCCTCCTTCATCGGCATGGCGGTCTGGACGATGATCCCGGACGAGATCGAGGAGGACGAGACCCGGGTCGCCCAGCGCTTCGGCGTCTTCGGCGCCACCCTGATCACCTTCTTCCTGGCCGAGATGGGCGACAAGACCCAGATCGCCACCGTGGCCATGGCCGCCCATTACGCGGCGCCGCTGATGGTGGTCATCGGGACCACGCTGGGCATGCTGATCGCCGATGTGCCCGCGGTGTTCGTCGGCGACAAGCTGGCCAACCGGATCCCGATGAAGCTGGTGCACTCGATCGCGGCGGCGGTCTTCGCCGCCCTGGGCGTGGCCACCCTGCTGGGCGCGGGGGCCAGGTTCGGGCTCTGAGTCAGGGCTTGATGGCCACCTTGAGCACGCCATCGCGCTGGTTGGCGAACAGGTCGTAGGCGGCCACGATGTCCTGGAGCTCGTAGTGGTGGGTCACCATCAGGCCCAGGTCCACGCGGCCCGAGGCCAGCACGTTCATCAGGCGGCGCATGCGCTCCTTCCCGCCGGGGCACAGGGCGGTGACGATGCGGTGGTCGCCCAGGCCGGCGGCGAAGGCCGACAGCGGGATCGTCAGGTCGCTGGCGTACACGCCCAGGCTGGACAGCGTGCCGCCCGGCTTGAGCACGCGCAGCGCCGACTCGAAGGTGGACTGCAGGCCCAGCGCCTCGATCGAGGCGTCGGCGCCGCGCCCGCCGGTGGCCTTCATGACCTCGTCGACCACGTCGCAGTGGCGGAAGTTGAGCGTCAGGTCGGCGCCGAGCCGCTTCGCGATGTCCAGCCGGTGGTCGTTGCCGTCCACCGCGATGATGGTGGAGGCGCCCAGCAGGCGGGCGCCGGCGGTGGCGCACAGGCCGATGGGGCCCTGCGCGAACACCACCACCGTGTCGCCGATGCGGATACCGGCGTTCTCTGCGCCCTTGAAGCCGGTGGACATGATGTCCGGGCACATCAGCACCTGTTCGTCGGTCAGCCCGTCGGGGATCGGTGCGAGGTTGGCCTGCGCGTCGGGCACCAGCACGTACTCGGCCTGCGTGCCGTCGATCAGGTTGCCGAAGCGCCAGCCCGCCGTGGCCTTGAAGCCGTGGCAGCCGCACAGGCCCTGGGGCACCAGGTAGCTGCCGTCCTGCGAGGGCGCGCCGTCCTGCGCGGCGTAGGAGTTGAAGTTGGGGCAGATGGCCCCGGCGATCACGCGCTGGCCCTCGGTGTAGCCCTGCACGGCGCTGCCGAGTTTCTCGATCACGCCCACCGGCTCGTGGCCGACGGTCAGGCCCTTGGCCACCGGGTACTCGCCCTTGAGGATGTGGACGTCGGTGCCGCAGATGGTGGTCGTGGTGATGCGCACGAGCGCGTCGTTCGGGCCTACGTCGGGGATGCGCTTGTCGACGATTTCGATGCGGCCTTTCTCGACGAAGACGGCTGCTTTCATCATGCCTGCCATGGGGGCTCCTGGTGGGATTGAACGGGCGCCGGGCCGACAGCCGCGGGCGGATCGCACCGCGCAGCGTAGTGCGGGCTGGCGGCCGCATGGCGACATCCGCGGGCGAAACACGCACCGGATTGATCCGGATCAAGCGGGTTCGGCCGCGTGCCGCCGCGCGCCCTGGAAGCTGCGGGCCGCCTGGCGGCAGGGGCCGGCGGCCGATGCGGCTGATGCGGCTGATGCGGCTGATGCGGCTGATGCGGCTGATGCGGCTGATGCGGCCGATGCGGCCGATGCGGCCGGGTAATCGTTTGCAAATCCAGGGTCGGACCTGCAAGCAGCGGCCCGCGACCGCCGTTGATGCAGGTCAAGATGCACCGGCCCCAACCGTCGGATGCTGCGAGGGAGCCTTCACAAGGAGAGCACCATGCGCCTGCGGATCGTTGCTTCCACCCTGGCCACCCTCGCGGTCGCCGGCTGCGCCGTCGCCCAGGCGCCCAAGGCCGAGGAAGATCACTCGGCCCACCATCCGCCCGGCAGCGCCCCGGCGGCCGCCGCGCCGACGGCGCGGGCCCCGGCCACGCCGGACGCCTTCGACCAGCAGATGAAGGCCATGCAGGACATGCGCCAGCGCATGCAGTCGGCCAGGACCCCGGCCGAGCGCGCGGCCTTGATGGACGAGCACATGAAGCTGATGCAGTCAGGCATGGCCATGATGGGCCAGATGCGCGGCATGGGCGGCCCCGGCACCACGGCCGGCCAGGGCGGCATGGGGATGATGCGGCCCCAGCCGCCGGCGTCCGGCGCCGGTCCCGGCGCCCCTGGAATGCCCGGCATGTCCGGGATGATTGCGATGCACCAGCAGATGGAGCGACGCATGGCCATGATGGAGCAGATGATGCAGATGATGGTCGACCGCGAGGCCGCCATGCCGCGCAGGTAGGCCGGGCGGGAGGCCAGGCGTGTTCACCTGCCCGATGCATCCGCAGGTGCGCCAGGCGGAGCCGGGGTCCTGCCCGATCTGCGGGATGGCCCTGGAGCCTGTGATCGCCACGGGCGGGGCCGGCGAGAGCGCCGAGCTGCGGGACATGACGCGGCGTTTGCGGATCGGCCTGACGCTCACGCTGCCGGTGTTCGCCCTGGAGATGGGAGGCCACCTGTTCGACATCGGCCACCGGGTGCCGGCGCAGGCCGCCAGCTGGGTCCAGATGCTCCTGGCAACACCCGTCGTCCTCTGGGCCGGCTGGCCCTTCTTCGAGCGCGCCCGGGCCTCGCTGGTCCACCGCAGCCTGAACATGTTCACGCTGATCGCCCTGGGCAGCGGCGCCGCCTGGGCCTACAGCATGGCCGGCACCCTCGCCCCCGGCCTGTTTCCCCCGCCGCTGCGCGGGCCCGGGGGCGCGGTGGCCGTGTACTTCGAGGCGGCCGCCGTCATCACGGTGCTGGTGCTGCTGGGGCAGGTGCTGGAGCTGCGGGCGCGCGAGAAGACCTCGGGCGCCATCCAGGCGCTGCTGGCCCTGGCGCCCCGGACGGCGGTGCGCGTGGCGTCCGGCGGCCCGGACCAGACCGTGGCCATCGAGACGCTGCAGGTGGGCGACCTGCTGCGCGTGCGCCCGGGCGAGAAGGTGCCGGTGGACGGCGAAGTCACCGAGGGCAGGGGCACGGTGGACGAGTCCATGGTGACCGGCGAGCCGATGCCGGTGGCCAAGGCGCCAGGCGCCAAGGTCACCGCCGGAACGATGAACCAGACCGGGGGCTTCGTCATGCGCGCCGAGAAGGTCGGCGCGGACACCCTGCTCTCGCAGATCGTGCACATGGTGGCGGCGGCGCAGCGAAGCCGGGCGCCGATCCAGCGCATGGCCGACCAGGTCTCGGCCTGGTTCGTGCCCGCGGTGATCGGGGTGGCCCTCGTGACCTTCGCGGCCTGGCTGGTGGCGGGGCCGGCGCCCGCGCTGTCGCATGCCCTCGTCACGTCGGTGGCGGTGCTGATCATCGCCTGCCCCTGCGCGCTGGGGCTGGCCACGCCCATGTCCATCATGGTCGGCGTGGGCCGGGGCGCGCAGCACGGCGTGCTGGTTCGCGACGCCGAGGCCCTGGAGCGCCTGGAGAAGGTGGACACGCTGGTGGTGGACAAGACCGGCACCCTCACCGAGGGGCGGCCCAGGGTCGTCCACATCGAGGCGGCGGCCGGCTTCGCCGCCGAGGACCTGCTTCGCAAGCTGGCCAGCGTCGAGCGCGCCAGCGAGCACCCGCTGGCCCTGGCCGTGGTCCAGGAGGCGCAGGCGCGCCGGCTGGCGCTCCCGGACGCGCAGGCCTTCGACTCCCCCTTGGGCAAGGGCGTGCTCGGCACGGTGGAAGGCGTGGCCGTCCTGTGCGGCGGCGCCCGGTTCCTCGCCGAGCGCGGGGTGGACGCCGCGCCGCTGCAGCCGGCCGCGGAGGCGCAGCGCGCCCGGGCCGCCACCGTGGTCTTCGTGGCCCTGGACGGCCGGCTCGCCGGCTTCGTCGCCATTGCCGACCCGGTCAAGGCCACCACCCCGGCGGCCCTGCAGGGCCTGCGCGACGCCGGGGTGCGCATCGTCATGCTCACCGGCGACGGCAGGACCACGGCCGAGGCGGTGGGCCGCGAGCTGGGCATCGACGAGGTGGTGGCGGAGGTCTTCCCCGAGGACAAGGCCCGCATCGTGCAGCGCCTGCGCGGCGAGGGCCGCGTGGTGGCCATGGCCGGCGACGGCGTCAACGACGCGCCGGCGCTGGCCGCCGCCGAGGTCGGCATCGCCATGGGCACGGGCACCGACGTCGCGATGGAGAGCGCGGGGGTGACCCTGCTCCATGGCGACCTGCTGGGGATCGTGCGCGCGCGCCGCCTTTCACGGGCCACGATGCGCAACATCCGGCAGAACCTGTTCCTGTCCTTCGCCTACAACGTGGCCGGCATTCCGCTGGCCGCAGGGCTGCTGTACCCCTCCTTCGGGCTGCTGCTGTCGCCGGTGGTGGCGGCGGCGGCGATGGCGCTGTCGTCGGTCAGCGTCATCGCCAATGCCTTGAGGCTGCGCCATCTCCAGGTGGGTTGAATGGCTCCATCCGTCCCGCCCTGCACCCGTCGACTTCCCCCTGGCAGGGCGAGCGGCCGTGGATCCACGACCCGCCGCCCGCAGGGATCGCAGACCCCCATCAACCCCCGAGAAGGAGGCGTCCCATGAGCCGCGCCATCGACGACCTGCGCCATGAACACGAGGCCATCCTGGCCGCCCTGCGAATCCTGGAGCGCTTCGAACAGCGTGCCGCCGCCGGCCAGCCGCTCGACACCGCCGACCTGGCCTCCTTCCTGGGCTTCCTGCAGGAGTTCGCCGACAAGTGCCACCACGGCAAGGAGGAAGGCATCCTGTTTCCCGCCCTGGTGGGGGCGGGCCTTCCCGCGCAGGGCGGGCCCGTCGGCGCGCTGCTCGACGAACACGCGCAGGGGCGCGACTGGATCGCCCGGATGGCGGCCAGCCTGGCGCCCGCGCTGGACCCGGCACGCTTCGCCGAGGCGGCGCGCGGCTACCGCGAGCTGCTGCAGGCGCACATCCGCAAGGAGAACGAGGAGCTGTTCCCGATGGCCGAGGAGATGCTGGGCCCCGACACGATGGACCGCCTCTTCGAGCGCTTCGAGGCGCACGAGGCACAGGTCATCGGGGAGGGCCGCCATGAGCAGCTCCACGCGCTGCTCAAGGGGTTGTGGGCCAAGTACCTGGCTGCGGCCTGACCCGCTCAGGGGCCAGGGTTCCAGCCACCGCCCTGCCCGCCTCAGCCAGCCACCGCCCTGCCCGCCTCAGCCGGCCACCGCCCTGCCCGCCTCAGCCGGCCGCTGCCTGCCCCGCGATCTGCCGCAGCGCCTGCTCGTAGGCCTGCGCCGGCTGCCCGCCCTGGATCAGGTACTGGTCGTTCACGATCACCGAGGGCACGGCGGTGATGCCGGCCTGGGCGTAGAACTGCTGCTGCCGGCGCACGTCGGCCGCATGCGCGTCGCTCTCCACCACCGCGCGCGCGCCGGCCTCGTCCAGGCCCGCGGCGCGGGCCGCGGCCAGCAGCACCTCGGGCGCGGCGGGGTTCTCCGCGCGGCCGAAGTAGGCCTCCAGCAACGCCCGCTTCAGGCGGTGCTGCGCATCGCCGCCCTGCTCGCCCGCCCAGTGCAGCAGGCGGTGCGCGTCGAAGGTGTTCCAGGTGCGGCCCCGGCCCTCGGCGCGGAACTCGAAGCTCGCCGCCGCGGCGCGCTCGCGGATCCCCTGCCAGTTGGCCGCCTGCTGCTCGGGGGTGGCGCCGTACTTGCGCTGCAGGTGCTCCACGATGTCCTCGCCCTCGGGCGGCATCTGCGGATTGAGCTGGAACGGCTGGAAGTGCAGCTCCGCCTCCACCTCCCCCTGCAGTCGCTGCAGCGCCTGCTCCAGGCCACCGAGGCCGACGGCGCACCAGGGGCACACCACGTCGGAGACGAAATCGATCTTGAGTCGTGAGGTCATGCGCCGATGGTAGGCCCGATCACGACGCCCCCACCGAGCCCGTGACCGGCAGCACCAGCCCGGTGATGTAGCTGGCGCAGCAGGGCGCGGCCAGGAAGACATAGGCCGGCGAGAGTTCCTCGGGCTGGGCGGGCCGCTTCATGTCGGTGGACTGGCCGAACTTCGCGACCGCCCCGGCCTCGCGGTCCGCCGGGTTCAGCGGCGTCCACACCGGCCCCGGCGCCACGCAGTTGACCCGCACGCCCTGGTCGACCAGGCTGCGCGCCAGCGACAGCGTGAAGGCATGGATCGCGCCCTTGGTCGCCGCGTAATCCAGCAGCTCGCCGCTGCCGCGCAGGCCCACCACCGAACCGGTGTTGATGATGGAGGCGCCGCGCTGCAGGTGGGGCACGGCCGCCCGGGCCATGTAGAAGTAGCCGCAGACGTTGGTGCGCAGGGTCTCCTCCAGGCGCTCGTCGCTCACGTCGGCGATGGCATGCGCGTGCAGCTGGAAGGCGGCGTTGTTCACGAGGATGTCCAGGTGGCCGAAGGCCTCGAGGGTGCGCGCCACCGCCTCCCGGCAGAAGGCCGAGTCGGTCACGTCGCCCGGGATCAGCTCGCAGCGCCGGCCCTCGGCCTCGACGTAGCGCTTCGTCTCCTGCGCGTCGTCGTGCGAGGCGAGGTAGACGATGGCCACGTCGCAGCCCTCGCGCGCATACAGCACCGCCACCGCACGGCCGATGCCGGAGTCGCCGCCGGTGACCAGGGCGGCCATGCCCTCGAGCTTGCCGCTGCCGCGGTAGTCGGGGGCGAGGAAGCGCGGCTTGAGTTCCATGTCCGCCTCCTGCGCCGGCCGCGGCAGGTGCTGCGCGGGCAGCTGCTCGGGCTGCGGCTGCGGGCCGGCCTGCACCGCCCGCGGCTCGCGCGGGCCCTCGCCTGCCTGCTCCTGCCGGCGCGCCTGCGCGCGGCCCTGGTCCTTCTCGTCCTGCTGGCGCTGCAGCTCGCGCTGGCGCTCGATGCCGGGCTTGTCCTTCATGGCGACCTCCTTGCGATATGTCGACGCGGATGCCGACGGGAATGTCGGCGGGAATGCCGGTGGGAGTCAGACCGCCGCCGCCAGGTCCAGCAGCCGCTGCGGCTCGACGGGCTTGGTCCAGTGCTGGTCGAACCCGGCCTCGGCGGCCAGGCGCTTGTCCTGCGCCTGGCCCCAGCCGGTGAGCGCGATCAGCCGCGGCTGGCGCACGCCCGCCAGCTGGCGGATGCGCCGCGCGGCCTCGTAGCCGCTGATGTCGGGCAGGCCGATGTCCAGCAGCACCACGTCGGGCCGGAAGCTGCGCGCGTGCTCCACGGCCTGCTCGCCGTCATGCACCACGTCGACCTCGCAGCCGGACATGGACAGCAGGTCCGCCACGGTGCTGGCGGCATCGATGTTGTCGTCGACGACGAGCACGCGCCGGGCGGCAGGCGTCGCGGGCGCGTCGGGGGCAGCGGCCGGCGGCGCTTGCGCGTCGGCCTCCCGGGCCGGCGCCGGCCCGCGGGCCAGCCGCGGCAGCCACACGACGAACTCGCTGCCGCGGCCCGGCCCCTCGCTGCGCGCCTCGACCCGCCCGCCGTGCAGGCGCACCAGGCCGTCCACCAGCGACAGCCCGATGCCCAGGCCGCCCTGGCGGCGCTCGTCCTGCTGCGGCACCTGGGTGAACATCCCGAACACCCGCCGCAGCATCGCCGGCTCGATGCCGGCGCCGTTGTCGCGGACGCGCACCACCAGCTGCTCGCCCTGCGCCTCCACCGCCACCTCGATGCGCCCGCCATGCCGCGTGTACCGCGCCGCGTTGTTCAGGAGGTTGGCGAAGACCTGCGCCAGGCGTGCCGGGTCCGCCAGCAGCTCGGTGGGCTCGTTGGTGAAGGACAGCACCAGCTGGTGGTGCGCCGCCTCGATGTGGGGCCGGCTCATCTCCAACGCCGTGGCCAGCACCGGGAGCAGGCTGGTCGGCTCCTTCTTCAGCTCCAGCTTGCCGGTGGCGATGCGCGAGACATCGAGCAGGTCGTCGACCAGCCGCGAGAGCTGGCCGACCTGGCGCTCGATCATCGAGCCCACCTGCTCCACGCGGCCCCGGTCGCCGGGCACGCGCAGCAGGATGGACAGCCCGTTGCGGATCGGCGCGAGCGGGTTGCGCAGCTCGTGGGCGAGCGTGGCCAGGAACACGTCCTTGGCCCGGTCGGCTTCCTGCAGGGCGCGCAGCAGGCGGGCGTTCTGCAGGGCGACGGCGGCGCGGCGCGCGAGGTCGGCGGCCAGGGCCAGGTCGGCCTCGCCGTAGGTGCGCTGCGATTCGGCGGTGGCGAAGCTCAGGACGCCCAGCGCCTGGCCATGCGCCACCAGAGGCGCCGCGATGTACGAGTGCAGGCCCAGCGCCAGCACCGCCTCGCGCCGCTCGGTCGAGGGCATGGCCTGCGCCAGCACCTCGCGCGTGAGCCGCGGCACGAGCACCGGCTGCCGGGTCCGCAGCACATGCCAGGTCCCGCCCCGGGTCTGCGGGTCGGGCGGGAGGCGCTCATGCAGCGCCACCACCTGCGCCCGGCGGGTCGGGTCGCCGTGCGCGAAGGCGACCCGGCGCAGCTGGCCGTCGGCCTCGAGCACGTCCACCGAGCAATAGTCGGCGAAATGCGGCACGGAGAAGTGGGCGATGCGCTCCAGCGTGGAAGGCACGTCGGTGATCTCGGCCAGGGCCTCGCTGGCGCGGGCCAGGAACTGCAGGTCCAGGGCCTGCTGGCGCTGCTCGGTGCGGTCCCGCACGATCTTGAGGAAGCCGCGCACCTGCCCGTCATCGCCGAGCAGCCGCATCATTTCGCCGGAGGCCCAGAAGCGGCTGCCGTCCTTGCGCAGGTGCCAGCGCTCGTTGATGGCGCGGCCGTCCTTCAGGGCCAGCGCGCACTCGCGCCCGGGCACGCCGGCCTCCCGGTCCTCGGGCAGGAACAGCCGCTCCACGCCCTGCCCGAGCATCTCCGCCTCGCTCCAGCCGGTGATGCGCTGCGCGCCCAGGTTCCAGCTGGTCACGCAGGCGTCCTTCGTCAGGGCGACGATGGCGTAGTCGATCGCGCTGGCGACGATCTGCCAGTAGTGGCCCTCGGGCAGCGGCCCGGTCGGCGGGGGTGGGGGTGCAGCGGGGTCGGACATGGCCTGCCTCGCCAGCGTGACGCACAGCGGGCTCAGGCTCCCAGCGTAGTCACAAACCCCGCCGCGGGAGTGTCAGCGGGCGGCGGGTCCCCGCATCGGCGGCAACTTGCGTTGCCGGATGTGGCTCAGGCGAGGGCCGGGACGAGGAAATCGCGGCTGATGCGCACGCCCAGCTCGTTCACGCGGTCCAGGAACTGCGTGAGGAAGGCGTGCAGGCCGGTGGCCAGGATCTCCTCGATGTTGCCGTACTGCACCTCGGCGCGCAGGCGGCCGGCGCGGCGCTGGGTCTCGGCGGACTGGTCGTTGGTGATCATGGCCAGGTTGGCCACCACCTCGTTCATGCTGGCGTGCAGCGAGCGCGGCATGTCCGGGCGCAGGATCAGGAGCTCGGCGACGCGCTCGGGCGTGATCACGTCGCGGTAGACCTTGCGGTAGATCTCGAAGGCGGAGACCGAGCGCAGGATCGCGCTCCAGTGGTAGAAGTCGTACTCCTGGTCCTGCTGCGTGGCGGCGCCGAAGAAGTCGCTGTGCACGGCGTGGAACTTCACGTCCACCAGGCGCGCGGTGTTGTCGGCGCGCTCGAGGAAGGTGCCCAGGCGCATGAAGTGCAGGGCCTCGTCCATCAGCATGGTGCCCACCGTCACGCCGCGCGAGAGGTGCGAGCGGAACTTGACCCACTCGAAGAACTGGCCCGGGTCCTTCTCGAACTCGCCGGCGCGGATCATGCGGTTCACCTCCAGCCAGGTCTGGTTCTGGGTTTCCCAGACCTCGGTGGTGAGCGAGCCGCGCACGGCCCGGGCGTTCTCCCGGGCGGCGCGCAGGCAGGAGATGATGGACGACGGGTTGGCCTCGTCCTTGACCATGAACTCCATCACCGCCTGCGGCGTGATCTCGCCGTGCCTGGCCTGGTAGGCCGGCACCAGCTCGCTGATGGACAGCAGGCCCTTCCACCCGAGCTGGGCGACGGCGGCCGACTGCGGCAGCAGCGAGGTCTGGTAATTCACGTCCAGCATGCGGGCGGTGTTCTCGGCGCGCTCGGTGTAGCGCGACATCCAGAACAGGTGGTCGGCAGTGCGTGACAGCATGGGGGGCCTCCTTGTCGTTCTTCAGTCTTCCAGGATCCAGGTGTCCTTGGTGCCGCCGCCCTGCGACGAGTTGACCACCAGGGAGCCTTCCTTGAGCGCCACGCGGGTGAGGCCGCCCGGCACCATCTGCACCTGCCGGCCCGAGAGCACGAAGGGACGCAGGTCGATGTGGCGCGGCGCGATGCCGCTGTCCACGAAGGTGGGGCAGGACGACAGGCTCAGCGTGGGCTGGGCGATGTAGCCGTCGGGCTTGGCCTCCACCGCCTTGCGGAAGTCCTCGATCTCCTGCTTCGTCGAGGCCGGGCCGACCAGCATGCCGTAGCCGCCGGCGCCATGGACCTCCTTGACCACCAGGTCCTTGAGGTTCGCCAGGATGTACTTCAGGTCCTCGGGGTTGCGGCCCATGAAGGTGGGCACGTTGCTCAGGATCGGCTTCTCGCCCAGGTAGAACTCGATCATCTTCGGCACGTAGGGGTAGATGGACTTGTCGTCCGCCACGCCGGTGCCGATGGCGTTGCAGATGCTCACGTTGCCCGCCGCGTAGGCATCCACCAGGCCGTGGCAGCCGAGGGTGGAGTTGGGGCGGAAGACGGCGGGGTCGAGGAAGTCGTCGTCCACGCGGCGGTAGATCACGTCCACGCGGCGCGGGCCGCGGGTGGTACGCATGTAGACGTAGCGGTCCTTGACGAACAGGTCCTGGCCCTCGACCAGCTCCACCCCCATCTGCTGCGCCAGGAAGGCGTGCTCGAAGTAGGCGCTGTTGTACATGCCGGGGGTGAGCACCACCACCGTCGGGTCGTTGGCGCCGGGCTGGGCCGAGGCGCGCAGCGTCTCCAGCAGCAGGTCCGGGTAGTGCATGACCGGGGCCACGCGGTGCTGGCTGAACAGGTCGGGGAACAGCCGCATCATCATGCGGCGGTCTTCCAGCATGTAGCTCACGCCGGAGGGCACGCGCAGGTTGTCCTCGAGCACGTAGTACTCGCCCTCGCCCTGGGCATTGGGCGCACGCACGATGTCCACGCCGGCGATGTGCGAGTAGACCCGGTGCGGGGTGTAGACACCCATCATCTCCTTGCGGAACTGGGCGTTGTTCAACACCTGCTCGGCGGGGATGACGCCGGCCTTGAGGATCTCCTGGTCGTGGTAGACGTCGTGCAGGAAGCGGTTCAGGGCGGTGACGCGCTGGACCAGGCCCCTTTCCATGCAGCGCCACTCGTGGGCGGGGATGATGCGGGGGATCAGGTCGAAGGGAATCAGGCGCTCGGTGCCCGAGCCGTCCTCGTCCTTCGCGCCGTAGACCGCGAAGGTGATGCCGACGCGGCGGAAGATCATCTCCGCCTCCTCGCGCCGGGCCTGCATCACCTCCTGCGGCTGGCGGGCGAGCCAGCGGGCATAGGCCTCGTAGTGCGGGCGGACGGCGTCGATGGACCCGTCCTTGAATGCGACCGCGCCGGTGCCGGGCAGGCGCGCGAGCATTTCGTCAAATCTCTGCATGCGCTAACAACTCCTCGCAGCAGGTTAGCAATATCCGGGCCGCCTCCGGTTGATCCAGGTCGCGCGCCGGGGATGCCGCCCCGTCGCGCCGCGGTTCTCAGGGCCGGTGCTGCCAGTATCGTCGCGACTGGTTGCGCTCGCATCCCACCTGCCCCGGCCGGGCCGAACTCCAGCGCGCCGCGCCGCAGGCCGGGGTGGCGACCACCTCGATGCCGCGTGCCTCGTAGCGCGCCACCACCGCAGGTGCCGGGTGGCCGAAGCGGTTGCGCCAGCCCGCCTGCACCAGCGCCAGCCTGGGCCGGGCCGCGTCGAGGAAGCCGGGCGTGGACGATGTCTTGCTGCCATGGTGCGGCACCAGCAGCAGGTCCACCGGGGTGATGGCGCCGTCGGCCAGCAGGCGGCGCTCCTGCGGCGCCTCGATGTCGCCGGCCAGCAGGGCCGACCCGCCCGCCCCCTGCACCCGCAGCACGCAGCTCAGGGCATTGGGCGGCTGGCCCGGGTGCGCGTAGTCGGCGGCCCGCGGGTGCAGGAACTCGAACACGACGCCGTCCCAGGCCCAGCGCTGGCCGGCCTCGCAGCGCACCGGCGCATGGGCCTGCGCCAGCGGGTGCTCCGGTTCGACCGAGCTGTGCAGCCGGGCCTGCGGCTGCTGCGCCAGCACCGAGGGGGCGCCGCCGCTGTGGTCGCTGTCACGGTGGCTCACCACCACCACGTCCAGCCGCTCGCCCAGCGCCCGCAGCAGCGGCACCAGCACCCGGTGGCCGGCATCGCCCTCGGCGCTGTAGCGGGGGCCGGTGTCATAGAGCAGCGAATGGCGCGCGGTGCGCACCAGCACCGCGTTGCCCTGGCCGATGTCCGCCGCGAGCAGTTCCACCTCGCCCGGTGCCGGACGGGCCGGCTGCCACAGCAGCACCGGCAGCAGCAGCGGCAAGCCCAGGGCCCGCAGCGACAGGGGCAGCCGCAGCACCAGCAGCAGCCCGCCCAGCAGGGCCGCCGCGGCCAGCGGCAGCGGCGGCGCGGCCACCGAGAGCACGGCCAGGGGCACCGAGGCCAGCACCTGCAGCACGGCCAGCAGGGCCTGCACCGCCCAGGCCCCGGCGGACCACAGCCCCGGCCACAGCGCCCCGCCCAGGGCCAGCGGCGTGACCACCAGGGTCACCCAGGGGATGGCCGCCAGGTTGGCCAGCAGG
The DNA here is from genome assembly GCF_052600055.1 of Ramlibacter sp. MAHUQ-53. Classification (NCBI taxonomy): domain Bacteria; kingdom Pseudomonadati; phylum Pseudomonadota; class Betaproteobacteria; order Burkholderiales; family Comamonadaceae; genus Ramlibacter; species Ramlibacter sp. MAHUQ-53. The sequence goes on from NZ_JBQWTS010000001.1 coordinate 390,479, forward strand.
CCCACCAGCGAGAGCTGCCCGAACAGCAGCAGGCCCAGCGGCGCCAGGGCCACCGTGACCACCGCCTGCTCGCGCAGCAGGGCGCGGGCCCGGCCCGGGAGGGAGGCGGCCGGCGGCGCGGTTCCGTCCCCGTCCCCGGTGGCGAACAGCACGCCCACCGCGACGAAGCTGAGCCAGAAGCCCGGCTGCAGCAGGGCCCAGGGGTCGACCGTCACCACCACCGCCGCGACCAGCGCCCAGGTGCGCGGCCAGGGCCAGCGCCGGCCGGCCAGCCGCAGCGCGGCCACCGTGGCCAGCATCCAGACAGTGCGCTGCGACGGCACGCCGCCGCCGCTGAAGGCGGCGTACAGCGCCGCCAGCGCCACCCCGCCGGCCAGGGCCGCCGAGGGCGCGGGCCAGGCCAGGCAGAGCCGGCCGCTGCGCCGCCACAGCGCGCCCACGGCGGCCGCGGCGGCCCAGGCGAACATCGTCACGTGGAGGCCCGAGATGCTGACGAGGTGGGCCACGCCGGTGGCGCGGAACAGGTCCCACCCGGCGCGGTCGATGGCGGCCTGGTCGCCCACGGCCAGCGCGGCGAGCACGCCGGCCTCGGCGGGCGCCGCCACATGCGCCAGCAGCGCGTCGCGCACCGACTGGCGCGCCCGCTCCAGGTCGTGGCGGTGGGTGCGGCCCAGCCGGCGCGCGGGCGTGCCGGGGCCGTCGCGCACGTAGCCGGTGGCCTGCAGGCCCTGCGACCAGAACCACAGCTCGGCGTCGCCGCCATGGGGGTTGCGCGCGCCATGCGGCGCCTTCAGCCGTACGGTGAATTCCCAGCGGTCCCCGGCTACGGGCAATTCCGCCGGGCCAGGCACCGCCGTGGTGCGCGCCGCATACGAACGTTCATACCAGGACAGCAACATGCGCGGCGGCAGGCGCACCGCCTCGGTGCCCCGCCAGGCCGCCTCGGGGGCGAACACGAAGCGCGGGCCCAGCTCCCCCGGTTGGGGCATCGCCGCCACCACGCCCACCACCCGCAGGTCGCGGCCCTGCAGGTCCGCGGGCAGGGCCCGGGCCTCGAAGGCGCAGGCGCGCAGGCCGGTGATACCGAAGGCCAGGCCCGCGAAGCCGGCGAGCAACAGGGCGCCTGCGCACCCCGGCCAGCGCGCGGCCGGGGCCGCCCGGATCGCCAGGACCGCCAGCAGCAGCCCGCCCGCCCCGGCCAGCAGGTAGGCCCAGGCCTCCCACAGCAGCGGCTGCCGCAGCTGCAGGGCAGGACCCAGCAGCAACCCGCCCAGCACCCATCCCGCGCGTCCCGTCGATGGCATGGCCCTCCCCTGTCCCGGCAGGCCCGGGGCGGCCGAAGAATACCGGGCCCCGCGCGAAAACAGATCCCTTTTTCCTAACCGACGGACCACCGCCCATGCCAGCCGCGCCCCGCGCCCAGCCGCTGAAGGTCATCCTCGCGGGCAGCGATGCCCAGGACCGTGAATGGGTCGGCGAGCTCCTGCGCAGCGGGGCCGCCCGCGCCTGCGCCATCCACCCGGCCGCCGACGGCGAGCAGGCGCTGCACCTGGCGCGCAGCGAACCCTGCGGGGCGCCGCCCGGCCACCTGCTGCTGGCCGCGCCACTGGCCGGCACCGACCCGCTGGACCTGGTCGCCCGCCTCGCCGGCGACGGCGGGGTCACCGCGTGCCCGGTGGTGGTCATCACGCCCGGCACCGGCCGCGAGCTGGGCCCGCGCCTGCTGCGCGCCGGCGCGCAGGACTACATCGGCGAGGGCTGGCTCAGCCCCTACGTGCTGGCCCGCGCGGTCGACAACGCCCTGGTGCGCTGGTCCATGGAGCAGGAGCTGCGCGAGCGCGACGCCGCCCTGCAGCGCAGCGAGGCCTTCGCCCGGGGCGTGCTCAACTCCCTGCCCCAGCATGTGCTGGTCCTCGACGACGAGGGCGCGGTGCGGGCGGCCAACGAGTCCTGGGAGCGCTTCAGCCGGGACTGCCCCGGCGGCGGCCTGCCGGGGGCGCAGGTCGGGGCCAACTACCTCGAGGCCTGCCACCGCGCCGCCGCGTCGGGCGACGCCGGCGCCGGCGAGATCCTCCAGGCCCTGCGCGCCCTGCTCGCCGGCCAGGGCCAGGAGTGCGTGGTGGAGCACGCCCGCCCCTGCCCCGGCCAGCCGCCGCGCTGGTTCCTGATGCATGCGCGCCGGCCCTTCCACGGCCACGGCCTGATCCTCAGCCACGTGGACATCAGCGCGCGCAAGCAGGCCGAGGAGCAGCTGCGGCATGCCCAGCGCCTGACCCAGACCATCATCGACGGCGCCGGCGCGCTGGTCTTCGCCAAGGACCTGGAGGGCCGCTACTTCCTCACCAACCGCGCCTGGCGCGAGCGCATGGGGCTGACCGAGCAGCAGGCCCATGGCGCCACCGACGAGGCCGTCTTCGGCCCGCAGACCGCCGAGGCCCTGCGCCGCAACGACCGGCAGGTGCTGGCCTCGGGCCGGCTCATGGTCGCCGAGGAGACCACCTGGCTGCGGGGGCGGCCGGTGACCTACCTGTCGAGCAAGTTTCCGCTGGTCAACGAGGAGGGCCAGCCCTATGCGGTGTGCGGCGTGTCCACCGACGTCACCGAGCAGAAGCGGGTCGAGAAGCGCCTGGCCGGCCTGCTCGAGGAGGAGCGCCGCCACGCCCGCCTGCTGGCCCGCATGGCCGAGGCCGCGCGCCTGATGCACGCCAGCCTCTCGGCCGAGGAGATCGCCCATGTGCTCACGCAGCAGGCCCGCGAGATCCTGGGCGCGCAGCACGCCGCCACCTCGCTGGCGCCGGCCGGGCCGGGCGCGCGGGCGGTGGAGGCGCTCTCGCAGGCTGGCGACGAGGCGCCCGGCCCCGACGCCGCCCGCCTGGCCGCGTCCCTGGCCGGCCCCGGCGGCCAGGCCCTGGGGCAGGTGCGCCTGGCCGGCCGCCCCGGGGACCCCTTCGGCCCGGCGGACGAGGCGGTGCTGGTGCAGATGGCGGCCATCGCCTCCACCTGCCTGGACAACGCCCGCCTGGTCGCCTCGCTGCGCGAGGCCGACCACCGCAAGGACGAATTCCTCGCCACCCTGGCGCACGAGCTGCGCAACCCGCTGGCCCCGATCCGCAACGGCCTCGAGGTCCTGCGCCGCAGCGGCCAGCTCGCCGGCCCGGCGGCCCGGGCGCGGGACATGATGGAGCGCCAGCTCGCCCACATGGTCCGCCTGGTCGACGACCTGCTCGACGTCTCGCGCATCAGCCGAGGCAAGGTCGACCTGCGCATCGAGCGCATCACCCTGCAGGCGGTGCTGGAGAACGCGCTGGAGGCCAGCCGGCCGGCGCTCGAGGACAGCCGCCACCACCTGGCGCTGCAGGTGCCGCCCGAGCCGCTGTGGGTCGACGGCGACCTCACCCGCCTGGCCCAGGTCGTGAGCAACCTGCTCAATAACGCGGCCAAGTACACGCCGGCGGGCGGCCACATCGGCCTGTCGGCGCGTGACGAGGGCGGCCACGCCGCGGTGCGCGTCACCGACGACGGCACCGGCATCAGCGCCGAGATGCTGCCCCGGGTGTTCGACCTGTTCGCCCAGGCCGGCGGCACCCTGGCCCAGGCCCAGGGCGGCCTGGGCATCGGCCTGTCGCTGGTGCGCCAGCTGGTGGAACTGCACGGCGGCGAGGTGGGCGCGGAAAGCGCCGGGCTGGGCCAGGGCAGCCGCTTCACCGTACGCCTGCCGCTGGCCGCGCCGCCGGCAGCCGCCGCGCCTGCGCCGGCGACCGGAGCCGCCGGCGCGGGCGCCGGCACGGGCCGCCGCATCCTGGTGGTGGACGACAACGTCGACGGCGCGGAAAGCCTGGCGATGATGCTCTCGCTGTCCGGCCATGAGGTGCGAACCTGCCACGACGGCCCGGCGGCCCTGGCCCTGGCGCCGGGCTGGCGCCCCGAGGTGGTGCTGCTGGACATCGGCCTGCCCGGGCTGTCCGGCTACGAGGTGGCCCAGCGCCTGCGCGCCGGGCCGCTGGGCACCGCAGCGTTGCTGGTCGCGGTCACCGGCTGGGGCGCCGAGGACGACCAGCGCCGCGCCGCCGAGGCCGGCTTCGACCACCACCTGACCAAGCCGGTGGACATCGCGGCGCTGGAGTCGGTGCTGGCCCGGCGCCGGCAGCCTGCAGGCGCCGCCTGACGACACCCGCCGCCGGCCGCGGGCCAGGCGCTTGGTCCGGCCCTTGCTAGCATGGTTTGCATGTCCATCCATGCCGCCCTGAACCACGTCACCCACTACACGTACGACCGTCCGGTGCAGCTCGGCCCGCAGGTCGTGCGCCTGCGCCCGGCCCCGCATTGCCGCAGCAAGGTGGTGTCGTATTCGCTGAAGGTCGAGCCCGCCGGCCACTTCATCAACTGGCAGCAGGACCCGTTCTCCAACTACCAGGCCCGCCTCGTCTTTCCGGACAAGACCACCGAATTCAAGGTCACGGTGGACATCGTGGTCGAAATGGCGGTCTACAACCCGTTCGACTTCTTCCTCGAGCCCGCCGCCGAGACATTCCCCTTCCGCTACGAGCCGGGCGTGGCGCAGGAGCTGGCCCCCTACCTCGCCGCCGAGCCGGCCGGCCCCCGGGTGCAGGCCTACCTGGACCGCATCGACCGCAGCGAGCGCCCCACCATCGACTTCCTCGTCGCGCTGAACCAGCGGGTGCAGCAGGACATCGGCTACCTCATTCGCATGGAGCCCGGCGTGCAGTCGCCGGAGGAGACGCTGGACAAGGCCAGCGGCTCCTGCCGCGATTCGGGCTGGCTGCTGGTGCAGCTGCTGCGGCACCTGGGACTGGCCGCGCGCTTCGTCTCGGGCTACCTGATCCAGCTCGCGCCCGACGTGAAATCGCTGGACGGCCCCAGCGGCACCAGCATCGACTTCACCGACCTGCACGCCTGGTGCGAGGTGTTCCTGCCCGGCGCCGGCTGGATCGGCCTGGACCCGACCTCGGGCCTGCTCGCCGGCGAGGGCCACATCCCCCTGGCCTGCACGCCCCAGCCCTCGGGCGCCGCGCCCATCGAGGGCCTGGTCGACGAGGCCGAGGTCCGGTTCGGCCACACCATGCAGATCACGCGCATCCACGAATCGCCGCGCGTGACCAAGCCCTACACCGAGGACCAGTGGGCCGGCGTGCTGGCCCTGGGCGAGGCGGTGGACCGCGCCCTGGAGGAGGGCGACGTGCGCCTGACCATGGGCGGCGAACCCACCTTCGTCGCCACCGCGGACCGCGACGCGCCCGAGTGGAACACCGACGCCCTGGGCCCGACCAAGCGCGGCTACGCCACCGCCCTGGTGGACAAGCTGCGCAAGGCCTACGGCCATGGCGGCTTCCTGCACTTCGGCCAGGGCAAGTGGTACCCGGGCGAGCAGCTGCCCCGGTGGGCGCTGTCCATCTTCTGGCGCGCCGACGGCCTGCCTTGCTGGCACGACCCGGCGCTGTTCGCCGACGAGCGCGAGACGCACCGCTACACGACGCAGGACGCCGGGCGCTTCATCCGCACCCTGGCCCGCAACCTCGGGCTCACCGACGAATTCGTCACCCCCGGCCACGAGGACGCCTGGTACTACCTGTGGCGCGAGCGCCGCCTGCCGGTGAACGTGGACCCGTTCGACTCCCGGCTCGACGACGAGCTCGAGCGCCAGCGGCTGCGCCGCGTCTTCAGCCAGGGGCTGGACACGGTAGTGGGCTACGTGCTGCCGCTGCAGGCCGAGGGCGTCCACCCGGCGCGGGGCGGCCCGGCCTGGTCCACCGGCCCCTGGTTCTTCCGCGACGAGCGCATGTACCTGGTGCCGGGCGACTCGCCCATTGGCTACCGCCTGCCGCTGGACTCGCTGCCCTGGGTCAGCCAGGCCGACTATCCGTACCTGGTCGAACAGGACCACTACGCCGCGCGGGACGAACTGCCCCACCCGGCCCGAATCCGCGCGCAGTACACGCCGCAAGCGGCCGGCGGCGGCTTCGCCGAGGGCGGCACGGTGGCGATGCAGGGCGGCGCGCCGGCGGCCGGCTCCGGCTCCGGCTCCGGCTCCGCCCCGCGCCAGCCCGAGCCCGCGGATTTCGCCCGCCAGCCGGCGCGCTTCGAATCCGCCCACTGGATCACCCGCACCGCGCTGTGCGTGGAGGTGCGCGACCCGCAGCGCGCCAACGGCCCGAAGGCCGAGAAGGACCACGGCGGCAAGAGCGGCGTGATGTACGTCTTCATGCCGCCGCTGGCGCGCCTGGAGGACTACCTGCACCTGCTGGCCGCGGTCGAGGCCAGCGCCGCGGAGCTCGGCGTGAAGATCGTGCTGGAGGGCTACCCGCCGCCGCGCGACGCGCGCCTGAAGCTGCTGCAGGTCACGCCCGACCCGGGCGTGATCGAGGTCAACATCCACCCGGCGCGCAACTGGCGCGAGCTGGTGGACCACACCGAGTTCCTCTACGAGGCGGCCTTCGAGACGCGCCTCACCGCCGAGAAGTTCATGACCGACGGCCGCCACACCGGCACCGGGGGCGGCAACCACTTCGTCCTGGGCGGCGCCACGCCGGCCGACTCGCCCTTCCTGCGCCGGCCCGACCTGCTCGCCAGCCTGGTCGCCTACTGGCACAACCACCCCTCGCTGTCCTACCTGTTCTCGGGCCTGTTCATCGGCCCCACCAGCCAGGCCCCGCGGGTCGACGAGGCGCGCAACGACCAGCTGTACGAGCTGGAGATCGCGATGAAGGAGATCGAGCGGAACCGCCTCGTGCATGCCCAGCACATGCCGCCCTGGCTGGTGGACCGCACGCTGCGCAACATCCTGGTCGACGTGACCGGCAACACCCACCGCAGCGAGTTCTGCATCGACAAGCTGTACTCGCCCGACTCCGCCACCGGCCGCCTGGGCCTGCTGGAGCTGCGCGCCTTCGAGATGCCGCCACACGCGCGAATGAGCATCGTCCAGCAGCTCCTGATCCGCGCCCTGGTCGCCCGCTTCTGGAAGACGCCGTACCGGGCCCCGCTCACGCGCTGGGGCACGCAGCTGCATGACCGCTGGATGCTGCCCGCCTTCGTGCAGATGGACCTGCACGACGTGCTGGCCGAGATGCGCGAGGCCGGCTTCGCCTTCGACGCGGCCTGGTTCGCGCCGCACTTCGAGTTCCGCTTCCCGCTGGTGGGCGAGGTCGCCTCGCGCGGCATCGAGCTGACCTTGCGCACCGCGCTGGAACCCTGGCACGTGATGGGCGAGGAAGGCGCGATCGGCGGCACGGTGCGCTTCGTCGACTCCTCGCTGGAGCGCATCGAGGTGCGGGTCACCGGCCTGAACGACAGCCGCCACGCCATCACCGTCAACGGCCACGCCCTGCCCCTGCAGCCCACCGGCGTGGCCGGCGAGTTCGTGGCGGGTGTGCGTTACCGCGCCTGGAACCCGCCCTCGGCGCTGCACCCCACCATCGGCGTGCACGCGCCCCTGGTCTTCGACATCGTCGACACCTGGATGGGCCGCTCCCTGGGCGGCTGCCAGTACCACGTGGCCCACCCGGGCGGCCGCAACTACGTGACCTTTCCGGTCAACGCCTACGAGGCCGAGAGCCGCCGCCTCGCGCGCTTCTTCCGCATGGGCCACACCCCGGGCCGGCTGGCCGTGGCGCCGGCCACCATCGGCGTGCCGGGCAGCCGGGAGTTCCCCTTCACGCTGGACCTGCGCACGCCGCCGGCCGGCTGAGCCCGGCCTGCCGGGGCCGGGCCGCAGTGCGGGGACAATCAGGCCATTCCTACGCAGGACCGCGGCCGGCCCTGCGATGCTGACCTGATGCCCCGACCCGTCCGCCACCGCTTCCACTGCCTCGCCCGCCTCGCCCGCCTCGCCCGCCTCGCGGGCTTCGCGGGCCGCGCAGGCCTGTCAGGCCTCTCAGGCCTGGTGCTCGCCGCCGCCCTGGCGGCCGGCGAGGCCCGGGCGCAGGCCGGGGCGCCGGCGCCCGTCCCCGCGTTCACGCTGGAGATCAGCGCCCCCGCGCCGGTGCGCGAGCTGCTCGCGCGGCACCTGGCCCTGGGCCGCTACCGCGAGGTCAGCGACCTGGACGAGGCCGAACTCGCCCGCCTGCTGGTACTGGCCGAGCGCGAGGCGCGCGAGCTCCTGGCGACGCAGGGCTACTTCGCGCCCTCGCTCTCGCTGGCCACCGACGCCGCCGCCCGCCCGCCGCGCGTGACGATCCGCGTCGAGCCCGGCGAGGCCACGCGGGTCGAGGCGGTGGCCATCGCCTTCGAGGGCGACATCGCCGCCACCATCGAGCCGGGCGCCGTCGCCCAGCGCGAGGACCTGCGCGCCGGCTGGCGCCTGCGCCCCGGCGAGCGCTTCACGCAGGAGGCCTGGGACGAGGCCAAGGCCCAGGCCACCCGAGCCCTCACCGCGCGCCGCTACCTGCGTGCGCGCATCGCCCACGGCGAGGCCGACGTGGACGCCGCCGCCTCGCGCGCCCGCCTCGGCCTGCGCCTGGACTCCGGCCCGCGCTTTTCCCTCGGCCCGCTGCAGGTCACCGGCCTGGAGCGCTACGACCCGCGCATCGTCCCCCGCCTGGCGCGCCTGAGGGAAGGCGCCGACTACGACCAGGACGAACTCGTGCAGGCCCAGCTGCGGCTGGCCGGCAGCGGCTACTTCGACTCGGCCTTCCTCTACGTGGACCCGGACAGCGACCCGCGCGCCGCGCCGGTGCAGGTGCAGCTGCGCGAGGCGCCGATGCAGCGGGTGGTGCTGGGCCTGGGCCTGACCACCGACCGCGGCCCGCGCCTGTCGCTGGAGCACCGGCACAACCGCGTGCCCGGCCTCGGCTGGCGCGCCGCCACCCGCGTGCAGCTGGAACGGCGCGCCCGGTCCGCCGAGACGGAGTGGACCGACATCCCCGACGCCGCCGGCTGGCGCTGGGGCGTGCTGGCCCGGGCCGAGCGGCAGGAGGACGACACCCAGGTCACCCTCGCGCAGCGCCTGCGCGTGGGCCGCAGCGAGGCGGGTGACCGCATCGAGCGTAATGTCTTCGCCCAGTTCGACCGGGCCACGGTGCACGACATCGCGGGCATCGTCGACCAGGAAGCCGGCGACGGCACCGCCCTCACCGCCGGCCTGGCCTGGACCGGCCGCTGGTTCGACCAGCGCGTGCAGCCCACCCGCGGCTTCGGCGTGGGCCTGGAGCTGGGCGGCGGCGTCACCCTGGCGGGACGCAACATCCCGTTCCAGCGCACGGTGGCCCGCGGCCTGTGGCTGCTGCCGCTGCCCACGGGCCGGCTGCAGCTGCGCGCCGAGGGCGGCGCGGTGCTCACGCGCGGCGACGCCCGCGTGCCCTCGACCCAGTTGTTCCGCACCGGCGGCGACACCACGGTGCGCGGCTACGGCTACCGGGACATCGGCGTCGAGCGCGCCGGCGGCACGGTGAGCGCCGGCCGCTACCTCGCGGTCGGCAGCGTCGAGTGGCAGCGCCCGGTGCGCAGGGACGGCGAGGCGACGCCCTGGGAGCACACCCTGTTCCTGGACGCCGGCTCGGTGGGCGACCGCGCCGGCCGGCTTGCCGACCTGGCCTACGGCCTGGGCACCGGCGTGCGCTACGCCAGCCCGGTGGGGCCGCTGCGCGCCGACATCGCCTGGGCCTCGCGCACCCGCCGCCCGCGCCTGCACCTGAGCGTGGGGGTGGTGTTTTGAGCGTGCTGCGCGGGCTGCGGCGGCTGCACGACGCCCTGCTGGCGCTGGCGGCCCTGCTCGCCATCGCCGCCGGGGCGCTGTGGTGGTGGTCCGGCACGCCCGGCTCGCTGGCCTGGGCCTGGGCCCGCTGGGCCCAGCCCCTGGGGCTGCAGGCCGAGGGGCTCGAGGGCTCGCTGCGCGAGGGCCTGCGCGCGCGGCGGCTGCAGTGGTCGCAGGACGGCCTGCAGGTGCAGGCCGAGGGCGTGGACCTCGCCTGGTCCCCGCTGGACCTGCTGCGCGAGCGCCGGCTGCACCTGGCCCGCCTGCGCGTCGCGCTGCTGGAGGTGCGCGACGAGCGTCCCGCCGCCGCCCCGGCGCCGCCGGCCGACCTGAAGCTGCCCCTGGCCGTCACCATCGACGACATCCACCTCGGCCGCCTGCGCTGGCACGGCCCGCCCGCCTTCGAGACGCGGGACCTCGCCGGCCACTACCGCTACGCCGGCGGGCGGCACCTGGCCAAGTTGCGCCAGGTCCTCGTCGCCCGGGGCCGCTACAGCGGCGAGGCCACGCTGGGCGACACCGCGCCGCTGCCGCTGCAGCTGCGCCTGGAGGGCCAGGTCGAGGCCGCGCCGCCCGGGGGCCGGCCGCAGGCCCTGGCCCTGGACGCCGAGGCCCGCGGCCCGCTCGCGCGGCTCGAGCTGCAGGCCCGCCTGCGTGCGCGCGAGGCCGGCGACGCCGCCCCCGCCGCCGACCTGGAGGCGACGCTGGCGCCGTGGCAGTCCCCCGCCCTGCCGCAGGCCCGCGCCCGGCTGCGCAACATCGACCTGGCGGCCCTGTGGCCGCAGGCGCCGGGCACTGCGCTGGGCGGCCGCCTCGACCTCGCCCCGGCCGGCGCGGGCTGGGCCCTGGACACCGAGCTGGCCAACGCCCGCCCGGGCCCCTGGGACCGCAGGGCGCTGCCCGTCTCGCGCCTGCAGGCCCGGGGCGAGTGGCGGGCGGGCACCTTGCTGGTACGCAGCCTGCAGGCCGACCTGGGGGGCGGCACCGCCCGCGGCGAGGGCGCCTGGACCGGCCCCGGCCGCTGGCGCGCGCAGGCCGAGGTCGCCGGCGTGGACCCGGCCGCCCTGCACGGCGCGCTCGCCTCGCACCCCCTCTCCGGCAGCCTGACGGCGCAAGGGGACGCCCGCGCGATCGACTTCGAGGCCGACCTGCGCGGCGCGCGCCGGACCTCTGCCTCTGCCTCTGCCTCTGCCTCTGCCTCCGCATCCGCATCCGCATCCGCATCCGCATCCGCATCCGCATCCGCAGCCTCCGCTGCCGCGCCTCGCCCGGCCCCGGGCCCGGTCCCTGCCCCGGTGCCAGCTGCCAGTGCCGCCCTGTCGCTCGAAACCCTCCACGCCCAGGGCCGCTGGGATGGCCAGCGCCTGGCCCTGCCGCGCCTGCGCGTTCGCGCCGCCGACGCCGTGCTCGAAGGCGCGCTGGACCTGCAGCCCGCTGCGCGCGCCGGCGAAGGCCGCCTGCGGCTGGAGGCGCCGGGCCTGTCCGCCCAGGCCGAGGGCCGCCTCGCGCCGGACCGGGGCGCCGGCCAGCTCACGCTGCGCGTGCCCCAGCTTGCCGCGGCCCAGGCCTGGCTGGCCCGCCTGCCCGGCGTGGCGGTCCCGGGCTGGGCCCTGGCCAGCGGCGACGCCAGCCTGGACCTGGGCTGGCGCGGCGGCTGGAACGCCCCCGCCCTGGAGGCACGCCTGCAGGCCCGGGCGGCGCAGGGGCCGCGCCGCGCCCGCCTCGCCCTGTCCGCCACCGGCACCCGCGCGGGCAGCGCCTGGCAAGGCCGCATCGACACCTTCCACCTCGCCGCCGCCGACCCCGCCCGCACCGCGGGCGAGTGGCAGCTGCAGGCCCGCCAGCCCGTCACCCTCCAGTTCGCGGACGGCCGCCTCGCCGTCGGCGCCGGCCAGGCCACGCTCACCGCCCCGCCCCTGGGCGGCGCCGGCCCGACGCAGGCGCTGGTGGCCTGGGAGCCCGCGCGCTGGGGCGGCGGCGAGCTGCACACCGCCGGGCGCGTCACCGGCCTGCCGCTGTCGTGGAGCGCCCTGGCGGGCATGGCCCCGCCCGCCGGCGACCTCCTGCTCGACGGCCGCTGGGACCTGCACCTCGCGCAGGCCCTGCGCCTGCGCGCCGAGCTGGCCCGCGCCAGCGGCGACGTCACCCTGCTGGCGGAGACCGCCGAGGGCACGCCCGCGCGCGTGACCGCCGGCGTGCGCGAGGCCCGCCTGACCCTGGACAGCCAGGGCGAGGCCGTGCGCCTGGCCGCGCGCTGGGACAGCGAGCGCGCCGGCGCGCTGCAGGCCGACCTGGCCACCCGCCTGGCCCCTGGCGGCGCCGCCGGCTGGACCTGGCCGCAGGAGGCGCCGCTCACCGGCCGCCTGCAGGCCCGGCTGCCCCGCATGGGCGCCTGGTCGGTGCTGGCCCCGCCCGGCCGGCGCCTGCGCGGCTCCCTCGCCGCCGACCTCGCCCTCTCCGGCACGCGCGGGCAGCCGCGCCTGCAGGGCCCGCTCTCGGCCGACGACCTGGGCCTGCGCTCGGTGGTCGACGGCGTCGCGCTGGAGGGCGGCCGGCTGCGCGCGCGCCTGGACGACACCCGGCTGGTGGTCGACGAGCTCCTGCTCCAGGGCCCCGCCGGCGGCGGCACCCTGCGCGCCAGCGGCGAGGGCCGCTGGCAGGCCGGCGCGCCGGCGCTGCGGCTGGAGGCCCGCCTCGAGCAGCTGCGCGCCAGCGTGCGCACCGACCGCCAGCTCACCGTCTCCGGCACCCTCACCGGCTCGCTCGACGGGCGCGAGGCCGCCCTCGCCGGCCGGCTGCGGGTGGACCGCGCCCGCATCACCCTGCCCGATCGCGGCGCGCCGGCCCTGGGCAGCGACGTGGTGGTCCGCAACCTGCCCGCCGGCGTGCAGCTCGGCGCGCAGGCCCGGCCCGCGGCCCCGGCCCGGGCCCTGCGGCTGGGGGTGGACATCGACCTGGGCGGCGACTTCCGCCTCCAGGGCCTGGGCGCCGCGGTGCGCCTGGGCGGCGAGGTCACCGTCAGCGGCGAGTCGCTGGCGCAGCCGCGCCTGGCGGGCACGGTGCAGGTGCTCGAGGGCGAGTACCAGGCCTACGGCCAGACCCTGGCGATCGAGCGCGGCGTGCTGCGCTTCACCGGCGCCCCCGACAACCCGGCGCTGGACCTGCTCGCGGTGCGGCCCAACCTGGTGCAGAAGGTGGGCGTGCTGGTCACCGGCCGGGCGCAGTCGCCCACGGTGCGCCTGTATGCCGAGCCCGACCTGCCCGAGGGCGAGAAGCTGTCCTGGCTGGTGCTGGGGCGGGCGGCGCCGGCCGGCGGGGCCGAGGCGGCGCTGGTGCAGCAGGCCGCCCTGGGCCTGCTGGCGCAGCGCACCGGCGCGGGCGGCGGCATCGCCACCCGCCTGGGGCTGGACGAGCTCTCGGTGCGCCGCGAGGGCAGCAGCGGCGCGGCCATCACCCTGGGCAAGCGCTTCGCCCGCAACTTCTATGCGGCGTACGAGCGCAGCCTGGGCGGCGCCCTGGGCACGCTCTACGTGTTCTACGACCTGACCCGCCACCTCACCCTGCGCGCCGAGGCCGGCGACCGCGCGGGCGTGGACCTGGTCTACACCCTCAGCTACGACTGACACGACGCCGCGCCTGTCACAATCCCGACCGACGTGGAAGGCACCAACGACTCCCTTTTCGACGGCGATGCGCACGAGGCCCCGGCCGCCCTGGCGGCGACCCTGGCGCAGCCCGCGGCCCCCGGCCGCTTCGACGAACTGCGCGGGCGCAGTTCGCCGGCCGCCACCGACCTGCCCACGCGCGCCTGGAGCCGCTTCTTCGAGCACCTCGGCGCCGAGGGCTTCGCCGACCTGGACCGGCGCACCCTCAACCTGGCGCGCCAGGTGCGGGACAACGGCGTCACCTACAACGTCTACGCCGACGCCAACGGCCCGCAGCGTCCCTGGTCGCTGGACCTGTTCCCCCTGATCCTCACGCCCGAGAGCTGGCGCCGCATCGAGACCGGCGTGCTGCAACGCATGCGCCTGCTCGAGCAGGTGATGGCCGACGTCTACGGCCCGCAGCGCCTGGTGGCAGGCAACCTGCTGCCCCCGGCCCTGGTGCACGGCCACCCCGGCTACCTGCGACCGATGCAGGGCGCCACGCCCGCCGGCGGGCGGCACCTGCACATCGCCGCCTTCGACCTCGCGCGCGACGCCGAGGGCCGCTGGTGGGTGGTCTCGCAAAGCACGCAGGCGCCCTCGGGCCTGGGCTACCTGCTGGAGAACCGGCTGGTCATCTCGCGCCTGTTTCCCGAGGCCTTCGCCGACCTGCGCGTGCAGCGCCTGGCCGCCAGCTACGGCGCCCTGGCCGACAGCCTGCGCACCCTGAGCCCCTGCGACCGCGCCGGCGGCGAGGAGCCGCGCATCGTGCTGCTCACGCCCGGCCCCTGGAACGAGACCTACTTCGAGCACGCCTTCCTGGCGCGCTACCTGGGCCTGACCCTGGTGGAGGGCAGCGACCTCACCGTGCGCGGCGAGCGCCTGTACCTCAAGACCCTGGGCGGGCTGGAGCCGGTGCACGGCATCCTCAAGCGCCTGGACGACGAATTCCTCGACCCGCTGGAACTGCGCGCCGACTCGCGCCTGGGCGTGCCCGGCCTGCTGCAGGCGATCCGCGCGGGCAACGTGCTGGTGGCCAACCAGCCCGGCTCGGCCCTCCTCGAGTCCACCGCCCTGCTCGGCTTCCTGCCCGCGCTGTCGAAGCACCTGCTCGGCGAGGAGCTGCAGCTGCCCTCGCTGCACACCTGGTGGTGCGGCGAGCGCGCGGCGATGGAGGCGGTGCTGCCGCAACTGGGCAAGAGCGTCATCAAGCCCACCTACACCGCGCCGGGCGCGGGCGCGGTGCTGGGGCACACGCTGCCGCGGCGCGCGCTCGACGAATGGGCCGGCCGCATCCTGCGCAACCCGGACGACCACACCGTGCAGGCCTACCTGCCGCTGTCGCAGATGCCCACCTGGGACGGCGAGCGGCTGGCGCCGCGCTCGCTGCTGCTGCGGGTCTTCGCCGTGCCCGACGGCGCGGGCGGCTGGCGGGTGCTGCCCGGCGGCCTGACCCGCCTGGCCGGCGCCACGCAGGAGACCGCCTCCATGCAACGCGGCGGCAGCAGCGCCGACACCTGGGTCATGACCGACGGCGAGGTGGACCGCACCACCCTGCTGCCGCAGGCCAGCACCGACGCGGCCGCCGCCGTGGCCCACCGCAGCCGCGTGGTCACCAGTCGCGCCGCCGAGAACCTCTTCTGGCTGGGGCGCTACACCGAGCGCACCGAGAACACCGCGCGCCTGGCCCGCCTCGCGCTGGACGCCCTCGGCGGCGAGGACCAGGACTCGCAGCCCCTGCTCGCCTGGGTCAGCGCGATGGCCGCCGGCAACGCCCTGCTCCTGCCCGGCGTGCCGCCGGCCACGCAGTCGCGCCGGGTGTTCGAGCGCTCGCTGATCGCGGCGCTGGCCGACACCCGCAAGGCCACCAGCGTGGGCTTCAACCTGGGCGGCATCCGCTCGGCCGCCTCGGCGGTGCGCGAGCGCCTCTCGCTGGAGCAGTGGAACCTCATCGTGCGCGCCGAGCAGGAGTTCCTGCGCGGGTGCGGGCAGTGCACCCGGCATGGCGAGTACGCGCCGGTCGAGGCGGTGCGGGTGCTGGAGCAGCTGTCCGGCCACATGGCCGCCATGACCGGCGCGCAGACCGACCGCATGACCCGCGACAACGGCTGGCGCCTGCTGTCCACCGGCCGCCACCTGGAGCGCCTGGCCTTCCTGGCCTCGGCCCTGTCCGAGGGCTTCGAGACCGGCGCGGTGACCGACGAGGCCGGCTTCGAGGCGCTGCTGGCGCTGTTCGACAGCACCATCACCTTCCAGGCCCTGTACCAGAAGCGGCACGACATCCCGGCGCTGCTGGACCTGCTGGTCCTGGACCGCGACAACCCGCGCTCGCTGGGCTGGGTCACGCAGACCCTGCGTGGCCGCCTCGCCCGCATCGACGAGGGTGCGGCCGGCCTGGCCGAGGTGCTGCCCGACCCGCAGTCGTGGACGCTGCAGGCCCTGTGCGAGCGTGACGCCGACGGCCGCCCGGCGCGCCTGCTGGCGCTCCTGCAGCAGTGCGTGGACGGTGCGCTGCGCCTGAGCGACGACCTCACCGCCCGCTACTTCGCCCACTCCGAGGACGCCCGCCAGACGGTGGGCGCCTGAGCCACTTCGCACCGACATCCCGATGCTGCTGCAGGTCGTCCACGAAACCACCTACGACTACGCGCCCGCGGTGAAGACCGCGCAGCACCTGGCCCACCTCAAGCCGCGGCAGACGCCGCACCAGAAGGTGCTGCGCCATCGCCTGTCCGTCACGCCGCAGCCCGCGCAGCTGCGCGAGGTGCCCGACGCCTGGGGCAACACCCGCACCTTCTTCAGCCTGGCGTCCAGCCATGAGCGGCTGCGGGTGGTGGCCGACAGCCTGGTCGACACCGCGCCGCCGCCCGAGCCGGCCAGCACCATCCCCTGGGAGGACGCGCGCGAGCGCATGCGCTACCACCGGGACGCGCGGTTCGACCCCGCCAGCGAGTTCGCCTTCGCCTCGCCCTACGTGCCGCGGCACGAGGACTTCATGGCCTATGCGCAGCCCAGCTTCACGCCCGGCCGCCCGCTGCTGGCGGCGGCGCGCGAGCTGATGGCGCGCATCCACCGGGAGTTCGAGTACCACTCGCAGGCCACCGACGCCAGCACACCGGCGCTGCAGTCCCTGGCCCTGCGCCAGGGCGTGTGCCAGGACTTCGCGCACGTGATGATCGGCTGCCTGCGCAGCCTGGGCCTGCCGGCGCGCTACGTCAGCGGCTACCTGCTCACCGAGCCGCCGCCGGGCCAGCCCCGGCTGGTGGGCGCCGACGCCTCGCACGCCTGGGCCTCGGTCTGGCTGCCCGGCGAGGGCGGCGAGCCCGGCACCTGGGCCGACCTCGACCCCACGAACGACCGCGCCCCGGGCGAGGACTATGTCGTCCTCGCCATCGGCCGCGACTATGCCGACGTCTCGCCCGTGCGCGGGGTCATCCACGGCGGCGCGAACCACCAGCTGAAGGTGGCGGTGACGGTGGCGCCGGCCTGAGGCAGCGCGAGTCGTTTCATGCCCACGCACGACCAGCTGCTCCACATCCTGCGCACCTGGGGCCGCCAGCCCGCGGGTGAACTGGTCTCGCGCCTGGGGGTCAGCCGCCCCACGCTGATGCGGGCCGTGCGGGCCCTGGGCCCGCAGGTGGTCGCCCTGGGCCGCGCCCGCCGCAGCGCCTACGCGGCCCGCCGCGCGCTGCGGGGAGACTGGGCCTCGCTGCCGGTCTACCGCATCGACGAGTCCGGCCAGGCGCACGAAGCCGCGACGCTGTCGCCCCTGCATCCTGGGGGCTGCGCGGTGGACTGGCGCGAGCCCTGCCCCTGGCCGCTCGACGCCGACATGGCGGACGGCTGGTTCGACGGCCTGCCGTACCTGCTGGACGACCTGCGCCCGCAAGGCTTCCTGGGCCGCCACTTCGCGCGCCAGCATGCGCCCCTGCTGCAGTTGCCGGCGGACCCCGCGCAGTGGTCCGAGGACGACACCCTGCACGCCCTGAGCCTGGTCGGCGGCGACGCGCCCGGCTGCTACGTGCTGGGCGAGCCGGCCTTGCGCGGCTGGCTCGCCGCAGTGCGCCTGGTCCGCGCTCAATGCCGGCCTGCTCGGGCTGCCCGCGCCGGCCTGGGTGACGGGCGCGCGGGCCCTGCAGGCGCGGGGCTGGATCGATGCCGGCACGCGCGAGGCGATCGAGCACGCCTGGCAGTTCGGCCAGCTGATCGCCAACAGCGACATGCATGACGGCAACCTCGCCTTCCTCCCCGGCCTGCGGCTGGCGCCGGTCTACGACATGCTGCCGATGCGCTACGCCCCGCCGCGCGCCGCCGAGGTCGTGACGCCGCCCTTCGCCCCGCCGCTGCCCCTGCCGGCCGAGCGCGAGGCCTGGGCCGCGGCGTTGCCGGCGGCCCGCGCGTTCTGGGCCGAGGCCGCCGGCGACCGCCGCATCAGCGGCGGCTTCCGCCGCGTCTGCGAGGCCAATGCCCGCCACCTCGAAGGCCTGGCCGCGGTGGGCTGATCGCGGCGATGCGACGCCGGCGGCTCCTACAATCGCGCCCTCCCCCGACTCCAGACCTCCAAGAGATTCCCATGACCATCGCCGCCAAGCTCCAGGAACTGAACATCACCCTGCCCCCGGTGGCCGTGCCCGCCGCGGCCTATGTGCCCTTCGTGCGCACCGGCAACCTCGTCTTCCTCTCCGGCCACATCGCCAAGAAGGACGGCAAGCCCTGGGTCGGCCAGCTGGGCAAGGACATGAACACCGAGCAGGGCAAGGAAGCCGCCCGCGCCATCGCCATCGACCTGCTCGGCACGCTGCAGGCCGCCGTGGGCGACCTGGAGAAGGTGGTCCGCATCGTCAAGGTGATGAGCCTGGTCAATTCGACCTCCACCTTCACCGAGCAGCACCTGGTCACCAACGGCGCCAGCGAGCTGTTCGCCCAGGTGTTCGGCGACAAGGGCGCCCACGCCCGCAGCGCCTTCGGCGTGGCCCAGATCCCGATGGGCGCCTGCGTCGAGATCGAGCTGATCGCCGAGGTGGCCTGACCACTCGCGCTCCTGGCGCGCCCGGCGCGCCTCGTGGCGCGTTGCCTCAGCGCACCGGAATCATCAGGTGCTGCCAGGGCGTCCCCGGCCACATGATGTAGGGCACGCCCGTGTCCGGCGTCGCCGACTTCGGGTACTGGTCGTAGAACGCCGCGTCTGCGCCCACGACCATCACGTGCGGCCCGGTGCTGACCCAGTGGTTGCTCGCCGTGGGCTGCTGCGCGAAGGGGTCGGTGTTGCTCGCGTCGGTGCCGCCCTTGAGCATGTACATGAAGCCGATCTTCCCGGCCGGCGGCGGCTTGCGGGCCATCCAGGCCTGGACCCACTCCATCGCCGCCCTGTCCATGCACATCGGGTCCGGGCCGGGCGTGGCCGGGTTGTCCGGCATGCAGGTGAAGCCGTTGCGACCCTCGCGCAGGGTGCGCAGGCGGCCGTCCTTCTCCACGGCCACGATGGTGGCGCCGGCGGCCACCTTGGGCGGCGCGGCCTGCAAGGCGCTGTCGACCAGGGCGGCGTCGGCCGGCGCGGGCGCGGGGACCGCCTGCGCGTGAACGAGGCAGACGCCAGCCAGCAGGCTGGCGGCGATCGGGGTCTTCTTCATGGCGGACTCCGGGAGACGGGGCCCGCAGTCTCGGCGGCAACGGCCCGCCGCCGCCGGGGAATCGGCCGCGCCTGGCCGTGCGGCGCGGCCTACATCGCGCGGCCGTGCTGCGAAGGCCGCGGGTTACCCGCGACCCCAGGCCCTCACTCCACCCGCACGATGGCCGTGGGCTTGAAGCCCAGGTCGGCCGCCTTGCCCTTGCGGCCGCGGCCGGCGCGGGCGTTATTGAGCGAGCGGATCTCCAGCGTCTCCTCGCGGTCCTTGCCGCCGCGGCCCACGCCCGAGATCTTCACGCTGCGGGTGTAGGCCGCCGCGCCGGCCAGGGTGTCCTTGGCCTCGAGGTCGATCAGCATCAGGCCGCGGCCGCCGTTGGCCTGGGCCTTGAGCTCGCCGATCTCGAAGGTGAGGATGCGCCCGCCGGTGGAGGCGCAGGCCACGTGCGTGGCGGCCGCGACCGGCGCCACCTGCGCCGGGGAAGGCCGGCACACGGACTCGCCCTCGCCGCAGGAGATGAAGGACTTGCCCCCGCGCTGGCGCGAGGTCATGTTCTCCACCGTCGCCAGGAAGCCGTAGCCCGCGCTGTTGGACAGCAGCAGGCTGGCGCCGGCGGCGCCGGCGAAGTAGTGCACGACCTGCGTGCCCGCCTCCAGCTCGATGAAGGTGGTGATCGGCTGGCCGTCGCCGCGCGCGCCGGGCAGCGTGGCCACTGGCACCGAGTAGATGCGGCCGTTGCTGCCGAAGACGAGGAGCGTGTCGACCGTGCGGCATTCGAAGGTGCCGTAGAGGCCGTCGCCGGCCTTGAAGGCGAAGCTCGCGGCGTCATGGCCATGGCCCTGGCGCGCGCGCACCCACCCCTTCTGCGAGACGACCACGGTGACCGGCTCGTCGATGATCTTCACTTCGGCCACGGCCTTCTTCTCGGCCTGGATCAGGGTGCGGCGGGCGTCGGCGAAGGTCTTGGCGTCGGCCTCGATCTCCTTGACCATCAGCCGGCGCAGCGCGGCGGGGCTGCCGAGGATCTCCTCCAGCCTGCCCTGCTCCTCGCGCAGCTCCTTGAGCTCCTGCTCGATCTTGATCGCCTCCAGGCGCGCCAGCTGGCGCAGCCGGATCTCGAGGATGTCCTCGGCCTGGCGGTCGCTGAGGTTGAAGCGCGCGATCAGGGCGGCCTTGGGCTCGTCGGCGCCGCGGATGATCGCGATGACTTCGTCGATATTGAGCAGGACGGTCTGGCGGCCCTCCAGGATGTGGATGCGGTCCAGCACCTTGTCCAGGCGGTGCCGCGAGCGGCGCTCCACCGTGCGCTGGCGGAATTCGATCCACTCCACCAGGATCTGGCGCAGCGGCTTCTGCACCGGCTTGCCGTCGAGCCCGATCATGGTCATGTTGACCGGGGCCGAGGTCTCCAGGCTGGTGTGAGCCAGCAGGGCCTGGATCAATTCCGACTGCTCGATGCGGCTGGTCTTGGGCTCGAACACCAGGCGCACCGGCGCGTCCTTGCTGGACTCGTCGCGCACCGCGTCGAGCACGGCGAGCATGGACTGCTTCAGCTGCAGCTGGTCCTGCGTCAGCGCCTTCTTGCCGGCCTTGACCTTGGGGTTGGTGATCTCCTCGATCTCCTCCAGCACGCGCTGCGAGCTCACGCCCGGGGGCAGCTCGTTGACCACCAGCTGCCACTGGCCGCGGGCGAGGTCCTCGATCTTCCAGCGCGCGCGCACCTTCAGCGAGCCGCGGCCGCTGCGGTAGGCGTCGGCGATGTCGGAGGCGCTGGAGATGACCTGGCCGCCGCCCGGGAAGTCGGGGCCCGGGATGACGGCGAACAGCTCCTCGTCGGACAGCTTCGGGTTCTTGATCAGGGCCACGCAGGCGTCGGCCACCTCGCGCAGGTTGTGCGAGGGGATCTCGGTGGCCAGGCCCACGGCGATGCCGCTGGCGCCATTGAGCAGCGTGAACGGCAGGCGCGCGGGCAGCTGCACCGGCTCCTGGGTGCTGCCGTCGTAGTTGGGGCTGAAATCGACCGTGCCCTCGTCGATCTCGTCGAGCAGCAGGTTGGTGATCTTGGCCAGGCGGGCCTCGGTGTAGCGCATGGCCGCGGCGCCGTCGCCGTCACGCGAGCCGAAGTTGCCCTGGCCGTCGATCAGGGGGTAGCGCTGGGAGAAGTCCTGCGCCATGCGCACCAGGGCGTCGTAGGCGGCCTGGTCGCCGTGCGGGTGGAAGCGGCCCAGCACGTCGCCCACCACGCGGGCGCTCTTGACCGGCTTGGCGCCGGCGGTGCCGGAGAAGCCCAGGCCCATCCGGGCCATCGAGTAGAGGATGCGCCGCTGCACCGGCTTCTGGCCGTCGGCCACGTCGGGCAGCGCGCGGCCCTTGACCACGCTGAGGGCGTACTCGAGGTAGGCGCGCTGGGCGTAGGTCGCCAGGTCCAGTTGCGAGTCGTCGTCGCCGCCGTCGGCGGCGAGGGTGATGAGGTCCTGCTCCATGGGGGAAGGTCAGTGTCAGTCGATGTGGGTTCGCACGAGGGACGGCACGGCGGCCAGCGGCGCGCCGAGCGAGGGCGGCATGCGGGCTCGGCCCGGCACCGGGGCCGGCAGCTCCATGCGCACGCGGTGCGCGCCGGTGCCGGCGGTGATCGCGGTCGCCGTGGACGCCGTGGACGCAGCAGACGCCTGGGCCTCGGGCGCCGGCTTCAGCGCGGCGTACAGCTGCATCACGGTGCGCACGTAGTGGCGCGTCTCGCGGATGTCGGGGATGCGGTTGCCGGCGCGCAGCACCGCGCCTTCGCCCGCGTTGTAGGCGGCCAGCGCGAGCTCGAGCCGGCCGGGAAAGAGGTTCACCAGGTGGCGCAGGTAGCGCGCGCCGGCCCGCACATTGGTGCGCGGGTCCAGCAACTGGCGCGCGACCGGGTGGCGCGGCGAGCCGGCCACGCCGAAGCGCTCGGCGGTGGCGGGGATCACCTGCATCAGGCCGATGGCGCCCTTGGGCGAGACTGCCTGCGCATCGAAGCCGGACTCGGTGGCGACCAGGGCCTGAAGCAGCTCGACGTCGAGGTTGTGTGCGCGGGCCGCCTCGTGCAGCAGGGGCTGGGCCTGGCGCACGCCGGGGGCGGCGGCCAGCCAGGCGAGCAGCTTCGGCGAGGCGACGCCGTCGTCGGCGGGCCGGGGAGCGGCCGGCGCTGCGCCTTCGGCCGCCGAGGCCAGGGGCGCGGGCGCGAGGGGCCCGTCACCGCGCGAGAACAGCTCGTAGCGCTCGTCCAGCTTCTCGCCGGCGAAGAAGGCCACGCCGCGCGCGTCGACGAAGCCCCAGACGTCCGCGCGCGCGCCCGCCGACGCTGCCAGCAACAGCGCCAGGAGCCACGCGCGGGCGGGCCGCATCAGATGTCGACCTCCACCTCGTCGCCATGCAGCTCCATCAGCTCGCGGCGGGCCGCGGCCTCGCCCTTGCCCATGAGCTTGGTGATGAGGGTCTCGGTGCCGGCGAAGTCGAAGCGGCCCAGGGCCACCGGCAGCAGGCGGCGGGTGTCGGGGTTGAGCGTGGTCTCCCACAGCTGCTCGGCGCTCATCTCGCCCAGGCCCTTGAAGCGGCTGATGCTCCAGGCGCCTTCGCGCACGCCTTCCTTGCGCAGCTTGTCGAGGATGGCGGTGAGCTCGCCCTCATCCAGCGCGTAGCTCTTGGAGGCGGGCTTCTTGCCGCGCGCCGGCGCATCCACCCGGAACAGCGGCGGGCGGGCCACGTAGACATGGCCGGCCTCGATCAGCTTGGGGAAGTGGCGGAAGAACAGCGTGAGCAGCAGCACCTGGATGTGGGAGCCGTCGACATCCGCGTCGGACAGGATGCAGATCTTGCCGTAGCGAAGGCCGGAGAGGTCCGGCGTGTCGTTCGGCCCGTGCGGGTCGACGCCGATGGCCACCGCGATGTCGTGGATCTCGGTGTTGGCGAAGAGGCGGTCACGCTCCACCTCCCAGGTATTGAGCACCTTGCCGCGCAGGGGCAGGACCGCCTGGCATTCCTTGTCGCGGCCCATCTTGGCGCTGCCGCCGGCAGAGTCTCCCTCGACCAGGAAGACCTCGTTGTGGGCGATGTCGCGGCTCTCGCAGTCGGTCAGCTTGCCCGGGAGCACGGCGACCCCGGAGCCCTTGCGCTTTTCCACCTTCTGGCCGGCGCGCTGGCGGGTCTGGGCCGCCTTGATGGCGAGCTCGGCGAGCTTGCGGCCATAGTCCACGTGCTGGTTCAGCCACAGCTCCAGCGCCGGGCGAACGAAGCTGGAGACCAGGCGCACGGCGTCGCGCGAGTTCAGGCGCTCCTTGATCTGGCCCTGGAACTGCGGGTCCAGCACCTTGGCCGAGAGCACGTAGCTGGCGCGGGCGAAGACGTCCTCGGGCATCAGCTTCACGCCCTTGGGCAGCAGCGAGTGCAGCTCGATGAAGCTCTTGACCGCGTTGAACAGGCCGTCGCGCAGGCCGCTGTCATGCGTGCCGCCGGCGGACGTGGGGATCAGGTTGACGTAGCTCTCGCGCACCGGCGCGCCGTCCTCGGTGAAGGCCACGCACCACTGCGCGCCCTCGCCCTCGGCGAAGGTCTCGCTGTCCTCGGCATAGCCCTCGCCATCGAACAGCGGGATCACCGGGTCGGTGGGCAGGGTCTGCATCAGGTAGTCGCGCAGGCCGCCCTTGTACTGCCAGCTTTGCGTCTCCTTGGTCTTATCGTTCACGAGGTAGACGGCCACGCCCGGCATCAGCACCGCCTTGCTTCGCAGCAGGTGGGCCAGCTCGTTCAGGGGCAGCTGGGAGGACTCGAAGTACTTGGCGTCGGGCCAGACGCGCACGCTGGTGCCCTGGCGGCGGTCGCCCTCCTGGGCCTTGCGCACCTGCAGGTCCTCGGTGACGTCGCCGCCCTCGAACACCAGGCGGGCCACCTGGCCCTCGCGGTGCGAGACCGCCTCGAGCCGCTTGGCCAGGGCGTTGGTCACGGACACGCCGACGCCGTGCAGACCGCCGGAGAAGCTGTAGGCCCCGCCCTTGCCCTTGTCGAACTTGCCGCCGGCATGCAGGCGGGTGAACACCAGCTCGATCACCGGCGCCCCTTCCTCGGGGTGCAGGCCGAACGGGATGCCGCGGCCGTCATCTTCCACGCTGACGGAGCCGTCGGCATGGAGGGTGACCTTGATGCGCTTGCCGTAACCGGCCAGGGCCTCGTCGGCGGCGTTGTCCAACACCTCCTGGATGATGTGCAGGGGGTTGTCGGTCCGCGTGTACATGCCGGGACGCTGCTTGACGGGCTCCAGGCCCTTGAGCACGCGGATCGAACCTTCGGAATACTCGGTGGAGGGTTTGCTGCTTGCCATGGGAGCGGCGATTGTAGTTGCGGGCCAGCCTCGGGGCTGTATGGAACCACAGTCTACCCGACGCACCTGGCGCCCTCACGACAGCGGGGAAGGAGGCGATTGGGTACAGTCGCCCGGTCATGACGTCCTCCCCCCCCAAGCTTTCCATGGTGCAGGTGCTCGCCTGCGGCGCCGCCATCGTCACCCTGTCCATGGGCGTGCGCCACGGCTTCGGCCTGTGGCTGCAGCCGATCACGCAGGCCCAGGGCTGGACGCGCGAGACCTTCGCCTTCGCCCTCGCGGTGCAGAACCTGGCCTGGGGCGTCTTCGGCGTCTTCGCGGGCATGCTGGCCGACCGCTTCGGCGCCTTCCGCGTCATCACCGGCGGCGCCCTCCTGTACGCCGCCGGCCTCCTGGGCATGGCCCTGAGCACCAGCGTCCTGGGCTTCACGCTCACCACCGGCCTCCTGATCGGCGCGGCCCAGGCGGGCACCACCTACGCGGTGATCTATGGCGTGATCGGCCGCCAGGTCGACCCGGCCCGGCGCTCCTGGGCCATGGGCGTGGCGGCCGCCGCCGGCTCCTTCGGCCAGTTCCTCATGGTGCCGACCGAGGGCCTGCTGATCGCCAGCTTCGGCTGGCAACAGGCCCTGATGCTGCTGGCCGCGGCCGTGGTGCTGGCGGTGCCCCTGGCCTTCGGCCTGCGCGAGCCGGGCTTTCGCGGCGGCGCGGCGCCCCGGCGCGACCAGAGCGTGGGCCAGGCCCTGCGCGAGGCCTTCAAGTACCCCAGCTTCCAGCTGCTCACCGCGGGCTACTTCGTCTGCGGCTTCCAGGTGGTATTCATCGGCGTGCACATGCCCAGCTACCTGAAGGACCAAGGCCTCACGCCGCAGGTGGCCAGCTACGCGCTGGCGCTGATCGGCCTGTTCAACGTGTTCGGCACCTACATCGCCGGCTCGCTGGGCCAGCGGCTCGCCAAGCGCAAGATCCTGGCGACCATCTACTTCGGCCGCGCGGTGGCCATCGCCCTGTTCCTGTGGGCGCCGCTGACGCCGATGTCGGTCTACATCTTCTCGGCGGTGATGGGCCTGCTGTGGCTGTCCACCGTGCCGCCCACCAATGCCACCGTGGCCCAGATCTTCGGCGTGGCCCACCTGTCGATGCTGGGGGGCTTCGTGTTCCTCAGCCACCAGTTCGGCTCGTTCATGGGCGTGTGGCTCGGCGGCCTGCTGTACGACCGCACCGGCAGCTACGACATCGTCTGGTACATCGCCATCGCCCTGGGCGTCTTCGCCGCGCTGGTGAACCTGCCGGTGCGCGAGGCGCCCATCGCGCGCCAGCCCCGGCAAGAGACGCAGGCCCAGGCCGCCTGACCATGAAGCCTCGCGCGCGCACCCTGCTGGCCTACGCCGCCGCCCTGGCGGCGCTGGGGGCGGTGTTCGCGCTCTACACCCGGCCCGCGCTGCTGGTCACCCTGGCCGACCAGCTCTGGGCCTGTTTCAACTGATTCCCCCTCCCCTCCCATGCACGGAACCGAAGCCCCCAGCGAGTGGGTGCAGCGCTGGAGCCACCTCGTGCCCGCGGGCGGCGCGGTGCTCGACGTCGCCTGCGGCGCCGGCCGCCACCTGCGCTGGTTCGCGGGGCGGGGCCACCCCGTCACAGGCGTGGACCGCGACCCGGCGGCCCTGGCCGCGGCCCAGGTGGCTGGCGAGCTGCTGCAGGCCGACATCGAGAACGGCCCCTGGCCCTTCGCGGGCCGGCGCTTCGCGGGCGTGGTGGTGACGAACTACCTGTGGCGATCGCTGCTGCCCGCGATCGTGCACAGCGTGGCCGAGGGCGGCGTGCTGGTCTACGAGACCTTCGCCGCCGGCAACGAGACGGTGGGCAAGCCCTCGCGGCCGGATTTCCTGCTGCAGCCGGGGGAGCTGCTGCGGGCCTGCGAGGGCTTGCGGGTGGTGGGCTACGAGGACGGTTTCCTCACCGGGCCCGAGCGGTATGTGCAGCGGGTGGCGGCGGTGCGCCCCCGCCCTGGCGACCTGGGCCGGCCGTTGCGGCTCGCCGGCTGAACGCGTCATCTCCCCGCGGCGACGGCCGGCCCCCCCGCCCTCGCTAGAATGCGCTGTTCCCTTTCACGAGCCCCTCAGACGAGCCCCCAAATGACCCAGATCACAGGCAGCATCGTGGCCCTGGCCACCCCCATGCACGACGACGGCAGCGTGGACTATGCGAGCCTGCGAAAACTGATCGACTGGCACATCGCCGAAGGCACCGACTGCATCGGCGTCGTCGGCACCACCGGCGAGTCGCCCACGGTCAGCGTCGAGGAGCACCGCGAGATCATCCGCGTCTCCGTCGAGCATGCCGCCAGGCGCGTGCCGATCATGGCCGGCTGCGGCGCCAATTCCACGGCCGAGGCCATCGAGCTGGCCAAGTACGCCCGCGAGGTCGGCGCCGACTGCCAGCTGCAGGTCGTCCCCTACTACAACAAGCCCACGCAAGAGGGCCAGTACCTGCACTTCAAGGCCATCGCCGAAGCCACCGGCGACCTGCCGATCGTGCTGTACAACGTCCCCGGCCGCACCGTGGCCGACATGGCCCACGACACCGTGCTGCGCCTGGCCGAAGTGCCCGGCATCGTCGGCATCAAGGAGGCCACCGGCAACATCGAGCGCGCCCAGTGGCTGATCCGCGATGTGCCCCAGGGCTTCGCCGTCTACTCCGGTGACGACCCCACCGCCGTCGCCCTCATGCTGTGCGGCGGCCAGGGCAACGTGAGCGTCACCGCCAACGTCGCCCCTCGCCTGATGCACGAGCTGTGCGTGGCCGCCATCGCCGGCGACCGCAACCGCGCCATGGAGATCCAGCGCCAGCTGATGCCGGTGCACAAGCACCTGTTCTGCGAGGCCAACCCCATCCCCGTGAAGTGGGCCATGGCCCGCATGGGCCTGTGCGGCGGCGCCTTGCGCCTGCCCCTCACGCCGCTGACCCCGGCCAACCACCCCGTGGTCGAGGGCGCGCTGCGCGCCAGCGGCCTGCTCGGTTGAATACGCCCTTTCCCCGAGGAAACCGCTGCATGAAGCACCCCGCACGTCTGGCGCTGCTGGCGCTGTGCGCCCAGCTGGCCGCCTGCTCCAGCCTCCAGAGCGACAAGATCGACTACAAGAGCGCGACCACCGCGCCCTCGCTGCAGGTCCCGCCCGACCTCACGCAACTCGCCCGCGACACCCGTTACTCGGTGGCCGGCGGCGCCGTCACCGCCACCGCGCAGCAGGCCGCCCGCCCGCTGGGCGTGCCCACTGCCGTGTCCAGCGTCGCCGACGTGCGCATCGAGCGCAGCGGCAACCAGCGCTGGCTCGTGGTCAAGCGCCCCGCCGAGCAGATCTACCCCCTGGTGCGCGAGTTCTGGCAGGAGGGCGGCTTCCTCCTCACCCAGGACCAGCCCGAGCTGGGCATCATGGAAACGGACTGGGCCGAGAACCGCGCCAAGATCCCGCAGGACTTCATCCGCGCCACCATCGGCAAGGTGCTGGACTCGCTGTACTCCACCGCCGAGCGTGACCGCTTCCGCACCCGCATCGAGCGGGCCGCCGACGGCAGCACCGAGGTCTACGTGACGCACCGCGGCCTGCAGGAAGTCACCCAGGGCACGCACCCCCAGAACACCACCGGCACGCTGTGGCAGCCCCGTCCGGCCGACCCGGAGCTGGAGACCGAGTTCCTGCGCCGCCTGATGGTCAAGCTGGGCGTGCCGCAGCAGCAGGCCCAGGCCACCGCGCCGGCCGCGCCCGCGCGCGCCACCGCCCGCGTGGCCACTGTGAACAACCAGCCCGTGCTGCAGATAGACGACGCCTTCGACCGCGCCTGGCGCCGCGTCGGCCTGTCGCTGGACCGCACCGGCTTCACCGTGGAAGACCGCAACCGCGCCGAGGGCACCTACTTCG
Source organism: Ramlibacter sp. MAHUQ-53 (assembly GCF_052600055.1). Taxonomy (NCBI): domain Bacteria; kingdom Pseudomonadati; phylum Pseudomonadota; class Betaproteobacteria; order Burkholderiales; family Comamonadaceae; genus Ramlibacter; species Ramlibacter sp. MAHUQ-53. The sequence continues at coordinate 418,720 of NZ_JBQWTS010000001.1, forward strand.
TGCGCTATGTCGAGCCCAACCCCGACCGCCAGCAGGAACGCGGCTTCTTCAGCCGCCTCTTCAGCGGCTCGGAGAAGCCCGCCGCGCCGGCCCGCTACCGCATCGCGGTGCGCAGCCAAGGCGAGGCCACCACCGTGTCGGTGCTGGACGCCAATGGGGCGCCGGTCACCACCCCCGCGGCCCAGCGCATCGTCCAGGTGCTGGCCGACGACCTGAAGTAAGGCCGCCGCCCCCTCCCGCCGTGCTTCGATTCAAGAGCCTGGGCAGCGGCAGCTCGGGCAACGCCACGGTGGTCGAGGCCACCAGTGGCAACGTCACCACCCGGCTGCTCGTCGACTGCGGCCTGGGCATCCGCCGGCTGGACCGGGCCCTGGCGGAGGCCGGCCTCGCGGCCGCCGACCTCGACGCGATCTTCGTCACCCACGAGCATTCCGACCACATCGGCTGCGCCCGGGCGCTGGCCCTGCGCGAGCGGCTGCCAGTCCACATGAGCGCCGGCACCCATGCCGGCTTGCGCGAACGCGACTTCGACGGCCTGCTGCGGGTGGCCGCCGACGGCCAGGCCATCGACCTCGGGGCGCTGCGGGTCATGCCCTTCGACGTGCCGCACGACGCGCGCGAGCCGCTGCAGCTGCATTGCACCGATGGCGACGCGCGCCTGGGCATACTGACCGACCTGGGCCATGTGACCGCGCATGTACTGGCCCACCTCGCAGGCTGCGGCTCGCTGCTGCTCGAGTGCAATCATGACGCGCAGATGCTGGCCAGCGGCCCCTACCCCTGGTTCCTCAAGCGCCGGGTGGGCGGGGACTGGGGCCACCTGGCGAACGCGGCGGCGGCCGAGGCGGCCCGCACGCTGCAGGCGCGGGGCCTGCGCCAGGTCGTGGCAGCGCACCTGAGCGAGAAGAACAACACCCCCGACCTCGCCCGCACCGCGCTGGCGGAGGCCCTGGGGGCTGCGCCGCAGGACATCCACGTGGCGACAGCCTCCGCGGGCTGCGCGTGGCTGCGGGCCTGAGCGCCCAATAAAAAAGCCGCCCCGAAGGGCGGCTTTCGTTCTTTCAAGAACCGGAGAACCGATTACTTGGAAGCGGCGCTGGCGGCCGGGGCAGCAGCGGAAGCGGCAGCAGCGGCGGCGGCGGAAGCGGCGCCAGCAGCGGCGTCGGCAGCGGGGGCGGCCGGGGCGGCGGCGGGAGCGGGAGCCGGGGCCGGAGCCTCTTCCTTCTTGCCGCAGGCGGCCAGGGCGAAGGCGGCGATCACGGAGGCCAGGACGAGCGATTTCTTCATTTCAGGTTCCTTTTATGGGGGTGGACAATTTTCCGGAAAACTGCCCGTGAAGCAGCCGCTCCACGGACTGAAGAACAAGAAGGACTCGAGCTCTTCCTGCTCAACCCAACATTATAGGCACATCGAACCCGAGACTTAATTACTTGGTCGCCGTCAATCCGGACGACCGAGCATCTTCGTGCAGCCAGCCGGCTTCGCACCAGGCCAGGAGCAGGTCGATGGCCGCCTCGCTGGCGCCCGCCAGGTCGCGCGCATCGAGGGCGCGGCGGTCGGCCAGGCGGCGCATCAGGGTGGCGTCGCGCCCGCCGGCGCGCCAGCTCTCGCCATTCAGGTAGATGTGGCGCGCGTCATAGACCATGCGCGATCGCGCGTCCAGGCGCACTGCCCGCAGGCGGCGCGGCGCGCGCTGCGACTCGAACCAGACGTTCGCCTTGGGCTCGGTGAGGTACTCGCCCAGGGCGCGCTCGAGAGCGTCGGGCGTGCGCAGCGCGCGGGCCAGCGCGTCGCGCGCGAAGTCGACGAGCCCGTCGGGCATGGCACCGGGGCTCGCCGTGGCGGCCTGGCGCGGGTCGCGGTAGATCGCCTCGCCCACCTCCTCGGCGGCCTCCTCGGCGATGCGTTGCAGCAGTTCGCGCGCCAGCTCGCCGCGCGCCGGCGAGCGAAAGCCGATGGAGTAGGTCTGGCACTCGCCCTCGGCGATGCCGTCGTGCGCGTAGCGCGGAGGCAGGTACAGCATGTCGCCCGGCTCCAGCACGTATTCGGCCTCGGGCTCGAAGTTGGCGAGGATCTTCAGCGGCACGCCCTCCTGCAGGGTGAAGTCCTCCTGGCGGCCGATGCGCCAGCGGCGGCGGCCGTGGGCCTGCAGCAGGAACACGTCGTAGCTGTCGAAGTGGGGGCCGACGCCGCCGCCATCGGTGGCGTGGCTGATCATGAGGTCGTCCAGCCGCGCCTCCGGCACGAAGCGGAACTGCTGCATCAGCGCATGCACGCCGGCATCATGCAGGTCCATGCCCTGCACCAGCAGGGTCCAGCCGGGACGCTTGCGCGGCGGGATGCCGCGCCCCTCGAACGGGCCGCGCCGCATGCGCCAGCGCCCGCCGCCGAGCTGCTCCACGAGGCGCGACTCCACCTCCTCCTGCCCGGCCAGCTCGAACAGGCGCTCGCGCGGCACCAGCGCCTGGAAGCCGGGGATGGCGCCGCGCACCAGCAGGGGCTTCTTCTGCCAGTGGCGCTTCATGAACTGCGAGGGCGTGAGGCCGCCCAGGAGGGCGAGGGGCTGGTCGATCTGCATGCGGGAGGTGGGCGCGAGCGAGGCGCGAGGGGTGCGAACTGCGACAATTCTCCTATGGAAATTTCGAACCAATGCGTCGTCGCCCTCACGTGGACCCTCAAGGACACGCTGGGCGACACGCTCGACACGCTCGAGGCCCCGGTGGAGTTCCTGGTGGGCGGCGACGACCTGCTCGCCAAGATCGAGGAGGCCCTGCAGGGCCATGAGGTGGGCGACCGGCTCGACCTGCACCTCGAGCCCGAGGAGGCCTTCGGCGACTACGACGAGAACCTGGTGTTCCTCGAGGCGCGAGCCCTCTTCCCCGAGCAGCTCGAGGAGGGCATGACCTTCGAGGAGCTGCCCACGGGCGCCACGTCGCAGGGCCCGGCCAGCGCGCTGTACACCGTCACCGAGATCTACCCGGAGCACGTGGTGCTGGACGCCAACCACCCCCTGGCCGGCATCGCCCTGCGGCTGTCCCTCAAGGTCGAGGGCGTGCGCGAGGCGACCGAGGAGGAGGTGGGCCGCGGCAGCGCGGGCACCGGCTTCTTCCGCGTGCAGCCCCAGGCGCCGGGCAGCGACAGCATCCACTGAGGCCCGGGCCGCGGCCCGCAGCCTCTGCCTCCCGGCCGGCCGCCCGGTCAGGGCCAGCAGATCAGGACCGGTAGATCACGTTGTTCTCGATGCGCACCCGGTCGCCCACGCGCAGGTCGCCGGTGGCCTGAACCTCGTAGACGCGGGAGACGCCCTGGTCGGTCTGCACCGTGATGCGGTAGGCCGGCCCGCTGGTGGCCGCGCCCGCCGGGGCGCCGCGGCCGACCTGGCTGCCCGCCGCCGCTCCCGCCACCCCGCCCAGGACGGTCGCGGCATCACGGCCCGAGCCGCCGCCGATCTGGTGGCCCAGGACGGCGCCGGCAACGCCGCCGACCACCGCGCCGACCACGTTGGGGCCGCGCGCCGCGGCGGGCGTGCCCGGGGGGAGGTACTCGATGCTCGTGACCCGCCCCCACTCCAGCGAGGCGGGCGCGGTGCCGGCCTGCGGGTAGGCGGCCGTCTGCGCCGTGCCCGTGGTGGGGTACTGGGCGCAGGCCGCCAGCAAGGCCAGGCCGGCGGCGGCGAGGATGCGGAGGATGGGTCGCATGGCAGTCTCCTGGGAGCGTCCGGGGAGCGGACGCCGGCGATTGCATCGCCGGCATGCGCCGGGGCGCGTAGGAGACCCGCGACGGCGGCCGTCAGAGGCCGTGACGGGTTCTCAGGCCTTGCCCGTCGAGCCGTAGCCGCCCTCCCCGCGCTCGGTGGCGGGGAACTCGGTGACCACGTTGAACTGCGCCTGCACCACCGGCACGATGACCAGCTGCGCCAGGCGCTCCAGGGGCTGGAGCGTGAATTCGACCGGGCTGCGGTTCCAGCAGCTGACCATTAGCTGGCCCTGGTAGTCGCTGTCGATCAGGCCGACCAGGTTGCCCAGCACGATGCCGTGCTTGTGGCCCAGGCCCGAGCGCGGGAGGATCATCGCGGCGTAGCCCGGGTCCTTGAGCCACATGGCCAGGCCGGTGGGCACCAGCTGCCAGGCGTTGGGCGCCAGGGTCAGCGGCGCGTCGATGCAGGCGCGCAGGTCCAGGCCGGCGCTGCCGGGCGTGGCGTAGGTGGGCATCTGGTCCACCAGGCGGGGATCCAGGATCTTGACGTCGACTTGCATGGGTTCAGGCGTTCAGGGGGCGGGGCATGGCGCGTACGCCGAGGCGGGAGCGCCGCAGGGAAACGGGGCGGGGTCAGGCCGCCATCCGCCGGGCGATCTCGGCCACCAGCTGGCGCGCCAGGGTGAGCTTGTCCGCGGGCGGGAGTTCGTGGGTGCCGGCGGCGTCGACCAGCAGCAGCTGGTTGTCGTCGCGGCCGAAGGTGGCGGGGCCGATGTTGCCCACCAGCAGCGGCACGCCCTTGCGGGCGCGCTTGGCCTGGGCGTTGGCCACCAGGTCGTGGCTCTCCGCGGCGAAGCCGACGCAGAACAGCGCGCCGCTGCGGGCCCGCTCGCCCTGGGCGATGCCGGCGAGGATGTCGGGGTTCTCGATGAACTCCAGCGGCGGCGGCAGGCCGGAGCCGTCCTTCTTGATCTTGCGCTCGCTGGCGGCGGCGGGGCGCCAGTCGGCCACCGCGGCGGTGGCCACGAAGAGGTCGGCCGACTGCGCGGGCGCCTGGCAGGCGGCCTGCATCTCCAGCGCCGACTGCACGTCGACGCGGGCCACGCCGCGCGGCGTGGCCAGGCTCACCGGGCCGGCCACCAGGGTGACCTCGGCGCCGGCCTCGCGGGCGGCGCGGGCGATGGCGAACCCCATCTTGCCCGAGCTGCGGTTGGTGATGCCGCGCACCGGGTCCAGCGCCTCGAAGGTGGGGCCGGCGGTGACCAGCACGCGCTTGCCCGAAAGCAGCTTGGGCTGGAAGAAGGCGATGACGTCCTCGAGCAGTTCGGCCGGCTCGAGCATGCGGCCGTCACCGGTCTCGCCGCAGGCCTGGAAGCCGGTGCCCACGCCGAGCACGTGTGCGCCGTCGGCGACGAGCTGGGCGAGGTTGCGCTGGGTCGCGGGGTGGGCCCACATCTCGCGGTTCATGGCCGGGGCCACCAGCAGCGGCACGGTCTCGATCGGGCGGGCCAGGCACATCAGCGAGAGCAGGTCGTCGGCCCGGCCATGCAGCAGCTTGGCGATGAAATCGGCGCTGGCGGGGGCGATGAGGATGGCGTCGGCCTCGCGCGAGAGGTTGATGTGGGCCATGTTGTTGGCCTCGCGCGCGTCCCACTGCGAGTCGTAGACCGGGCGGTTGGACAGGGCCTGCATCGTCACCGGGGTGATGAACTGGCCGGCGGCCTCGGTCATCACCACCTGCACGGTGGCGCCTTCCTTGATCAGGGCCCGGCACAGCTCGGCGGCCTTGTAGCAGGCGATGCCCCCGGTGAGGCCCAGGACGAAGTGTTTGCCGGCCAGGTCGTTCATGGCGGGCAAGTGTAGCCGCCGGGCCGGGCCGGCTCGGCGGCTGCCTATAATCTCGCTTTACCACCTCCCCGGAAGCACGGCCTTCCGACCGACATGACCAAATTTGTCTTCGTCACCGGCGGTGTGGTGTCTTCCCTGGGCAAGGGAATCGCCTCAGCCTCCCTCGCCGCGATCCTGGAGTCGCGCGGCCTCAAGGTTACTCTCATCAAGCTGGATCCCTACATCAACGTGGATCCGGGCACCATGTCCCCCTTCCAGCACGGCGAAGTGTTCGTCACCGACGACGGCGCCGAGACCGACCTGGACCTGGGCCACTACGAGCGCTTCGTCACCACCCGCATGGGCAAGGTGAACAACTTCACCACCGGCCGCATCTACCAGAGCGTGCTGGAGAAGGAGCGCCGCGGCGACTACCTGGGCAAGACCGTGCAGGTGATCCCGCACGTGACCAACGAGATCCAGGAATTCATCAAGCGCGGCGCCCGCATGGACACGCCCGAGGCGGCCGATGTCGCCATCGTGGAAATCGGCGGCACGGTGGGTGACATCGAGTCCCTCCCCTTCCTGGAGGCGGTGCGCCAGATGTCCCTGCGCATGGGCCCGAACAACACGGCCTTCGTGCACCTGACCTACGTGCCCTGGATCGCCGCTGCTGGCGAGCTCAAGACCAAGCCCACCCAGCACACGGTGCAGAAGCTGCGCGAGATCGGCATCCAGGCCGACGCCCTCCTGTGCCGCGCCGACCGCGCCATCCCCGATGACGAGCGCGCCAAGATCTCGCTGTTCACCAACGTCGCCGAATGGGGCGTGATCTCCATGTGGGACGTGAACACGATCTACAAGGTGCCGCGCATGCTGCACGAGCAGGGCCTGGACGGCCTGATCTGCGACAAGCTGCGCCTGAACACGCCGCCCGCCAGCCTCAAGCGCTGGGACGACCTGGTGTATGAGACCGAGCACCCGCAGGGCGAGGTGCACATCGCCATGGTCGGCAAGTACGTGGACCTGTCGGACAGCTACAAGTCGCTGAACGAGGCCCTGCGCCACGCCGGCATGAAGAACCATGTGCGGGTGAAGATCGACTACGTCGACTCCGAGACCATCACCTCCGAGACCGCCTCGCAGCTGGCCAAGTACGACGCCGTGCTGGTGCCCGGCGGCTTCGGCAAGCGCGGCACGGAAGGCAAGATCAACGCCGCCCGCTTCGCCCGCGAGAACAAGGTCCCCTACCTGGGCATCTGCCTGGGCATGCAGGTCGCCACCATCGAGTACGCCCGCCACGTGGCCGGCCTGAAGGACGCCAACTCCACCGAGTTCGAGCCGCAGTGCCCGCACCCCGTGATCGCCCTGATCACCGAGTGGAAGGACGCCGACGGCAGCATCAAGACCCGCAGCGAGAACTCCGACCTCGGCGGCACCATGCGCCTGGGCGCGCAGAGCTCCGACGTGGCCAAGGGCACGCTGGCGCACAAGATCTACGGCGACGTGGTCACCGAGCGCCATCGCCACCGCTACGAGGCCAACGTGGCCTACCTGGACCAGCTGCGCAAGGCCGGCCTGGTGATCTCCGCGCTGACCCAGCGCGAGCAGCTCACCGAGATCGTCGAGCTGCCGCAGGACGTGCACCCCTGGTACATGGGCGTGCAGTTCCACCCCGAGTTCAAGTCCACCCCCTGGGACGGCCACCCGCTGTTCAACGCCTACATCAAGGCGGCGGTGGATCACCAGAAGACCGGCAAATTGAAGGCAGTGGCTTAAACCATGAAACTCTGCGGCTTCGACATCGGGCTGGACAAGCCCTTCTTCCTGATCGCCGGCCCCTGCGTGGTCGAGAGCGAACAGCTCCAGATGGATGTGGCCGGCCAGCTCAAGGAGATCACCTCCGCGCTGGGCATCCCCTTCATCTTCAAGAGCAGCTACGACAAGGCCAACCGCTCTTCGGGCACGAGCTTCCGCGGCCCGGGCATGTCGCGCGGCCTGGAGATCCTGGCCAAGGTGAAGAAGGAGCTCGACGTTCCCATCATCACCGACGTCCACACCGAGGCCGAGATCCCCGAGGTGGCGAAGGTGGTCGACGTGCTGCAGACCCCCGCCTTCCTGTGCCGCCAGACCGACTTCATCCGCGCCGTGGCGCAGTCGGGCAAGCCGGTGAACATCAAGAAGGGCCAGTTCCTCGCCCCGCACGACATGAAGAACGTGATCGACAAGGCACGCGCCGCAGCCCGCGAGGCCGGCCTGCCCGAGGACAGCTTCATGGCCTGCGAACGCGGCGCCAGCTTCGGCTACAACAACCTGGTCTCGGACATGCGCTCCCTGGCCATCATGCGCGAGACCGGCGCCCCGGTGGTGTTCGACGCCACCCACTCGGTGCAGCTGCCCGGCGGCCAGGGCACCAGCTCCGGCGGCCAGCGCGAGATGGTGCCGGTGCTCTCGCGCGCGGCGGTGGCCGTGGGCGTGGCCGGCCTGTTCATGGAGACCCACCCCGACCCGTCCAACGCCCTGTCGGACGGCCCGAACGCCGTGCCCCTGAAGCACATGAAGGCCCTGCTCGAGACCCTGGTCGCCCTGGATACGGTGACCAAGAAGAACGGCTTCCTCGAGGCGCAGTTCAACGCCTGAACCCGGACGCCAGCCCCCTTTCCAACTTTTCGGAGATCTTCCTGTGAGTGCAATCGTTGATATCGTCGGCCGTGAAATCCTCGACTCGCGCGGCAACCCCACCGTCGAATGCGACGTGCTGCTGGAGTCCGGCACCATGGGCCGCGCCGCGGTCCCCTCGGGCGCCTCGACCGGCTCGCGCGAGGCCATCGAGCTGCGTGACGGCGACAAGTCCCGCTACCTGGGCAAGGGCGTGCTGAAGGCCGTCGAACATATCAACACCGAGATCTCCGAAGCCGTGCTGGGCCTGGACGCCTCCGAGCAGGCCTTCCTGGACAAGACCCTGATCGACCTGGACGGCACCGAGAACAAGAGCCGCCTGGGCGCCAACGCCATGCTGGCCGTCTCCATGGCCGTGGCCCGCGCCGCCGCCGAGGAATCCGGCCTGCCCCTGTACCGCTACTTCGGCGGCATGGGCGCCAACCAGCTGCCGGTGCCGATGATGAACATCATCAACGGCGGCGCGCACGCCAACAACTCCCTGGACCTGCAGGAACTCATGATCATCCCCGTGGGCGCGCCGTCGTTCCGCGAGGCCCTGCGCTGGGGCGCCGAGGTGTTCCACGCCCTCAAGAAGATCCTGCATGACAAGGGCATCAGCACCGCCGTGGGCGACGAGGGCGGCTTCGCCCCCAGCGTCGAGAACCACGAGGCCGCGATCAAGCTGATCCTGGAAGCCATCGACAAGGCCGGCTACACCGCCGGCGAGCAGATCGCCCTGGCCCTGGACTGCGCCGCCAGCGAGTTCTACAAGGACGGCAAGTACGTGCTGGAAGGCGAAGGCGGCATCTCGCTGAGCGCCGAGCAGTGGACCGACATGCTGGCCACCTGGTGCGACAAGTACCCCATCATCTCCATCGAGGACGGCATGGCCGAAGGCGACTGGGACGGCTGGAAGCACCTGACCGAGCGCCTGGGCAAGAACGTGCAGCTGGTGGGCGACGACCTGTTCGTCACCAACACCAAGATCCTGAAGGAAGGCATCGAGAAGGGCATCGGCAACTCGATCCTGATCAAGATCAACCAGATCGGCACTCTGACCGAGACCTTCGCCGCCATCGAGATGGCCAAGCGCGCCGGCTACACCGCCGTGATCTCGCACCGCTCGGGCGAGACCGAGGACAGCACCATCTCCGACATCGCGGTGGGCCTGAACGCCGGCCAGATCAAGACCGGTTCCCTGTCCCGTTCGGACCGCATGGCCAAGTACAACCAGCTGCTTCGCATCGAGGAAGACCTGGGCGACGTCGCCAGCTACCCCGGCCGCGCCGCGTTCTACAACCTGCGCTGAAGCCCCTGAGCGCCCATGTCGCCCCGCGTGGTCACCGGCCTGCTGCTCGCCCTGCTGCTCGTGCTGCACGCGCAGCTGTGGTTCGGCCGAGGCAGCGTGTCCAGCGTCGGCGACATGCAGCGCAAGCTCGATGCCCAGAAGGCCGCCAACGTGGCGGCACAGCAGGCCAACGAGCGCATGGCCTCCGAGGTGCGTGACCTCAAGGAGGGCCTGGAGATGGTCGAGGAAAAGGCCCGCCTGGAGCTCGGCATGGTCAAGCCCAACGAGGTCTTCGTGCAGGTCACGTCCGCGGCCTCCGCGGCCCGGCCGGCCCCGGCGGGCAAGTAGCCGCCGGCGATGCCCGAGTTCCTGTTCGCCGAGGCCTTCGTCCTCGGCGGCTCCCCCACCACCTGGCTCGAGATCGCCGCCGTCGCGATCTCGCTGCTCATGGTGTGGTGCAACATCCGCGAGATCCACTGGGGCTGGCCGCTGGCCATGGTGGCCTCGGGCCTGTACTTCGCGATCTTCTGGCGCAGCCTGCTCTATGGCGAGGCCGGGCTGCAGGTGGTCTTCATCGTCGTCGCGGCCTGGGGCTGGCGGCAGTGGCTGCGCGGCGGCGCCGGCGAGCTGCACGTGACGCGCCTGTCCCCGCGGGGCCGGGCGCTGGCCCTGGCGGCCTGCGCCGCGCTGTGGCCGCTCACCGCCCTCTTCCTCGACCGCCTGACCGACAGCGACGTGCCCTGGTGGGATGCCTTCCCGACCGCCCTCAGCCTGGTCGCCCAGTACCTCCTGGGCCGCAAGATCCTGGAGAACTGGACCGGCTGGGCCGTGGTCAACCTGGCCAGCGTCGCCCTGTTCCTGCACAAGGGGCTGTGGCTCACCGTGGCCCTCTACACCGTCTTCATCGTCCTGAGCGTCGCCGGCTGGCGCGCCTGGCGCCGGCAGCTGCCGTGACCGCGGCCGCCCCCGCCTCCCGCGCGACGCCCCTGCGCATCGCCCTGCTCGGCGCCGAGAGCACCGGCAAGAGCACGCTGGCGCGGGCCATGGCCGGCCGCCTCGAAGAGCGGGGCCACCGCGTCGCCGTGGTCGACGAGGTGCTGCGCGAATGGTGCGCCCGCGAGGGCCGCACGCCGCGGCCCGAGGAGCAGATGCCGATCGCGCAGGAGCAGGAGCGCCGCGTCGAGGCGGCCTGCGCGGGCGCCGACATCGTCATCGCCGACACCACCGCGCTGGTGGTGGCGATCTACAGCGGCATGCTGTTCAGGGACCGGGGGATCTACCCCTACGCCCTGGAGCGCCAGCGTACCTTCCACCTCACCCTGCTCACCGGCCTGGACCTGCCCTGGGTGGCCGACGGCCTGCAGCGGGACGGCCCGCACTCGCGCGAGCCCATGGACGCCCTGCTGCGCGAGGCCCTTGCGCTGGCGCAGGTGGACTGGCGGGTGGTCTACGGCGCCGGCGAGCAGCGCACGCTCAACGCGCTGCAGGCGCTGGCCGAGGTCGCGCCCTGGGCCTGGCAGGCCGAGGCGGACCCGGCGGACATCGAGCGCTGGTCACGCCTGCGGGCCACCTGCGAGAAATGCGGTGACGCCAGCTGCGAGCACCGCCTCTTCACCGGCCTCACTGGACGGACGTAGTCACCGGCGGCTGGTCGCCGGGCGAGGTGAACAGCCTGGCCGCGTCGACCGGGTCGAAGCGGTACTGGCTTCCGCAGAAGTCGCACCCGACCTCGATCTCGCCGCGCTCGGCGAGGATGGACTCGGCCTCCTCGCGGCCCAGGCCGCGGATCATGCCGGCCACGCGCTCGCGGCTGCAGGTGCAGGCGAACTGCGGCCGCTGCGCCGGGAAGCGCAGCAGGCTCTCCTCCCAGAACAGGCGGCGCAGGATGGTGTCCACGTCCAGCTCCAGCAGCTCCTGGCGGGTCAGGCTGGCGGCCAGCGTGGCGATGCGGTTGAAGTCCTCGTGCTGGCCGATGGCGTCCTCGTTGGCGCGGGAGACCATCGAGCCGGCCAGGTTGCCCTCGCCCTCGATCGGCAGGCGCTGGATCAACAGGCCCGCCGCCACCTTCTCGTCGGCCGCCAGGATCAGGCGGGTGTCCAGCTGCTCGGACTGCAGCATGTAGTGCTCCAGCACCTCGGACAGGCGCTCGATCTTCTCGCGCCGGTCGCCATGCAGCGGCACCACGCCCTGGTACGGCTGCTGGCCGGGGAACTTGTCCTTGGGGTCCAGGGTGATCGCGCAGCGGCCCTGGTTGCGCACGTTGACCAGGTCGGACAGGCGCGCGTCCATCGGCACCTCGCCCACCACCTTGGCGGTGGCGCGCAGCGACAGGTCGGGCTGGACCTCGACCACGGCCAGCTTGACCGGGCCGTCGCCGAAGACCTGCAGCACCAGGGCGCCGTTGAACTTGATGTTGGACTGCATGAGGGCGCCGGCCGCGGCCATCTCCCCCATCATCTCGGCGACGGCGCGCGGCCAGGGGCCGGTGGCGGTGTTGGCCTCGCGCCGCTGCAGGACCTCCTGCCAGGCGTCGGTCAGGCGCACGATGATCCCGCGCACCGGCAGGCCGTCGAACAGGAACTTGTGGAGTTCGCTCAAGCCGGGCCTCACGCGATCTTCTTGAGGCCCTGGGCGAAGCGCCGGGCGTTCGCCACATAGCCCTCGGCGCTGGCCGCCAGCTTGCGGGCGGCCTCGTCGTCGAGGGTGCGCACCACCTTGGCGGGGCTGCCCAGGATCAGGGAGTTGTCGGGGAATTCCTTGCCCTCGGTGACCACGCTGCCGGCGCCGACGATGCTGTTGCGGCCGATCTTCGCGCCGTTGAGGATCACCGTCTGGATGCCGATCAGGCTGCCGTCGCCGATGGTGCAGCCATGCAGCATGACCTGGTGGCCCACCGTGACGTTCTCGCCGATGGTGAGGGGCTTGCCGTGGTCGGTGTGCAGCACCGAGCCGTCCTGCACGTTGGAGTTGCGGCCGATGCGGATCGGGTCGTTGTCGCCGCGGACCACCGCGCCGAACCAGACGCTGGCGTTCTCGCCCAGTTCCACCGCGCCGATCACCTGGGCGCTGTCCGCCACCCAGGCGCCTGCGCCGAGCGTGGGGGTCTTTCCGTCGAGTTCGTAAATGGCCATGGGGATGTTCTTGCGTCGAAAAGAGGCATTGTAGGGAGCGTGTTCCGCGCCTGCCCGGGGCCGGGGGGTGACCACAATGGTCCGCCAGCGAACGAATCGCCCCCCATGACCCCGCCCGCCCACGACACCGCCATCGCCGCCACCGCCTTCGCCCGCCTGCCGATCCTCGACGGCAAACGCGCCATCGTCGGCTGGGAGCTGGTGGACAACGGCGGCGGCGCCGAAGGGCCCGCGCGCGACGCCGACCTGCTGCTGCAGGCCCTGGCCCTGCAGGAGCAGGGCGCCCTGGGCAGCGGCGAGCGGCGCCGCCTGCTGTTCGTGCGCTGCGACGCCCGCACCGTGGCCGGCGGCCACCTGGAAGCGATGGACCCGCAGCAGGCGGTGATCGAGGTGGCCCTGCCGCCCCAGCCGGAACCCGGCCTGGTCGACGAGGTCGCCCGCAACCTGGCCGTGCTGCGCGCGCTGGGCCTGCGCTTCGCCTTCCCGCACGAGGCGCTGGCCTCGCACTGGAAGGACTGGCTGGCCCATGCCAGCTACCTGAAGATCGACGTCGCGCGGCTGCCGCCCGCGGCGCTGCCGGCGCTGGTGAAGGTGGCCCGCACCCGGCCGCAGCTGCAGCTGATCGCCGGCGGTATCACCCGCCCCGAGCAGCAGGCCGAGGCCGCCGCCCTGGGCCTGGACTGGTTCCAGGGCCGCTGGTTCACCGAGCCCGTCTGGGTGCGCAGCCAGGTGATGCGGCCGAGCCAGGCCATGATCCTGGAGATGATCGGCCTGATCCAGCGCGGCGCCGAGGTCCCCCACATCGAGGCACTCCTCAAGCGCGACCCGGCGCTGTCGTTCAACCTGCTTCGCTTCATCAACAGCTCGGGCTTCGGCCTGTCCTGCGAGATCACCTCCTTCGCCCACGCGGTGATGATCCTGGGCATGGACCGCCTGCTTCGCTGGGCCTGCCTGCTGGTGGCCGGCGCCCACGCCGGCGCCGCGCCCGCCATCGGCCAGACCGCCGTCGTGCGCGGGCGGCTGATGGAGCTGCTCGCCGACGAACTCCTGCCCCCCGAGCAGTGCGACCATGCCTTCGTCGCCGGCGTGTTCTCCCTGCTCGACGCCATGACCGGCGTGCCCCTGCCGCGCGCGCTGGACGACCTCCCGCTGCCCGACGCGGTGCGCGACGTGCTGCTGTCCCGGCACGGCGTGCTCGCCCCCTTCCTCGAGCTGGCCCAGGCCTGCGAGGCGGCCGACGACGCCGCCTTCGCCCGCGCCGCCGGCACCCTGCAGCTGTCCAGCCACCAGGTGAACATGGCCCACCTCGAGGCCCTGGCCTGGGCCGAGGAACTGCTGGCGGCCTGACGCCCTCGGGCATGATCGGGGGCATGGACGAACTGCGGTCCCTGGCCCTCGCGGCCCTCCTCCAACCCGACCCCGCGGCCAAGGCCGAGGCGGCGTGCGCGCTGCACGGGCGCGCCGCGTCGCTGCCCCTGGCCGAGACCCTGCCCGCCGTCGAGGGCCTGCTGCCGGGCCGCCCGCCGCGGCCGGTGCTGGTGCACCCGGCGAAGGTGCCGCGGCGCTCGCCGTCCCGGCCCGAGGGGCTGGCGGCGCTGCTGCATGCCATCGCCCACATCGAGTTCAACGCCATCAACCTCGCGCTCGACGCGGCCTGGCGCTTCACCGGCATGCCCCGGGCCTTCCACGAGGACTGGCTGCGCGTGGCCGCCGAGGAGGCCATGCATTTCGGCCTGGTGCGCGACCTGCTCGCCGGCCTCGGCCATGCCTACGGCGACTTCCCGGCGCACGACAACCTCTGGGCGATGTGCACCCGCACCCAGGAGGACATCGTCGCGCGCATGGCCCTGGTGCCGCGCACCCTGGAAGCCCGCGGCCTGGACGCCACGCCCCAGATCCAGGACAAGCTGCGCGCGGTGGGCTCGCCCATGGCCCTGCGCGCGGTCGAAGTGCTGGACATCATCCTGCGCGACGAGGTCGGCCACGTGGCGATCGGCAACCACTGGTACCGGTGGCTGTGCGCGCGCGAGGGCCTGGAGCCGGTGGCCCACTACCCGGTGCTGGTCGAGAAGTACGCGGCGCCGCGCCTGTACCCGCCGTTCAACAAGGCGGCGCGGCGGCGCGCCGGCTTCAGCGACGAGGAACTCGACTTCCTCGAGGCTGCTCCCGGAGAGGCTCGCTGACAGGCTCCCGCCGGCGCGCCGGCCCGGGCGGGAGCGCCGCGGTCAGCGCGAGGCCGCGTCGTAGTAGCGCGGCTCGTAGTAGGAGGACACCGGCTGCATCTGGCGGCGGGGCTGGCCGTACTTCTCGCGCAGGGCCACCGTCGTGCGGGTGCCGGCCTCGTCCAGGCGGCCCTGGCGCTGGAACCCGGTGACGGGGTGCAGCAGGATGTCGTAGGCGCGCTCGGCGGACGCCATCGTCGAATTGGGCACGTTGGCGAGGAACAGCTTCAGCGCGGCGTCCTTGTTGCGGCGGTCGTAGAGCCAGTCCAGCGCCTGCCGGTAGCCGCGGATGTAGCCCGTCACCGCCTGCGGGTTCTGCTGCGCCCAGCTGCGGCGCACGCCGCCGACCAGGCCCTGGTAGCTGCCCAGGGCGGCGGAGGCGTCGGCCAGCACGCGCAGGCCCTGGGCCTGGGCCATCACCTCGAACGGCGAGATCAGCATGGTCGCCGCGTGCTTGCCGGCCACGAGCTGCTCGTAGCGTTGCAGCACGCCGCCGGCTGGCACGGTGCGGTAGTCGCGATTGAGCACCAGCCCGTTGCGCTCCAGGATCTCCAGCAGCACGAAGGCGTAGCCGGTGGTGAGCGCGTCGACCGAGACCTCCTTGCCGCGCAGGTCGGCGATCGAGCCCACGGAGGACTGGGCCGTCAGGCGCAGGAAGCCGTTGTCCCCGCCCATGATGGCCACCAGGTCGCTGCCGTCGGCGCCGGGCGCGCCCTGGCCCTCGCGGTAGGCGATCAGGTTGTCGATCGCGGTCACGGCGATGTCGAAGTCGCCCTTGATCAGGCCGGTGAGCTGGAAGGTGGAATTCGGCGTGGGCGTGAGCTTCACGTCGACCCCGTTGCGGGCAAAGAAGCCCTGGGACTGCCCGACCCACAGCGGCCAGTTGAAGCCGCCGGGGAAGACGATGACCTTGAGTTCGCGCGGCGGCTGGGGTGCCGTCGCCTGCATGGGCGCGCAGGCCGCCGCCAGCCACGCCGCCGCCAGCAGCGCCAGCGCCTTGAGGATTCGCATGCTTGTCTCCTGTCGTTGGAAGGGTCGTGGGCCGCGAGGGGCCCGCGCCATGCTAGCCAGCGCCCCGGGCGCCGTCGCGCGCCCCGCCGGAAAACTGTTTTCCCCCAGCCCCGGCCCCGCCCCCTCCTGGCCGTGGAAGATTTACCTCGCGTACACATCCACCGCTTGCTCTCGATACTTTCATTGGACATCATCGGGCTCACCGATGAACCCGAACAACAAGCTGCGGGCCGCCCTGCGCGCCGCCCTCCTGTTCGCCGGCACCTACCTGCTGCTCGCCATCGCCAGCGCCGCGCGATGGCTGCAGCGGCACTTCGGCACGGTCGACATCGACCAGTTCCTGTTCCACCTCCAGCAACGCAGCGCCGGCCTGCTCTCGGGCGACACCACCCTGGTGCGCAGCGCCCTGCGCAACATCGTCGCCGCGCCGGTGGCCTACGCCGCCCTCGCTATCGCGCTCGCCTGGGCCCTGGGCCGCTGGCGGCGCACCGCGCCGGCCGTGCGCCGCCTGCTCGCGCTCTGGCGCCATCCGCTCGGCCAGGCCGGCGCGTTCTGCATGGTCACCGCCTGGGCGGGGCTGTCCACCCTGGCCTGGCACCCGCAGGACCTCGAGCGCCGCGACTGGATCGCCGAACTCCACCGCCCGCCGGAGCGCCTGGTGGCGCCGGCGCGCAAGCCCAACCTGCTGCTGGTCTACGCGGAGTCGCTGGAGGCCACCTACGACACGCCGGCCTTCCCCGAGCGGCTGCTGGCGCCGCTGGAGCTGCCCGGGTTCGGCGGGCACAGCATCTCGTTCGGCGACTTCCAGCAGGCCGCGGGCACCGGCTGGACGATCGCGGGCATCGTCGCCTCGCAGTGCGGCCTGCCCCTCAAGCCCCTGGGCTTCATGGGCCGCAACGACCTGGGCGAGGCCGCCCCCGCCTTCCTGCCCGGGGCCGACTGCCTGGGCGACGTGCTGGCGCGCCACGGCTGGCACAACGTCTTCCTCAATGGCGGCTCGCTCGCCTTCGCCGGCAAGGGGCGGTTCCTCTGGAACCATGGCTACCACGCCGCCTTCGGCCTCGAGGACTGGCAACAGCTCGCGCCGCACGCCCACACCAATGCCTGGGGCCTCGACGACGACGACCTGTTCACGCAGGCCCTCGGCCAGCTGCGCGCCCTGGTCGCGGCCGGGAAGCCCTTCAACCTCACGCTGCTCACGGTGGGCATGCACCCCCCGCGCGGCTTCCTCGCGCCCAGCTGCCCCGGCGTCCATGGCGACATGCGCGACGCGGTGGCCTGCACCGCCCGCCTGCTCGCCGGCTTCCTCGAGGACGCGCGGCGCGAGGGCCTGCTGCGCGACACCCTCGTCGTGGTCATGGGCGACCACCTGGGCATGCACAGCGAGCTCTCGCCGCGCCTGCAGCAGGCCCGCCACCGGCGCATCTACAACCGGATGTTCAACGCGCCGGCGCTGGCCCCCAACCGCGACGCCATCAACCACTTCGACATGCTGCCCACGGTGCTCACCGCGCTGGGCTTCGACCTCGGCGGCGGCCGCTTCGCACTCGGCTGCGCCGCCCTCGGGCCGGTGGACTGCCAGTCGCTCACGCAGGACCTGCAGGCCGACGCCAAGTTGCGCATGCGTTCGGCCTTCTACGAGGCGCTGTGGGGCCTGCCGGACGGCCGCGGCGCCGCCGTGGCGATCCACCCCGAGCCGTGAGGTCATGTCCATGCCGCTAGATTGGCGGCCATGGCCCTTCCTCGCTTGACCCCCTCCCCTGCGGCCCTCGGGCCGCTGGCCCGCCTCGCGGTCACCCTGGCCGTCGCGGCGCTCCTGGCGCCCGCCGCGGGCCGCGCCTCGCCCGGCACCGAGACCCCGATGCAACGCATCGGCGATCGTTTCGAGATCGACCGCACCGAGGTCACGATCGGCCAGTTCCGCCGGTTCGCTCAGGCCACCGGCTTCACGAGCCAGGCCGAGCGCGCCGGCGGCGGCAGCACCTTCGAGGGCGGCTGGGTCCAGCGCCCGGGCTGGACCTGGCGCGCGCCCTACGGCAGCCCCGGCGACGACCGCGAGCCCGCGGTGCACCTGACCTTCGACGAGGCGCGCGCCTTCTGCCGGTGGGCCGGCAAGCGCCTGCCCACCGACGCCGAGTGGATGGAGGCGGCCTACACCGAGCGCCGCGCGCAACCCGCGCCCGGATTCGTCGCCGGCCGCACCTACCCCTACCCCACCGGCGATTCGCCGCAGGGCGCCAACTGCGCCGAAGGCTGCGGCGACCCGCCCACGGTGCTCGCGCAGCCCCGCCAGGCCACCTCGCGCGGGCGCGGCCACGCTCTGGCCGGCAGCACCCGAGCCGGGGTCAACGGCCTGCACGAAATGGCGGCCAATGTCTGGGAATGGACCGACGACGGCAGCGCCTCGCCCGAGCGCCCCACCCGCGGCGGCTCCTGGTGGTACGGGCCGGCGCAGATGCACCGGGAGCACCTGCAGTCCAAGCCGCGCGGCACCGCCGTGGTCTACATCGGCTTGCGCTGCGCGCGCTGAGAAGCGCATACACTCCGCGGAATGAACCGAACGGTACATTCCGCCAAGCCCCCCGGCCGGACCAACGACCCGGAGCGCACGCGGGCCGACATCGTCGAGGTGGCCACGCGGGAGTTCTCGGAGAAGGGCCTGGCCGGCGCCCGCATCGACGACATCGCCGAGGCCATGCGCACCAGCAAGCGCATGATCTACTACTACTTCGGCAGCAAGGAGGGCCTGTACCTCGCGGTGCTCGAGGACGTGTACGCACGCATGCGGCACATCGAGAGCGAGCTGCACCTCGAGGACCTCCCGCCCGAAGGCGCCTTGCGCAAGCTGGTCGGCTTCACCGTCGACTACCAGCTGGCCCACCCCGAGTTCATCCGCCTCGTCATGAACGAGAACATGCTGCGCGGCGAATACCTGCGCCAGAGCAAGATCATCCAGCGCCTGAACGTGCCGGCGATCGAGGGCCTGCGCGACGTCCTGGACCGCGGCCAGCGCGAAGGCGTGTTCCGCGCCGGCATCGACCCGGTGGAACTGCACGCGGCGATCAGCGCGCTGTCCGTGTTCAACGTGGCCAACCGCCACACCTTCGCCCTCCTGTTCGACCGCGACCTCGACACCGCCGCCTCGGTCGTGGCGCGCCGGGACAACATCGTCGAGATGATCGTGCGCTTCGTGCGCAAGTAGGCCGCGCGCCTGCCGCAGCCCGGGACCGCGGACACGGCCTTGCGGATTACGGGTTTTCCCTCATCCCTCAAAACTAACCGGTTCGTACATTACCGGCTGGCCGCCGGATCCCCCCGTGGCCGGAATGCCGCCATCCCGAGCGGAGCCAGGAGACGCGAGAGAGCATGCTCAATTCCCTGATCGACAAATACTGTCGCCTGCTCGGCGTGGCCATGGTGGCCTGCCTGGCTGTCATGGTGGCGCTGGTGTTCGGCAACGTCGTGTTGCGCTACGCCTTCAATTCGGGCATTTCCCTGTCCGACGAACTCTCGCGGTGGCTGTTCGTGTGGATGACGTTCATGGGCGCCGTGGTCGCCCTGCACGAGCACAGCCACCTGGGCACCGACTTCCTGGTCGCCCGCCTGCCCGTCTGGGGCAAGAAGCTGTGCCTGGGCCTGGGCCAGTGCCTGATGCTGTTCGTGACCTGGCTCCTGTTCAAGGGCGCGCTGGACCAGGTGCGCATCAACCTGGAAACCACCAGCGCGGTGATGGAGGCGCCCGTGGCCTGGTTCTATGGCTGCGGGGTGCTGTTCGCGGTCTCCGCCGCCGTGGTGCTGGTGCTGGACCTGTGGCGCCTGCTCACCGGCCAGGTCGCCGACAAGGACCTCATCGCCATCCGTGAATCCGAGGAGGAGGGCCTCGAGGAATTCGCCCCCGAGGCCCTGGAGAAAAAACAATGACCATCGCCGTCTTCCTCGGCGCCCTCCTGGGCACCATGGCCCTGGGCATCCCGATCGCCTTCGCGCTGCTGCTCACGGGCGCCGCCCTGATGTGGCACCTGGACATGTTCGACGCGCAGATCCTGGCGCAGAACGTCATCAACGGCGCCGACAGCTTCCCGCTGCTGGCCGTCCCCTTCTTCATGCTCGCCGGCGAGGTCATGAGCGTGGGCGGCCTGTCGCGCCGCATCATCAACCTGGCCATGGCCCTGGTGGGCCATATCAAGGGCGGCCTGGGCTATGTGGTGATCATCGCCGCCTGCCTGCTGTCCGCGCTGTCCGGTTCCGCCGTGGCCGACGCCGCGGCGCTCACGGCGCTGCTGCTGCCGATGATGAACGCCGCCGGCCACGACAAGACCCGCTCCACCGGCCTGATCGCCGCGTCCGCGGTGATCGGCCCGATCATCCCGCCCTCGATCGGCTTCGTGATTTTCGGCGTGGCCGCCAACGTTTCCATCTCCAAGCTGTTCCTGGCCGGCATCTTCCCGGGCCTGTGCCTGGCGCTGGCACTGTGGGTCACCTGGTGGTGGATGGTGCGCAAGGAGGACGTCACCGCCCCGCCGCGCAAGTCGGGCGCCGAGGTGATGTCGGCGCTCAAGGAGTCCACCTGGGCGCTGGTGCTGCCGGTGATCGTGGTGGCCGGCCTGAAGTTCGGCGTGTTCACGCCGACCGAGGCCGCGGTCGTCGCCGCCGTCTACGCGCTGCTGGTGTCCACCCTGGTCTACCGCGAGCTGGGCCTGAAGGACCTGTACCGCGTGTTCCTGGCCGCGGCCAAGACCACCGCCGTCGTGATGTTCCTGGTGGCCGCCGCCATGGTGTCGGCCTGGCTGATCACGGTGGCCCAGCTGCCGGCCCAGATCGTGGCGCTGCTGCAGCCCTTCATGGACAACCCCAAGCTGCTGATGCTGGCCATCATGATCCTCACGATGATCGTGGGCACCGCGCTGGACATGACGCCCACCATCCTGATGCTGACCCCGGTGCTGATGCCCGTGGTCAAGGCCGCCGGCATCGACCCGGTCTACTTCGGCGTGGTGTTCATCATCAACAACTCCATCGGCCTGGTCACCCCGCCGGTGGGCACCATCCTGAACACCGTCGCCGGCGTCGGCAAGGTGTCGATGGACCAGGTGACCAAGGGCGTCGTGCCCTTCATGGTCGCCCAGTTCGCCATCCTGTTCCTGATGATCCTGTTCCCCGAGATCGTCACCGTCCCCGCCCGTTGGCTCGCCAACTGATTCCCGTTCCCCGAGATCCAGACATCCCATGAAGCGCTTCTTCATCAAGACCCTCGTCGCTGCAGCCACCCTCGCCGTCGCCGGCGGCGCCCTCGCGCAGGACATCAAGGACCGCACCATCAAGCTCGGGCAGCAGAACCCCAAGGGCCACCCCCTGGTGATGGGCGCCGAGAAGTTCGCCGAGATCGTGGCGGCCAGGTCGGGCGGCAAGATCAAGGTCAACCTGTTCCCCGGCGGCGTGCTGGGCGGCGACGCGCAGACCGTCTCCGCCGTTCAGGGCGGCACCGTCGAAATGACCGTGCTGAACTCGGGCATCCTGGCATCGCAGGTCAAGGACTTCGAGATCTACGACTTCCCCTTCCTGTTCGCCAGCCCGCGTGAGGCCGACGCCGTGGTCGACGGCGCCTTCGGCCAGAAGCTGCACGCCAAGCTCGCCGACAAGAACATCGTCGGCCTGGCCTACTGGGAGCTGGGCTTCCGCCAGCTGACCAACTCCAAGCGCCCGATCAACAAGGTCGAGGACATCGAGGGCCTGAAGCTGCGCGTGATCCCCAACGCCATCAACCTGGACTGGGTCAAGGCCCTGGGCGCCAACCCGACCCCGCTGGCCTTCCCCGAGCTGTACGCCGCCCTGGAGCAGAAGGCCGTCGACGGCCAGGAGAACCCGGTCTCGGTGATCCTGGCGAACAAGTTCGCCGAAGTGCAGAAGCACCTGGCCCTGACCAACCACCAGTACAACCCGCAGTCGGTCATCATCTCCAAGAAGTTCTGGGACACCCTCTCGGCCGCCGAGAAGAAGATCCTCCAGGACGCCGCCGTCGAAGCCGGCGCGTTCCAGCGCAAGACCTCGCGCGACCTCGCCGCCGCCCAGCTGGCCGACCTGAGGAAGGCCGGCATGCAGGTCACCGAACTGCCCGCCGCCGAAGTGGCCAAGCTGCGTGACAAGATGAAGCCGGTGATCGACAAGCACTCGGCCTCCGTGGGCGCCGCCGTGGTGCAGGAAGTCCAGGCCGAACTGGCCAAGCTGCGCAAGTGAGCATCGTGAGCGCTTCGACCGCCCACCCCGCCACCGCCGGCAAGATTCTCCTGGGCCTGATCGGCTCGGGGATCCAGCGCTCGCTCACCCCTTCGATGCAGGAGGAGGAGGCGCGTGCCCAGGGCCTGCGGGCCCACTACCAGCTGATCGACCTCGACGTCACCGGCAGCAGCGTGGAGCAGCTGCCCACGCTGATCGCCGCGGCACGGCTCATGGGCTACGCCGGCCTGAACATCACCTACCCGTGCAAGCAGGCGGTGATCCCGCTGCTGAACGACCTGTCCGACGAGGCGCGGGCCATGGGCGCGGTGAACACCGTCGTCTTCAAGGACGGCAAGGCCGTCGGCCACAACACCGACGGCTGGGGCTGGGCCTGGGGCTTCCAGCGCACCCTGCCCGATGCCGACCTGGGCTGCGTGGTCCTGCTCGGCGCCGGCGGCGCGGGCTCGGCCATCGCCCATTCGGTGCTGCGCCTGGGCGCGAAGAAGCTGCGCATCGTCGACGCCGACGCGCCCCGGGCCCAGGCCCTGGCGCAGTCGCTGAACGCGCTCTATGGCGAGCGCGCCGAGGGCCTGGCCGACGTGGCCGCGGCCACCGAGGGCGCCACCGGCCTGATCCACGCCACGCCCACCGGCATGGACAAGCTGCCCGGCCTGCCGCTGCCGGCCGACCTCCTCAAGCCCTCGATGTGGGTCTCGGAGATCGTCTACTTCCCGCTGGACACCGCGCTCCTGAAGGAAGCCCGCGCGCGCGGCTGCCGCACCTGCGACGGCGGTACCATGGCCGTCGGACAGGCGGTGGGAGCCTTCGAGCTGTTCACCGGCCTGAAGGCCGACCCGCAACGCATGCAGGCGCATTTCCGCAGCCTCATCGCGCAGCGAGACTGAGTCACTCACCGCATCTGACCGGAGACCCCGAGATGGACATGAACCGCGAGGCCCTGCCCGACCAGCCCAACCCCCTGGGCCTGGAGGGCATCGAATTCATCGAGTACGCCACCCTGCGCCCGCAGGCGCTGGGCCAGGTGCTCGAGACCATGGGCTTCCGCCCGGTGGCCCGCCACCGCTCGCGCGAGATCACGCTGTACCGCCAGGGCCGCATGAACCTCGTGGTCAATGCCCATCCCGACGACGCGCGCGCCAGCGCCACGGAGGGCGGCCACCCGGTGCTGTCCGCCGTGGCCTTCCGCGTGCACGACGCCCGCGCCGCCCATGCCCGCTGCCTCGAGCTCGGCGCCTGGGAGACGCCCTCGCACGCCGGCGCGATGGAGCTGAACATCCCCGGCATCCGCGGCCCGGGCGGCGCCTACTACATGTTCATCGACCGCTGGCGCGACTTCTCCGTCTACGACATCGACTTCGTGCCGATCCCCAGCGTCGACATGAATCCCCCCGCCATCGCCGACCTGACCTGGTTCGGCGTGGTGCAGTACATCGGCCTGGACCGCAGCGCCGACTGGATCTCGTTCTACGAGCGCCTGTTCGGCTTCATCAGCATCCCCGACGACCAGCGCTATGGCGTGATGCCCGCGGGCAAGCTGATGCAAAGCCCGTGCGGCCAGTTCATGTGGCAGCTGATCGAGCCTGACAGCATCGACGACGACGACGAGCGCGAGCTGCTGCAGCGGGTCGGCCTGGGCACGCCCGACGTGGCCGCCGCCGTCGCCGCGTTGCGCGCGCGCGGCGTGCAGTTCGTGGACTCCGCGCAGCTGCACCCGGACGACCGCGGCGCCCTGACCCGCACCCAGCTCGGGTCGGTGGCGTTCGAGCTGGTCCACCGCACTGCCTGAGGCCGCCATGCAGCGACGCATCAACGGCTTCGGCATGGACACCATCACGCTGGCGGGCCCGCTCGAGGCCAAGCTGGAGGCCATGCGCGAGGCGGGCTTCTCGCAGGTGATGCTGATGGCGCGCGACCTGGTGGGCCACCCCGGCGGCGTGGAGGCGGCGGTGCGCGCGGTGCGCGAGAGCGGCCTGCGCCCCACCGGCTTCCAGGTGCTGCGTGACTTCGAGGGCCTGTCGGGCCACCTGCACGGCTACAAGATCGACATCGCCAAGGCGATGCTGGAGATGTGCGCAGCCACCGGCTCGCGCGTGCTCCTGGCCTGCTCCTCGACCTCGCGCCATGCCTCGCAGGACCTGGACGACATCGCCCGCGACCTGCGCAAGCTGGCCACGCTGGCCATCCCCTTCGGCATCAAGGTGGCCTACGAGGGCCTCTCGTGGGGCCGCACGGTCAACGAGTTCACCACGGCCTGGGAGGCGGTGCTGCGCGCCGACTGCCCGAACCTCGGCCTGGGCATCGACTCCTTCCACATCTTCGCGGCCAAGACGCCGATGGCGGCCATCGACGACCTGGACCCGGAGCGCATCTTCCTGGTGCAGCTGTCGGACTTCATGTGGAACGAGACGCCGACCTTCGAGGAGCGCATGACCACCGCGCGTACCTTCCGGGTCTTCCCCGGCGAGGGCGTGCACAGCGACGACCTGGCCGACCTGGTACAGCGCCTGCACCGACTGGGCTACCGCGGCGACTACAGCTTCGAGGTCTTCAACGACGACTACCAGCAGCTGCCGCTGCCGGTGGTGGCCGAGCGCGCGCGCCGCAGCGCGCTGTGGCTGGCCGAGGACGTGCTGCGCCTGCCGCGGCCGCTGCCGGCGTGGACGCGGGGCGCCTGAGCGCCTGAGCGTGACGCGCCCGGGCGCCAGGCCCGGGCCCTCGAGGGCCGCCAAGGCCTGCCACCGCCGAGGCCCCTCAGGGCCGCTTCAGCACCGCCGGTGCGAGTCCGGTGGGGTAGCCGTCCGCACCCACCGGCTGCGGCAGCGCCACCCGCAGGAACCCGGCGTCGTCCACCCCGAGCAGCGACTTGCGCGCAGGCAGGTCGGCAGCGGACTCGATCACTTCATCGAGCACCACGCCGTCGATCTCGCGGGTGGGCCCCAGCAGCTGCACGTGCCAGGCCGCCTCCGGCAAGCCGGTGCCGGCGCCCTGGCAGCCGGCGACCTCGAAGCGGATGGCGCGGTAGGTGGCGCGCAGCACCGTGTCGCTCACGCGCTCGAAGGTGCGCAACTCGTCGAAGGACGGGCCGGCGGCGGTGTCGCGGCAGCCATGCCAGACGCCGGCGTACTTGCGGCTCACCTCGGGGGCGACGGCGGACCGGCCCGAGGGCTCGACGCCGCCGCCACCGCAGGCCGACAGGAAGGCCGCGGCGCACAGCGCGGCGAAGGACAGACGTGGGGTCATGGAAATCCTCCTTGATGGACTGGCGCCACCGCAGGGGGCGCGGCGGCGCGCGATTGTTCGGCGAGGGGGTCTTCCGATGGCTGTCGGCCGGCGGGGATGCGGGTCGGGCGGGACGGGCGGCGCGCCGGGGACCGGGGCGCGGCGCCAGCGGCCCGCGCGCGCCACGCGCCGGCCGGAGTGGCGGCGGCCGTCAGCCGCGCGGGTGGTGCCGGGCGTGCAGCTGCTTGAGCCGCTCGCGCGCCACGTGGGTGTAGAGGGTGGTGGTGGAGATGTCCGCGTGCCCCAGCAGCATCTGCACTGCGCGCAGGTCGACCCCGTGATTGAGCAGGTGGGTGGCGAAGGCATGCCGCAGGGTGTGCGGCGACAGCGGCGCGGTGATGCCGGCCGCCTGGGCGTGCTTCTTCACGAGGACCCAGAACATCGCCCGGGTCATGCCCGCGCCGCGCGCGGTGACGAACAGGTCGTCGGTGGCCTGGCCGGCGAGGATCTCGCCGCGCGCCTGGTCGAGGTACCGCACCAGCCAGTCATGCGCCACCTCGCCGAAGGGCACCAGCCGCACCTTCGCGCCCTTGCCCAGGACGCGCACCACCTGCTCGCCCAGGCTGACGTCCAGCACCTTCAGCGTGACCAGCTCGCTCACGCGCAGGCCGCTGGCGTACATCAGCTCCAGCATCGCGCGATCGCGCAGGCCCAGGGGCGTGTCGGTGTCGGGCGCGGCCAGCAGGGCCTCCACCTGGGCCTGGGTGAGGGTGCGCGGCACCCGCGCCAGGCGCTTGGCGTTCTCCAGCTGCAGGGTGGGGTCGGCGGCCACCAGGCGCTCGCGCAGGGCCCAGCGGAAGAACCGGCGCAGCACCGCGAGGCGGCGGTTGGCGGAGGTGGCCTTGGTGGTCGCGTGGCGGGCCGAGAAGTAGGCGTCGAGGTCGGCCTTGCCGCAGGCCAGCAGGGCCTGGCCGCGCCCGCGCAGCCAGCGGTCGTACAGGGTGAGGTCGCGCCGGTACGCCGCCAGCGTGTTCCGCGACAGGCCCTCCTCCAGCCAGAGGGCGTCGACGAACTGGTCGATGGCCGGGTCGGGCGTGGCGCCCGCGGGAGCGTCCACGCTCGGCGCCGCGCTCAATCCAGCTTCAGCTTCGCGGTGTCGACGACCTTCTTGTACACCTCGAATTCGGCCTTGATCTGCTGCGTGAATTCGGCGGGCGAGTTGGCGACGACCAGCGAGCCGGTGTCCTCGATGCGCTTGCGCACCGCCGGGTCCTGCAGGGCCTTCACGGTGCCGGCGTGGACCTTGTCGACCACGTCCTTGGGCAGGCCCTTGGGACCGAGGATGCCGTAGTACGCCATGCGGTTCACCGGCTCCAGGCCCAGCTCCTTGAAGGTGGGCACGTTGGGCATGGCCGCCACGCGCTGGGGCGCGGCCACCGCGATGGCGATGAGGCGGCCTTCCTTGATGAAGGGCAGCGCCGAGGGCAGGTTGTCGAAGATGATCGGCACCTGGCCGGCCACGGTGTCGTTCAGGGCCGGGCCCGCGCCGCGGTACGGGATGTGGGTGACGAAGGCGCCGGTCAGGCTCTTGTACAGCTCCATCTGCAGGTGGCCGATGCCGCCGGTGCCGGAGGAGGAGTACGAGTACTTGCCCGGGTTCTTCTTCAGCTCGGCGAGGAAGGCCTTGTGGTCCTTGCCCGGGAAGGTGGGGTGCACCGCGATCACGTTGGGCGTGGCCGCGATGTTGATGATGGGCGTGAAGTCGGTCAGCGGGTTGTACGGGATCTTCGGGTTGATCGCCGGGTTGGCCGCGGTGGTGGACACGGTGGCCACGCCGAGGGAGTAGCCGTCGGGCGCGGAGCGGGCCGTCTCGGTGGCGCCGATCACGCCGCCGCCGCCCGCCTTGTTCTCCACCACCACGCTCTGGCCCAGGGCCTTGCCCAGGGGGTCGGCGATGGTGCGCGCCACGATGTCGGTGGTGCCGCCAGGGGCGAAGGGCACCACCAGCTTGACGGGCTTGGTCGGGTAGGCCTGCGCGAGGGCGGAACCGGCGGACAGGGCCAGCGAGGCGGCGGACAGGGCCAGGACGTGACGGCGTTGCATGAACTCTCTCTCCTTCTTGCAGAACGGGATGTCGTTGAACGACGGATCAACGAGCATGTTAATCCTTCCGGAGCGGGGTGCTTGATATCCTCGCAGGGTGAATTTCTTCCAGCTGCTGTTTCCCGATTTCTCCCTGATCCTGTGCGGCTGGCTGGTGTGCCGCTACACCGCGCTCGATCGCACCGTCTGGCAACAGGCCGAGGCGCTGGTCTACTACTTTCTCTTTCCCGTCCTCCTGTTCCAGTCCATCGTGCGCAGCCCGCTGGACCTGGGCGCGGCCTCCAGCCTGATCGGCGCGGGCGTGACGCTGGGGCTGGCCGGGATCGCCCTGGCCTACGTGCTGCCGTGGGTGCCGGTGATCGGCCGCCACATCGACCGGCACGACCATGCGGGCGCCGCGCAGGTGGCCTTCCGCTTCAACTCCTTCATCGCCCTGGCGCTGGCCGAGCGCGTCGCCGGGCCGAAAGGGCTGCTGTCGATCGCGGTCCTGATCGGCATCTGCGTGCCCATGTTCAACATCGGCGCGGTGTGGCCGATGGCGCGGCGCTCGGGCGCGCACTTCGGCGGCGCCCTGCTGCGCAACCCGCTGATCGTCGGCACCGGCTCGGGTCTGGCGGCGAACCTGCTGGGGTTCACCCTCCCGGCCTGGATCGAGCCGGCGGTCACCCGCATCGGCGCCGCCTCGCTGGCCCTGGGCCTGATGGCCGCGGGCGCCGGCATGCAGTTCGGCTCGCTGGCCCGCGGCAAGGTGCTGGCCGCGAGCATCCTGGGCATCCGGCACTTCGTGCTGCCGGTGCTGGCGCTGCTGATCGCGCGCGCCTTCAGGCTGGATGCCAACCAGACCGCGGTGCTGCTGATGTTCTCGGCCCTGTCCACCGCCTCCAGCTGCTACGTGCTGGCCGCGAAGATGGGCTACAACGGGCCCTACGTGGCGGCCCTGGTCACGCTGTCCACGCTGCTGGCGGCGGCGAGCCTGCCGTTCGCGCTGGGCGTGCTGCCGATGCTAGGCCGCTGAGGCCGGCGGCGGCACCTGCGCCAGCGCCCACGCCACCTGCTCGCGCACCACCGCGTCGGGGTGGTCGGCATGCGCGGCCAGCGCGGCGCGCAGCGCCGGGTCGTCGGCCTGGCGCAGGGCGTTGCCCGCGGCCAGGGCCGCGTTGCGGATCCAGCGCGCGTGGCCGATGCGGCGGATCGGGCTGCCCTCGGTGCGGCGCAGGAACGCGGCCTCGCTCCACCCGAGCAGCGCCGCCAGGCCCTGGCCGGCCAGGCCCTCGCGCGCGTCGAAGTCCGGCAGCGCGCTGCGCACCGCGAACTTGTTCCAGGGGCAGGCGAGCTGGCAGTCGTCGCAGCCGTAGATGCGGTTGCCGATCGCCGCGCGCAGCTCGTGCGGCACCGGGCCCGCATGCTCGATGGTCAGGTAAGAGATGCAACGGCGCGCGTCCACCACGCCCTCGGCCACGATGGCCTGCGTCGGGCAGATGTCCATGCAGGCGCGGCAGCTGCCGCAGTGCGCGGAGGCGGCCGGCGACTCGGGCAGGGCGATGTCCAGGTAGATCTCGCCCAGGAAGAACATCGAGCCGGCCTCGCGGTGCAGCACCAGCGTGTGCTTGCCGCGCCAGCCCAGGCCGCTGCGCGTGGCCAGCTCGGCCTCCAGCACCGGCGCGGAGTCGGTGAACACGCGGTGGCCCAGCGGGCCGACCCGCTGCGCGATGCGCTCGGCCAGCTTCTGCAGGCGCGCGCGCAGCACCTTGTGGTAGTCCCGCCCGCGGGCGTAGAGGGAGACGATGCCCTCGCCCGGGCGGCGCAGGCGCTCGAACTCGATCGCCTGCCAGCCCTCGGGCGTGGCGCGCGGCAGGTAGTCCATGCGCGCGGTGAGCACGCTCACCGTGCCCGGCACCAGTTCGGCGGGACGGGCGCGGCGCAGGCCGTGGGCGGCCATGTAGCCCATCTCGCCGTGGAAGCCGCGCGACAACCACGCCAAAAGCCCGGGTTCCGCCGAGGAAAGATCGATACCGGCCACGCCGATTTGGGAAAATCCGAGCTCGCGGGCCCACTGCCCGATCTCCGATACGAGCGAAGGACCCTCCCACTGACTGCTGCCGAACGTCACGCGCCGATTGTAGGAAGCCCCCTCGCCCTGCGCTGGGCCAGCGAGGAGGACACGCTGGCCTTCGCCCGCCGGCTGGCCGCGCGCCCCGCCATCCGCCAGGCCTTCATCGAGCTGCGCGGCGACCTGGGCGCCGGCAAGACCACCTTCGTGCGCCACCTGCTGCGAGCGCTGGGCGTGCAGGGCCGCATCAAGAGCCCCACCTACGCGGTGGTCGAGCCGCACGAGGCGCCGGGCCTGTCGATCTGGCACTTCGACTTCTACCGCTTCGACGACCCGCGCGAGTGGGAGGACGCGGGCTTTCGCGACGTCTTCGCCAGCCCCGGCCTGAAGATCGCCGAGTGGCCGGACAAGGCCGGCGAGGTGCTGCCCCCGCCGGACCTGGTCATCGACATCACCGCGCAGCCCGACGACACCCGCACGGTCGCCGTGACCGCGGGCACCGCCACCGGGCAGGAGCTGCTCGCGCCATGACGGTGAGCCGCCGCGACCTGCTCCAGGCCGGCTCGCTGGTCCTGCTGCTCGGCGCCCACCAGATCGCGCGCGGCGCCGGCATCCTGGCCGTGCGGCTGTGGCCGGCGCCCGACTACACCCGCGTCACCATCGAGTCCGACGCGCCGCTGGCCACCCGCCTGACCCAGGTGCCCAGCCCGCCGCGGCTGGCGGTGGACATCGAGGGCATCGAGCTGAACCCGCAGCTGCGCGAGCTGGTGGCCAAGGTCAAGCCCGACGACCCCTACATCGCCGGCATCCGCGCGGGCCAGTTCGCGCCCGGCGTGGTGCGGCTGGTCATCGACCTGAAGCAGGCCGCCCTGCCCCAGGTGTTCAACCTGCCGCCGGTGGCGGCCTACGCCCACCGGCTGGTGCTGGACCTCTACCCCACCCGGCCGGTGGACCCGCTGGAGCAACTGATCGCCGAGCGCCTGCGCGAGGTGGCGCCCGCGATGGCGGCCGCCTCCGCCCCGGCGCCCGACCCGCTGGGCGAGCTGATCGCCAGCCGGGGCCAGCGCGCCGGGGCCAGCGCGCCGGCCGCGGCCGCCCCGGCCCGCGCCGCGGCCCCCGCGGTGGCGGCCAAGACCGACCGCCTGATCATCGTCGCCCTGGACCCGGGCCACGGCGGCGAGGACCCGGGCGCCATCGGACCCGCCGGCACCCGCGAGAAGGACGTGGTCCTCAGCGTGGCCCAGCGCCTGCATGACCGCATCAACGCCACGACCATCAACGGCAACCCGATGCGCGCCTTCCTCACCCGCGACGCCGACTTCTTCGTGCCGCTGCACGTGCGCGTGCAGAAGGCGCGGCGCGTGCAGGCCGACCTGTTCGTGAGCATCCACGCCGACGCCTTCATCACCCCCACCGCCCGCGGCGCCAGCGTGTTCGCCCTGAGCGAGAGCGGGGCCTCGAGCACCGCGGCGCGCTGGCTGGCGAACAAGGAGAACCAGGCCGACCTGATCGGCGGGGTCAACGTGAAGACGCAGGACGCCCACGTGGCCCGCGTGCTGCTGGACATGAGCACCACCGCGCAGATCAACGACAGCCTGCGCCTGGGCGGCGCCATGCTCGGCGAGATCGGCCAGGTCGGCCGGCTGCACAAGCCGCGCGTGGAGCAGGCGGGCTTCGCGGTGCTCAAGGCGCCGGACATCCCCAGCGTGCTGGTGGAGACGGCCTTCATCTCCAACCCGCAGGAGGAGCAGCGCCTGCGCAGCGAGGCCTACCAGGAGCAGCTGGCCGATGCGCTCATGAAGGGCATCCTTCGCTACTTCGCGGCGAACCCGCCGCTGGCGCGCACCCGCACCGTCTGAGGCCGCTCAGGCCGACGCGCCGTCGCGGTGCGCCCGGCGCGCCCGCCAGGCCCCGGCCAGCGCGATCAGGCCGGGGATGAAGATCATGGCCCAGATGATCTTGTCCAGGTTCGCCTTGACCCAGGGCAGCCCCCCGAGGAAGTAGCCCGCCGTGCACAGGCCCACCACCCAGACCACCGCCCCGGCCACGTTGTAGGCGGTGAACTTGGAGCGGCTCATCTCCGCCACCCCCGCCACGAAGGGCGCGAAGGTGCGGATGAAGGGCAGGAAGCGCGCGATCACGATGGTGATGCCGCCCCACTTCTCGTAGAACGCGTGGGCCTGCAGGAAGGCCTGCCGGTTGAAGAACCGGGACTGCTCCCACTGGAACACCTTGGGCCCGAGGTAGCGGCCGATCGCGTAGTTGCACTGGTCGCCCAGGATGGCGGCCACCAGCAGCACCGCCATGGCCAGGGACAGGTCCATGAAGCCCAGCCCGCACAGCGCGCCGGTCACGAACAGCAGCGAGTCGCCGGGCAGGAAGGGCATCACCACCAGCCCGGTCTCGACGAAGACGATGAGGAACAGGAGGGCGTAGACCCAGGCGCCGTAGTCCCTCACGAAGGCCTCCAGGTAGCGGTCCACGTGCAGGATGAAGTCGATCAGGAAGGCGGCGTATTCCATCGGCGGCGATTATCGCCGCCCACCTGGGGGCGGGCCCTCGGATCGCCCGGCGGGCCCTGCGACGGCACACCCTAGAATTCCCCGGTGAACGCCGTGCTCTCCCCCACCCAACGCCGCCCCATCCGTGAACTGCCCGACGAGCTGATCTCGCAGATCGCCGCCGGCGAGGTCGTCGAGCGCCCGGCCTCGGTGGTGCGCGAGCTCGTGGACAACGCGCTGGACGCCGGCGCCACCCAGGTCACCGTGCGCCTGGCGGGCGGCGGCGTGCGGCTGGTCAGCGTGGAGGACGACGGCTGCGGCATCCCGCGCGGCGAGCTGGCGGTGGCCCTCAAGCGCCACGCCACCAGCAAGATCGGCTCGCTGGCCGACCTCGAGGCGGTGGGCACCATGGGCTTTCGCGGCGAGGCGCTGGCCGCCATCGCCTCGGTCTCGGAGATGAGCCTGCTCTCGCGCACCGAGGGCGAGGCCACGGCCTTCCTGCTGGACGCCCGCAGCGGCGAGCTGCGTCCCGCGGCCCGCGCCACCGGCACCACGGTGGAAGTCAAGGAGCTGTTCTTCTCCACCCCGGCGCGCCGCAAGTTCCTCAAGACCGACGCCACCGAGCTGGCCCACTGCATCGAGGCCGTGCGCCGCCACGCGCTGGCGCGGCCCGAGGTGGGCTTCGCCATCTGGCACGAGGGCAAGCTGGTCGAGCAGTGGCGCGCCGCCGACTCGGCGGACCAGCGCATGGCCGATGTCCTGGGCCGCGACTTCCTCACCGAGAGCGTGGCCGTGGCCTGGCAGGCCGGCCCGCTGCGCGTCACCGGCCGTGCCGGCGTCCCCGACGCCGCGCGCTCGCGCGCCGACCACCAGTTCGCCTACGTCAACGGCCGCTACGTCCGCGACAAGGTGCTGGCCCACGCGGTGCGCAGCGCCTACGAGGACGTGCTGCACGGCCAGCGCCAGCCGGTCTACGTGCTCTCGCTGGCCATCGACCCGCAGCAGGTGGACGTGAACGTCCACCCCACCAAGATCGAGGTCCGCTTCCGTGACGGCCGCGCCGTGCACCAGGTCGTGCGCCATGCGGTCGACGCCGCCCTGGCGGCGCCGCGCGCGGCGCTGGCCGCGCAGATGGCGCAGACGGCGCAGGCCGCAGCGCAGGCTCCGCTGGATGACGCCGCCGGCGCGCCGTCCTCCGGCGCCCGCGCCCAGCCCGAGCCCCCGCGCTGGTCGCAGCCCTCCATGGCCTTCGAGCGCCGCCCCGACCCGGTGGGCCAGCCCGTCTCCGACCTGGGCCTGCTGTGGCAGCCCTCCGCGGCCCCGCGCGAGGCACCCTCCACGGCCTTCGCCGCCGAGGCGCCCGCCGCCTTCGCCCCCGCCGCGCCCCTGCCCGAGGGCGACTGGCCCCTGGGCCGGGCGATCGCGCAGCTGCATGGCGTCTACATCCTGGCGGAGAACCGCCAGGGGCTGGTCGTGGTCGACATGCACGCGGCGCACGAGCGCATCGTCTACGAGAAGCTCAAGTCCCAGCTCGGCGACGGCGAGGGCCGCGCCCTGGCCAGCCAGCCCCTGCTGATTCCCGCCACCTTCGCCGCCACCGCGCAGGAGGTGGCCACCGCGGAGGCCAGCGCCGACACGCTGCACACCCTCGGCCTGGAGGTCACGCCGATGTCCGCGAAGACCCTGGCCGTGCGCGCCGTGCCCACCAGCCTGGCCCAAGGCGACGCGGTGGAACTCGCGCGCAGCGTGCTGGCCGAACTGTCGCAGCACGACGCCACCACCGTGGTCCAGCGCGCCCGCAACGAGATCCTGGCCACCATGGCCTGCCACGGCGCGGTGCGCGCCAGCCGCCGCCTCACCCTGGAGGAGATGAACGCCCTGCTGCGCCAGATGGAGCAGACCGAACGCTCCGACCAGTGCAACCACGGCCGCCCCACCTGGCGCCAGCTCTCGATGCGCGAGCTGGATGCCCTGTTCCTGCGCGGTCGCTGAACTTCCGGCCGCGGCGGCGATCAGCTCCTGATCATGAAACGCTGGCTCCTGCTCGCCGCGCCCCTGCTGGCCGGCGTCCTGTCCTTCGGCTGCGCGACGCTCGACGAGCGCCAGCGCGAATGGATCTTCCAGCCGTCCGACCGCGCCTGGCCCGGCACCGCCCACCTGGCCGAGGGCCTGCAGGATGTCTGGATCGACCTGCCCGGCGCGGACCCGGCGGCCGGTGCGGCCGCCGCGCCGCCGCGCCTGCACGCCCTCTGGCTGGAGGCCGACGCGCCGCGCGAGGGCCGCCCGGTGCTGCTGTACCTGCATGGCGCCCGCTGGAACGTGGTGGGCTCCGCCGCCCGCATCCGCCGGCTGCAGTCCCTGGGCTTCGCGGTGCTGGCCATCGATTACCGCGGCTTCGGCCGCAGCACCGCCGCCCTGCCCTCCGAGGACACCGCCTACGAGGACGCCCGCGCCGCGTGGGACTGGCTGGCCCGCCAGCACCCGGGCCGCCCGCGCTACATCTTCGGCCACTCGCTGGGCGGGGCCATCGCCATCGACCTCGCCGCCCGGGTGGACGACGAGGCCGGCACCATCGTCGAGGGCACCTTCACCTCCATCCCCGACGTGGTGGCCAGCTTCCGCTGGGGCTGGCTGCCGGTGGGGCCGCTGATCACGCAGCGCTTCGAGTCGGCGGCCAAGGTCTCGCGCATCGGCTCGCCGCTGCTGGTGGTGCATGGCAGCGAGGACCGCCTGATCCCCGCCGACCTGGGCCGCCGCCTGTACGAGGCCGCCCCGGGCCGCAAGCGCTTCGTGCTGGTCGAGGGCGGCTCCCACCACAGCACCATGGCCGTGGGCCTGGCGCAGTACCGCGAGGCGCTGGGCGAGCTGTTCAGCCTGCGTTGACCCGGCGCAAGGGCGCCGCCGGGCCTTCTGCTACCCTCGACCGGATGCCCGCCCCCTCCCGCGCCGCCATCGGCGAGACCCACGCCATGACGCCGCACCTGGTGGTGATGCTGGTGTCCATGCTCCTGGGCTCCCAGGCCATCGCCACCGACCTGTACCTGCCCGCCCTGCCGAGCCTGACCGAGGCCTTCGGCGCCGGCGTGGCCCAGGCCCAGCTCACGCTCACCGGCATGCTGCTGGCCTTCGGCCTCTCGCAGCTCGCCTGGGGCCCGCTGTCCGACCGCTTCGGCCGCCGCCCGATCCTGCTGGCGGGCCTGTCCCTCTTCACCCTGGCCTCGGCCGGCTGCGCCCTGGCCGGCTCGATGCAGGCCCTGGTGGGCTGGCGCATCCTCCAGGGCGCGGCGCTGGGCGCCGGCGTGATGGTGGCGCGCGCCATGGTGCGCGACGTGTTCCAGCCGGTGGAGGGCGCGCACATGATGTCCAAGGCCATGACCGGCCTGGGCGCCATCGCCTGCCTCACCGGGCCGGTGGGCGGCCTGCTGGTGGACCTGGCGGGCTGGCGCGCGCTGCTGGGCCTGGTCTCGGCCTTCGGCGCCCTGATCCTGGCGGTGGTCGCCTGGCGCTTCGAGGAGACCCTGGGCCCCGCGAGCCGCGCGCCGCTGCACCCCGCGGCCATCGCGCGCAGCTGGGGCGCGATCCTGCGGCACCGGGGCTTCCAGGCCAACGCGGCCCTCTCGACCGCCACCTTCGCCGCCCTGCTGACGTTCCTCGCCGCCTCGCCCTTCGTGCTGATGAAGGTGCTGGGCCTGTCGCGGCTGCAGTTCGGCCTGTGCATGTTCAGCATGTCCAGCCTCTACATCGCCGGCACCTTCCTGTGCCGGCGGCTGCTCGCGCGCCTCGGGCTGCGGCGCACGGTGGCCATCGGCGGGGCCCTGGCGCTCACCGGCGGCACGGCCATCGGCGTGCTGGCGCTCGCGGGCGTGCAAGGCCTGTGGGCGATCCTCGGGCCGTTCTGGCTGATCGCCCTGTCGCACGGCATCAACCAGCCCTGCGGCCAGAGCGGCTCGGTCGCGCCCTTCCCGCAGTCCGCCGGCGCGGCCTCGGCCCTCAACGGCTTCCTCATGACCTGCGCCGCCTTCGTCACCGGCGGCTGGATCGGCGCGCACCTGGACGGCACGGTCTTCGCCCTCACGAACACCCTGTGGTTCTGGACCGCGGTGGTCGCCGCCGTCGCCTGGACGGGGATGCAGCGCCACGGCGAGGCGCGCCATGCCTGACACGCCCGCCCGCGGCCCGGTGCCCGCCGCCACGCCCGGCCCGCTGCCCGGCGCTGCACCCGGCGCGGCGCCGCCCTTCGTCGCCCTGGCCGGCCCCACCGCCTCGGGCAAGTCGGCGGCGGCCCTGGCGATCGCGCGCATCCGCCCCGTCGAGATCGTGAGCGTCGACTCGGCGCTGGTGTACCGGGGCATGGACATCGGCACCGCCAAGCCCGCGCCCGATGAACTGGCGCAGGCGCC
This sequence comes from Ramlibacter sp. MAHUQ-53, assembly GCF_052600055.1. NCBI lineage: Bacteria > Pseudomonadati > Pseudomonadota > Betaproteobacteria > Burkholderiales > Comamonadaceae > Ramlibacter > Ramlibacter sp. MAHUQ-53. The sequence continues at coordinate 455,066 of NZ_JBQWTS010000001.1, forward strand.
GCACCACCTGGTCGACATCCGCGACCCGGCGCAGGCCTACAGCGCCGCCGAGTTCGCCGCCGACGCGGGCCGCCTCATCGGCGAGATCCACGCGCGTGGCGCGCTGCCGGTGCTGGCCGGCGGCACGATGCTGTACTTCAAGGCCCTGTTCGAGGGCCTGTCCGCCATGCCCGCGGCCGACCCGCAGGTGCGCGCCGCGCTCGACGCGCAGGCCGCGCGCGAGGGCTGGCCGGCGCTGCACGCGCGGCTGGCGCAGGTCGACCCGGCCACCGCCCGGCGCCTCGCGCCGAACGATGCGCAGCGCATCCAGCGGGCGCTGGAGGTGTTCGAGGTCTCGGGCCGGCCCCTGTCCGACTGGCATGCCGGCGAGGCGCCCCGGGGCGGCCTCGCGCCGGCGCTGTTCATCTCGCTGGAGCCGGCCGACCGCGCCTGGCTGCACCAGCGCATCGCCCTGCGCTTCGACCAGATGCTGGAGGCGGGCTTCCTCGACGAGGTGCGCGCCCTGCGCGCGCGCGGCGACCTGCAGCCGGACCTGCCCGCCCTGCGCTGCGTCGGCTACCGCCAGGCCTGGGAGTGGCTGGACGCGCAGGACGCGGGGCGGCCCGTGCCGCTGTCCGTGCTGCGCGAGCGCGGCATCGCCGCCACCCGCCAGCTGGCCAAGCGCCAGCTCACGTGGCTGCGCGGCATGCCGCAGCGGCGCGTGGTCGCCTGCGACGCGCCGGGCGCGCTGGACGAGGTCCTGCGCCTGGCCGGGGGGCTGCCGGCATGACGGCGCCGGTGCTGCAGGTCGAGGGGCTGGCGCGCCGCTACGGCGAGTCGGTGGTGTTCTCCGGGGTGTCACTGCGGGTGCAGCGCGGCGAGTTCGTCGCCATCGTCGGCGAGTCGGGCGTGGGCAAGTCCACCCTGCTCAATTGCCTGGCCGGCCTGGACCATGGCGAGGCCGGCACGGTCACCCTGTGCGGCCACGACCTCGGCCGCGCCGGCGAGGAGCGCGGCGCGCTGCTGCGGCGGCGGCATGTCGGCTTCGTCTTCCAGGCGTTCCACGTGCTGCCCCACCTCGATGTGGCGCAGAACATCGCCCTGCCCCTGATGCTGCTCGGCGAGCCGCCGGCCACCCACGCGCCGCGCGTGCAGGCCATGCTCGAGGCCGTGGGCCTGGCGGGCCTGGGCGGGCGGCTGCCGCAGCAGCTCAGTGGGGGCCAGCTGCAGCGCGTGGCCATCGCGCGGGCCCTGGTGCACCGGCCCGACCTGCTGCTGGCGGACGAGCCCACCGGCAACCTCGACCCGGCCACCGCCGGGCGGATCATGGACCTGCTGGTGGCCCAGACCCGCGAGCACGACGCGGCGCTGGTGCTGGTCACGCACTCCGAAGGCGCGGCCCAGCGGGCGGACCGCGTCCTGCACCTCACGCCCGCGGGCTTCGCCTGAGGGCCTGTCCGACAGCATCGCCCGGCGCGGCCTGACGCCGGGCGGCACGGCGCGGGCTAGGGTGGCGGGCCGTCATCGAGGGAGATGCGCATGCCCACCCGAAGCAGCACCGCCAAGGATGCCTGCGACCTGCTCGACGCCGACCACCGCGCGGTCAGGAAGCTGTTCAAGGAATACGAGGAACTGGCCGGCTCGCGCGCCCGCGGCGCGGCGCAGCGCCGGCTCGGGCTGGCCCGCCAGGTGTGCCGCGAGCTGGTGGTGCATGCGCAGGTCGAGGAGGAGATCTTCTACCCCCGGCTGCGAGCGGTGATCCGCGAGGGCGCACTGCTCGACGAGGCCGAGGTGGAGCACCAGACGATGCGCGACCTGATCGGGCAGCTGCAGGCCATGGACACCGCCGACGATGCCTTCGACGCCCGCGTGAAGGTGCTGGGCGAGTACGTGGAGCACCATGTGAAGGAGGAGCGCTCGGACCTCTTCACCCGGGCCCGCGCCGCCCGCAAGCTGGACCTCGTCGCCCTGCGCGAGGAGATCGCGCAGCGCAAGGAGGCCCTGCTCGCCGAGCGGGAGGAGGCCGAGGCCACGACGGCCTGAGCCCTCAGCCCGCGGCCCCGGCCGGCCCGGCCACAATCGGGGGCGATGCTCGCCCTGCTCCGCACCTACTCCTGGCAGGAACTGCGCCACCACCCCTGGCGCAGCGCCGCCGCCGCCGTGGCCGTGATGCTGGGCGTGGCCCTGGCCTTCGCGGTGCACCTGATCAACGCGTCGGCCCTGAGCGAGTTCTCCAGCGCGGTGCGCTCGGTGAACGGGCAGCCCGACCTCGAGCTGCGCGCGGCGCAGGGCGGCTTCGACGAAGCCCTCTACGCGCGGGTCGCGGCGCACCCGCAGGTCACGCTGGCCAGCCCGGTGCTGGAGCTGGCGACGCTGGCGGCCACGCCTGCCACGCCTGCCACGCCTGCCACGCCTGCCACGCCTGCCACGCCTGCCACGCCTGCCACGCCTGCCACGCCTGCCACGCCTGCAGCGCCTGCAGCGCCTGCCGCACCCGCAGCACCCGCCGCGGAGGCCCCGCCGGCATCGTCCCCCGCGCCGTCGCCCGGCCCGCGCCGGCCGCTGCGCGTGCTGGGCGTGGACGCCCTGGTGCTGCCCACCATCGCCCCGGCCCTGATGCCGGTGCCCGCGCCCGGCGCGGACCGCTTCGCGCTGTTCGCGCCCGCCACCGTCTTCCTCAATGCCGCGGCGCGCCAGATGCTGCCCGGCGAGCGCGTGCAGCTTCAGGTGGGCCTGCGCCTGGTGGACCTGCGCGTGGCCGGCACCGTGGCCGCGGGCGGCGCCCCCCTGGCGGTGATGGACCTCGGCGCCGCGCAGGACCTGTTCGGGCGCGCCGGCCAGCTCACGCGCATCGACCTGCGCCTGGCCCCCGGCACCGCCCGCGACGCCTTCCTGCGCGACCTCGCCCTGCCCGCCGGCGTGGCGGCGGCCGAGCCCGGCGACGCCGCCGAGCGCGTGGGCAACCTCTCGCGCGCCTACCGCGTCAACCTCACCGTGCTGGCCCTGGTGGCGCTGTTCACCGGGGCCTTCCTGGTGTTCTCGGTGCTGTCCCTGAGCGTGGCCCGGCGCACCCAGCAGCTCGCGCTGCTCGGGGTGCTGGGGCTCACCGCGCGCCAGCGCCTGCGGCTGGTGCTGGCCGAATCCATGGCCCTGGGCGTGACCGGCAGCCTCGCCGGCCTGGCCCTGGGCACCGCCCTGGCCTGGCTGGCCCTGCGCGTGCTGGGCGGCGACCTGGGCGGCGGCTACTTCGCCGGCGTCGCCCCGCAGCTGCAATGGAGCACGGCGGCGGCGGCGGTCTACGGCCTGCTCGGCGTGGCCGCGGCCGCCGTCGGCGGCTGGCTGCCCGCGCGGCAGGCCGAGCGCCTGCCCCTGGCGCAGTCGCTCAAGGGCCTGGGCCAGGCCGCCGCGGGGGGCCGGTGCCACCTCGCCAGCCTAGCGCTGCTGGCCCTGGGCGGCGCGCTCGCCCTGCTGCCCCCCGTCGCCGGCATGCCGCTGGCGGCCTACTTCTCGGTGGCGCTGCTGCTGGTGGGCGGCATCACCGCCCTGCCCGGGGCAGTGGGCCTGGCCTACGACGCGCTCGCGCCGCGCCTGGCGCACCGGCTGCTGCCGCTGCTGGCGGTGGAGCGGGCCCGGCGCGTGCGCGAGAGCGCCGCGGTGGCGGTGAGCGGCGTGGTCGCCGCCCTGAGCCTGGCGGTGGCCCTGACGGTGATGGTGGCGAGCTTCCGCGACTCGGTCTCGCGCTGGCTGGACCAGGTGCTGCCGGCCGACCTGTACCTGCGCACCGCCGACGGCGCCGCCGCCGGCGAAGGCGCCTTCCTCGACCCGGCCTTCGTGCGCGACGCCGCGCAGGCGCCCGGCGTGGCCCGCCTCTCGACCCAGCGCCTGCGCACCCTGCTGCTCGACCCGGCCCTGCCCGCGGTGGCCCTGCTGGTGCGCCCGCTCGGCGAGGGCGGCCGCACGCTGCCGCTGCTGGGGGAGGCCCGGCCGGTGCCGCCGGGGCGCATCGGCGTCTACGTCAGCGAGGCGGTCGCCGACCTGCACGGCGCGCGGCCGGGGCAGGACTTCCCGCGCCTGTCCCAGGCCTTCGACGGCCGCCCCGCCTTCTTCGTCGCCGGCCTCTGGCGCGACTACGCGCGCCAGGGCGGCGCCCTGGTGGTGGACCGCGACGACTACCAGCGCCTGACCGGCGACACCGGCGTGAACGACCTGCTGCTGTGGCTCGCGCCCGGCGCCCGACCGGCCGAGGTGCAGGCCGGCCTGCGCGCGCTGGCCGAACGCCGCGGCACGCCCGGCGCGCTGCTGGACTTCGTCACCTCGCAGGACATCCGCGCCACCTCGCTGCGCATCTTCGACCGCAGCTTCGCCGTGACCTACTGGCTGCAGGCGGTGGCCATCGGCATCGGCCTGTTCGGCGTGGCCGCGAGCTTCAGCGCGCAGGTGCTGGCGCGGCGCAAGGAGTTCGGCCTGCTGCAGCACCTGGGCCTCACGCGCCGGCAGGTGCTGGCGGTGGTGGCCGGCGAGGGCGCGGCCTGGACCGCGATCGGCGCGGCCGCCGGCCTGGCCCTCGGGCTGGCGGTGGCGGTGGTGCTGGTGCACGTGGTCAACCCGCAAAGCTTCCACTGGACCATGGACCTGTTCATACCCTGGGCCCGCCTGCTCGCGCTGTGCGTGGCGGTGGTCGCCGCCGGCACGCTCACCGCCTGGCTGGCCGGCCGCGCCGCCGCCGGGCGCGACGCGGTGCTGGCGGTGAAGGAGGACTGGTGATGCGCCGCCGCGCCCTGCTCGCCCTGCTGGCCGCCGCCGGCCTGCCCCTGCCCGTCCCGGCCCTGCCCGCGCGCGCGCTGGTGTTCCCGCGGGACCACGGCGCCCACCCCGGGCTGCGCACCGAGTGGTGGTACATCACCGGCCAGGCCGCCTCGCGCCAGCGGGTCTTCGGCTTCCAGGTGACCTTCTTCCGCACCCGCGTCGACGCCGCGCAGCCGCTGTCCTCCGCCTTCGCCGCGAAGCAGCTGGTGTTCGCCCATGCCGCGGTCACCGACCTGCAGGGCCGCCGCCTGCTGCACGACCAGCGCATCGCCCGCGCCGGCTTCGGCATCGCCCAGGCCGCCGAGGACGACACCCGCCTGAAGCTGCGGGACTGGTCGCTGGCGCGCGCCGCCGACGGCAGCTACGCCGCGCGGCTGCCCGCCGCCGGCTTCGCCATCGACCTGCGCTTCACGCCGACGCAGCCGCTGCTGCTGCAGGGGCGGGCCGGCCTCTCGCGCAAGGGGCCGGAAGAACGCCAGGCGAGCTACTACTACAGCCAGCCCCAGCTGCGCGCGGCCGGCTCGCTGCGGCTGGACGGCGAGGCCTACGCGGTGGAGGGCCGGGCCTGGCTGGACCACGAGTGGAGCGAGGAGATCCTGCACCCGCAGGCCGAGGGCTGGGACTGGATCGGCATGAACCTGGACGACGGCAGCGCCCTCACCGCCTTCCGCCTGCGCCGCGCCGACGGCAGCGCGCTGTGGGACGGCGGCTCCTTCCGCGCCCCGGGCCGCGAGGCCCGCGCCTTCGAGGCCGGCCGCACCCGCTTCACGCCGGTGCGGCACTGGACCAGCCCGCTCTCCGGCGCGCGCTACCCGGTGGAGTGGGCGCTGGAGACGCCGGCCGGCGCCTTCCGCGTACGCGCCCTGCTCGACGAGCAGGAGCTGGACAGCCGGGCCTCCACCGGCGCGATCTACTGGGAGGGGCTGTCGGAGCTGCTCGACGCGAACGGCCGCGCCATCGGCCGCGGCTACCTGGAGATGACGGGCTACGCCAGCCGGTTGCAACTGGGCGGTTGACGGCCCGGACGGTGCCCGTGGCGGGCGTTACGTAGCGGGCTTCGTTCGAAGGAGCCCCGATGAAACCCGCCGCCGGCCCAACCCGCCCCTCCCCTGCCGTCCATCGGCCTGCCTCCCGGCTGGACACGCCGCCGCACCCCGGCGCCGGCGAGCAGGACCCGCCGCAGCGGGACGCCAAGCACGCCGGCGGCTACGCCGCCCTGCGTCCGTGCGAGGCGGCGGGCGGCCTGCCGGTGCGCCAGCGCCAGGCGCGCCACGGGACCGACGGCGCCTCGTCGTCGACGACCACGACCTCGTCGCCCGCCATCCCCGCCCCCGTGCTCCAGGAGGTGGCCAGGGCCCTCGCCGAGCAGGAGGCCCGCAAGCAGTGCGGCCGGATCCTCATCACCTGCGATGCCGAGCTGCACCGGCTGTGCCCCACGCTCAAGCGGCCGCTGGACACGCGCCTCGTCGAAGGGCTGGCCACGCGGGTGGTCGATGCCCTGGCCCGGTCACCGGGGATCAACATCGGCGCGCTGGCCGGCACCCTGGTCAAGCTGCTGGACGGCCCGGCCCTCGGCGTGCCGGCGCTGCGGACGATGGCCAGCACCCTGATGGCCGCGCGCGAGCGCCTGCCGGCCGAGACCTTCCTGAGCGCGATGCTGGCGATGGTCCGCGAACTGGGCGGCCCGGGCCTGTCCGCGGCGCACCGGGACGCGCTGCTGGACACCCTCGTCGAGCACCTCGCCGGCAAGGGCCTGCCGGAGCAGCCGCTGGCCGACGCCTGCGTGGCCGCGCTGACCGACCCCGCGGCCTGGCCCGACGGGCCGCCCGTACCGCTGGCCGTGATCGCCGCCCGCGCCCTGGCGGCCGGCGCGGCCGGCCCGAGCACCGCGCGGGCGGCACTGCTGCAGGCCATGTCGCGCGCCCTCGCCCGCACCCAGGACCACGCCCAGCGCGGCGCCGCCTACCTCGCGCTGGTGCGGCAGGTGCCCGAAATCGACCCGGCGATGCACGTCCACGTCGGCGCCGAATTCCACCTCCACGAGATGGCCCAGGGCGCGGACGGCGCCGCGCGCATCGAGGCCTTCTTCCGCGGGCTCGCGCAGTGGGCCGTCACCACCGATGCCGGCGCCGCCTTCCACCTGATGACGGGCGCCTGCGACGGCCTGTGGCACGACACCGGGTTCTCCCCGGCCCTGTGGCGCGCCGCGCTGCGCGGCGTGCTGTCGGCCGGCGGACCGGGGCACGAGTGGCTGTTCAGCCGGGCCGTCTCGGGCCTGGTCGGCCAGGCGGTGCACCTGCGGCGCCTCGAGCCGGCGCACATCGGGGCGCTGATGGGCCTGCTCGAGCCGATGCCGCTGCAGCAGGCCGGCGACACGCGCGCCAGCACCGTGCTCACGGTCCTGTGCACCTGCCTGAGCCAGGCCAGCTGGCCGGCCGCGGTGACCGAGGCGCTGGTCGACGAGGTGCTCACCCGGGCGCCCCGGTGGCCCACCGCGCGCTGCATCGAGGCCGGCCGCCACCTCGGCGAGTGCCTGGACGAGCTGGACCGCGAGGCCCCGCTGTTCAGCCAAGTCGTCGACCGCATCGCCGACCTGGCGCCCCTGAGCCATGCCGCGCGCCTGCTGGGCGGCTTCGTCCTGGGCCTGTCCCTGGACCCGGGCGAGGAGGACGCCCTGGCCGCCTTCCAGCGGGCGCTGACCCGCCCGGCCCTGCGCGGGACCGGCCGGGCCATCGCCCTGGGGGCCTCGATCGCCGCCGCGCTGCGCGCCTGGCATGACGCCCGGCAGGGCCCCGGCAGCTGGTCGGCTCACCTGCGGGCCCTGCCTGGCGGCCTCGGCGGCGCCATCTCACCGCTGGGCCAGGGCCTGGCGCTGCTGGCGTCGCCGGTGCCGGCCGTGCGTGCGACGAAGCTGCCGCCGGCCGACCAGATGGAGCTGCTCGAGTTCGCCTGGGGCGATCTCGTCCAGCCGGGCAGCGACGCGCTGCACCGGCAGGTGGACCTGCTGGACACGGCGGATTTCGGGGGAGATGACGCGCTGCGCGTCGACATGCTGCTGGCGCTGTTCCAGCACGCCGGGCGCGCCATCGGCGCCAAGACCTTCCTGCTGGCGCGGGACATCGTCATCGGCGCGATCGCCCGCGCGCCCGCCGACCCGGCGCCGTCCCCGGCTCCCGCCGAGGGCAAGGGTCCGCCGGTCCCCCGCGCGGCGCAGGCCCTGAGCCCGCGCGAGTCCCTGTGGAGCCAGCTGGATGCCCTGTACCGCTACTACCTCACGGCCTCGGGACCGCCCTCGTACCTGCTGTCGCCGCAGGTGCCGGAGATGGCGCGGCGGCTGGCCTGGGCCGAGGACCTGCACCGCCGGGCCCCGCCCGACGTGGTGACGCCGGCCGAGCGGGAACTGCTGCGGCAGGTGGCCGCGGACTACGCCCCGCTGCTGGCAGGCGCCACTCCCGCGCCGCCGCCCCCGCCTTCCGGCGGCGATGGCAAGTCGGCCGCCTCCTCCTGACGCGCGGCGAGGCGTCCGGGCTCAGTCGAGCGTGGCGCCCGAGGTCTTCACCCGCTCGCCCTGGACCTTGTAGTCACGGGCCAGGAAGGCGGCGAATTCCGCCGGCGTCGAGCCCACCGCGACATAGGAGTAGGCGTCGATGTTGGCCTTGCGGAACTCCGGCGCGAGCAGGATGCGGCGCGCGTCGGCGGCGACCTTCTCCACCACCGCGGCGGGCGTGCCAGCGGGCGCGACCAGGCCGATGTTGAACACCGCGTCGATCTCCTTCACGCCCGCCTCCTTGAAGGTGGGCACGTCGGGCAGGGCCACGCTGCGCTGGGGCGAGGAGATCGCCAGGGCCTTGAGCTTGCCGGACTTCACGTGCTGCTCGATCACCGAGACGCCGAGCACCGCCGCATCCACCTGGCCGGAGATCACCTCGGGGATCAGGGGCGCCGCGCCCTTGTACGGCACGTGGACCATCTCCAGGCCCTCCTGCCTGGCGAACATCGCCAGCGGCAGGTGGACGATGCCGCCCGCGCCCGAGGAGCCGTAGCTCAGGGGCTTGTCCTTGGACTGGCGGGCCAGCTGCACGAAGTCCTTCAGCGTGTTGGCCTTGGAGGCCTGCGGCACGAAAAACACCATGGGCACGCTGATCAGGCGGGTGACCGGGGTGAAGTCCTTCTGCGCGTCGTACGGCAGCTTGCGGTACAGGTGCGGGTTCATGGTGAGCGCCGCCTCGGTGGCCGCGAACAGCGTGTAGCCGTCGGGCGCGCTCTTGGCCACGAACTCGGCGCCGATGATCTCGTTGGCGCCGGTCTTGTTCAACACCACCACCGGCTGGCCCCAGGCCTTCTGCAACTGCAGGCCCAGCGCGCGCGCCAGGTTGTCCACCGGGCCGCCGGGGGCGTAGGGCACGACGATGGTGACCGGCTTGGCAGGGAACGACTGGGCGAGGGCCGGCTGCATCGCGAGCGCGGCGACCAGGGGGAGTGCGAACTGGAGGAGTTTCTTCATGTTGTTCTTCAGGACTTGCTGGCGGGAGGGTGGAAATCAGTCGGGCTTGATGCCGCGCTGGGCAATCAGCTGGGTCCAGCGCGCGGACTCGCGGGCCAGGTGGGCGGCCAGTTCCTCGGGGGTCGAGCCCACCGGCTCGGCGCCGATGGTCTCGAAGCGGGCCGCCACGTCGGGCTGCTTCATCGCCTCGGTCAGCGCCGCATGCAGGCGGGTGATGACGGGGCGGGGCGTGCCGGCTGGCGCGAACACCGCGAACCAGGGCGAGACGTCATAGCCGGCCACGCCGGCCTCGGCCATCGTGGGCACGCCCGGCAGCGTGCGCGAGCGCCTGGCCGTGGTCACCGCCAGCGCGCGCAGCTTGCCCGACTGCAGGTGCGGCCCCGCCGAAGTGATGCTGTCGAACATGTAGTTCACCTGGCCGCCGAGCAGGTCGGCCACCGCCGGGCCGCTGCCCCTGTACGGGACATGCAGCATCTCGGTCTGCGTCATCGAGGTGAACATCTCGCCGGCCAGGTGGATCGAGGTGCCGTTGCCGGCCGAGGCGTAGGTCAGCGTACCCGGCGCCTTGCGCGCGGCGGCGACGACATCGGCCACGCTCCGGACGTTCGGCTGCGTGGCATTGGTCACCAGCACGTTGGGCACCACGGCCAGCAGGCTGACCGGGGCGAAGTCCTTCACCGGGTCGTAGCCCAGCCTGCCGTACAGCGCCTTGTTGGTCGCCATGCCGATCGAGGTGATCATGATCGTGTAGCCGTCGGCCGGGGCCTTGGCCACGAACTCGGCGCCGATGTTGCCGCCGGCGCCGGCACGGTTCTCGATCACGACCGGCTGCCCCAGCGTCTTGGCGGCTTTCTCGCCCAGGGTGCGGGCGATGGCGTCCATCGCGCCGCCGGGCGGGAACGGCACGACCCAGCGAATGGGCTTGGCGGGCCAGTCGGCGGCGGGGGCCTGGGCCGATGCGGGAACGGTGAAGGCCAGGCCGGCGGCCAGGGCTGCGCAGAGTCTGCGGATCATGTGGTCGTCTCCGGTCGGGGGGTCAGCGGTCGTCGTCGTGGATGGAGGAAGGATGGCGGCACAGCGGCGTCACCTCGATCTCCATGTACGGGAACAGCGGCAGGCTCGAGAGCATCTCGTGCAGCGTGGCGTTGTCGGGCGCGTCGAACACGCTGTAGTTGGCGTACTCGCCGACCACGCGCCACAGGTGGCGCCAGCGGCCCGCGCGCTGCAGCTGCTGCGAATACGCCTTCTCGAGCGCCTTGATCTCGTCGGCCTTCGCCGCAGGCATGTCATGGGGGATGCGCACATCCATCCGGACCAGGAACAGCATGGTTTCTTCTCTCCTCAGGGTGTCTCAGGTCGTGGCCAGCGCGCCGAGGTCCACATGGACCGGCGTGAGGCCCGCGCGGGCGCGGTCGAAGCGCTCGACCTGCGCCAGGTCCACCTCGACGCCGAAGCCGGGGCCGTCGGGCAGCTGCAGCTCGAAGTCGCGGATCGCCATGCGCTCGGTGACGATGTCGTCCACCAGCAGCTGCGGGCCGAACAGCTCGCAGCCATGGTGCTGCGGGCCGAGGGTGGAGAACACGTGGGCCGAAGCGGCACTGCCCACCGAGGTCTCGAGCATGGTGCCGCCGTACCAGCCGATGTCGGCGGCCTGGGCCACCGCCGCGACCTCGCGGGTGCGCAGCAGGCCGCCATGCTTGGCCACCTTCAGCGAGAACACGTGGCTGGCCTGGGCGCGGGCCAGGGCCATCGCGTCCTGCGGGGTGCACACGGTCTCGTCGGCCATGATGCAGGCGCGGTCGCCCAGCGCGGCGCTCAGCGTGCGCAGGGCCTCGACGTTCCACTTCGCCACCGGCTGCTCGATCAGGGTCACGCCGGCATCGACCAGCGCCGGCAGGTGGCGGCGCGCGGTGGCGCCGTCCCAGGCCTGGTTCACGTCCACGGTCAGGGTGGCCCGGCCCTCGAGGCCGCGGGCGATCTGGGTCACGTGGGCCACGTCCTGCTCGGGCGTGCGCGCGCCGATCTTCATCTTGAAGATGCGGTGGCGGCGCTGCTCCAGGCGCAGGTGGGCCTCCTCGAGGTCGCGCCCGATGTCACCGCTGGCCAGGGTCCAGGCCAGCGGCAGGCTCTGGTGGCACTTGCCCCCGAGCAGCTGCCAGGCCGGCAGGCCCAGGCTGCGGGCCACGGCGTCGACGAGCGCCATCTCCACCGCGCTCTTGGCGAAGGCGTTCCCCTTGCAGGCGAGGTCCATGCGGGCCAGCACCGCGCCGAAGCCGGCGCCGTCCTGCCCGAGCAGGGCCGGGGCGAGGTGGGACTGGATGGCGTGCAGGATGCTCTCGGGCGACTCCTCGTTCCACGAGGGACCGCCGATGGTGGCGGCCTCGCCGAAGCCGCAGGCGCCGCCGGCCAGCCACAGCTGCACGATGACCGGGCTCTGGCGGCTGATCGCGCCGAATGACAGCTTGTGCGGTCGGATGGTGGGGATGTCGAGGATGCGCGCCTCGATGCGCTCGATGGGGAAACGACCCGTCATGGCCCTGGCCTGCTCTCAGATTCGTGAAGACGGCACGAGGTTAGGCGGATCGTCCGTTCGACTCCAATGATTTATTTCCCATGAATCATTCGATGAAATCGAACTTGAGGGCGACCGTCCGCTCCCCGGACGTCCGCCAGCTTCCCGCGAGCAAAAAAAAGGGGCGCATCGCGCCCCGGGCCAGACACGGGGCCGCCGGCCCCTCAGACGGTGCCGCGCCCGTACTCCAGCCCGATCGAATCGCCGTCGGGCCGCAGGCCCTGGCTCAGGCGGATGCGCAGCGACAGGTCGGTCTTGGAGTCGGCATGCTCCAGCGCCTGCTCCATGGTGATGGCGCCCGCGCGGAACAGCTCGTAGAGCGACTGGTCGAAGGTGTGCATTCCCACCGGGCCGGACTTGGCGATGGCCGACTTGATCTGGTCGACCTCGCCCTTCTGGATCAACTCCGCGATGTAGGAAGACCAGAGCATCATCTCGCTGGCCAGCACCCGGCCGGGCGCCTTGCCCTCGATCAGGCGCTGCGCGATCACGCCGCGCAGGTTCATCGACAGGTCCATCAGCACCTGGTGCCGCGAGCCCTCGGGGAAGAAATGGATGATGCGCTCGATCGCCTGGTTGGCGTTGTTCGCGTGCAACGTGGACAGGCACAGGTGGCCGGTCTCGGCATAGTGCAGCGCGTGGCGCATGGTCTCCTCGTCGCGGATCTCGCCGATCATGATCACGTCGGGCGCTTGGCGCAGCACGTGGCGCAGGGCCTCGTGGAAGGACCGGGTGTCCAGGCCGACCTCGCGCTGGTCGACGATGCAGCGCTTGTGGCGGTGCACGAATTCGATCGGGTCCTCCACCGTGAGGATGTGGCCCGGCAGCGTCTGGTTGCGGTATTCCAGCATCGCCGCCAGCGTGGTCGACTTGCCGGAGCCGGCCGCCCCCACCACCAGCACCAGGCCGCGCCGCAGCAGCGCGAGCTGCTCGACGGCCTTGGGCAGGCGCAGTTCCTCGAAACCGGGGATGTGGCTCTTGACGTGGCGCACCACGAGGCTGACCTCGCCGCGCTGCACGTAGACGTTGACCCGGAAGCGCCCCAGGCCCATGACCGGCACGCCGAGGTCGCACTCCAGCTCGCGCTCGAACTCACGCCGCTGGGCGTCGCTCATCACGGAGTAGGCGAAGCGCTTGACCGCGCCGGGCTGCAGGGGCGAGCCGCCCAGGGATGCGATGCGCCCGTCGATCTTGATGGTGGGCGGCGCGCCCACGCTGAGGAAAAGGTCCGAGGCCCCGGCCTGCACCATGTAGTGCAGGTACGGGCCAAGGTCATCGGAGACACCAGGTGCTGCCGCCAGTTCGGCGACGCCATTTTGTTGATTCATGGGTTTCCTGCCTGAGCCGGTCGAACCCATTGTAAGCATCAAGGATGACGTGCCGGGCGAGTGGCGGACGGCACTGACGGGTTATCGCGGGCTCAGGAGCCGATCACCTGGAAGCTGCCGGGACGGGTGTCCAGCAGGTGGCGGACCTGGCCGGCCACCGAGCCGAACAGCCGGCCCACCGGGCCGGGGTTGGCATCCTGGCCCATGAGGATGGTGTCGCAGTGGAGCTCGCGGGCCAGGGCCGCGATGGCCTCGGCGCGCCGCCCCACCCGCACGTGCGGGGTGTAGGCCACGCCGGCGGCCTCCAGCAGCGCCCGCGCGCCGGCCATCTCGTTCTGCCCGGTCTCCTCCTGCAGGCCATGCAGTTCGGACTCGGCGAAGAACAGGGCCACATGGCCGGACACCGGCGGCTGCACGCTCGCCAGGTGCACATGGACAGGCTGCAGGCGGCTGCGGGCGATGGCCTCGGCCACGGCGGTCTGGGTGCGCTCGGCGCTCAGGGCATCGATCGGGACGAGCAGGTGCTGCATGGCGGAACCTCCGTTGCGGGTTGGCGGATCTGGCTTATTCGGCGGCGGCCGGTTCGGCGGCGGCGCCGACGGCACGGCTCTCCAGCCACTTGCCCACGGCCACCACCAGCGCCGCGCCCAGGGCGGGAGCGATGGCGTGCAGGGTGTGCTGGCTGGCGGCCCAGCCGGCGATGGCGGGATCGCCCAGGGCCATCTCGCCGGCGACCCAGCCCAGCAGGCCGGCGCCGATGGTGATGATCACCGGGAAGCGGCCCATCAGCTTCAGGATCAGGGTCGAGCCGTAGATGATCAGCGGGATGCTGATGGCGAGGCCGACGACCAGCAGGACCACGTTGCCCTTGGCGGCGGCGGCCACGCCGATCACGTTGTCCAGGCTCATCACCAGGTCGGCGATGATGATGGTCTTGATCGCGGCGGCCAGGCCGGAGTGGCTCTCCATCTCCTCTTCATCGTCCTCGCCCTTGAGCAGGCCGATGCCGATCCAGACCAGGGCGACGGCGCCCACCAGCTTCAGGTAGGGCATCTCCAGCAGGTAGACCGCGAAGAAGGTCAGCACGATGCGCAGCACGATGGCGCCGACCGAGCCGGCGATGATGGCGCGTTTTTGCTGCACGGGCGGCAGCGAGCGGCAGGCCAGCGCGATGACGACGGCGTTGTCGCCGGACAGCACGATGTTGATCAGGATGATCTGGGTCAGGGCGATCCAGAACTCGGGGCTGGAAAACATTTCCATCGGAATCCTCGGGGGTTGGGTCGCCCGCGGGGTGCGGGCGGGGTGCCGACGAGGATAGGAAGGCCAACTTTCGGGACACTTCCCGAGGCCTGTCAGGAAGATGTCCCGAAACTTTCCCGCAACTTACAGGGGCGCGGTGGCGGGTGGCCCGGGCAGCAGGGGGAACCAGACGCTGAAGGTGTTGCCCACGCCGTCCACGTCCTCCTCCAGCGTGATGCGCGCGCCGTGCAGGGTGGCGATCTCGCTGACGATGGCCAGGCCCAGGCCGCTGCCGTCGGCCGGGGCGCCGAGCAGGCGGTGGAAGCGCTCGAAGATGCGGGTGCGCTCGCCGGGCGGGATGCGCGGGCCGTCGTCGCTGACGGACAGGCGCGCCATGTCCTCGCCGGGCAGGGCCACGCGCACGGTGACGCGCCCGCCCTCGTGGCTGTAGCGGACGGCGTTGTCCACGAGGTTGTTCAGGAGCTCGCGCAGGCGCTCGGCGTCCGCATGGATCATGGCGGGCTGGGGCGGGCCCTCGAAGCCCAGGTCGATCTCGCGGCGCAGGGCCTGCGGCACCCACTCCATGCCCACGTCCAGCGCCAGGGCGGCCAGGTCCAGCGGCACCATGCGCAGGCTCTCGGCCGCGCCGGGCTCGTTGCGCGCCAGCGCCAGCAGCTGGCCCACCAGCCGCGACATGCGCTCCACGCCCACGTAGAGCTGCGCCAGGCCGTGGTGCAGGCGCTGCGGGTCGCTCTCGCGCAGCGCCAGCTCGATCTGCGCCTTCAGCCCGCTCACCGGGGTCTTGAGCTGGTGCGCGGCGTCGGCGATGAAGCGGCTCTGGGAGTCCAGCGTGCCGCCCAGGCGCTGCATCAGGGCGTTCACCTCCAGCACCAGCGGGCGCACCTCGGCGGGCACGCCATCCACCGGCAGGGGCTGCAGGTCGCGGTGGTCGCGCCGCGCCAGCATGTCCCGCAGTCGCATCAGGGGCTCGAGCCCGTGGTGCACGCCGAACCAGATCACGACCGTGGCCAGGATGATCAGCACCACCTGCGGCACCAGGGCATGGGCGAGGATCTCGCGCGCCAGCGCATTGCGCTGGTGCAGGGTCTCGGCCACCTGCACCAGCACGCGGGTGGAGGCGCCCTCCCCCGCCGGCAGCCAGGCCGCGATCACACGCACCGGCGTGCCATGCAGCTGGTCGCGGTAGTAGACCGGCTGGGCGCCGGGCAGGCGCGCCGGCGCGGCCAGGGCGGCCTCGCCGCCGAGGTAGGTGCCGCCCTCGGCGCTGACCTTGAAGGCCAGGCGGTCCTCGGGGTCCACCATCAGGATCTGTTCGGCGGCCGGCGAGAGCACCAGGCGCGGCTGGCCCGCGGCCTGCTGGACGTGCAGCGCGAGCTCGCGGGCGACATCGTGCAGCGAGCGGTCGTGCGCGAGGTCGGCGGCGCGCTGCGAGGCCCACCAGCCCACGCCCGTGTCCACCACCAGCACCAGCAGCAGCGGCCCGAGCAGCCACCGCAGCAGCGCCCGGCGCAGGCTGCCGTCAGCGGGGATGGCCGCCATCCGGGCGTTCCACCAGGTAGCCCATGCCCCGCACGGTGCGGATCTCGCAGCCCAGGGGCTCCACCTTCTTGCGGATGCGGTGCACGTAGACCTCGATGGCGTTGGCGCCGACCTCGTCGCCCCAGCCATAGAGGTGGTTGACCATGTGCTCCTTGCTCACCACGCGGCCCTCGCGCATCAGGAGCAGCTCCAGCACCGCGAACTCGCGGGCCGACAGGTCCACCGGCTGGTCCTCGTGCCAGACGCGCCGCGCCGCGGTGTCCAGGCGCAGCTTGCCGTGCACCAGGCAGGGGTCGGCGCCGGAGCCGCGCCGCAGCAGGGCGCGCACGCGGGCCTCGAGCTCGGGCAGGTCGAAGGGCTTGGTGAGGTAGTCGTCGGCGCCGGCGTCGAGCCCGCGCACCCGGTCGGACAGGGCGTCGCGCGCGGTGAGCAGCAGCACCGGCACGCGCGAGCGCCGGCCCCGCACCCGCTCGACCACCTCCAGGCCGGACAGGCCCGGCAGGCCGATGTCCAGGATGGCGAGGTCGTACACGTGCTGCGCGAGGGCGGCGTCGGCCTCGTCGCCGGTGCCCACCACGTCGACCGCGTAGGCGGATTGCACCAGGGCGCGGGCGATCGCGTCGGCCAGCAGCTTGTCGTCTTCAACCAGGAGGATTCGCACCGGCTGATCGTAAGGCATGCGCCCGGGCCTCCCGCGGACCGGGCTCAATGGGCGCCGGCGGCGGCCTCGCCGCCCCGCCCGGCCGCGCCGGGCCGGCGCGTGAGCCACACCAGCGGGATCATCGCCAGGAACAGCAGGGCCGACAGCCAGAAGATGTCGTCCGCCGCCAGGGTGAAGGCCTGCTGGTCGACCAGCCGGTTCACCTGCGCCAGCGCCTGCTGCGTCGACATCCCGGCCGCCTGCAGTCCCGCCAGGGCCTGCTGCATCGCCGGGCTGGCGGGGTGCACCGACTCGGCCAGCTGCGCGTGGTGCAGCGCGGCGCGGCTCTCCCACAGCGTGGTCGAGACCGAGGTGCCCACCGCGCCGAAGGTGATGCGCACGAAGTTGCTCAGGCCCGAGGCCGCGGCCAGGCGCTCGGGCGACAGGCCGGACATGGTGATCGTGATCAGCGGGATGAAGAAGAACGCCATCGACACGCCCTGCACCAGGGTGGGCGCCAGGAGGGTGGCCATGTCGGTGCCGGTGGTGAACCGCGACCGCATCCACAGCACCAGGGCGAAGACCACGAAGGCGAAGGTGGCGTACTTGCGCGCATCCACCCGGCCGATCGTGCGGCCCACCACCGGCGACAGCACCAGGGCCAGCAGGCCCACCGGGGCCATCACGGTGCCGGCGTCGGTGGCGGTGTAGCCCATGAACTGCTGCAGCCACAGCGGCACCAGGACCACGTTGCCGAAGAACAGGCCGTAGGACACCGACAGGGCCAGCGTGCCGGCCCAGAAGTTGCGCCGCGCGAACAGCCGCAGGTCCACCACCGGGTGGTCGTCCGTGAGCTCCCAGGCGATGAAGAAGGCGAAGCCGACCGCCGCCACCACCGCCAGCCCCGTGATCAGGGGGGACTGGAACCAGTCGTGCTCCTTGCCCAGGTCCAGCGTCATCTGCAGCGCGCCGACCCAGACCACCAGCAGGGCCAGGCCGACCGTGTCGATCGGCAGCCGGCGCACCGCCGTCTCGCGGCGGCGATACAGCATCCACGCGGCGAAGGCCGCCGCCACCCCCACCGGCACGTTGATGTAGAAGATCCAGGGCCAGGAGAAGTTGTCGGTGATCCAGCCCCCGAGCAGCGGGCCCATCACCGGCGCGACCAGCGTCGTCATGGACCACATCGCCATCGCCAGGCCGGCCAGCGCGCGCGGGTAGCTCGCCATCAGCAGCGACTGCGACAGCGGGATCATCGGCCCCGCCACCAGCCCCTGCAGCGCGCGCGCCGCGATCAGCATCGGCATGCTGGGCGCCAGCC
This sequence comes from Ramlibacter sp. MAHUQ-53, assembly GCF_052600055.1. NCBI lineage: Bacteria > Pseudomonadati > Pseudomonadota > Betaproteobacteria > Burkholderiales > Comamonadaceae > Ramlibacter > Ramlibacter sp. MAHUQ-53. Next base: position 473,018 of record NZ_JBQWTS010000001.1, read on the forward strand.
CGCACAGCCAGGAGGCGAGCACGAACAGCAGCACGCTGGCGACGAACAGCCGCACCTGGCCGAAACGCTGCGACAGCCAGCCCGTGAGCGGCACCGCGATCGCATTGGCCACCGCGAAGCTGGTGATGACCCAGGTGCCCTGGTTGGGGCTCACGCCGAGGTCGCCGGCGATGGCGGGCAGCGAGACGTTGGCGATCGAGGAGTCCAGCACGTTCATGAACGTGGCGGCGGACAGCGCGATCGTGCCCCAGGCGCGCGCGCTGCCCTCCAGCGGCGCATGGCCGGCCGGCGCTGCGGGCGCGGGCGCGGACGCGGACGCGGACGCGGGCGTGGACGTGGCGACCGGCGCGCCGGCGTCAGCCGAAGGCCCGCCCATGGTCAGCGCACCTGGGGCGCGGCCAGCGCGGCGCCCAGGTTGGCGGCGATGACCTTGCGCACCAGCGCGTCGGCTGCGGCATCGGCCACGCCCAGCGCCTGGGTGGCGGCGGAGGCCGCGGCGGATGCGGCGTCGTCGAGCGTGCGGCCGTCCTGCCGGCTCACGTCCACCTCGGCGTGCATCGACAGGCCCACGCGCAGCGGGTGCGCGGCCAGCTCCTTCGGGTCCAGCGCCACCCGCACCGGCACGCGCTGCACCACCTTGATCCAGTTGCCGGTGGCGTTCTGCGCCGGCAGCAGGGCGAAGGCCGCGCCGGTGCCTGCGCCCAGGCCGGCGACCGTGCCCTGGTAGGTGACCTGCTTGCCGTAGACGTCGGCCACCAGGCGCACCGGCTGGCCGATGCGCATGCGCCGCAGCTGCACCTCCTTGAAGTTGGCGTCGACCCAGACCTGCTGCAGCGGGATCACCGCCATCAGCGGCGCGCCGGCGGCGACGCGCTGGCCCAGCTGCACGGTGCGGCGGGCGACGTAGCCGTCGACCGGCGCGGGCAGCGCCAGGCGCTGCGTGGCCAGCCAGGCCTCGCGCACGCGGGCGGCCGCCACCTGCACGCTGGGGTGGTGCTCGACGTCGGTGCCCTCGGTGAGGGCCTGGCTGGCCGCCAGCTGCTCGCGCGCCGCGGCCAGGGCGGCCTCGGCCGCGGCCTGCGCGCTGCGCGCGGCGCTGGCCAGGGACTGGGCATGCTGCAGTTCCTCCCTGGAGACCGCGCCGTTGCCGACCAGGGACTGGCGCCGCGCGAGGTCGTCGCCGGCGCGGGCCACGTCGGCCTTCGCCCGCTCGAGGTCGGCCTGGCGCAGGGCCACCTGGGCGGCCAGCGCGCCGTTGCCGGCATACAGCTGGCGGGCCTGGCGCACGGCCTGGGCCAGGGCGGCCTCGGCCTGTTGCAAGGCCACCTGCGCGTCGGCCGGGTCGAGCCGGACCAGGGGCTGGCCCGCCTTCACGAAGTCGGTGTCGTCGGCCAGGATGGCGGTGACCGTGCCGCCGATCTGCGGCGTGATCTGCACCAGGTTGCCCTGGACATAGGCGTTGTCGGTGTCCTCGTAGCGGCTGGCGACGAAATGGTCGTAGGCCGCGTAGGCGCCGCCGCCGGCCAGCACCACGCCGGCCAGGACCGTCAGCGCCTTCTTGCGGCGGGGGTTCCAGGGGCTGGGGAGGGTCGTGTCTGGGGTCATGTCGGGACTCGCTGGGCTCGAGGAATTCAAGGGGCGCGCTTCGTGGCCGGGGCCGGGGCCGCGGCGAGGGCATCGGGCCGGTCCGTCCAGCCGCCGCCCAGGGCGCGGGCCAGGCCGGCCTGGGCTTCGAGCGCGCGGGCGGCGAGGTCCACCGCGGCGCGGCGCTGGGCCAGCACCGCGTTCTCGGCGGCCAGCACCTGCAGGTAGTTGCCCAGGCCGGCGCGATAGCGCTGCACCGCGAGGTCGTAGGCCGCCTCGGCGCCCTGCTGCGCCTCGCGCTGCTGCGCCTGCTGGCGCGCCACGCCCTGGCTGGAGGCCGCGGCATCGGCGGCCTCGCGGACCGCGTCGATCACGGTGGCGTCGTAGGCGGCGATGGCGGCGTCGAGGTCGGCCGCCTTGCCGCGCAGGTTGGCGCGCAGGCGGCCGGCGTCGAACAGCGGCAGGCGGATCGCCGGGGTCAGGCCCCACTGCGTGCTGCCGCCGTCGGCCAGGCGGCCCAGGCCGATGCTGGACAGGCCGGCGAAGGCCGCCAGGTTGACGTTGGGATAGAACTGCGCGCGGGCGCTGTCGACCTCGGCGCCGGCCGCCTCGACTCGGGCGCGGGCCGCGGCCACGTCGGCGCGGCGCCCGAGCAGGTCGGCCGGGATCACGGCGGGCACCGCCAGCGGCCGCAGGGCCGCCAGCTGCGCGTCGGCCGGCAGGTTCAGGCCGCCGGGACGGCCGGCCAGCGCCGCGAGGGCATTGCGCGCGAGCTGGGCCTGCTCGCGCAGGGCCTCGACCTGGGCCCGCGCATCGGGCACCGCGCCCTCGGCCTGGCGCAGCTCGAGCTGGCTGTCAAGGCCGGCGGCGACACGGTCCTTCACCAGGGCCAGCACCTCGCCGCGCTGGGCCAGGGTGCGCTCGGCGACCCCGAGCTGCGCCTGCACGCGGGCCAGCTGCACCCAGGCCCGCACCAGGTTGCCGGCGAGCAGCACGCCCGCAGCGTCGGCCTCGGCCTGCGCCGCGCGGGCCTGGCCCAGGGCGGCGTCGAGCGCGGCGCGGTAACGGCCGAAGAAATCCAGCTCCCAGGAGGCCGACAGCTGCAGCAGGCCGGACTCGCGGACGCTGCCGGCCAGCGGCGCCGGCACCATGCCGTTGCGCGTGAAGCGCTGGCGCGTGGCCTCGGCCGCCGCATTCACCTGCGGCAGCAGCGCCGCGTCGGCCACGCCGGTGACGGCCTGGGCGCGCGCCAGGCGGGACCGGGCGACGCGCAGCGAGGGGTGGCCGGCCAGGGCCTGGTCCACCAGGGCATCGAGCTGCGGGTCGCCGAAGGCGCGCCACCACTGCGCCTCGATGGCGGGGACGCTGGCGGCGGCCCCGGCGGCCAGGCCCAGCGAGGCGGCGTCGCGCATCGGCGCCGGCACCGCAACATCGGGCGGGCTGGCGCAGCCGGCCAGGGCCAGCGCGGTCGCCAGCGCCATGGCCACGGCGGCGGTGCGGGGAAGGCGGGTCATGCGTCGGGTCCCTCCTGGGCGGCGGCATCGGCCCGGCCCTCGGGCGTGTTGGCCAGCACCCGGCGCAGCAGGCCCTTGAGGGTGTCGAGCTCGTCGCGGCTGAAGCCGCGCAGCTGGGCGTTCTGCACGTCGCACAGCAGGGCCGGGATCTTGCCGGCGACGGCCTCGCCCCGGGGCGTGAGCTCGAGGTTCACGACCCGGCGGTCCTGCGAGGAACGGACACGGCGCAGGAAGCCCTTGTCCTCCAGCCGGTCCAGCGTGCGGGTGATGGTGGCGGCGTCGACATGCGTCTCGCGCGCCAGCTCGGCGGCGGTGGTCGCCAGGCCCTTGTGGATCTTCAGCAGCGGAATCCACTGGGCATGCGTCAGGCCGTCGGGCTCGAGCTGCTCCCCGACCTCCCGGGCGAAGGCGATGGTGATGCGGCGCATCAGCCAGATGGCGCTGTCCTCGGGCTGGTAGGTGCCCGGGCGGTAGAAGGTGGGAGTGCGCGATGCCATGGAAATTACTTGCAGCTGCAATGATTGTAGGCGCAACCGAATTTCCGTGCTCGCTACACTGCCGCATGGCCCGCTCCCACCCCGCCTCCGACGCCCCCCGGGGCGCGCCGCGCGCCCTGCGCGGCCTGCTGCCGTTCCTGCGCCCGTACCGCGGCCGCATCGCCCTGGCGGTCCTGTTCCTCGGGCTGGCGGCCACGGCCACGCTGCTGTTCCCGCTGGCCCTGCGCAGCCTGATCGACGGCGGCCTGCTCGCCGCCGACCGGGGCGACCAGGCGATGGCGCTGCGCGGGCATTTCCTGGGGCTGTTCGCGGTGGCGGTGGCCCTGGGCCTGTCCTCGGCGGCGCGGTTCTACACGGTGAGCTGGCTGGGCGAGCGGGTGACCGCCGACCTGCGCAACGCGGTCTACGCCCATGTGGTGCGCCAGAGCCCGGCGTTCTTCGAGACCACGCAGACCGGCGAGGTGCTCTCGCGCCTGACCGCCGACACCACCCTGGTGCAGACGGTGGTCGGCAGCTCCTTCTCGCTGGGCCTGCGCAATGCGGTGATGGGCGCGGGCGCGCTGGCGATGCTGGTGTGGACCAACCCCTACGTGATGACCCAGGTGCTGCTGGTGCTGGTGGTCGTGGTGCTGCCGTCGATGGCCTTCGGCCGGCGGGTGCGCCGGCTCTCGCGCGCCAGCCAGGACCGGGTGGCCGACGCCAGCGCCATCGCGGCCGAGGTGCTCAATGCGATCCCGGTGGTCCAGAGCCATGCCGCCGAGGCGCGCGAGGCGCGGCGCTTCGGCGACTCCACCGAGCATGCCTTCGCCACCGGCATCCGGCGCACCCGGGCGCGCGCCTTCCTGGTGGCCTTCGTGATCATCGCCACCGCCGCCCTGCTGCTGTGGGGCGTGTACCAGGGCACGCAGGCGGTGCTGGCCGGGCGCATCAGCGCCGGCCACCTGGGGCAGACGGTGGTGTACGTGATCATCCTCGCCGGGGCGGTGGCGGTGCTCGGCGAGGTCTACGGCGACCTGCTGCGCGCCGCCGGCGCGATGGAGCGGTTGATGGAACTGCTGCACGCGCACTCGCCGGTGGCCTCGCCGGCGCACCCGGTGGCGGCGCCCTCCCCCGCCGGCGGCAGCGCGGTGGTGATCGAGGACCTCAGCTTCCACTACCCCTCGCGGCCGCAGTCGGCGGCGCTGTCGCAGGTCTCGCTGGCCATCGCGCCGGGCGAGACGGTGGCCCTGGTGGGCCCCAGCGGCGCGGGCAAGAGCACGGTGTTCCAGCTGCTGCTGCGGTTCTACGACCCGCAGGCCGGCCGCATCCTGCTCGATGGCGTGCCGGTCGCGGCGCAGGACCTGCAGGCGCTGCGCCAGCGCATCGCCCTGGTGCCGCAGGAGCCGGTGATCTTCTCCGCCAGCGCGATGGAGAACATCCGCTACGGCCGGCCCGGGGCGAGCGACGAGGAGGTGGTGGCCGCCGCGCGCGCCGCCTTCGCGCACGAGTTCATCACGGCCCTGCCCGGGGGCTACGGCAGCTTCCTGGGCGAGCGCGGGGTGCGCCTGTCAGGCGGCCAGCGCCAGCGCATCGCCATCGCCCGCGCCATGCTCAAGGACGCGCCGCTGCTGCTGCTCGACGAGGCCACCAGCGCGCTGGACGCGCAGAGCGAGCGCATGGTGCAGTCGGCGCTGGAGGCGGCCATGCGCGATCGCACGACGCTGGTCATCGCGCACCGCCTGGCCACCGTGCAGCGCGCCGACCGCATCGTGGTCCTGGACCACGGCCGCATCGTGGAGGAAGGCACGCACGAGGCGCTGGTGGCGCGCGGCGGGGTCTACGCGCGGCTGGCGGCGCTGCAGTTCATGGCCTGAGACGCCGCGACCGGATCGGGCTGCCCGCTCATCCCGCGCCCGGGGCCTCGCCCCGGCGCGCGGCCTCGATGGCGGCGATGTCGATCCGGCCCATCTCCATCATGGCCTCGAAGGCGCGCTTCGCGGCCGCCGGGTCGGGGTCGGCGATGGCCTCGAGCAGGACCCGCGGCGTGATCTGCCACGACAGGCCCCACTTGTCCTTGCACCAGCCGCAGGCGCTTTCCTGCCCGCCGTGGCCGACGATGGCGTTCCAGAGGCGGTCGGTCTCGGCCTGGTCCTCGGTCGCGACCTGGAAGGAGAACGCCTCGCTGTGGCGGAACGCCGGCCCGCCGTTGAGGCCCAGGCAGGGGATGCCGAGCACGGTGAATTCCACCGTGAGCACGTCGCCCGCCTTGCCGGCGGGGTAGTCGGCCGGCGCCCGATGCACCGCGCGCACCGCGCTGTCAGGGAAGGTCGCGGCGTAGAACTGCGCGGCCTCGAGGGCGGCGCCGTCGTACCAGAGACAGACCGTGTTCCTGTTCATTCGCACGTCCTCCGAAGCAGGGCCTAGGCGGCCGGGAGGACATTGTGCGACGGCGGGCGCCGGCGCGCGCCGCCTTACTGCAGCGGCCCCTTGAGCCCCTTCGGCAAGGGCAGCGGCACCACGCCGATGCCCTCCTCCAGCAGCGCCTGCGTCTCCTCGCGCGAGGCCTGGCCGCGGATGCCGCGCTCCTCGGTCTCGCCGTAGTGGATCCTGCGGGCCTCCTCGGCAAAACGCTCGCCGACATCCTCGGTGTTCGCCATCACGTGCCGCACCGCCTTCATCCAGGCGGCCTGCAGGGCCGCCTGCTGCGGCGCGGGCACCGCGGCCTCGCGCGCGGCGGCCGGCGCGGGGACGGCGGCCGGCGCCGCCTGCGCGCCGAGGTTCAGGCGCGGCGCACTGAGCTTCTTGGCCACCTGGGTGTCACCGCACACCGGGCACTCCACCAGGCCGCGTTGCAGCTGCGCCTGGAAATCATCTTCCGAAGCGAACCAGCCCTCGAACACGTGGCCCGTGGCGCATTGCAGGTCGAGCACCTTCATGGAGCGGATTGTCCCTGCCAGTCCAAGACCCAGTCGCCGCTCAGGACGTTCTGCAGCCAGACCAGGCAGGACAGCGTCTTGCCGTCGGTGACCTTGCCCTCGCGCACCCACTGCAGCAGCTCGCGCGGCGTGGCGGCGATGACGTCGAGGAACTCGCCCTCGTCGAGGCGGCGCTCGCCGCGGGTCAGCCCGCGGGCGAACCAGATGTCGATGAATTCGTCGGAGTAGCCGATGCAGGGGTGCATCTCGCCGGCATGGGCCCACTCGCGCGCCGAGTAGCCGGTCTCCTCGAGCAGCTCGCGGCGGGCGCAGGCCAGGCGATCCTCGCCCGCATCGAGCTTGCCGGCCGGGAATTCGACCATGACCCGGCCCACCGGGTGCCGGTACTGGCGCTCCAGCACCACCTGCCCGTCATCGAGCAGGCCGATGACGACGACGGCGCCGGGGTGGAGGATGAATTCGCGCCGGGCGGTCTGGCCGTCCGGCAGGCGCACGGTGTCGCGCACCGCGTGCAGGAAGCCGCCGCGCAGCAGCTCCTCACGGCCGGTGGCCACTTCGACGAGGTGCTTGTCGTCGGACATGGGCTTCAGGTGCCGGGGCCGCGCCGCCGCCTCAATGCCGGTGCTTGAACAGGTAGCGCCAGACGAAGCCGGGGAAGGCCAGCGTCACGAACAGGGCGCCGGTGATCGCGTAGAACTCCCAGCCCTGGGGCGCGACCTGGCCGGCGCGCTGCTCCAGCAGCAGGCCGACGCTGCCGACCACGAGGTACAGGACCAGCAGCTCCAGCAGCCGCAGGCCCAGCGACTTCGGGGCGCGCAGCGGCACCACCCCGAACAGCCGCCCGGTCACGAACGGCAGGTTGGCGCCGAGCAGCGCCAGGAAGATCACGAACCAGACCGATGCGGTGAGCGACACGCCCCGCCCCTTCCAGGAAAGATCAGGGCGCCAGGGTCTTGAGGACCGCCTCGGCGCACAGGGTCATCAGGCCGCCGGGAACGATGCCCAGCGCCAGCACCAGCGCGCCGTTGACGGACAGGACCACGCGCACGTCGACCGGGGCCGAGACGGTGGTGGCGGTGATGGGCGCGTCGAAGTACATGACCTTGACCACGCGCAGGTAGTAGAACGCGCCGATCAGCGAGGCGATCACCGCGAACACGGCCAGGCCGATGTGGAACGCGGTGCCCGCGGTCACCAGCGCCTGCAGCACGGCCAGCTTGGCGTAGAAGCCCACCAGCGGCGGCACGCCGGCCAGCGAGAACATGCAGATCGCCATGATGCCGGCGTACAGCGGGCTGCGCTGGTTCAGGCCGGCCAGGTCGGCGATCTCGTCGCTCTCGAAGTGCTCGCGCGCCAGCAGCAGGATGATGCCGAACGAGGCCAGCGTGGTCAGCACGTAGGTCACGATGTAGAACATCGAGGCGCTGTAGGCCGAGGCGGCGTTGGCGGTGCTGCCGTTGACGACGCCAGCGGCCAGGCCCAGGAGCACGAAACCCATTTGCGCGATGGTCGAATAGGCCAGCATGCGCTTGAGGTTGGTCTGCGCGATCGCCGCCAGGTTGCCCACCACCAGCGAGGCCACGGCCAGCACCACCAGCATCTGCTGCCAGTCGATGGCCAGGGGCATCAGGCCCTCCACCAGCAGGCGGATGGCGATGGCGAAGGCAGCCAGCTCGGGGGCGGCACCGATCATCAGGGTCACGGCCGTGGGCGCGCCCTGGTAGACGTCGGGCACCCACATGTGGAACGGCACGGCGCCCAGCTTGAAGGCCAGGCCTGCGACGATGAACACCAGGCCGAACACCAGCACTTCATGCTTGATGCGGCTGGAGCCGATGGCCTTGAAGACCTCGTTGATGTCCAGCGAGCCGGTGGCGCCGTACAGCATGGAAATGCCATACAGCAGGAAGCCCGAGGCCATGGCGCCCAGCACGAAGTACTTCATGGCGGCCTCGACGGCCTTCTCGTTGTCGCGGCGCAGGGCCACCAGCGCATAGCTGGAGAGCGTGAGCAGTTCCAGGCCCAGGTAGATGCCCAGGAAGTTGCTGGCGCCGATCATCACGAAGATGCCCAGGAGCGACAGCAGGGACAGCGAGAACAGCTCGCCGCCGCGCATCATGTCGCGGTCGGCGGCGTAGGGACGGCTGTAGACCAGGGTCACGCCGACGGCGACCGCGGCGAAGACCTTGAGCCAGTTGCCCATGGGGTCGCTCACGACCATCTTGCCGAAGGCGTACTGCACCTGGCCGCCCAGGGCGAACTGGGCGCACATCCAGGCGACGCCCGCCAGGGTCAGCAGGCTCAGCACGTAGGTGAGGTTGCGAAGACGCGTCTTCACGCCCAGGTCCACCAGGGCGATGACGCAGGTCGCCGCCAGCAGGAGGATCTCCGGCGCGACGACGACGAGGCTCAGTGTGTCCAGCATGGCAGGTACGGCCTTCTTGTGTCAGTTCAGTTTGGAAGCCGCCACGTGCTTGAGGAACTCGGCGACGGTGACGTCCATGACGTCGGTGAAGGGCTTGGGATGGATCCCCATGTACAGCACCGCGATGGCCAGCAGCGCCAGCATCACGAACTCGCGGCCGTTGATGTCGGTGAGCGTACGCACGTCGTCGTTGGTGACCGGGCCCAGGTAGACGCGCTTGAACATCCACAGGGTGTAGGCGGCGCCGAAGATCAGCGCGGTCGCGGCCATCAGGCCGAGCCAGAAGTTGGCCTGGGTGGCGCCCAGGATCACCATCCACTCGCCGACGAAACCGGCGGTGGCCGGCAGGCCGCAGTTGGCCATCGAGAACAGCAGCGCGAAGGCGGCGAACTTGGGCATGGTGTTGACCACGCCGCCATAGCTGGCGATCTCGCGCGAGTGGACGCGGTCGTACAGCACGCCGATGCACAGGAACATGGCGCCCGAAACGAAGCCGTGGGCGATCATCTGCACGATGCCGCCGGCCACGCCCAGCGGGTTGAAGATGAAGAAGCCCAGGGTCACGAAGCCCATGTGGGCGACCGACGAATAGGCCACCAGCTTCTTCATGTCCTGCTGGACCATGGCGACCAGGCCCACGTAGATCACCGCCACGATGGACAGGCCGATGATCAGCCAGGCCCACTCGTGCGCCGCATCGGGGGCGATGGGCATGGAGAAGCGCAGGAAGCCGTAGGCGCCCAGCTTCAGCATGATGGCCGCCAGCACCGCGGAACCGCCGGTGGGCGCCTCGACGTGCACGTCGGGCAGCCAGGTGTGCACAGGCCACATCGGCACCTTCACCGCGAAGGCGGCGAAGAACGCGAAGAACAGCAGGGTCTGCACGTTGCCCGCCAGGGGCAGCTTGTGCCAGGCCGCGATGTCGAAGCTGCCGCCGGACTTGTTGTACAGGTAGATCAGGGCGACCAGCATCAGCAGCGAGCCCATGAGCGTGTACAGGAAGAACTTGAACGCGGCGTAGATCTTCCGCGGGCCGCCCCAGATGCCGATGATCAGGTACATCGGGATCAGCGTGGCCTCGAAGAACACGTAGAACAGCATCGCGTCGATGGCGGCGAACACGCCGATCATCAGGCCCGACAGGATCAGGAACGCGCCCATGTACTGGTTCACGCGCTCGGTGATGGCCTCCCACGCCGAGATCACCACGATCACGGTGATGAAGGCGGTCAGCAGGACGAACCACAGCGAGATGCCGTCCACGCCCAGGTGGTAGTTGACGTTGAAGCGCGCGATCCACGGCGCCTTCTCGACGAACTGCATCGCCGCGGTGGAGGCGTCGAAACGGGTGTACAGCGGCAGCGTGACCAGGAAGCTGACGATGGCGCCGACCAGCGCGATCCAGCGCACCGTGCGCGCCTGGTCGTCGCGGCCGAGGGCCAGGAGGACGACGCCGAAGAAGATCGGCGTCCAGATGGCGAGGCTCAAGAGACCCATTTTTGTTCTTCTCCTACTGGCTTACTTGAACCACGGCGAGGCGAACCACGTCAGCAGCACGAACAGGCCGACGATCATGGCCAGCGCGTAGTGGTACAGGTAGCCGGTCTGCACGCGGCGCACGATGAAGGCGAACACGCCCACCAGCTTCGCGCTGCCGTTGACGGCGGCGCCGTCGATGAGGGCCTGGTCGCCACCCTTCCACAGGGCGATGCCGAGACCCCGGGCCGCGCGGGCCAGGATGTTCTCGTTGATCCAGTCCATGTAGTACTTGTTTTCCAGCAGCGTGTAGACCGGCATGGCCGCGCGCTTGATGGCGGCCGGCAGCGCCGGGTTCACCATGTACATGTAGTAGGAGACCGCCACGCCGGCCAGCGCCAGCCAGAACGGCGCGGTGCTGAAGGCGTGCGTGGCCATGGCGGCTGCGCCATGGAAGGCCGCGCCGATCTGGGCCATCGCCGGGTGCCGGGCGGCGTCCACGAAGATCGCGTCCTTGAAGAACTCGCCATACAGCATCGGCTGGATGGTCAGGTAGCCGATCACCACCGAGGGGATCGCCAGCAGCAGCAGCGGCACGGTCACGACCCAGGGGGACTCGTGGGGCTTGCCGTCACCGTGGCCGTGGCCATGGTCGTCGTGCGCATGGTGGTCGTCGTGGTGCGCGTCCGGGTTCTGGTCGTAGCGCTCCTTGCCGTGGAAGACCAGGAAGTACATGCGGAACGAGTAGAACGCGGTGACGAACACGCCGGCCAGGACGGCGAAGTTGGCGAAGCCGGCAGCGGGCAGGTTCGTGGCGTGAACCGCCTCGATGATGCTGTCCTTGGAGTAGAAGCCGGAGAACAGCGGCGTGCCGATCAGGGCCAGCGAACCGAGCAGCGAGGTGATCCAGGTGATCGGCATGTACTTGCGCAGGCCGCCCATCCAGCGGATGTCCTGGTTGTGGTGCACGCCCATGATCACCGAGCCGGCGCCGAGGAACAGCAGGGCCTTGAAGAAGGCGTGCGTCATCAGGTGGAACACGGCGACCGAGTAGGCCGAGGCGCCCAGGGCCACGGTCATGTAGCCCAGCTGGGACAGCGTGGAGTAGGCCACCACGCGCTTGATGTCGTTCTGGATGATGCCCAGGAAGCCCATGAACAGGGCGGTGATGGAGCCGACCACCAGGATGAAGTTCAGCGCCGTGTCCGACAGCTCGAACAGGGGCGACATGCGCGCCACCATGAAGATGCCGGCCGTCACCATGGTGGCGGCGTGGATCAGGGCGGAGATGGGGGTCGGGCCTTCCATGGAGTCGGGCAGCCAGACGTGCAGCGGGAACTGGGCGGACTTGCCCATGGCGCCGATGAACAGGCAGATGCAGATCACGGTGACCAGCATCCAGTCGGTGCCCGGGAAGGCCAGCTTGGCCAGCTCACCGCTCTTGCCGAAGATCTCGGCGTAGTTCATCGTGCCGGTGTAGGCGGCGATCAGGCCGATGCCCAGGATGAAGCCGAAGTCACCGACCCGGTTCACCAGGAAGGCCTTCATGTTGGCGAAGATCGCGCTCGGCTTGTTGTACCAGAAGCCGATCAGCAGGTAGGACACCAGGCCCACGGCTTCCCAGCCGAAGAACAGCTGCAGCAGGTTGTTGCTCATGACGAGCATCAACATGGAGAACGTGAACAGCGAGATGTAGGCGAAGAAGCGGTTGTAGCCCTCGTCTTCCTGCATGTAGCCGATGGTGTAGAGGTGCACCATCAGCGAGACGAAGGTCACCACGCACATCATCATGGCGGTGAGGCCGTCGACCAGGAAGCCGATTTCCATCTTCAGGCCGCCGATCACCATCCACTCGTAGACGGTGCCGGAGAAGCGCGCGCCGTCCATGGCCACGGACTTGAGCGTGAGCGCCGAGATCACGAAGGCGATGAACACGCCCAGGATGGTCAGGCTGTGGGAGGCGGCACGGCCGATGCGGTTGCCGCCGAACTTCGTGCCCAGCACGCCCGCCAGCACCGCGCCGGCGAGCGGCGCGAGCGGAACGGCGAGCAGGGTCGATGCGTTGAGGGTCTGGCTCATGGTTCTTGTTCTTTCAGCCCTTGAGCGTGTTGAGTTCTTCGACGTTGATGTTCGACTTGGCGCGGAACAGCAGCACGAGGATGGCCAGGCCGATCGCCGACTCGGCGGCAGCCACGGTCAGGATGAAGAACACGAACACCTGGCCGTGCATGTCGCCCAGGTAGTAGGAGAACGCCACGAAGTTCATGTTCACGGCCAGGAGCATCAGCTCGATGGCCATGAGCAGCACGATCAGGTTGCGGCGGTTCAGGAAGATGCCGATCACCGACAGCGCGAACAGGATCGCGCCCAGCGAGAGGAAGTGTCCGAGGGAGAGAGTCATGCCTTGGCCTCCGGCGCGGCTTCGGGTTGCGCCGGGGGGGCGGCGACGGTGGCGGGCATCTTGACCACTTCGAAGCGGTCACGGGCCTTGACGCGCACCTGGATGGCGGGGTCGATGTGGCGGCTGTCCTTGCGCTCGCGCAGGGTCAGCGCGATGGCGGCAATCATGGCCACCAGCAGGATGGTGGCGGCGATCTCCAGCGGGAACAGGTACTGCGTGTACAGCAGCTTGCCCAGGGCGTGGGTGTTGGACACGTCGGCGGGCTGCGGCACGGCGTCCGTCACGCGGAAGCCGCCCATGAGGACGGCGGCCATCTCGAGGGCGATGATGGCGCCGATCAGGCCGGCCAGCGGGAAGTGCTTCCAGAAGCCGGCGCGCAGGCTGTCGATATTGATGTCCAGCATCATCACGACGAACAGGAACAGCACCATCACCGCGCCCACATAGACCAGCACCAGCGTGATCGCTAGGAATTCGGCCTTGAGCAGCAGCCACACGGCGGCCGCCTGGGAGAACGCCAGCACCAGGTACAGGGCGGCGTACACCGGGTTGCGGGCGGTGATGACACGGAACGATGCGAACAGCAGCACCGCCGAGAAGAGGTAGAAGAAACCGGTCTTGACGTCCATGAGAGTTCTCTCTTCTTGTTCTTAGCGGTACTTGGCGTCGGCCGCCTTGTTGGCAGCGATCTCGGCTTCGTACTTGTCGCCCACGGCCAGCAGCATGTCCTTGGTGAAGTACAGGTCGCCGCGCTTCTCGCCGTGGTACTCGAGGATGTGCGTCTCGACGATGGAGTCGACCGGGCAGCTCTCCTCGCAGAAGCCGCAGAAGATGCACTTGGTCAGGTCGATGTCGTAGCGCGTGGTGCGGCGGGTGCCGTCGGCGCGCTGGTCCGACTCGATGGTGATGGCCATCGCGGGGCAGATCGCCTCGCACAGCTTGCAGGCGATGCAGCGCTCCTCGCCGTTCTCGTAACGGCGCAGGGCATGCAGGCCGCGGAAACGCGGCGACAGCGGGGTCTTTTCCTCGGGGAACTGGATGGTGATCTTGCGGGCGAAGGCGTACTTGCCCGTGATGGCCAGGCCCTTGAACAACTCCGTCAGCATGAAGCTGGACAGGAAGTCCTTCAGGGAGAACGCCGAGGGTCGATCGAGGGTTTGCGTCGACATGGCTTTAATTCCAGATGTTGTAGGGGGTCTGCATCCACAGGCCCACGACGATCAGCCAGACGAGCGTGACCGGAATGAAGATCTTCCAGCCCAGGCGCATGATCTGGTCGTAGCGGTAGCGCGGGAACGTCGAGCGCACCCACAGGAACATCGTGACGACGATGAAGGTCTTGATGCCCAGCCAGATCCAGCCGGGGATCCAGTTGAACAGCGCCGAGTCGATCGGGGGCAGCCAGCCGCCCAGGAACATGATGACGGCCAGGATGGAGACCAGCCACATGTTGGCGTATTCAGCCAGGAAGAACATGGCGAAGCTCATGCCCGAGTACTCGATCATGTGGCCGGCGACGATCTCGGACTCGCCCTCCACCACGTCAAACGGGTGGCGGTTGGTCTCGGCCAGGCCGGAGATGAAGTACACGACGAAGATCGGCAGCAGGGGCAGCCAGTTCCACGAGAGGAAGTTCAGGCCCATCTGCGCGAAGTAGCCCTTGTCCTGCACCATGACCACCTGGGTCATGTTCAGGCTGCCGGTGACCATCAGCACCACCACCAGGCAGAAGCCCATGGCGATCTCGTAGCTCACCATCTGCGCCGAGGCGCGCAGCGCGCCCAGGAAGGCGTACTTCGAGTTGGAGGCCCAGCCGGCGATGATCACGCCGTACACCTCGAGCGAGGTGATGGCCATCAGGAACAGCAGGCCGGCGTTGATGTTGGACAGCGCGGTCTCGGGGCCGAAGGGGATCACGGCCCAGGCGGCCAGGGCCGGCATGATGGTCATGATCGGGCCGAGGAAGAACAGGCCCTTGTTGGCCGCCGAGGGGCGGATGATTTCCTTGGTGATCAGCTTCAGCGCGTCGGCGATGGGCTGCAGCAGGCCGAACGGGCCGATGCGGTTCGGGCCCACGCGCACCTGGGTGAAGCCGATGGCCTTGCGCTCCCACAGCGTCAGGTAGGCCACGGCGCCCATCAGGGGCGCGACCACGCAGACGATCTTGATCAGGTTCCACACCACGGGCCAGGCCATGGCGGTCCACCAGGGCGCGGCGACCAGGCCGTAACCGAATTCGTAGATCTGGTCGATCATGCCGGGGCTCCTTCAGCGGCGCGGGCCTTGCGGGCGTCGGCCGTCAGTTGCAGCGACGTCGCGCGGCGCACGATGCCGTCAAGCTGGTAGATGGACGCGGCGGCGGGTCGGCCGGCGGTCACGGTGAGGTCGATGGCGGCGCCGGTGGCGTTGTCCAGGCGCGCGCCCTGCACGAAGTCCTGGCCGGCGTCCTGCGGGCCGCGGGCGGCCTGGAGCACGTCCTGCGCGGACTCGAAGTCGAAGCCCGGCAGGCCCAGCAGGTTGCCCAGCACGCGCAGCACCTTCCAGGCGGGACGGGCCTCGCCCTGCGGCTTGACCACGGCATGGAAGCCCTGCACCCGGCCTTCGGCGTTGACGAAGGTGCCCGGGGTCTCGGTGAACGGGGCGATCGGCAGCAGCACGTCGGAGAAGCCGAGGTTGGCCTTGAACGGGCTGAGGGTCACGACCATCTCGGCCTGGCCCAGGGCGGCGGCGGCGCGGTGGCCGTCGGCGGCGTCATGGACCGGCTCGGTGTTCAGCAGGATCGCGGCCTTCAGGCCGCCCGCCAGCATCTGGCCGGCATTCAGGCCGTTGCCGCGCGGCACGGCGCCGGCGAGCTGCGCGCCCACGGTGTTGGCGGCCTCGGTGAGGTAGCCCACGGTGGCGCCGGTCTGGGCGCCGATCCACTGGGCCAGGGCCAGGATCGAGGAGGCCTTGGCGTGGTGCGCCGCGGCATTGCCCAGGAGGATGGCCTTGCGCTCGCCACCCAGCAGGGACTTGGCGATGGCACGTGCGGCGTCGTCGGCCTCGGCCTGGGCCGGGGCGGCGACGCCCTTCTCGGCGGCGACGGCGGCGGCCACGCGGGCCAGGGCCAGGGGCCACTCGCCGGCCGGCACGACGGCGCGGTGGGCCAGGGCCATGGCCTGGTCGTCCTCGGCGTCGTGGAGGAAGGACACCTGGGCGCCCTTGCGGGTCGCGCCGCGCACCCGCAGGGCGAACAGCGGGTGCTCCTTGCGCAGGTTCGAGCCCACCACCAGCGCGCGCTGCAGGTTGGACAGCGAGGCGATGGAGGTGCCGAGCCAGCGCACGCCCTCGCCCGAGGTGAACTCGGCGTGGCGCAGGCGGTAGTCGATGTTCTCGGAGCCGAGCGAGCGCACCAGGGCGCCGGCCAGGTACAGCTCCTCGACGGTGCTGTGCGGGCTCACCAGCGCGCCGATGGCGGCGGCGCCGTGGTCGGCCTTGACCTGCTTCAGGCCATTGGCGACGTACTCGAGGGCGGTCTGCCAGTCGACGGTCTTCCACTCGCCGCCCTGCTTGATCATCGGGGCGGTGAGGCGCTCGTCGCTGTTCAGGGCTTCGTAGGAGAAGCGGTCGCGGTCGGCCAGCCAGCACTCGTTGACGCCGTCGTTCTCCAGCGGGAGCACGCGCATCACGCGGTTGTTCTTGACCTGGACGACCAGGTTGGCGCCGGTGGAATCGTGCGGGCTGACGCTCTTGCGGCGCGACAGCTCCCAGGTGCGGGCGCTGTAGCGGAACGGCTTGCTGGTCAGCGCGCCGACCGGGCACAGGTCGATCATGTTGCCGGACACCTCGGAGTCGACGGTATCGCCCAGCACGGTGGTGATCTCGGAGTGCTCGCCGCGGTGGATCATGCCCAGCTCCATCTCGCCGGCGATTTCCTGGCCGAAGCGCACGCAGCGGGTGCAGTGGATGCAGCGGGACATCTCCTCCATGGAGATCAGCGGGCCGACGTCCTTGTGGAAGACGACGCGCTTTTCCTCTTCGTAGCGCGAGGCCGAGGCGCCGTAGCCCACGGCCAGGTCCTGCAGCTGGCACTCGCCGCCCTGGTCGCAGATCGGGCAGTCCAGCGGGTGGTTGATCAGGAGGAACTCCATGACCGACTGCTGGGCCTTCACGGCCTTGTCGCTCTTGGTGCGGACGATCATGCCCTGGGTCACGGGCGTGGCGCAGGCCGGCATCGGCTTGGGCGCCTTCTCCACGTCGACCAGGCACATGCGGCAGTTCGCCGCGATGGACAGCTTCTTGTGGTAGCAGAAGTGCGGGATGTAGGTGCCGGCCTTCTCGGCGGCATGCATCACCATGCTGCCTTCGGCGATTTCGACCTTTTTCCCGTCGAGTTCGATTTCAACCATGGTTCTTATGCCTTCGCTGCTTCGGCGGCCTGGATCTTGGCCTCGAACTCGTGACGGAAATGCTTGAGCATGGCGCGCACCGGCATGGCCGCCGCGTCGCCCAGGGCGCAGATGGTGCGGCCCTGGATGTTGTCCGCCACGGAGTTGAGCAGGTCGAGGTCGGAGGAGCGGCCGTGCCCGTTGTGGATGCGGTCCACCACGCGCCAGAGCCAGCCCGTGCCTTCGCGGCAGGGGGTGCACTGGCCGCAGGACTCGTGGGCGTAGAAGTACGAGAGGCGGCGCAGGGACTCGACCATGTCACGGCGCTCGTCCATGACGATGACCGCGCCCGAGCCCAGCATGGAGCCGGCCTTGGCGATGGAGTCGTAGTCCATCGTGCACTCCATGATGATGGAGGCGGGCAGCACCGGGGAGGAGGAGCCGCCGGGGATCACGGCCTTGAGCTTGCGGCCGCCGGAGACGCCGCCGGCCAGCTCCAGCAGCTTGCTGAAGGGGGTGCCCAGGGGGATCTCGTAGTTGCCGGGGAGCTCGACGTCACCGGAGATCGAGAAGATCTTGGTGCCGCCGTTGTTGGGCTTGCCGCACTCGAGGTAGGCCTGGCCGCCGTTGCGGATGATCCAGGGCACCGCCGCGAAGGTCTCGGTGTTGTTGATGGTGGTGGGCTTGCCGTACAGGCCGAAGCTGGCCGGGAACGGCGGCTTGAAGCGCGGCTGGCCCTTCTTGCCTTCGAGCGACTCGAGCAGCGCGGTCTCCTCGCCGCAGATGTAGGCGCCGAAGCCGTGGTGGCCGTGCAGCTGGAACGAGAAGTTCGAGCCCAGGATGTTGTTGCCCAGGAGGCCGGCCGCCCTCGCCTCTTCCAGCGCTTCCTCGAAGCGCTCGTAGACCTGGAAGATCTCGCCGTGGATGTAGTTGTAGCCCACGGTGATGCCCATCGCGTAGGCGGCGATGATCATCCCCTCGATCACGATGTGGGGGTTGTACATGAGGATGTCCCGGTCCTTGCAGGTGCCGGGTTCGCCCTCGTCGGAGTTGCACACCAGGTACTTCTGGCCCGGGAACTGGCGGGGCATGAAGCTCCACTTGAGGCCCGAGGGGAAGCCGGCGCCGCCGCGGCCGCGCAGGGCGGATTCCTTCACGGTGGCGATCACCTGGTCCTGCGTGAGGCCTTCGCCGCCATCCTTGCCAAGGATCTTGCGCAGGGCCGCGTAGCCGCCGCGCGCCTCGTAGTCCTTCAGGCGCCAGTTGGTGCCGTTCAGGTCCGCGTAGATCTGGGGGTTGATGTGGCGGCCGTGGAAGCAGGTCTGCACGCCGGTGGCCTGGAACTGCGCCAGGACTTGCTGGGCATTCATGCTCATTGCTGCTCCGCTTTCTTGAGGCCGTCGATCAGCTGGTCCAGCTTGTCCTTGCTCATGAAGCTGCACATGGTGCGGTCGTTCACCAGCATGGCCGGCGCATCGGCGCACGCGCCCAGGCACTCGCACTGCTGCAGGGTGAACAGGCCGTCGGCCGTGGTGCCGCCCATTTCGACGCCCAGGCGCTGCTCCAGGTGGTGCAGGGCTTCCTGGCCGCCGCGCAGCTGGCACGGCAGGTTGGTGCAGACGTTGAGCTTGTACTTGCCCACCGGCCGCTGGTTGTACATGTTGTAGAAGGTCGTGACTTCGTGCACGGCGATCGCGGGCATGCCGAGGTAGTCGGCGATCTGCTGCTCGCTCTCGGGGCTGACGTAGCCCTGCTCCTGCTGAACGATGGACAGGCAGGCCATCACGGCCGACTGCTTCTGGTCCGCGGGGTACTTCGCCACTTCACGATCGAAGCGGGCGCGGGTGGTTTCAGAAATCATCGGTCAATCTCTCCGAACACGATGTCCATGGTGCCAATGATGGCCACGGCATCGGCAATCATGTGGCCGCGGCCCATCTCGTCGAGGGCGGCCAGGTGGGCGAAGCCCGGGGCGCGGATCTTCAGGCGGTAGGGCTTGTTGGCGCCGTCGCTGTTGATGTAGATGCCGAACTCGCCCTTGGGGTGCTCGACGGCCGCATAGGCCTCGCCCTCGGGGACGCGGAAGCCTTCGGTGAAGAGCTTGAAGTGGTGGATCAGCTCTTCCATGTTGGACTTCATGGACTCGCGGTCCGGCGGCGCCACCTTGTGGTTGTCGGTGATGACGGGGCCGGGGTTCGCGCGCAGCCAGGCCACGCACTGCTGGATGATCCGGTTGGACTGGCGCATCTCCTCGACGCGCACCAGGTAGCGGTCATACGAGTCGCCGGTCTTGCCGACCGGGATGTCGAAGTCCATCTGGGCGTAGACGTCGTAGGGCTGCTTCTTGCGCAGGTCCCAGGCGATGCCCGAGCCGCGCAGCATGGCGCCGGTGAAGCCCAGGTTCAGGGCGCGCTCGGGCGTGACCACGCCGATGCCCACGGTGCGCTGCTTCCAGATGCGGTTGTCGGTGAGCAGGGTCTCGTACTCGTCGACGTACTTCGGGAAGCGGTTCGTGAAGTCCTCGATGAAGTCCAGCAGCGAGCCCTGGCGGTTCTCGTTGAGCTGGCGGATGGTCCGCTCGTTCTTGACCTTGCTGGCCTTGTACTGCGGCATCGTCTCCGGCAGGTCGCGGTAGACGCCGCCCGGGCGGAAGTAGGCCGCGTGCATGCGCGCACCGGAGACCGCCTCGTACATGTCGAACAGGTCTTCCCGCTCGCGGAAGCAGTAGATCAGCATGTTCATCGCGCCGCAGTCCATGCCGTGGCAACCCAGCCAGAGCAGGTGGTTCAGCAGGCGGGTGATCTCCGAGAACATCACGCGGATGTACTGGGCGCGCACCGGAACTTCCAGACCCAGCATCTTCTCGATGGCCAGGCAGTAGGCGTGCTCGTTGGACATCATCGACACGTAGTCGAGGCGGTCCATGTAGGGCAGCGACTGGATGTAGGTCTTGGTCTCGGCCAGCTTCTCGGTGGCGCGGTGCAGCAGGCCGATGTGCGGGTCGGCGCGCTGGATGACTTCGCCGTCGAGCTCGAGCACCAGGCGCAGCACGCCGTGGGCGGCCGGGTGCTGGGGACCGAAGTTCAGGGTGTAGTTCTTGATTTCTGCCATGGTCGTCCTCCTTACTGGAGGCCTCCATAGTTGTCTTCGCGGATGATCCGCGGCGTGATCTCGCGCGGCTCGATCGTCACGGGCTGGTAGATCACGCGCTGGCGCTCGGGGTCGTAACGCATCTCGACGTGGCCGGACACCGGGAAGTCCTTGCGGAACGGGTGGCCGATGAAGCCGTAGTCGGTCAGGATGCGGCGCAGGTCGGCGTGGCCTTCGAAGACGATGCCGAACAGGTCGAAGGCTTCGCGCTCGAACCAGTTGGCCGCGCTCCACAGGCCGTTGACCGAGTCGACGGCGGGCAGGTCGTCATCGGGGCAGAAGACCTTCAGGCGGACGCGCTGGTTCAGGCTCACGGACAGCAGGTGCGAGACCACGGCGTAGCGCGGGCCGTCCCAGGTGCCGTTGCGCCACTCGGACATGTCGAGGCCGCACAGGTCCATCAGCTGCTCGAACTGCAGGCCGGCGGCATCGCGCAGGGTCTTGGCGGCCTGCAGGTAGTCGGCGGCGGCGACGGTCACGGTGACCTCGCCGAGGTGGAGGTCGACGCGCTTGGCCAGGGCACCGAGGGTGTTTTCGATCGTCGCCTTGAGGGCCTGCGGATCAACGGCGTAGACAGGAGTCGTCATCGAGGCGGGTCCTTCAGGCGCGGGCGATGGTCTGGGTGCGGCGGATCTTCTGCTGCAGCTGGATGATTCCGTACAGCAGGGCCTCGGCGGTGGGCGGGCAACCGGGCACGTAGACGTCGACCGGCACGATGCGGTCGCAGCCCCGGACCACGGAGTAGCTGTAGTGGTAGTAGCCGCCGCCGTTGGCGCACGAGCCCATGGAGATGACCCAGCGCGGCTCGGGCATCTGGTCATAGACCTTGCGCAGGGCCGGGGCCATCTTATTGCACAGGGTGCCGGCCACGATCATCAGGTCGGACTGCCGGGGACTGGGCCGGAACAGCATGCCGAAGCGGTCGATGTCATAGCGGGCCGCGCCCGCGTGCATCATTTCCACCGCGCAACACGCGAGGCCGAACGTCATCGGCCAGAGCGAGCCGGTCTTGGCCCAGTTGATCACCGTATCCACCGTGGTGGTGACGATGCCCTTGTCGAGAATGCCTTCGTTTGCCATTGCCGTACTTCCTTCTGCACGCCCGTGACCGGGCCGTGCTCACTCCCAGTCCAGGGCGCCTTTTTTCCACTCGTAGACGAAGCCCACGACCAGGATGGCCAGGAAAACCATCACCGACCAGAAGCCCACGGCACCGATCTCCTTGAGCGCGACGGCCCAGGGAAAGAGGAAGGCGATTTCCAGGTCGAACAGGATGAAGAGGATGGCCACGAGGTAGTAGCGCACGTCGAACTTCATGCGCGCGTCCTCGAAGGCCTCGAACCCGCACTCGTAGGGGGAGTTCTTGGCTGCGTCGGGCTTGTTGAAGCCGACTGCGGTGGAGACGATGAACCCGAGAACCTGGGGGATCACCCCGACTGCGACGCCCACCAAAATGAACAGGAGGACGGGGAGATACTGCTCTAGGTTCATCTGGGGCTCCGCTACCGCTGCGTCACGGGATCCGGGCCCGTGACTTTTTTGTATGGTGCCGTCGGCGAGACTCGAACTCGCACAGCTTTCGCCACTACCCCCTCAAGATAGCGTGTCTACCAATTTCACCACGACGGCGGTTTGTGCATCCGGTACTGCGGGCGTTGTTTGAATTTTCAACCCGCTGCTCCGAACAGCCTGAGAGTTTACCCTGAAACCATGTCGCTTCCCGGGGGAAAGCGAAGGAAATTAGCTCAGCGACCCGGAATCTGTGCGGCGCCCGAGGCGGGAACGGCCGGCACCGGGGCGGCGGAGGCCGCCGTGGCGGGGATCTGGGCGGCTGCGCCGGACGCTGCCGGGGCCGCGGGCGCGGCGGCGCGCTCGAGGACCGAGCCGGATTCCACCGGGCGGTTGGTACCCAGGTAGGCCAGGCCCATGGTGCACACGAAGAACACCGTGGCCAGGACGGCGGTGGTGCGCGAGAGGAAGTTCGCGCTGCCCGAGGCGCCGAACAGGCTGCCGGAGCCGCCGCTGCCGAAGGCGGCGCCCATGTCGGCGCCCTTGCCGTGCTGCACCAGCACCAGGCCGATCATGCCGATCGCCGAAATGAGCTGGACGGCCAGCACGATGTTGAACAGGAAACTCATGGATGCACTCCTAATGCGGGAAGACTCAGGCCGCGTTCGCGCTGGCCGAGGCAATGATCTGCAGGAAATCGGGGGCCTTCAGCGAGGCGCCGCCGATGAGGCCGCCGTCGATGTCGGGCTGGGACAGCAGGCTGGCCGCGTTGGCCGCGTTCATGCTGCCGCCGTAGAGGATGCGCACGCGGTCGCTGTGCTCGGTGGCGGCGTGCAGCTGGGCGCGCAGCACGGCGTGCACCTGCTGGGCCTGCTCGGGGGTGGCGGTCTTGCCGGTGCCGATGGCCCACACGGGCTCGTAGGCGACGACGATCTCGCTGATGCAGTGGCCGTTGGTATGGATCACCGCGGCCAGCTGGCGCTTGACCACCGCCTCGGTCTGGCCGGCCTCGCGCTCGGCGAGGGTCTCGCCCACGCAGACGATGGGCGTGATGCCGTGGGCCAGGGCCGCCTTGGCCTTGTCGGCCACGAGCTGGTCGCTCTCGCCGTGGTACTGGCGGCGCTCGGAGTGGCCGACGATCACGTAGCGGGCGCCGAACTCCTTGAGCATGGCGGCCGCGACCTCGCCGGTGTAGGCGCCCTGCTCGTGCGCCGAGCAGTCCTGGGCGCCGAGTTCCAGGCGGGTGCCGTGGCGCAGCATCTGCACCTGCGCCAGGTACGGCGCGGGCACGCAGACCGCGGCCTCGCAGGCGCCGTCACGGGAGGCTTCGCCCAGGCCGGCGATCACGGCGCGCACCAGCGCGTCGTTGGCCTGCACGCTGCCGTTCATTTTCCAGTTGCCGGCAATCAGTTTCTTCTTCATGTCGTGTCTCACCAGGTCAGCACGATCTTGCCGATGTGCTGGTTGGATTCCATCAGCGCGTGGGCCTGGGCCGCACTCGCCGCCGGGAAGGTGCTGTGGATGACGGGCTTGATGGCGCCGGACGCCAGCAGCGGCCAGACCTTCTCGCGCAGGGACTGCGCGATCGCGGCCTTGAAGGCCACCGGGCGCGGGCGCAGCGTCGAGCCGGTGATGGCCAGGCGGCGGCGCAGCACCAGGCCGGCGTTGAATTCGGCCTTGGTGCCGCCCTGCACCGCGATGATGACCAGGCGGCCGTCCTCGGCCAGCGCCTCGACCTCGCGGGCGACATAGCTGCCGGCCACCATGTCGAGGATGACGTTGACGCCGGCGCCGCCGGTGAGGCGCTTGGCCTCGGCGACGAAGTCCTGCGTCTTGTAGTTGATGGCGTGGTCGGCGCCGAGCTTCAGGCAGGCAGCGCACTTGTCGTCGCTGCCGGCGGTGACGATCACCGTCGCGCCCAGGGCCTTGGCCATCTGGATCGCGGTGACGCCGATGCCGCTGGAGCCGCCCTGCACCAGCAGGGTCTCGCCGGCCTGCAGGCGGGCGCGGTCGAAGACGTTGCTCCAGACGGTGAAGAAGGTCTCGGGCAGCGAGGCCGCCTCCACGTCGGACAGGCCGGCGGGCACGGGCAGGCACTGGCCCACGGGCGCCACGCAGTACTCGGCGTAACCGCCGCCGGCGACCAGCGCGCAGACGCGGTCGCCCACCTTCAGGCCGGCCGCGGCCATCGCGGCGGCGTCGCCGCCCTCGATCACGCCGGCGAACTCGAGGCCGGGGATGTCGGAGGCGCCGGGGGGCACGGGGTAGTTGCCGGTGCGTTGCAGCACGTCGGGGCGGTTGACCCCGCTGGCGGCGACGCGCACCAGCACTTCGCCCGCGCCCGCCACGGGCATCGGGCGCTCGCCCAGGCGCAGCACCTCGGGGGCGCCGGGGGTGGTGATCTCAACGGCCTTCATGGATTGCTCTCGCTCGTCGAATGGTCGTCCATCGTCAAAACGGCCCGCGCCGGAGGGCGCGGGCCGCAGCTCGCAAGGCGGTGATTACTCGCCCTGGGCGTCGGCGGCCGGGGCCTGGTCGCGGGACTCGCGCGGCTCGCGACGCTCACGCGGCGCACGCTCCTCACGCGGCTCGCGCTCGTCGCGGGCCGGGCGGTCCAGCAGGGCCTTCATGGACAGCTTGACGCGGCCCTTCTCGTCGGTCTCGAGCACCTTCACGCGCACGACCTGGCCTTCCGACAGGTAGTCGGTGACCTTCTCCACGCGCTCGTGGGCGATCTGCGAGATGTGCAGCAGGCCGTCCTTGCCGGGCAGCAGGTTGACCAGGGCGCCGAAGTCCAGGATCTTGGTGACCGGGCCTTCGTAGACCTTGCCGATCTCCACTTCGGCGGTGATCTGCTCGATGCGCTTCTTGGCCTCGTCGGCCTTGGCGGAATCGGTGGCGGCGATGGTGATGGTGCCGTCTTCCTCGATGTTGATCTGGCAGCCGGTCTCCTCGGTCAGCGCGCGGATCACGGCGCCGCCCTTGCCGATCACGTCGCGGATCTTCTCGGGGTTGATCTTCATCGTGTACAGCTTCGGCGCGAAGCTGGAGACCTCGGTCTTGGCCTCGCCCATGGCGTCCTGCATCTTGCCCAGGATGTGCATGCGCGCTTCCTTGGCCTGGGCCAGGGCGACCTGCATGATTTCCTTGGTGATGCCCTGGATCTTGATGTCCATCTGCAGGGCGGTGATGCCGTTGGTGGTGCCGGCCACCTTGAAGTCCATGTCGCCCAGGTGGTCCTCGTCGCCCAGGATGTCGGTCAGCACGGCGAAGCGGTTGCCTTCCTTGATCAGGCCCATGGCGATGCCGGCCACGTGGGCCTTCATCGGCACGCCGGCGTCCATCATCGCCAGGCAGCCGCCGCAGACGGAGGCCATGGAGGAGGAGCCGTTGGACTCGGTGATCTCGGAGACCACGCGGATCGTGTACGGGAATTCTTCCTTGGTGGGCAGGCACGCCACCAGGGCGCGCTTGGCCAGGCGGCCGTGGCCGATCTCGCGGCGCTTGGTGGAGCCCATGCGGCCGACTTCGCCGGTGGCGAAGGGGGGCATGTTGTAGTGGAACAGGAAGCGGTCCTCGAACTCGCCGGCCAGCGCGTCGATGCGCTGGGCGTCACGCTCGGTGCCCAGGGTGGAGACGACCAGGGCCTGGGTCTCGCCGCGGGTGAACAGGGCCGAGCCGTGGGTGCGGGGCAGCACGCTGTTGCGGATCTCGATGGGGCGCACGGTGCGGGTGTCGCGGCCGTCGATGCGGGGCTCGCCGGCCAGGATCTGGCTGCGCACGATGTTCGACTCGATGGCGAACAGCAGGTCGTCGACCTTGCCGGCCTCGTACTCGACGCCCTCGGCCTTCAGCGCGGCATGCACCGAGGCGGAGGCCTCGCGCAGGGCCTGGGTGCGGGCCTGCTTGGAGCGGATCTGGTAGGCGGCGCGCAGCTTGTCCTCGGCCAGGGCGGTGACCTTGGCGATGAAGGGCTCGTCCTTGGCGGGCGGCTGCCAGTCCCAGGCCGGCTTGCCGGCGTCGCGCACCAGCTCGTGGATGGCGTTGATGGCGATCTTGCCCTGCTCGTGGCCGAACACCACGGCGCCCAGCATGATCTCCTCGGACAGCTGCAGGGCCTCGGACTCGACCATCAGCACGGCGGCCTCGGTGCCGGCGACGACCAGGTCCATCTGGCTGTCCTTGCGCTGGGTCTGGCCCGGGTTCAGGACGTACTCGCCGTTGATGTAGCCCACGCGGGCGGCGCCGATCGGGCCGGCGAAGGGCACGCCGGAGATGGCCAGCGCGGCGCTGGTGCCGATCATGGCGGCGATGTCGGCGTCGACCTCGGGGTTCAGCGACAGGGTGTGGATCACCACGTGGACTTCGTTCAGGAAGCCCTCGGGGAACAGCGGGCGGATCGGGCGGTCGATCAGGCGGGAGGTCAGCGTCTCCAGCTCGGAGGGCTTGGCTTCGCGCTTGAAGAACGAGCCGGGGATCTTGCCGGCGGCGTAGGTCTTCTCGATGTAGTCGACGGTCAGCGGGAAGAAGTCCTGGCCGGGCTTGGCGGACTTGGAGGCGACCACGGTGGCCAGGACCACGGTGTCGTCGATGTTGACGATCACGGCGCCGGACGCCTGGCGGGCGATCTCGCCGGTCTCCAGGGTGACCGTGTGCTGGCCCCACTGGAAGGTCTTGGTGACTTTGTTGAAGATGCTCATGTTCTTGCTCTCTCTGGTGGGCGGAGCTTCAGGCGAACACGATGCCATTCCATCAATCGCCCGCATCCTGCGTGGGGGCGGCTGGTGGAATGACACAGCGCGTATTCGTCTGGAGGGCTCCCGGAAGTGAAAAACGCCTGAGCTAGCGGGACTAACTCAGGCGCTTTTCGTGGGTTCGGTGCTTACTTGCGCAGGCCCAGCTTGGCGATCAGCGCGGTGTAGCGGTCGGCGTCCTTGGCCTTCAGGTAGGCCAGCAGGCTCTTGCGACGGTTCACCAGGCGCAGCAGGCCGCGGCGGCCGTGGTGGTCCTTGGCGTGGGTCTTGAAGTGGGGGGTCAGCTCGTTGATGCGGGCGGTCAGGAGGGCGACCTGCACTTCGGGGCTGCCGGTGTCGGCGGCGCCGCGCGCGTTGGCGGCAACGATTTCAGCCTTGTTGATGGCCATCAGTGATTCCTTGGGAAGAATTGACTTGCGTTGGATGCTGGAATGCGGCTCCAACGTGCGAAAGCACCACCCCGTGAGGGGTAGAACTGCGGGATTATAGCCTGGGATCAGGCCTGGGCGGCCAGCCAGCCCTGGAGGCGCTCCACGCCCTGCCCCAGCCGCGCCAGGTCCTTCGAGGCGAAGCACCAGCGCAGCCAGCCGTCCGCCTCGGGCGCGAAGGCGCTGCCGGGAGCCAGGCCGAGGCCGGCCTCGGCCACCAGCCGCTTGGCCGTGGCCAGCGAGTCGGGGTGGCCCTGGAGCTGGAAGAAGGCGTACATGCCGCCCGGGGCCGGGGCCACCCGCACCTGCGGCAGGGCCTGCAGCAGCGGCACCAGGGTGTCGCGACAGGCCTTCAGGTGGGCCACGACGCGCGGGGTGACCTCGTCGGCGCGGGTCACGGCGGCAATCGCGCCGCGCTGGGTGAAGGTGCTGGCGCAGGAGGTGTTGAACTCGATCAGCTTGCCCATGGGCTCCACCAGCGCCGGCGGCATCACCAGCCAGCCCAGGCGCCAGCCGGTCATGAGGAAGCTCTTGGAGAAGCTGTGGGCCACGACCAGGCGGTCGTCCGGGGCGGCGATGTCGAGGAAGCTGGGGGCGCAGCCCGTGTCGCTGGGCGCGTAGTAGAGCCGCTCGTAGACCTCGTCGGCCAGGATCCAGGTGCCGGTGCGGCGGCAGTGGTCCAGGATGGCCTGCTGCTCCTCGCGCCGGAGTGTCCAGCCGGTCGGGTTGTTGGGGGCGTTGAGCACCAGCAGGCGGGTGGCCGGGGTGACCGCATCGAGCAGGGCCTGCAGGTCCAGCACCCAGGCGCCGCCGACGGGCTTCAGGGACACGGTGCGCAGCGCCGCGCCCATGATCAGGGGCTGGGCCGTGAGGTTGGGCCAGACCGGGGTGACGGCCACCACCTCGTCGCCCGCATCCACCAGGGCCTGCACGGCCAGCATCAGCCCGCTCACGCCGCCGGAGGTGACGGCGATGCGGCCGGCGTCCACCGGGCCGTGAAGGCGCGTCGTGTAGGCCGCCAGGGCCGCGCGCAGCTCGGGCAGGCCGAGGTTGTGGGCATAGAAGGTTTCGCCGGCCCGCAGCGAGGCGATGGCCGCCTCGCGGATGAAGTCCGGCGTGGCCTCGTCGCTCTCGCCGAACCAGAAGGCCAGCACGTCGCTGCGGCCGAGGCCGGCGTTGGCGACCTCGCGGATCTTCGAGGCCTCGAGGTTCTGGATGGCGTGGCGCATGGGCGGGCTTTCGCGTCAAGAACAGCCAGCCCTTGAAAAGTCGCCGGCCGCTCGCAGATCGGGTGCAGGGCGGCATTCGGCTGGCGGATGCCGCGCAGTGTAAGGGGGGCCTGGGGCCCGCCCGGAACCGTCTTCCAGGAGAGTCGCCATGTTTTTCGCACCCGTCGTCCGCACCCGCGCCGTGATCCCCACCCGCCGCACCTTCAACCGCGGCTTCGAGCGCTTCATCGACGAGGCCTTCTTCCAGCCCACGCCCGCCCGCGGCGCCACCGTGTCGGAGGACGACAAGGCCTGGACCGTGACCCTGGACATGCCCGGCATCGCGCGCGAGGACCTGTCCATCAGCGTCGAGGGCCCGGTGGTGCGCATCGAGACGCGCGCCGAGGCGCCGCGCCAGTACAAGGCCGCCTATGAGCTGCCGCAGGACATCGATGTCGATGCCACCGCCGCCAGGCTGGAGAACGGCGTGCTCACGCTGACCCTGGCCAAGCAGGTCCCGGTGAGCAAGGCGCGCACGATCCCGCTGCAGTGAGCGGGCGTCAGGCCGCCGGCACGATCTCGTGCAGCGGCCAGCGCGGCTTCACGTCGAAGGCATACGCCTCGCTGGCCTGCTGCGCGCCGGACTGCAGCCGCATCGCGCCGGCCAGGGCGATCATGGCGCCGTTGTCGGTGCACAGGTGCAGCTCCGGGTAGTGCACCCGCACGCGGCGGCGCGCACAGGCCGCGTCGAGCTGCTCACGCAGCAGGCGGTTGGCGCCCACGCCACCGGCCACCACCAGGCGCTTGAGGCCGGTGGCATCGAGCGCGGCGATCGACTTCTTCACCAGCACCTCCACGATCGCCGCCTGCGTCGCGGCGGCCAGGTCGGCCCGGCGGGCCTCGAGCTCGTCGCCCAGCTTCCTGGCCTGCGTGAGCACCGCGGTCTTCAGGCCGGCGAAGGAAAAATCGAGGTCGCCGCTGTGAAGCAGCGGCCGCGGCAGCTTGAAGGCCTGCGGGTCGCCCGACTGCGCCAGCCGCGACAGCGCCGGCCCGCCCGGATACCCCAGCCCCAGCAGCTTGGCCGACTTGTCGAAGGCCTCGCCCGCCGCGTCGTCGATGGTCTCGCCGAGCAGCTCGTAGCGCCCCACTCCATCGACCCGCATCAGCTGCGTGTGGCCGCCGGACACCAGCAGCGCCACGAACGGGAACTCCGGCGCATCCGCGCTCAGGAACGGGGACAGCAGGTGCCCCTCGAGATGGTGGACCCCCAGCACCGGCTTGCCCAGCGCCGCGCCCAGGGCGCAGGCCACGCCCGCCCCCACCAGCAGCGCGCCGGCCAGGCCGGGGCCGCGGGTGTAGGCCACCACGTCCACCTCGGGCAGGCCGCGGCCCGCCTCGTCCAGCACCTGGCTGGCCAGGGGCAGCACCCGGCGGATGTGGTCGCGGCTGGCCAGCTCGGGCACCACGCCGCCATAGGCCTGGTGCATCTCGATCTGGCTGTGGAGGGCGTGCGCCAGCAGGCGCGGCACGCCGGCGCCGGCGGCCTCCACCAGGGCCACGCCGGTTTCATCACAGGAAGACTCGATACCCAGGACAAGCATGTCCCGAGTGTAGGCGCGCCGGTGGGGCGCCCTCCCCTTTGGCACTTTGGCGCGAAAATTGCACCGCTTTTTCCGTACACGTCCGACCCATGACCGAACCCTTGCGCATCCTGGTCGTCGCCCCCGACCTGGTGGTGGACGACCCGAACGACGAACACGCCCTGGAGCAGGCCGCGCGTTCGCGCAGCCTGCGCATCGGCCTGCTGGAAAACGGCTTCAACCTCATCGCCAGCCTGCCGGCCGACCCCTTCCTGGCCGAGCGCATCGCGCAGCTGCAGCCGGACCTGATCATCGTGGACGCCGAGAGCGCCGCCCGCGACTCGCTGGAGCATGTGGTGATGGCCACCCGCGACGAGCGCCGGCCGATCGTCCTGTTCACGAACGACGACGACACCACGCACGTGAAGGACGCGGTCGCCGCCGGCGTCTCCGCCTACATCGTGGCCGGCCTCGCCCCCGACCGCATCCGCCCCATCCTCGACGTGGCCATGGCCCGCTTCCAGCACGAGCAGGGCCTGCGCCAGGCGCTGGCCGCCGCCCGCTCCGAGCTGGCCGACCGCAAGGTGATCGATCGCGCCAAGGGCCTGCTGATGCAGCGCCAGGGCCTGAGCGAACCCGAGGCCTACGAGAAGCTGCGCCGCACGGCCATGGACAAGGGCCTGAAGATCGCCGACGTGGCCCAGCGCATCCTCGACGTGGCCGACCTGCTCGGTTGATGCGCCGTGATGGTGCGCCGCACAAGCGCAGTGCGGCGACCCGCACCAAAACGTTGGTTCACACCCCACCCTCCCCGCCCGGAAAACCTGGCACGCGCTTTGCACAAGTGAATCCGAATAACCAATGATGGTTTTCGGGCCACCCCGCTTCAACGGCGAAGCATCCCGGTGGCCTTGACCGGACGAAGGCGTCCCCACCCACGGCAGTTGTCCGTGCGCGTGAGGACGCCTTTTCTTTTTTGTTCGATTCCTTGTTGATGGAGTAGCCCCGTGATGACCGACCTGCTGAAAACCCGCCTCTCCCGCCGCAGCCTGCTGCAAGCCGCCGCCGTTGGCGCCGCCGGCGTGTCACCGGCGCTGCGCACCGCGGTCCACGCGCAGGGCTCCGACAAGCCCGAGAAGGAGGAAGTGAAGATCGGCTTCATCCCCCTGACCGACTGCGCCAGCGTGGTGATGGCCTCCGTGCTGGGCTTCGACAAGAAGTACGGCGTGAAGATCATCCCCACCAAGGAAGCCTCCTGGGCCGGCGTTCGCGACAAGCTGGTCAACGGCGAACTCGACATGGCCCACGTGCTCTGGGGCCTGATCTATGGCGTGCACATGGGCACCTCCGGCCCGAAGAAGGACATGGCCGTCCTGATGAACCTGAACCACAACGGCCAGGCCATCACCCTGTCGAAGAAGCTCGCCGACAAGGGCGCGGTCGACGCCGCCTCGCTGGCCAAGCTCATGGCCACCGAGAAGCGTGACTACACCTTCGCCCAGACCTTCCCCACCGGCACGCACGCGATGTGGCTGTACTACTGGCTCGCCAGCGTGGGCGTGAACCCGCTGAAGGAGGCCAAGGTCATCACCGTGCCGCCGCCGCAGATGGTGGCCAACATGCGCGTGGGCAACATGGACGGCTACTGCGTGGGCGAGCCCTGGGGCCACCGCGCGATCGCCGACGGCATCGGCATCACCGCCGCCACCACCCAGGACATCTGGAAGGACCACCCCGAGAAGGCCCTGGGCACCACCGGCGACTTCGCGAAGAAGTACCCCAACACCTGCCGCGCCGTCATCGCCGCCATCCTGGAGGCGAGCAAATGGATCGACGCCAGCCTGTCCAACAAGAACAAGATGGCCGAGACCGTGGCCGACAAGGCCTACGTCAACACCAGCGTGGACGTGATCAACCAGCGCATCCTGGGCCGCTACCAGAACGGCCTGGGCAAGACCTGGGACGACCCCAACCACATGAAGTTCTTCAACGACGGCTACGTGAACTTCCCCTACCTCTCCGACGGCATGTGGTTCCTCACGCAGCACAAGCGCTGGGGCCTGGTCAAGGACCACCCGGACTACCTCGCGATCGCCAGGCAGATCAACCAGGTGGACCTGTACAAGCAGGCCGCCACCGCAGCCAAGGTCGCCGTGCCCAAGGACGTGATGCGCTCGAGCAAGCTGCTCGATGGCGCGGTCTGGGACGGCAAGGACCCGAAGAAGTACGCCGAGTCGTTCAAGGTCCACGCCTAAGGAGTCACGGACATGGTCAGCGCAGTCTTCCACGGCCCGGTCGACGAACCGGCGCCTTCCGCTCCCGCAGCGCGCACGGCCCCCACGGTGGCCGCAGCCCCCGCTCCCGCACCGGCCGCTCCCCGGCCGGCCCGCACCTCCATCGACTGGCGCGGCCTGTGGCTGCGCGTGCTGCCCCCGTGCTTCGGCCTGGGCTTCCTGGTGGGGATCTGGGCCCTGGTCTCCATGGGCTCGGGCGGCAGCATCCCCTCGCCGGCGGAGACCTTCCACCAGGCGGTGGAGGTTTTCAGCGACCCGTTCTACCGCAAGGGGCCCAACGACCAGGGCGTGGGCTGGAACGTGCTCGCCTCGCTGCAGCGCGTGGCGGTGGGCTTCGGCCTGGCCGCGGTGGTGGGCATTCCGGCCGGCTTCCTGATCGGGCGCTTCACCTTCCTCTCGCGGATGTTCAACCCGCTGATCAGCCTGCTGCGCCCGGTCTCCCCCCTGGCCTGGCTGCCGATCGGCCTGCTGGTGTTCAAGGGCGCCAACCCCGCCGCGATCTGGACCATCTTCATCTGCTCGATCTGGCCCATGATCATCAACACCGCGGTCGGCGTGCAGCGCGTGCCGGCCGACTACATGAACGTGGCCCGCGTGCTCAATCTGTCCGAGTGGAAGATCGTCACGAAGATCCTGTTCCCCGCGGTGCTGCCCTACATGCTCACCGGCGTGCGCCTGGCCGTCGGCACCGCGTGGCTGGTGATCGTGGCCGCCGAGATGCTCACCGGCGGCGTCGGCATCGGCTTCTGGGTGTGGGACGAGTGGAACAACCTCAACGTCAAGAACATCATCATCGCCATCTTCGTGATCGGCATCGTCGGCCTGCTGCTGGAGCTGGCCCTGGTCAAGCTGGCCACCGCATTCACCTACGAGGAGACCCGGGCATGAACGAGAGCCTCACCACCAAGTACATCCAGGTCCAGGGCGTCGGCCAGACCTTCCGCACCGCCAAGGGCCCCTTCGTGGCGCTGCAGGGGGTGGACCTCACCGTGGCCAAGGGCGAGTTCGTCGCGCTGATCGGGCACTCGGGCTGCGGCAAGAGCACGCTCCTGAACCTGGTCGCCGGCCTCACCCGCCCCACGCAGGGCGCCCTGATCTGCGCCAACCGCGAGATCGCCGGGCCCGGCCCGGACCGGGCGATGGTGTTCCAGAACCACTCGCTGCTGCCCTGGCTCACCTGCTTCGAGAACGTCTACCTCGCGGTGGAACGCGTCTTCGGTTCCACCGAGACCCGCGCCCAGCTCAAGGCGCGCACCGACGCGGCGCTGGAGCTGGTCGGCCTGTCGCACGCCAGCGCCAAGCGCCCCGGCGAGATCTCGGGCGGCATGAAGCAGCGCGTGGGCATCGCCCGCGCCCTGTCGATGGAGCCCAACGTGCTGCTGATGGACGAGCCCTTCGGCGCGCTCGACGCCCTCACCCGCGCCAAGCTGCAGGACGAGCTCCTGCAGATCGTGGCCAAGACCCGCAGCACCGTGGTCATGGTGACGCACGACGTGGACGAGGCCGTGCTGCTCTCGGACAAGATCGTCATGATGACCAACGGCCCGGCCGCCACCATCGGCGAGGTGCTGCACGTGGACCTGCCGCGCCCCCGCGACCGCGTGGCGCTGGCCGAGGACGCTCGCTACCTGGGCTACCGCAAGGCGGTGATCGACTTCCTCTACACCCGCCAGGCGCACGTGGAGAAGCAGGCCGCCTGAGGCGAGCCTGCCTGGGCCTGGCTGGGGGCGGCTGCGGCCCCCTCAGCCGGCCGACCCGAGCAGCATCTCGACGCTGGTCTGGTAGGCCTCGGTGAGCCGGTCGAAGACCGCGAGCAGGTCCTCGCTGGCCGCGGCCAGCTGCATGCGGCCGCCGGGCTGCGCCGCCAGCGGCACGGTGCCGCGCAGCGCCGCCCAGGCCTGCCGGCCCTCGGCCTGCATCTGGCGGATGGCGGGGGTGGACAGCGGCGCCGACTCCAGCTGCCGCAGGCCCTCCTCGAACGCGGCCTCGCTGGCCGCCAGCTCGCGCCGCACCGCCTCGGCGTCGGCCGGCGCCGCCGCCGGCAGCACCAGGGCCAGCTTGGCCACCCGCTGCGACAGCATGCGCTGGCGGCCCGCCACGTTGACCACGCCCACCGGCTGCGCCACGCCGGAGGACTCCAGCGCCAGCACCAGGGCGTCGGCATTGGCCAGCACCGCCTCGGCCAGGGCATCCAGCCGCGGCAGCTCGGTGGCGCGCGGCGCGGCCTCCAGGCCCTGGCGCAGGTCGGCCCAGGCGGCGCGGCCCGCGGCCACCAGGTCGCCGAAGGTGGCCGGAGACAGCTCGGCCTCCAGCGCCTTCAGGTTCTCGTCCACCCGCGCCACGCTCTCTCGCATCAGCAGGGCCGCGGCCTGGCCGTCGGTGCGGCTGCAGGCCAGGGCATAGAGCTTCACCAGGCGCTGGGACAGCATGCGCTGCTGCCCCGCGCGGTTGATCGCCTCGGCCACGCGCGCGGCGTCGATCACCTGGCGCGAGACCTCGCCCACCTTCTGGTTGCCGTGCATCGAAGCGGTGCGCAGGAGGCGGAAGGCCTCGTCCTCGGTCAGCGAGCGCGCCCGCATCAGGATGCCCTTGGCCTTGTCCACCAGCTTGCGTTCCTCGAGGCGGCCCTCGAGGTCGTCCAGCCGCTGGCGCCACTGCCGCTCGCGCTTCTCCCGCTCGCGGGCCTGGGCCACCAGCGGGCGCAGGCGGTGGCCGCCGTAGCCCTGGACGATCCAGCCGTGCACCCCCGCCTCCAGCGCGCGCTGCATCAGGGCGACGTCGTTGTCGCGGGTGAACACCAGCAGGGGGAAGGACTGCTCCCGCTGCAGCACCGCCACCGCCTGCAGCAGCGCCTCGGGCACCTGCGGCGCCCAGCACACCACCACGTCGGGCTGGGTGCGCAGGGCATCGCGCACCAAGTGGGTGCAGTCCCCCTGCCCGCAAACGGTGAAACCGGCCGCCGTGAAGTCGGCACGCAGGTCGGGCGCGCCCGGGTCGGAGGTCTGGAGCAGGAGGACGGAGGTCAAGGCAGGCACTCGAAGGGGACGCGCAAAGGGGCGAAGGATAGGCCAATCCCCTGGCACGGAAGCTGCTCAAAAGGAATTAACGGGTGTGACGCCGCACCCTGGCCGTGCATCGTACCGCCGGCCCTGCGCACGACGTGGTGTGCTGTCCTGTACTTCCCCGTGGGAAGGGCCGTGCCCCGGCCGCCCCATGGAAACGACACCAACACGTGAGATGAGCGCTCCTACCCCCTTCCTGAAGTCCGGCCATGTGCCCACGCTGTTCGCGGCCTTCCTGTACTTCGCCTTTTCCTGCGGCATCTGGGTGCTCAATGGCGGCATGGCCCCCTTCATCTCGGAGGCCTACCAGCTTTCGCCCGCCCAGATGGGCCTGATGCTCTCCGTCCCCATCATCGCCGGCGCCCTCATGCGCTTCCCGCTCGGCCTGCTGGCCCAGTACATCGGCCGCAAGTCCGCCACGCTGGTGGAGATGGGCCTGATCGCGGTGGCCATGCTGTTCGGCCTGCTCTACGTGGACAGCTTCAACGACCTGCTCGCCATGGGCGTGCTCCTGGGCATCGCCGGCGCCAGCTTCGGCGTCGCCCTCTCCCTCGGCGCGGGCTCCTTCCCGCCGCAGCACAAGGGCCTGGCCATGGGCCTGGTGGGCGCGGGCAACGTCGGCACCGCGGTCTCGGTGCTGCTGGCCCCGCCCCTGGCCCTGTGGCTCGGGTGGAAGGCGGTCTACGGCGTCGCCGCGGTGGCCATCCTGATCCCCGCCGTCGTCATGGTCCTCTGGGCCAAGGAGCCCGACGACGTCGACGCCCACGCCAGCCTGCGCGAGCACGTGGCCTGCCTGTTCGAGAAGGATGGCTGGGTCTTCAGCCTGATCTACTGCGTCACCTTCGGCGGCTTCATCGGGCTGACCAGCTTCCTGCCCTCGTACTACTTCAGCCAGTTCGGCGTGAGCAAGGTGCAGGCGGGCCAGCTCACGATGCTGGCGGCCTTCATGGGCGCCACCCTGCGCGTGGTCGGTGGCTGGATCTCCGACCGCTGGGGCGGCGTGAACACCCTCAGCCTGGTGCTCCTGGTGGTGGCCGGCACCCTCACCCTGATCGGCTTCACCGGCCACTCGCTGGTGCTCACCACCCTGCTGATGATGCTGTGCTTCGCCGCCCTTGGCGCAGGCAACGGCGCGCTGTTCCAGCTGGTGCCCCTGCGCTGGCCCACCACCACCGCGGTGGCCGGCTCCATGATCGGCGAGCTCGGCGCCCTGGGCGGCGGCATCGTGCCCAATGCGCTGGGCCTGTCCAAGCAGTACCTGGGCAGCTACAGCGCCGGCTTCTTCCTGTTCGCGGGCCTGTCGCTGGCGGTGCTGGCCGTCATGCGGGTGATGCAGATCCGCTGGACCCGCACCTGGGCGGAGAAAGGCGGCCGCGCCCGCCTGCGCCCCGCCGCCGCGCGCTGAGGCCGGAGCCCCGCGATGTCATCGAGGCAGGAACAGCAGCCAGAACAGCAGCAGCAGGTTGAGCGCTGCGGAGGCCGCGAGGGCGGCCTTCCAGATGCCGGCCGGGTCGCGCGCGAAGTACGGCGTGGCGGCGGGCCGCTCCAGCGGGCGCGAGGCGCCGCGCTCCAGGGCCAGCACCAGTTCCTCGGCGGTCTCGAAGCGCTGGCGCGGGTCGCGCGCCACGGCGCGCAGCACCACGTGGTCCAGCCAGATCGGCACGTCGGGCCGCAGCCGGCTCGGGGCCTTGGGGTCGCGCCGGAAGCGGGCCAGCTGGTAGGGCTCGACCTCGCCGTACGGCAGGTGGCCGGTGAGCCACTGGTACAGCGTGACGCCCAGGGCGTAGAGGTCGCTGCGGGCGTCGGCCACCGCCTCGCCCTCGGGCGCTTCCCACTGTTCGGGGTTCATGTAGCTGGGCGTGCCGGCGTGCAGGGTGCGGTCCAGGGCCGACTCCTGCCCGGAGACGGCCACGCCCAGGTCCAGGATGCGCCAGCGGCCGTCGTCGCCCAGGTGCAGGTTGCCGGGCTTGATGTCGCGGTGGATCACGCCCTGGCGGTGCAGCCGGCCCAGGGCCTTGGCGACGGCGATGCCGCCCGCCACCACCTGCCCCACGGCGAAGGCCTGGCGCTGCGCCAGGAGCTGCTCCAGGGTGGCGCCGGCATGCCAGTCGAACACGGCGTAGAAGGCGCTGGGCGCGCGCGGCTCGCGCACGCCGATGAAGCCGGTGTCCGCACCGCCCTGCTCCGCGAGCCGCAGGCCCAGCCAGGCCTCGTGGGCCAGCATGGCGCGCTCCTGCGGGTCGCTGGCGCGGGCCTCGTGCAGCGTCTTGATCGCCACCAGCGCGCCGCTGGCGCCGTCGCGGGCCTGGTAGAGGCGGTGCACGCCGGTGTCGGCCACGCGCGCGGTCACGGTGAAGCCGTCCAGGACATCGCCCACCTTGAGGGGGCCGGGCACCGGCAGCTGGCGCGCGCCGAGCAGCACGTCCTCCAGGCGGATCGCGGCGAGCTCGCGCACATGGATCACGAGGGCGCTGGCGTTGTCCCAGCTGCCGGCCTTGAGGGCGGCATCGACCATCGCCTGGCTCGCCGCCTGCGCGCTGGCGGCGGCCTGGGCCGCGGCGCTGGCCAGCTGCTTGCTTGCGAGCACGCCATGGACGCCATCGCTCGTCAGCACGAAGACATCGCCGGCCTGCAGCTCGCCCTGCAGGTAGTCGACATGCACCCGCTCGTCGAGGCCGATGGCGCGGGTGAGCCGGCTCTTCATGTCCGGGTGGTCGAAGACATGGTCCTGCGTGAGCTGCGTCCACTCGCCGCCGCGCAGCAGCCAGGCCCGGGTGTCGCCCACGTGGGCCAGGGTGTAGCTGTGGCCCCGCAGCACCAGCGCGGTGAGCGTGGTCATGGCGCCGCGCGCATTGCGCCGGTTGCTGGCGGCCAGCCAGGCGTTCTGTGCGCCGATGAGGCGGTCGAGCGCCACGCTGGTCTCCCAGGTCGGCGGCGTGCCGAAGTAGTCCTGCACCACGCACATCACCGTGCTCTGGGCCGCCTCGCGGCCGCGGCCGCCGGTGGACACGCCGTCGGCGATGGCGGCCACCAGGCCTCGCTGCGCCTCGTGGGGCGGCGCCTCCTGCGCCGCGGCGAAATCCTCGTTGTCGTCCCTCGGGCCGCGCACGCTGTGCCAGCCGATATCCACATCCAGTGCCATGCGCCCATCGTAGCGAAGGCGCGGGCCCACTCCCTGCTTCACTGAAAGGAATCGATCATGAAGAAACTGAAACTCGTGATGGTCGGCAACGGCATGGCCGGCGTGCGCACGATCGAGGAGCTCCTCAAGATCGCGCCCGACCTGTATGACATCACCGTGTTCGGCGCGGAGCCGCACCCGAACTACAACCGCATCCTGCTGTCCCCGGTGCTCGCCGGCGAGCAGACGGTGGACGAGATCATCCTCAACTCCTGGGAGTGGTACCGCGAGAACGGCATCACCCTGCACGCGGGCAGGAAGGTGGTGGCGGTGGACCGCGTGCGCCGCGTGGTGCGCGCCGACGACGGCACCGAGGCGCCCTACGACCGGCTGCTCCTGGCCACCGGATCCAACCCCTTCATCCTGCCCCTGCCGGGCAAGGACCTGCAGGGCGTGATCGCCTACCGCGACATCGCCGACACCGAGGCCATGATCGACGCCGCGTCGAAGTACAGACACGCGGTCGTCATCGGCGGCGGCCTGCTGGGCCTGGAGGCCGCCAACGGCCTGAAGCTGCGGGGCATGGACGTCAGCGTGGTCCACGTGAACGACTGGCTGATGGAGCGCCAGCTCGATGACGTGGCCGGCGGCCTGCTGCGCAAGTCGCTGGAGGAACGCGGCCTGAAGTTCCTGATGAAGGCCCAGACCCAGGCGCTGGTGGGCGGCGAGGACGGCCGGGTGAAGGCCGTGCAGTTCAAGGACGGCACCGAGGTCCCCGCCGACCTGGTGGTGATGGCCGCGGGCATCCGGCCCAACACCGAGCTGGCCCAGTCCATGCGCCTGCACTGCGACCGCGGCATCGTGGTCAACGACACCCTGCAGACGGTCACCGACGCCCGCATCTACGCGGTGGGTGAATGCGCCGCGCATCGCGGCATCGCCTACGGCCTGGTGGCCCCGCTGTTCGAGCAGGCCAAGGTGGCGGCCAACCACCTGGCGCAGTACGGCATCGGCCGCTATGTCGGCTCGCTCACCTCGACCAAGCTCAAGGTGACCGGCATCGACCTGTTCTCCGCCGGCGACTTCATGGGCGGCGAGGGCACCGAGGAGATCGTCATGTCCGACCCCTTCGGCGGGGTCTACAAGAAGCTGGTGCTGAAGGACGACAAGCTGGTCGGCGCCTGCCTCTACGGCGACACGGTGGACGGCAGCTGGTACTTCAAGCTGCTGCGCGAGGGCCGCAGCGTGGCCGACATCCGCGACAAGCTGATGTTCGGCGAGTCCAACATCGGCGACACCGGACACGAGGGCCACAGCAAGGCCGCCGCCATGCCCGACGACGCCGAGGTCTGCGGCTGCAACGGCGTGAGCAAGGGCACGATCTGCAAGGCGATCAAGGACAAGGGCCTGTTCACCCTGGACGAGGTGCGCAAGCACACCAAGGCCAGCGCCAGCTGCGGCTCCTGCACCGGCCTGGTGGAACAGATCCTGATGTTCACCGCCGGCGGCGACTACTCCGCCACCCCGAAGAAGAAGGCCCTGTGCGGCTGCACCGAGCACTCGCACCAGGACGTGCGCGAAGCGGTCCGCGCCAACAAGCTGCTCACGGTGGCCGACACCATGAAGTTCCTGGAGTGGCGCACCCCCAATGGCTGCGCCACCTGCCGCCCCGCGATCAACTACTACCTGATCTCGACCTGGCCGCGCGAGGCGCAGGACGACCCGCAGAGCCGCTTCATCAACGAGCGCTCGCACGCCAACATCCAGAAGGACGGCACCTACTCGGTGATCCCGCGCATGTGGGGCGGCGAGACCACCGCCGGCGAGCTGCGCCGCATCGCCGACGTGGTGGACAAGTACCAGATCCCCACCGTCAAGGTCACCGGCGGCCAGCGCATCGACCTGCTCGGGGTGAAGAAGGAGGACCTGGTGGGCGTCTGGCAGGACCTGGGCATGCCCTGCGGCCATGCCTACGCCAAGGCCCTGCGCACGGTGAAGACCTGCGTGGGCAGCGAGTGGTGCCGCTTCGGCACCCAGGACTCGACGCAAATGGGCAAGGACCTGGAGCGCGCCCTGTGGCGCATGTACGCGCCGCACAAGGTCAAGCTGGCCGTCTCCGGCTGCCCGCGCAACTGCGCCGAGGCCGGCATCAAGGACGTGGGCGTGATCGGCGTGGACTCCGGCTGGGAGATCTACATCGCCGGCAACGGCGGCATCAAGACCGAGGTGGCCCACTTCCTGTGCAAGCTGAAGACCGCGCAGGAGGTGCTGGAATACAGCGGCGCCTTCCTGCAGCTGTATCGTGAGGAAGGCTGGTACCTGGAGCGCACCGTGCACTACGTGAGCCGCGTCGGCCTGGACTACGTGAAGCAGAAGATCCTCGAGGACCATGAAGGCCGCCAGGCGCTGTGGGAACGCCTGCAGTTCGCGCTCGATGGCGAGCCCGACCCGTGGTTCGACTTCGAGCAGGCCCGGGTCGACACCCGCCAGTTCGACAGGCTTCCCGCCCTCTCCACCCTCCCCGCGCCCAAGGTGTGACCATGAACAACGACTGGAAACTGATCTGCCGGGTCGAGGACATCCCCGTGCTCGGCGCGCGCCG
Source organism: Ramlibacter sp. MAHUQ-53 (assembly GCF_052600055.1). Lineage (NCBI taxonomy): Bacteria > Pseudomonadati > Pseudomonadota > Betaproteobacteria > Burkholderiales > Comamonadaceae > Ramlibacter > Ramlibacter sp. MAHUQ-53. The sequence goes on from NZ_JBQWTS010000001.1 coordinate 513,905, forward strand.
CGTGCAACGCCCCCAGGGCCTGGACGTGGCCGTCTTCCGCAACGACGCCGGCCAGGTTTTCGCCCTGCTCGATCGCTGCCCGCACAAGGGCGGCCCGCTGTCGCAGGGCATCGTCTTCGGCACCCAGGTGGCCTGCCCGCTCCATAACTGGACCATCGGCCTGGAGGACGGCGCGGCCCGCGCGCCCGACCAGGGCTGCACCCAGCGCTTCTCGGTCAAGGTAGACGGCGGCGCCGTCTACCTCGACGCGAACGAGCTCGCCACCCTGGCCCTCACCGAATCCCGACCCATCGCCGGCCCGGCCCGGCGCACCACCGCCTGCCCATGACCCTGAAGGAAACCCGCTCCACCTGCCCCTACTGCGGGGTGGGCTGCGGCGTCATCATCGAATCGCAGGGCGACCAGGTGACCGGCGTGCGCGGCGACCCGCTGCACCCGGCCAACTTCGGCCGCCTGTGCACCAAGGGCTCGACCCTGCACCACACGGCCTCCGCCCCCATCACGCACCAGGCCCGCCTGCTGCACCCGATGCTGCGCGAGGAGCGCAGCGCCCCCGCCCACCGCGTGGGCTGGGACGCGGCGCTGGACCTGGCCGCGCGCAAGTTCGCCCGCACCATCGAGGCCCATGGCCCCGACGCGGTGGGCTTCTATGTCTCGGGCCAGCTGCTCACCGAGGACTACTACGTCTTCAACAAGCTGGCCAAGGGCCTGGTCGGCACCAACAACATCGACACCAACTCGCGCCTGTGCATGTCCAGCGCGGTGGCCGGCTACAAGCTCACGCTGGGCGCCGACGCGCCGCCCGCCTGCTACGACGACGTGAACCATGCCGACTGCCTGTTCATCGTCGGCAGCAACACCGCCTGGGCGCACCCGATCCTGTTCCGCCGTATCGAGGAGGCCAAGGCGAAGCGGCCGCAGATGAAGGTGATCTTCTGCGACCCGCGCCGCACCGACACCGCCGAGATCTGCGACCTCTACCTGCCGATCGAGCCCGGCACCGACGTGATGCTGTTCCACGGCCTGCTGCACATCATGCTGTGGGAAGGCTGGACGAACCCGGCCTACATCGAGGCCCGCACCACCGGCTTCGAGGCGCTCAAGGCCCGCGTGCGTGACTGCACGCCCGAGGCGGTCTCGCGCACCTGCGGCATCCCGGTGGCCGACCTGCACACCGCGGCGAAGTGGTTCGCCGCCTCGCCGGCCACCCTGAGCCTGTACTGCCAGGGCCTGAACCAGTCCGCCAACGGCACGGCCAAGAACGCCGCCCTGATCAACCTGCACCTGGCCTGCGGCCAGATCGGCCGCCCCGGCGCCGGCCCCTTCTCCCTGACCGGCCAGCCCAACGCCATGGGCGGGCGCGAGGTGGGCGGCCTGGCCAACCTGCTGTCCGCGCACCGCGACCTGGCCAACCCGCAGCACCGCGCCGAGGTCGCCGCGCTCTGGGGCCTGCCCGACGTGCCCGCCAAGCCGGGCAAGACCGCGGTGGAGATGTTCCAGGCCGCGGCCGACGGCGAGATCAAGGCGCTGTGGATCGCCTGCACCAACCCGGCCCAGTCCATGCCCGACCAGGCCACCGTGCGCCGGGCGCTGCAGCGCGCCGAGTTCGTGGTGGTGCAGGAGGCCTTCTCCACCACGGCCACGTGCGACTACGCGGACCTGCTCCTGCCCGCCACCACCTGGGGCGAGAAGGACGGCACCGTCACCAACTCCGAGCGCCGCATCAGCCGCGTGCGTCCCGCCGTGGCCGCCCCCGGCGGCACCCGGCACGACTGGCAGATCGCGCTGGATTTCGCGCGCCGCCTCGAGGCCCGCCTGCGTCCCGGCCAGCCCACGCTGTTCCCGTACGAGACCCCGGAACAGGTCTGGCTCGAGCATCGCGAATCCACCCGCGGCCGCGACCTGGACATCACCGGCCTGACCTACGCCATGCTGGAGGAGGCGCCGCGCCAGTGGCCGCTGCGCCCCGGCGAGGACCAGGGCCGGGCCCGCCTCTACGAGGACGGCATCTTCCCCACCGCCGACGGCAAGGCCCGTTTCGCCGACGTGGCCTACGTGCCGGTGGCCGAGCCGCGCGAGTCACGCTTTCCCTTCTCCCTCATCACCGGCCGCCTGCGTGACCAGTGGCACGGCATGAGCCGCACCGGCACCCTGGGCCGGCTGTTCGGGCATGTGCCCGAGCCGGTGATCCAGATGCACCCGCAGGACATGGCGCGCCGCGGCCTGGCCGAGGGCGACCTGGTCCACGTCACCTCCAAGCGCGGCTCCATCGTGGTGCCGGCCCAGGCGTCCAGCGAGGTCGCGCCCTCGCAGGCCTTCATGGGCATGCACTGGGGCGGCGAGTTCCTGGGCGGCGTCTCCAGCACCGGCGAGCCCCTGGCCGGCGTCAACCAGCTCACCACCTCGGCCTACTGCCCCGGCTCCAAGCAGCCCGAGCTGAAGCACGCCGCGGTGAAGATCCTGAAAGCCGAGATGCCCTGGTCGCTCCTGGCGGTGGCCTGGCTGCCCGAGGACGACGCCCTCGCGGTGCGCGAGCAATGCCGGCAGATGATGACGCGGTTCCCCTTCGCCACCTGCGTGCCCTTCGGCCGCGAGCGCACCGGCCTCCTGCTGCGCGCCGCCGCCTACGAGGCGCCGCCCGCCGAGGTGCTGGCGCGGCTGGAGTCGCTGCTGGGGCTGTCCGGCGCCGACGCGATCCGCTACGCCGACCCGCGCAAGGGCCAGCGCCGCGCCATGCGCCTGGCGCGCCAGGCCGATGGCGAGGCCCGGCTGGAAGCCTTCGTGCTGGCCGGCGACACCACCTCCGAGGCCTGGATCAAGGCCCTGCTGCAGGACGAACTGCCCGCCCAGGCCTACGGCCGCCTGCTGCTCTCGCCCGGCGCCAAGGCGCCGGTGGCGGTGCAGGCCCGGGGCAAGCAGGTCTGCACCTGCTTCAACATCACCGAGGACGCGATCCGCGACCGCCTGGCCACCTGCCACGGCGGGCCGGACGCCCGCCTGGCAAGCCTGCAGGCCGACCTGAAGTGCGGCACCAACTGCGGCTCCTGCGTGCCGGAGCTGAAGCGGCTGGTGCGGGCGACGATGCCCGCGGCCCAGGCCGCGTGAGGGCGGCGGCGGGGGTGGCCTGAATCAGCTTATCGCTGGAAGTCATGAGCCATCCCCGACAATCTCGCCCCATGGGCAGCATCAGCCACTACATCAAGGACATCGGCCGCGGCAAGGACGGCGCCCGCGCGATCACGCGCGAGCAGGCCGCCGACCTGTTCGGCCAGCTGCTCGATGGCAGCGTGAGCGACCTGGAGGTGGGCGCGTTCTGCCTGGCCATGCGGATCAAGGGCGAGACGGCCGACGAGATGGCCGGCTTCCTGGACGCCACCGCCTCGCGCATGCAGCGGGTGCCGGCGGGCGAGCGCACCCTGGTGGTGCTTCCGAGCTACAACGGTGCGCGCAAGCTGCCGGTGCTCACGCCCCTGCTGGCGCTGCTGGTGGCGCGCGAGGGCCTGCCGGTGCTGGTGCACGGCGCGGCCACCGAGGTCGTGCAGGGCAGCCGGGTCACCGCGCCCGCCGTGCTGCGCGCCCTCGAGATCGCCCCGCTGCACGCGGTGCGCGCCATCGCCCCCGGGGAGGTGGCCTTCCTGCCCACCGCGACCCTGTGCCCCGGGCTGCAGCGCCTGCTCGATGTGCGCCGCGTGGTCGGCCTGCGCAACTCGGCCCACAGCCTGGTCAAGCTGATGAACCCCAGCGAGGGGCCGGCCGTGGTGGTGGGCAGCTACACCCACCCCGAATACGCCATCTCCATGGCCGAGGTCTTCGAGCGCGTGGGCGCCACCGCCCTGCTGCTGCGCGGCACCGAGGGCGAGCCGGTGGCCGACGCCCGCCGGCTGCCGAAGATGGAAGGATTCATCCGAGGGCGGCGCGTGCTGCTCGAGGAAGGCCGCAAGGGCACCCTGACCGACCTGCCCGACATGCCCGCCGCGATTGACGCCGCCGCCACCGCGGCCTATATCCGCCGGGTGATGGCCGGGAACCTGCCCTTGCCGGCCTCGATCGCAACCCAGGTGGCACACATCGTGCAACTGGCGTTGCAGGCATGAATTTCTCGGAGACACCCATGGCATTCCCCGGCACCGTCACCCTCGTGGGCGCAGGCCCCGGCGACCCGGAGCTGCTGACGCTCAAGGCCGTCAAGGCGATCCAGTCCGCCACCGTGGTGTTCGTGGACGACCTGGTCGGCGACGAGATCGTGGCCCTGGCCGCCCCCACCGCCCGGGTGGTGCACGTGGGCAAGCGCGGCGGCTGCAAGAGCACGCCGCAGGCCTTCATCGAGAAGCTCATGATCACCGCCGCCCGCGAGGGCGAGGTGGTGGTGCGCCTCAAGGGCGGCGACCCCTTCATCTTCGGCCGCGGCGGCGAGGAGCGCGAGCACCTGCAGGCCGCCGGCATCCCGGTGACCGTGGTCAACGGCATCACCGCCGGCCTGGCCGCCGTGACCTCGCTGGGCGTGCCGCTGACGCACCGGGACCACGCCCACGGCGTCGTCTTCGTCACCGGCCATGCCAAGCCCGGCGATGCCGGCACCGACTGGGCCGCCCTGTCCGCGGCGGCGCATTCGGCCAGGCTGACCCTGGTGATCTACATGGGCGTGAGCGGCTGCCGCGAGATCCAGCAGGGCCTGCTGGCCGGCCTGCCCGCCTCCACCCCGGTGGGCGTGATCCAGCACGCCAGCCTGCCCCACCAGCGCCAGGTGGGCTGCACCCTGGGCGAGCTGCCCGCCGCCATCGCCCGCGAGGGCCTGGGCAGCCCCGCGGTCATCGTGGTGGGCGACGTCATGGCCGGCGTCGCCGCCGCCAGCGCCCGCGAGGCGCAGCGCCGCGCGGCCTGATCCCGGCCTGCCTGCCGCGCCCGGGGGCGCGGCACCCCGCCGACTACACTCGGCACCCCATGCAACAGTTCGACGCCGTCATCATCGGTGCCGGCGCGGCCGGCCTGTTCTGCGCCGGCGTCGCCGGCCAGCTGGGCCTGAAGGTCCTGGTCATCGACCATGGCGCCAAGGTCGCCGAGAAGGTCCGCATCGCCGGCGGCGGCCGCTGCAACTTCACCAACCGCGACCTCGACCCGCGCGCCCCGCAGAAGCACTTCCTGGGCGAGAACCCGAACTTCTGCCGCTCCGCCCTCTCCCGCTACACCGCGCAGGACTTCATCGACCTGGTCAGGCGCCACGGCATCCCCTTCCACGAGAAGCACAAGGGCCAGCTCTTTGGCGACCGCTCCTCGGAGGACTTCATCCGCATGCTCCTGGCCGAGTGCGAGGCCGGCGGCGTGCAGCGCTGGCAGCCGTGCAAGGTGGAGGCGGTACGCCACTCGGAAGCCACCGGCTACGAGGTCGACACCGACCGCGGTGCCGTGCGCGCGCCGCAGCTGGTGGTCGCCACCGGCGGGCTGTCCATCCCCCAGATCGGCGCCAGCGACTTCGGCTACCGCCTGGCCCGCCAGTTCGGCCTGCGCATCGTGGAGACCCGCCCCGCCCTGGTGCCCCTGACCTTCGACGGCGAGGCCTGGACGCCCTACGCGCAGCTGGCCGGCCTGGCCCTGCCGGTGCGTATCGAGACCGGCGCGAAGAAGGAGCGCATGGCGTTCGATGAGGACCTGCTGTTCACGCACCGCGGCCTGTCCGGCCCCGCCGTGCTGCAGATCTCCAGCTACTGGAAGCCCGGCGCCCCGATCCGCCTGGACCTCGCGCCCGGCGCCAGCCTGGCCGGCGCGCTGGCCGAGGCCAAGGCGCGCTCGCGCCGGCTGGTGGCCAACGAGCTGGCGGCCTTCGTGCCCGCGCGCCTGGCCGACGCCTGGGTGCAGCAGGACCCGGGCCTGCAGCGCCCGGTGAACGAGGCCTCCGACAAGGCCCTGGCCGCCCTGGCCCAGCGCCTGGCGGCCTGGGAGCTGGTGCCCACCGGCACCGAGGGCTACAAGAAGGCCGAGGTCACCGCCGGCGGCGTGGACACGCGCGAGCTGTCGCAGCAGACGATGGAGTCGCGCCAGCCGGGCCTGTACTTCATCGGCGAGGTGGTCGACGTCACCGGCTGGCTGGGCGGCTACAACTTCCAGTGGGCCTGGTCCAGCGGCTGGGCCTGCGCGCAGGGGATGGCGCAGCGGCAGGCCGAGGCGGCTGCACGCGCCTGAGCGCGCCGGTAGACTCGGGCGCGCTGCGCACGCAGCCCGGCCACCCCGCCCCGGGGCGGCCGGCAGAACAGAGAGGCCCCCATGAAACCGATTCGCCTGACCCTGCTCGCCGCGCTGCTCGCGGCCCTCACCAGCGCCCACGCGGGCAAGACGCTGGACACGATCAAGCAGAAGGACCAGATCGCCGTGGGCGTGAGCACCGGCGTGCCGGGGTTCTCCGCGGCTGACAGCCAGGGCCGCTGGAGCGGGCTGGACGTGGACATCGCCCGCGCCGTCGCCGCCGCCGTGCTGGGCAGCCCCGACAAGGTCAAGTGGGTGCCCCTGGCCTCGCAGCAGCGGTTCACCGCCCTGCAATCCGGCGAGGTGGACGTGCTCTCGCGCAACACCACCGTCACCCTCACCCGCGACGCCTCCATGGGCCTGGCCACCACCGCGGTGGTGTTCTACGACGGCCAGGGCTTCATGGTCCCGGCCAAGACGGGCGTGAAGAGCGCGAAGCAGCTCAAGGGCGCCACCGTCTGCGTGCAGTCGGGGACCACCTCGGAGAAGAACCTCACCGACTTCTCCCGTACCTTCAAGCTCAATCTCAAGCCGGTGGTGTTCGACAAGTTCGACGCCGCCAACGCCGCCTACTTCGCCGGCCGCTGCCAGGCCTACACCACCGACGCCTCGGGCCTGGCCTCGGTGCGCGCCAAGGAGGCGCAGGACCCGAAGGCCCACGTGATCCTGCCGGAGCTGATCTCCAAGGAGCCCCTGGGCCCGCTGGTGCGCCGCGGCGATGACGAGTGGCAGTCCATCGTGCGCTGGGTGATCCACGGCCTGGTCGAGGCCGAGGAGAACGGCATCACCCGCGCCAACGTCGACAAGCTCAAGGCCGAGACCACCGACCCGGTGGTGGGCCGACTGCTCGGCACCACCGAGGACATGGGCAAGCCCCTGGGCCTGGACCGCGACTGGCTGGCCCGCGCGATCCGCGCGGTGGGCAACTACGGCGAGATCTACGAGCGCAACGTCGGCGAGAAGACCCCGGTGGGCCTGCCGCGCGGCAAGAACCAGCTCTGGACCCAGGGCGGCCTGATGTACGCCCTGCCGGTGCGTTGAGCGCCCGCGCCCCGATCCCGGCGCGGCCGGCGCCGCCCGCGCCGCGCGCCGCCTGGTCCTGGCGCAACCCGGCCACCCGCGCCCTGGTGTGGCAGGCGCTGGCGGTGGCCGCGGTGCTGGGCCTGGTCGCCTGGCTGGCGCACAACACCCAGGCCAACATGGCGGCCCGCGGCATCCGCAGCGGCTGGGACTTCCTCACCCAGCCCGCCGGCTTCGACATCGGCGAGCAGCCGATCGCCTTCGACGCGGCCGACGCCTACTGGAAGGCCTTCGGGGTGGGCCTGCTCAACACCCTGCGGGTGGCGGTGGCCGCCATCGTCCTGTGCACGGTGGTCGGCGCGGCGGTCGGCGTGGGCCGCTTCTCGCCCAACGGGCCGGTGCGCGCCCTGTGCCGCGCCTACGTCGAGGCCTTCCGCAACGTGCCGCTGCTGGTGCAGCTGCTGGTCTGGTACCTGCTGCTGATGGAGACCCTGCCCGAGCCGGCCCAGGCCTGGCGCTGGGGCGAGGCGGTGTTCGTGAGCAAGGCGGGCCTGAGCCTGCCCTTTCCCGCGCCCGGCGAGGCCGGCTGGCACTGGAGCGTGCCCGCGCCGGGCGCCTTCGCCATCGAGGGCGGCGCGACGCTGACCTCGGAATTCCTGGCGGTGCTGGCGGGCCTGTCGTTCTACACCGCGGCCTTCGTCGCCGAGGTGGTGCGCGCCGGCATCGCCGCCGTGCCGCGCGGCCAGGTGGAGGCGGCCCAGAGCATCGGCCTCACCCGCTGGCAGGTGCTGCGCCGCGTCACCGGCCCGCAGGCGCTGCGGGTCATGGTGCCGCCCCTGACCAACCAGTACCTGAACCTGACCAAGAACTCGTCGCTGGCGGTGGCGGTGGGCTATCCCGAGCTGGTGTCCATCGCCAACACCAGCCTGAACCAGACCGGCCGGGCGCTGGAGTGCATCGCGATCGTGATGGCGGTCTACCTGGCGCTGTCGCTGGCCACCGCCCTGGCCATGGGACTCGTGAACCGGCGCGCCGCGCTGCGGGAGCGCTGAGGCCATGGACGAAGCCACCCCGCCCACCCAGGCCGCCCGGGCCCGTGATGGCTTCCTGCCGGCCCGCCCGGCGCCCGCCGCCCCCGGCGGCCTGGCAGCGCGCCTGCGCCGCGAGCTGTTCGGCGGAACGCTGGGCAGCCTGACCACCCTCGCCTTCCTGGCCTGGATCGCCTGGACCCTGCCGCCCCTGGCGGACTGGGCCCTGTGGCGGGCCGTCTGGCAGCCCGACGCGAACGCCTGCCAGGCCGCCCGCGGAACTGGCGCCTGCTGGGGCGTGATCGCCGAGAAGTACCGGGTGATCCTGCTCGGACGCTACCCGCTGGAGGCGCAGTGGCGGCCGGTGCTGGCCACCGGGCTGCTGCTGGTGATGGTGGCCGCCAGCGGCATCCGCCGGTGCTGGTCGAAATGGCTGGTGCTGGCCTGGGCGCTGGCCGGCGCGGCCTGCTTCGCCCTGCTGCATGGGGGCGTGGCCGGCCTGGCCCGCGTGCCCACCGACCACTGGGGCGGCCTGCCCCTGACCCTGGTCCTGAGCACCCTGGCCATCGTGCTGGCCTTCCCGCTGGCGGTGGCCCTGGCGCTGGGCCGGCGCAGCGGCATGCCCGCCATCCGCACGCTGTGCGCGGCCTACATCGAGCTGGTGCGCGGCGTGCCCCTGATCTCGGTGCTGTTCATGGCCAGCTTCCTGTTCCCCCTGTTCCTGCCGCCCGGCACCACGCCGGACGTGCTGGTGCGGGTGGTGGCGGGCATCGCCCTGTTCGCCGCGGCCTACCTGGCCGAGACGATCCGCGGCGGCCTGCAATCCGTGCCGCGCGGGCAGCTCGAAGCCGCCGCCAGCGTCGGCCTGGGCTGGTGGGCGACCCAGCGCCGGGTGGTGCTGCCGCAGGCCCTGGGCGCGGTGGTGCCCGGCCTGATGAACAGCTTCATCTCCATCTTCAAGGACAGCTCCCTGGTCACCATCGTGAGCTTGTACGAACTCACCGGCTCCCTCGGCCTGGCCCTCTCCGGCGACCCCGAGTGGCGCCCCTTCCTGGCCGAGGGCTACCTGTTCATCACCGTCATCTACTTCATCTTCTGCGCCGCCATGTCCCGCTACAGCCTGTGGGTCGAGCAACGGCAGGCGCGCTCGCAGGCCCGCTGAATGACCCCAGACACCCTGATCCGCTTCGACAAGGTCAACAAGTGGTTCGGCCCCAACTTCCATGTGCTGCGCGACATCGACCTGCAGGTGCGCCGCGGCGAGCGCGTGGTGGTGTGCGGCCCCTCCGGTTCGGGCAAGTCGACCCTGATCCGCTGCGTCAATGCGCTGGAGCCGTTCCAGGAGGGCCGGCTGGTGGTGGGCGGCGTCACGCTGGAGGCCGAGGGCCGGCAGGACGAGCGCGCCATCCGGGAGGTTCGCCGCCGGGTGGGCATGGTGTTCCAGCAATTCAACCTGTTTCCGCACCTGAGCGTGCTGGACAACCTCACCCTGGGCCCGATCCATGCGCAGAAGCTGCCCCGCGCGCAGGCCGAGGCGACGGCGCTGGCGCAGCTCGAGCGGGTGCACATCGCCGACCAGGCGCACAAATTCCCGCTGCAGCTCTCGGGCGGGCAGCAGCAGCGGGTGGCGATCGCCCGGGCGCTGTGCCTGGAGCCCCAGGTGCTGCTGTTCGACGAGCCCACCTCCGCGCTGGACCCGGAGATGGTGGGCGAGGTGCTGGGCGTGATGACCGAGCTGGCCGGCCAGGGCATCACCATGGTCTGCGTGACCCACGAGATGGGTTTCGCCCGGGCGGTGGCCGACCGCATGGTGTTCATGGACCAGGGCCAGGTGATGGAGGAAGCCCCTGCGGCCGCCTTCTTCGAGCGGCCGCAAAGCCCCCGCGCCCGGGCCTTCCTGGACAGCCTGCGGACCTGAGCGGCCCCGGCTGTTTGGCATGCCCTTCACAATGGCTATAATCTGGGGCTTTGCTGGCAAACCCCCGGCGGCCTGATCAACTACATAGCCGGGGAACCCCCGCTGCAAGCCCGATCTTCTTGCAGCACCAATTTGGATCCAAAGACGAATGACGACCATCCGTGTCAAAGAAAACGAGCCCTTCGACGTGGCCCTGCGCCGCTTCAAGCGCACCATCGAAAAGCTGGGCCTGCTGACCGAACTGCGCGCCCGCGAGTTCTACGAGAAGCCCACCGCCGAGCGCAAGCGCAAGAAGGCCGCCGCCGTCAAGCGCCACTACAAGCGCGTGCGCAGCATGCAGCTGCCCAAGAAGCTGTACTAATCAGCTTCCCGGCTGCCTAGGCATCCACAAAGCCCGCCCGGGGACGCCCGCGCGGGCTTTCGTTTTTTCAGAATCACCCGAATCCCTCAAGGAGAAGACCATGTCCCTCAAGCAGACCCTCAGCGACGACATGAAGGCCGCCATGCGCGCCAAGGACATGGAGCGCCTGGGCACCATCCGCCTGCTGCAGGCCGCGATCAAGCAGAAGGAAGTGGACGAGCGCGTCGAACTGGATGACGCCGGCGTGGTCGCCATCGTCGACAAGCTGATCAAGCAGCGCAAGGACAGCATCGACGCCTTCCAGAAGGCCGCCCGCCAGGACCTGGCCGACAAGGAAGCCGCCGAGATGGCGGTGCTGCAGGCCTACCTGCCGGCGCGCCTGTCCGCCGAGGAAGTGGCCGCCGAGGTCAAGGCCATCGTCACCGAGCTGGGCGCTTCCGGCCCCGGCGACATGGGCAAGGTCATGGGCGCGGTGAAGGCGAAGCTGGCGGGCAAGGCCGACATGGGCCAGGTCTCCGCCGCGGTGAAGGCGGCCCTGGCGGGTTGAGGCAGGGGGCAGGCGCCCCCTCCGGCCGGCCCCTCCCCCGTGGGGGACGGAGGGGAATCAGCTGCCGGCGACCTTCATCCGGTTGACCAGGATCGAGCCCACGGTCTTGGCGCCGTAGCTGTAGGCGTCGGCGCCGATCGCCTCGATGCCCTTGAACATGTCCTTGAGGTTGCCGGCGATGGTGATCTCCTGCACCGGGAAGGCGATCTCGCCGTTCTCGACCCAGAAGCCGCTCGCGCCGCGCGAGTAGTCGCCGGTGACGTAGTTCACCCCCTGCCCCATCAGCTCGATCACGAACAGGCCGGTGCCCAGCTTGCGCAGCATCTCGTCGAGGTCGTCCCCCGTCTTCGTGCGGCGCGAGGTCAGCACCAGGTTGTGCGAGCCGCCGGCGTTGCCGGTGGTGCGCATGCCCAGCTTGCGGGCCGAGTAGCTGGAGAGGAAGTAGCCGCCGACCTTGCCGGCCTCCACCACCTGGCGCGCGCCGGTGCGCACGCCCTCCTCGTCGAACGGGGCGCTGCCCTTGCCGCCACGGACATGGGCATCCTCGGTGATGTCCACATGCCTGGGGAAGACCTGCTTGCCCAGCGAGTCCAGCAGGAACGTGCTGCGGCGGTACAGGGCGCCGCCGCTGGTGGCCTGCACGTAGGACCCCAGCAGGCCCGCGGCCAGCGGCGACTCGAACAGCACCGGGCACTCGCGGGTGGAGATCTTGCGGGCGTTCAGGCGCGAGAGCGCGCGCTCGGCGGCGTAGCGGCCGACGGCCTCGGGCGAGGCCAGGTCCCGGGCGTCGCGCATGGAGCTGTACCAGGCGTCGCGCTGCATGTTGTCGCCGCGGCCGGCGATCGGCGCCACCGACAGCGAGTGCCGCGAGCTGGCGTAGCCGCCGCGAAAGCCCCGGGTGTGGGCGCTGAAGAAGTGGCTTTGCTGCGCGGAGACGCCCGCGCCCTCGCTGTTGGTGATCTTCCGGCTGGTCTTGAGGGCCGCGGCCTCGCAGGCCAGGGCCATCTGCGCCGCCTGCTCGCTGTCGATGGCCCAGGGGTGGAACAGGTCGAGGTCGGGCTGCTCGTGGGGCTGGGCGATGTCCTGCGCGTCGGGCAGGCCGGCCACCGGGTCCTCGGCGGTGAAGCGGGCGATGTCGTAGGCCGCCTGCACGGTCTGGCGGATGGCGGCCTCCGAGAAGTCGGAGGTGCTGGCATTGCCCCGGCGCTGGCCGATGTAGACGGTGACGCCCAGGGACTTGTCCCGGTTGCGCTCCACGTTCTCCAGCTCGCCCTTGCGCACCGAGACGCTCAGGCCGCAGCCCTCGGAGGCCTCGGCGCCGGCGTCGGTGGCCCCCAGCCGCTTGGCGTGGGCCAGGGCGGTGTCCACCAGGTGTTCGAAGTGGGCACGGCTGTACGAGAAGCCGGATTCGGCGCGGTCGGAGGTCTTCGTCATGGCGGGGCTATGATACTTGCGACCCCGTCGCGGCAATGGCCGCGCTCCCTGATTCCCACCATGTCACGCAAACCCAAACGAGGCTACTTCGTGCGCGGCCAGTTCGTCGCCGAAGGCAGCGAACTGGACCTGCAGCTCAAGGCCGAACTCAAAGGCTCGGAGATCAGCAAGACCGACCTGAAACGCGAGAGCACCGAGCTGCAGAAGCTCGGGCAGGATCTCATGACGCTGCGCCGCGACCTGTTCGACGGACTGCAGCTGCCCGACAAGCTGGTCGAGGCCCTGGCCGAGGCCGGCCGCATCACCAACTTCGAGGGCAAGCGCCGGCAGATGCAGTTCGTCGGCAAGCTGATGCGCCAGCTCGACGAGGCGCAGGTCGACGCGATCCGCGCCGCGCTCGAGGTGCAGCAGAAAGGCTCGGCCGCCGAGACGATGGCCCTGCACCTGGCCGAGCGCTGGCGCGACGACCTGATCGAGCGCGACGAGGCCGTGGGCGAATGGCTCACCCAGTACCCCGGCACCGACTCGCAGCAGCTGCGCGCCCTGGTGCGCCAGGCCCGCAAGGACCGGCCCGCGCCGGATGCCGACGCGGTATCCAGGGGCCAGGCCCCGCGCCAGGGCCGTGCCTACCGCGAGATCTTCCAGCTGGTGCGCGAGCAGCTCGACGCGGCCCGCGCGGATGAAGCCGCCGACAGCGGCGAGGACGACGGCGATGAGTGATTTCGACCCGGTCAGGATCGGCATCGTCTCCATAAGCGACCGCGCCTCCAGCGGCGTCTACGAGGACAAGGGCCTGCCCGCCCTGCAGGACTGGCTGACCCGCGCCCTGCGCAACCCGATCACCTTCGAGCCGCGCCTGATCCCCGACGAGAAGGACCGCATCAGCGCCACCCTCGTCGAGCTGGTCGACGCCGGCTGCTCGCTGGTGCTCACCACCGGCGGCACCGGCCCGGCGCCGCGCGATCTCACCCCCGAGGCCACCCTGGCCGTGGCCGACAAGGAGATGCCCGGCTTCGGCGAGCAGATGCGCCAGATCTCGCTGAAATTCGTGCCCACGGCCATCCTGTCGCGGCAGGTGGCGGTGATCCGGGGCCGCAGCCTGATCATCAACCTGCCGGGCCAGCCCAAGTCCATCCAGGAGACGCTGGAGGGCCTGAAGGACGCCGAGGGCAGGAGCCTGGTGCCCGGCATCTTCGCCGCCGTGCCCTATTGCATCGACCTGATCGGCGGCCCCTACCTCGAGGCCGACGAGGCGGTGTGCAAGGCCTTCCGGCCCAAGAACGCGATCCGCCCGCCCAAGGCCTGATCCCTTCGCGTCTGGCTACGGACGCCGCTTGTGGCGGGCGCGCCCGGCTCCTAGAGTGACTCCTGGCGCCGGGGCGGTCCCGGCGCCGCCCCCGCGAAGGAGATCCCATGACCCGCTACAAGGTCGGCTATTTCGTCGGCAGCCTGTCCTCCACCTCCATCAACCGCCTCCTGGCCAGGGCCCTGGTGAAGCTGGCCCCGCCGCAGCTGGAGATGGTGGAGATCCCGATCCGCGACCTGCCCCTGTACAGCCCCGACTACGACGCCGACTACCCGCCGGTGGCGCGCGCCTTCAAGCAGGCCATCGCCGACTGCGACGCGGTGCTGTTCGTGACGCCGGAGTACAACCGCTCGATCCCGGGCTGCCTGAAGAACGCGATCGACTGGGCCAGCCGGCCCTGGGGCCAGAATGCCTTCTCGAAAAAGGCCTCGGGCGTGATCGGCACCTCGCCGGGCTCGATCGGCACCGCCGTGGCGCAGAGCCACCTTCGCAGCGTGCTGTGCTTCTGCAACTCGCCGCTGATGAACACCGTCGAGGCCTACATCCAGTTCAAGCCCGGGCTGATCACGGACGACGGCACGGTGACCGAGGAGCGCGTGCGGGAGTTCCTGGCCAACTACCTCGTCGAGATGCAGGCCTTCGTGGCCCGGGTCCTCACGGTGCTGCCACGCACCTGACCGGGCGCCGGGCTACTTGCCCACCAGCTGCTGCAGCTTGTCGGCCTCGAAGCTCTCCTTCTTGGCCGCATCCAGCGGCACGCAGTCCTGCTGCTTCGTGGAGAGCTTCTCGATCGCGGCCCAGAGCAGCGCGATCTGGTGCTCCTGGGAGGCGGCGTTGTCGATCAGGCCCTTCATGGCCTGGGACAGCGGGTCGTCGCTCTGGGTAATGCCGTAGGCGGAAAAACCCATCTTGCTGGCCACTTCCTCGCGGCGGGCCGAGTCCTCGGCCTGGATGATGCGCGCCGGGATGCCCACCGCCGTGGCGCCGGCGGGCACCGGCTTGGTCACGACCGCATTGGAGCCGATGGCCGCGCCGTCGCCCACCTCGAAGCCGCCCAGCACCTTGGCGCCGGCGCCCACGACCACGTTGCGGCCCAGGGTGGGGTGGCGCTTGGCGCCCTTGGTCAGCGAGGTGCCGCCCAGGGTGACGCCCTGGTAGATGGTGCAGCCGTCGCCGACCTCGGCGGTCTCGCCGATCACCACGCCCATGCCGTGGTCGATGAAGACGCCGTCACCGATCTTCGCGCCGGGGTGGATCTCGATGCCGGTGGCCCAGCGCGAAAACTGCGAAGTGAAGCGCCCCAGCCAGCGCAGGCCGCGCCCCCAGAACCAGTGGGCCACGCGGTGCAGCACCAGCGCATGCAGGCCCGGATAGCAGGTGACCACCTCCCACTTGCTGCGCGCGGCAGGGTCGCGGTCGAGGATGCACTGGATATCGGAACGCAAGCGGCTGAACATGGCGCGCAGTCTAGCCCTTGTGGGATCGGGCAGCTTGGCTCATGGACTTCGCCACGCCGCGCAGGATATGGATTTCCTCGGGCGTGAGCCGGGCCCGGTTGAACAATTGGTTCAGGCGCGGCATCAGCTTCTTGGGCGCGGCCGGGTCGAGGAAGCCGATCTCCACCAGGGAGCGCTCCCAGTGGGCCAGCAGGCCCGCCACCGACTGCGCGTCGGCCTCGGCCGGGGGCGCCGGCGGGGCCACCGTGTAGCCGCCCAGGGCCTGGCGCCACTCGTAGGCGATCACCTGGATCGCCGAGGCCAGGTTCAGGGAGCCGAACTCGGGATTGGTGGGGATGCTCAGGGCCACGTGGCAGCGGTACACGTCGGCATTGGCCAGGCCGAAGCGCTCGGGGCCGAAGAGGAAGGCCACGCCATCGGGCGGCTGGGGCGCGGCCACCAGTCCCGCCAGGTGCTCGCGCGGGGCCGCAGTGGGGGGACCGAAATCGCGCGGGGTCATGGCCGTGGCGCACAGGTGGGAGACGCCGTCGAGCGCCTCGTCCAGCGTGGCGACGATGCGGGCGCGCTCGAGGATGTCGGTGGCGCCGCTGGCGCGCTGCAGGGTTTCCTCGCGCTGGAGCACGTCGGGCCAGCGGGGGTCGACCAGCACCAGGTCGTCGAAACCCATGACCTTCATGGCCCGGGCGGCGGCCCCGACATTGCCGGCGTGGCTGGTCTGAATGAGGATGAAACGGGTCTTCACGCGTCGAAAGTAGAATACGGGCCTATTGTCGCCGCCCGCATCGCCGGGCCTTCCCGTCCGCCCGCGGACGCGCCCAGCCCTTTACCACCGATGTCGTCCACCCTGCACCCGATGCTCAACATGGCCATCAAGGCCGCCCGCGCCGCCGGCGCCATCATCAACCGCGCCGCGCTTGATGTGGAATCCGTGCGCATCTCGCAGAAACAGGTGAACGACTTCGTGACCGAGGTGGACCACGCCAGCGAGCGGGCCATCATCGAGACCCTGCTCACCGCCTACCCCGACCACGCCATCTGGGCCGAGGAGTCGGGCCGCACCGAGGGCCGCCAGGGCTCCGACTTCGTCTGGATCATCGATCCCCTGGACGGCACCACCAACTTCATCCACGGCTTCCCGGTGTACTGCGTGAGCATCGCCCTGGCCGTGAAGGGCAAGGTTGAACAGGCGGTGGTGTACGACCCCACCCGCAACGACCTGTTCACCGCCACCCGCGGCCGCGGCGCCTTCCTGAACGAGCGCCGCATCCGCGTGAGCAAGCGCACCGACCTGCGCCAGTGCCTGATCTCCACCGGCTTCCCGTTCCGCTCCGGCGACAACTTCAACAACTACCTGCGCATGATGGCGGACATCATGCCCCGCACCGCCGGCCTGCGCCGCCCCGGCGCCGCGGCGCTGGACCTGGCCTATGTGGCGGCCGGCTTCACCGACGCCTTCTTCGAGACCGGCCTGGCGCCCTGGGACGTGGCGGCCGGCTCGCTGCTGGTGCAGGAAGCCGGCGGCCTGGTGGGCAACTTCACCGGCGAGTCCGACTTCCTCGAGCAGAAGGAATGCCTGGCCGGCGCGCCGCGCGTGTACGGCCAGCTGGTGCCGATCCTGCACAAGTACAGCAAATTCGCCGGCGCCGGCGAGAAGGCGGCCCTGCGCCAGGCTGTGCCCGCGGCCGCGGAAGAATCCGGCGATGCCGCAGAGGCAGCGCCGGCCGCCGATGCGCCCGCCGCGGGCGACGCACCGGCGCAGGACGCGCCGTTCTGATCCCTGGGTGATCCCCGGCTGATGGCCTGCGGGCGGCTGGCGCCGCCCCGGCCTCAGTGGTGGTCGCCGTCCGAGGGGTGCGGCAGGCGCATCACCTCGTCGAAGCGACGCTCGTAGTCCTGCATCATCGAGTGGTCGAGCATCTTCGCCAGCAGGTGGTCGGGGGTGTCCTGGATGCTGGACACCAGCACGTCGACCAGGGCACCGAGGCGCACCGTGACCGCGTGGGCCTCGTCCGCATCGAGTTGCGCCTCGGCGGCATGCACCCGGTCCTCGTACATGCCCATGATGCGGCGCATCGCCTCGGCATGGACATCGTGCGCCGGCATGCCTTCGCGGCTCACCATCGACGAGTCGCCCGACATGCCCGCGGGCATGGCCCAGGGCATCATGCTGCGCGCGCCCTCGAAGCGGGCCCGCAGCCAGTCGCCCAGGTGCCAGGCGGTGTCGGTGGGGCGAGCGGGCATGCTGTCCTTCGCCTCGGGCATCTGCGGCTGCCCGGACGGGTCCGGGCGGCGGACGTGTCTTGAGAAGGGAGAGGCCATGGCGGATCCTTTCGGCACGCAGCGCCAAGGCGTGGCGCCATCGGCGCGCCATACTCACATTAGTCGATGGAAGGCTCGTTTTGCAAACGGTCAGTTCATCGCGATCGACCGAGCGACTTTCACGGCTCGCTCGGCGCCCTCGATCCGTGCCACATGTTGCTCGACCTCTGCGCTGAAGCGGTCCAGGGCAACCGGATCTTCAAGCATGGAGCGATCCAGGGCAGGGGCCTCGACGTCATCGAGGATCTCGTTGTCCACCTGCATCGCGATCAGGTCCCACATCAACCCCGCATCGTCGGGATCCACGGGGGGCACCACGCCCGCATCGCCGTGCCCCCTGGGCGACTCGGTCGGCGGGGCGGCCGACTGCACCAGCGTCGATGCGGTCGATGTCACATGCATTGCCGGAAGCTCCAGCGATCGATCGACAGGGGGGAGCGGCCTCGGGTTCAGGCGCCCGACAGCCCCATAGATCGCAAAAATTGTCTTTTCATCGACAGCCGTCTGCCGAGGGGCCATGTCGTCCACGACGCTGGCCAGGACCCTCACCGGCAGACGACATCCTTCGGCACGCAGGCTCTCCCTCACGAATCGACTGCGCAGGCGTGCGTCCCGCGAGTCCCAGTCCCTGCAAGCCGTGACGATGCGACGCAGAACCGGCAGCCGGGACACGAGCGCCACGGACACGTAGCGGCCGCAGAAACGGGCCACGGCGCGCTGGAAGGACGAAGGAGGGGGAGTATCCCGGGAGAAGTTGCGCCAGGCTTGCGCGGCGTCATCGAGGCGGATGTCTGGAGAGGTCATGGGAGCTCCGGTCCGGCCTCCCGGCGAGGCCGCGACCGGGTCCGTGACGCCCGAGCCACGATGGTTCACGGCCCGGGCGTCATGCCGGGCCGTGCAGGAGGATCAGGACAGGTGGGCGTTCACCAGCTTGGTCATCTCGAACATCGTGACCTGCGGCTTGCCGAAGATCGCCAGCAGCTTGGCGTCGGCGTTGATGTTGCGCTTGTTGGCGGCGTCCTGCAGGTTGTGCTTCTTGATGTATTCCCAGATCTTCTTGGTCACTTCGGTGCGCGGCTGGGGCTCGGCGCCGATCACGGCGGCCAGGGCGGCGCTGGGCTTCATGGCCTTCATGAAGGCCGGGTTGGCGGCGCGCTTGGCGGGGGTGGCTTTTTCGGTCATGCGTATCTCCTTGTGTAGGGGGTGGGCAGCACGGGCACGGCCCGTGCAAAGGCACGCCATCCTAACCGCATGGCGCGCCCTCCCCCTTTAGTGGGATGCCTCAGTCGATGCGGATGCGGCCTTCGGTGATGATCTTCTGGGACCTGGCCATGTCGTCCGCCTGGAACTTGCGGAAGTCCTCGATGCTGCCGGTGGACACCAGCAGCCCCTGCTGCACGAGGCGATCGCGCATCTCGCCGGCCAGGGCCTTGTTCACCTGCGCGTTCAGCAGGCTGCGGATCTCCGGGGCCACCTTGACCGGCGCCCACAGGCCGTACCAGCTGTAGGCCTCGTAGCCGGGAATGGTCTCGGCCACCGTCGGCACGTCCGGCAGGTTGGGCGTGCGCGTGTTGGACGTCACCGCCACCACCCGCAGCAGGCCGTTCCTGTGGTACTGGAGCGAGCCGAGGATGGGGTCGATGAAGCCATCGATCTGGCCGCCGATCAGGTCCTGGAAGGCCGGCGCCGTGCCCTTGTACGGGACCACGGTGTAGTCCAGGCCGCCGGTGCGCTTGAGGAGTTCGGTGGCCAGGTGGCCGGCCGAGCCGACCGAGCCCACCGCGAAGGTCATCTTGCCCGGGTTGGCCTTGGCGTAGGCGATCAGCGACTTGATGTCGGTGACCGGCAGGTTCTTGTTGATCGCCACCGACAGCGGCGCCTTGGCGACCATGGCCACCGGCGCGAAGTCGTTGACCACGCTGTACGGCACCTGCTTCATCGTCATCGGCGCGGTGGTGAAGGTGGAGGCGTTGAACAGGAGCGTGTAGCCGTCGGCGGGGGCCTTGGCCACCGCGTCCGCGCCGATGATGCCGTTGCCGCCCGGGCGGTTCTCGACCACGAACTGCTGCCCCGTCTGCTCGCTGAGCTTCTGCGCCAGGCCACGGCCCACGGCGTCGAGCGTGCCGCCCGGCGGGAAGGGAATGATCACCCGAACCGGCTTGCTCGGGTAGTTGTCGGCCAGCGCGGGCCAGGGAGCGGCCGCCAGGGCGGCGGACGCGGCGATCAGGGTGAGAAGCTTGCGGCGCATGGTTGTCTCCATTGGATGGTTATGGGTTGCAGAGGGTAGCGATGCGGGGTCGCGCGGCGCGGTTCAGAGGGAGGCCCCGCCGCACATCACGATCTGCTGCCCGGTGATGGCCCCGCCCTCGGGGCCCACCAGGAAGGCCGCCATGCCTGCCACTTCCTCAGGACGCACGAGGCGGCCGATGGGGGGCATGCGCGGCGGGGTCTGCGCCCGCGCGGGATCGCGCAGGAAAGGGGTGTCGGTGGCGCCGGGCGCCAGCACGTTGACGGTGATGCCGCGCGGCGCGAGTTCGGCGGCCCAGGAGCGCGCCATGCCGACCAGGGCGGCCTTGGTGGCGGCGTACTGGCTGCGGGTCGGCGCGCCGATGGCGACGCGGCTGCCCACGAGGACGATGCGGCCGCCGTCGTTCATGCGGCCAACCAGTTGGTTGGCCAGTCGCTCGGCGGCCTGCACGTGCACCTGCCACATGCCCTGCGAGGCCTCGGCGTCGAGCTCGCCCAGGGGCGCGGTGCGCATGAAGCCGGCGGCGTGGACCAGGGCGTCGAGCCGGCCGATGCCTGCGCAGGCGGCATCAATGTGCGCCGGGTCGGCCACGTCGGCCTGCACGATGCGCAGGCGCTCGTGCGTGTCGGCCGGCTGCGAGCGGCACAGGCCGGTGACCTGCCAGCCCTCCTGCAGCAGCCGCAGCGCGATGGCGCGGCCGATGCCGGAGGAGACGCCGGTGATGACGGCGTGGCGCGGGGTGGATGCGGCCATGGGGGCAGGACCTCAGGCCAGGCGGTAGCGCGCGGCCACGGCGTCGGCGCCGGCGATCAGCAGGTGCAGGTCGGTGCCCACGCCCACCATGGTCGCGCCGCCCTCGAAGTAGTGGTCGGCCTTGCCGTCGGCGGCCAGCACGCCGCTGGCCTTGCCGGCGGCAGTGGCCACGGCGAAGGCCTGGCGGATGGCCGCCTGCACCTCGGGGTGGTTGGCCTGGCCGCGGTAGCCCAGGGCGGCGGCGAGGTCCGAGGGGCCGATGAAGACGGCATCGACGCCGGGCACGCGGCAGATCGCGTCCAGGTCATCCAGCGCCTCGCGCGACTCGATCTGCACGATCACGCCGATCTCGTCGTTGGCGCGGGCCATGTAGTCCTTGTAGCGGGTGTAGTTGCCGGCGCGGGTGCTGCCGGCCACGCCGCGCACGCCCTCGGGCGCGAAGCGGGTGAAGGCCACGGCGTCGCGGGCCTCGGCGGCGTTGCGCACGTTGGGGATCATGATGTTGGGCGCGCCGGCGTCGAGCACGCGCTTGATCCAGCCCATGTCGAGGATCGGCACGCGCACGATGGGGGCGACGTCGCGGCCGCGGCAGGCCAGGAGCTGCTGGCCCACGTCGTACAGGTCGGTGGGGCTGTGCTCCATGTCGAACAGCAGCCAGTCGAAGCCGGAGTCGGCCACGACCTCGGCGATCTGCTGGTGGGCGAAGGTGACCCACAGGCCGACCTGGCGGCGGTTCTCGGCCAGGGCGCGCTTGAATTGGTTGACGGGCAGGGAGTTGTTCATCGTTGTTCTCAGATCAGCGCGGCATAGATCGCGCGCATCTCGGCGCGGCCCATGGGGCGGGGGTTGTTGTCCAGGAGGCGGGTGACCTTGGCGGCGCCGTCGACCAGGCCGTCGAGGTCCTGCTCGCCGATGCCGACATGGCGCAGCGTGTCGGGGATGCCGAGGTCGGCGTTCAGCTGGGTCAGGGCGGCGACGAAGGCGTCGGCCGCGGCGGCGTCGGACAGGCCGTCGACGGACAGGCCCATCGCCCGCGCCATGGCGGCGAAGCGCGCCTCGTTGCCGACGCGGTTGTAGGCCATGACCGAGGGCAGCAGGATGGCGTTCGACAGGCCGTGCGGCATGCGGTACTTGCCCCCCAGCGGGTAGGCCAGCGCATGGACCGCGGTGGTGCTGGAGGTGGCGATGCACACGCCGCCCCAGTAGGCGCCCATGAGCATGTCTTCGCGGGCGGCGATGTCGCCGCCGTCGGCCACGGCGCGGCGGATGCTGCGACCGATCAGGCGGATGCCTTCCAGCGCGTACAGGTCGCTGAAGGGGTTGCCCTTCTTCGAGCAGTAGCACTCGATGCAGTGCGTGAGGGCGTCCATGCCGGTGGAGGCCGTCACGTCGGCCGGCAGCGTGAGCGTGAGCAGCGGGTCGAGGATGACCGCGTCGGGCAGCAGGTAGGGGCTGACGATGCCGATCTTCAGTTCGTCCTCGGGCACCAGGATGATGGAGTTGGGCGTGGCCTCGGCGCCGGTGCCCGAGGTGGTGGGCACCATGATGTTCGGCAGGCCACGCGCGGTGATCTCCACCTTCTTCGACAGCAGGTCGCGCAGGTCCTGGCCCTGGGGCAGCATGACGGCGAGGATCTTGGCAACGTCGATCGCGCTGCCGCCGCCGATGCCGACCACCAGGTCGAACGGGCCGGCGGCGCGGGCGGTGGCTTCGATGGCCTGAACGTCAGCCACATCGGGCTCGGCGGGGGTGTTGGCGATGACGGTGACGGCGATGCCGGCCGCTTCCAGGTTGCGGCGGGTGGCCTCGAGGTGGCCGGTAGCGGCGACGCGCTTCGTGCTGACGATCAGCACGCGGCGCGCGCGGAAGTGGCCACGCGCCAGTTCGGGCAACTGGCCGAGGCTGCCGGCACCGGAGTGCACGCGGCCCGGATTGAGCAGGAGGTAGGGTTGGGTCGTCATGGAATACCTGGGGTCAGGCCACGCGCGTGACCCACTCGGGCATCACGCGGGCATGGCGAATGTGCTGGCGGAAGACGGTGTAGGCCAGGTGCAGCGCGCCGTCCGCGCCCTGGCGGATCGAGGGGTAGGAATACTCGCGGTTCAGGCGCTGCTCGCTGTTGTTGGTCATGCAGAAACCGTCGCCGGTTTCGAGGTTGCGTTGCCAGGGCCAGGTCAGGCCGTCGTCGTCGGACAGGGCCAGCGTGAGCGGGGCGCGCGGCGCGCCCCAGAAGGCACGGCGCTCGGGGGCGGCCACGGCGGGGGCGGCGGCCTCGGGCTTCTTGTCTCCCTCGTCCTCGAGCTCGTCGTACAGCGACTCGCGGCGGCCGGTGGCGTCCAGCGCGCTGCTGGCGTTGAAGATCATCGCCAGGCGGCCGTCGGCCAGGCGGATCGCCTGGATCGAGGAGTTGTTGTTCGGGAGGGTCGTGGGCTTCGGCGCTTCCCAGGTCAGGCCGCCGTCGCTGCTGCGGGTGCGCCACACGTGGTCGGCCCAGCGACTGCGGAAGAAGGCGACCAGGCCGCCGTCCTTGCAGGCGATGATGTTCATGTGCACGCAGCCCAGGCTGTCCGGCACCTCGATGCGGGTCCAGGTCTTGCCCTGGTCGGTGGAGCGCAGCACGGCGCTGTCGTCCAGGCTGCCGTCCCAGGCGCGGCCCGGCACCGGCTTGCAGCGGAAGATCGGCAACAGCCAGGAGCCGTCGGCCTGCACCACCACCGGCTGGCGCACGAAGGTGCCGGTGCCGGCGTCGGCGATGGTCTCGACCGGGCCCCAGGTCAGGCCGTTGTCGTGCGAGACGCGGCGGCGAACCACGGCGGTGTCCTGGTGGCCGGCGCTCTGCGCGGTGTGCAGCAGCCACAGGCTGCCGTCGGGCGCGTTGAACAGGATGGGGTTCTGCTCGGAGCGGTCCGGGTCGTCGGACAGCTGCACCGGCTCGGTCCACTGCGTGCTGCCGGGGGCCAGGCGCGACATGAAGACGCAGATGTCCGAGCGGCCTTCCATGGAGCCGCCGAACCACACGCAGGCCAGCGTGCCATCGGGCAGTTCCATCAGGTTGGCAGCGTGGGCCTGCACGCGCGCGGTGGGCAGGTCGGCAACCTGGCGGGCCGGGTCCTCGGGGTGGGTGTGGAGGTGCCCGGTCAGCATGCGGAGGCCTCCTTGGCGGTGGCGCGCTGGCCGGAGATCAGCTTGAAGGCGTACTCGGCGGCCTCGACCAGGCTGTCGGCGTTGGCGATGCCCTGTCCGGCGATGTCGAAGGCGGTGCCGTGGTCCACCGAGGTGCGCAGGATCGGCAGGCCCAGGGTGATGTTCACGCCGTTGATGGCGTTCCACTTGCCCGTCTCCGGGTCGACCTGGAAGCCGAGCAATTTGACCGGAATGTGGCCCTGGTCGTGGAACATGGCCACCACCGCGTCGAACTGGCGCGCGCGCAGCTTGATGAACACGGTGTCGCCGGGCCAGGGGCCGGTGACGCCCTCGCCCCTGGCCGCGTACTCGCGGATCACGGGGGCGATGATCTCGTCGTCCTCCTTGCCCAGGATGCCGCCCTCGCCGCAGTGCGGGTTGAGGCCGGCCACGGCGACGCGCGGGTTCTCGATGCCCAGGGCGCGCAGGGCGTCCAGGGTGACGTCGAAGACGCGGCGCAGGCGGGTCGGGGTGATGCGGCCCGGCACGTCGGCCAGGGCGCAGTGGGTGGTGACGTGGGTCACGTGCATGGCGCCGTGGGCCAGCATCATCACCGCGTCACGCTGGCCGGTGAGGTGGGCCAGCATCTCGGTGTGGCCCTCGAACGGGTGGCCGGCCAGGTGCAGGGCTTCCTTGCACAGGGGGCCGGTGACGATGGCGTCGGCCTCGCCGGCCTGGACCAGCTCCACTGCCTTGGCGACGGCGCGGTAGGACCACTCCCCGCCCGCGGCGCTGACCTGGCCGGTGGTGAAGGGCGGGTCCACCGGGCCGACGTCGACCATGCGGTAGAACGGGCGGCCCTCGTCGTCGGTGGCCGGCAGGCCCATGCGGGCCTCGGCCTCGCGGATCGCGGCGGCGCTGCCCAGGACGATGAACTCGGCGCGGCCGCTGCGGGCCAGGCCGGCCATCTGGCGCGTGGCCTTGGCGGCGATCTCGGGGCCGATGCCGGCGGGGTCACCCATGGTGAAGGCCAGGCGGATGGGGGGGGTCATTCGGAGTGTCCTTTTCGCAAGGGGTGGGGATCAATCGGGCTTGATGTTGGCGGCCTTGATCAGGCGGCCGATGCGCTCGTTCTCGCCGGGCAGGAAGCGGGCGAGCTGCGCCGCCTCGCCGGTGCCGACGGCCACGCCGACGCCATTCAGCTTGGCAATCACGTCGGCATTCTTCAAGGCGGTGCCCAGGGCGGCGGAGAGCTTGGCCACCACGTCCTTGGGCGTCTTCGCCGGCGCGAACACCGCGTACCAGGCGGCGAAGTCGAACTGCGGGAAGCCGGCCTCGGCGAAGGTGGGCACGTTCGGCAGGTCGGCCAGGCGGGCGGAGGTGCCCACGGCCAGGGCGCGGACCTTGCCCGACTTGAGCAGGGGCATGCAGTTGGTGGCGGTGTCGAAGATCACCGGCACGCGGCCGCCCATGAGGTCCATGATGTGCGCGTTGCCGCCCTTGTACGGGACATGGGTCATGTCGACCTTGGTCTGCGACACGAACAGCTCGCCCGCCAGGTGCAGCGGCGAGCCGTTGCCCGACGACCCGTACATCACGCCCTTGGGGTCCTTGCGGGCGGCGTCGACCACTTCCTTGAGCGTCTTGAACGGCGACTCGTTGAAGGTGATGGCGATGATGGGCGCGCTGCCGATCATGCCCACCGGCTCGAAGTCCTTCAGCGGGTCGTAGTCGGCCTTGAGCATGTGCGGGCTGGCGGCGTGGGTGGCCAGCCCGCCGATCAGCAGCGTGTGGCCATCGGCCTGGGCGCGGGCCACGGCGGAGGCGCCGAGCATGGCGCCGGCGCCGGGCTTGTTGTCGATGATGGCGCTGCCGCCCAGGGCGTCGGCCATCTTCTGGCCGATCAGGCGGCCCAGCATGTCGTTCGCGCCGCCGGCGGGGTACGGCACGACGAAGGTCAGGGTCTTGCTCGGGAAGGCGGCCTGCGCGAAGGCCGGGCTGCCCCAGGCGGCGAGCGCGGCAGCCCCACCCGCGGTGGCGATGAACTGGCGGCGGGAGGCGAGCTTCAGGTCGGTCATGGGAGGTCTCCTGGTTGATTTGGAGCGGATTCAACCACAAACAATCATAAACGCGCAACATCGGTCAAACCCGATGACCGGTTATGGCAAGATGTGCGAACTTCGTGGCCCCGCGCCACCCCACCCCGGACGCCCCATGAGCAACGAGTTGACGGCCCCTCCCCTGATGCCGGCGCAGCGCCGCCAGCGCATCGTGGACTTCCTGCAGCGCCACGGTGCGGTCACCATCGGCCAGCTGGAGCAGGCCCTGGGGGCCTCGCTGTCCACCCTGCGCCGCGACCTGGACACGCTGTCGGCCGAGGGCATCGTGGACCGCACCCATGGCGGCGCGCTGCTGCGG
The DNA here is from genome assembly GCF_052600055.1 of Ramlibacter sp. MAHUQ-53. NCBI lineage: Bacteria > Pseudomonadati > Pseudomonadota > Betaproteobacteria > Burkholderiales > Comamonadaceae > Ramlibacter > Ramlibacter sp. MAHUQ-53. The sequence continues at coordinate 540,074 of NZ_JBQWTS010000001.1, forward strand.
CAGCAGGCCCCGGCCTACACCACCTTCGAGCCGGAGGCGGAGGCCGCCGCGGAACTCTCGCCGCGCGAGAAGGCCGCCATCGGCCAGGCCGCCGCCGCGGCGCTGGTGCCGCGCCAGAGCGTGATCTTCGACAGCGGCACCACGGTGCTGGAGGCGGCGCGCGCCGCGGTCCGCCGCGGCATCCCGCTGACGGCGGTGACCAACGACCTGGCCATCGCCCAGGTGCTGGGGCAATCGCCGCTGGTGCAGGTGCATGTGCTCGGGGGCGTGCTGCGCCCGGGCAGCCACACCGTCATCGGCCAGCCCTTGGTGGAACAGGCCGGCACCCTGCGCGCCGAGCTGCTTCTCATGGGGGCGCATGCCGTGACCGGCGACGCCCTCTCCGAGACCTCCGCCGAAGTGGCCGCCGTCAAGCGCGCCCTCATGGGCGCGGCCAACAGCCGCCGCCTGCTGGTGGACTCCTCCAAATTCCGGCCGCGCGCCTTCAAGCAGTTCGGCTCGCTCGCCGACTTCGAGGAGGTGATCACCGACCGCGCCCTGCCCGCCGCCGACGAGGAGCGCCTGCGCGCCCTGCCCCTGAAGCTCACGGTGGTCCAGCCATGACCGGCGCGGTGCAGCGCCTTCGCATCCTGGCCGACGACCTCACCGGCGCGCTGGACTGCGCCGCCGCCTTCGGCGCCGGCGCGCCGGTGCACCTGGGACGGCCGGCCTCGCCCGAGGCCCCGGGCCTGGACCTCGTGGCCACCGCCACGCGCGACGTGCCGGTGGCGGACCTGCCCAGCCTGCTGGCGCCCTGCGTGCCCTGGCTGCGCGGGGCGGACCTCGCCTTCAAGAAGGTGGACAGCCTGCTGCGTGGCAACACCTTCGACGAGGCCGACCACCTGGCCCGCGCCGCCGGCCTGCGCGGCCTGGCGTTCGCGCCCGCCTTCCCGGCGCAGGGGCGTCTCACCGAGGGCGGGCAGCAGTGGTGGGTCAAGGCCGACGGCACGCGCACCGCGGTGGCTGCCTCGATCCGGGAGGCCCTGGCCGCGCGCGGCTGGCGCGTGGAGACCGGGGCCACGCCGCCCGCGCCCGCGATGGGCGATGGCCTCGTCGCCTGGGTGCCCGACGTGCGTGGCGATGCCGACATGGATGCCGTCGCGGCCCGGGCCGTGGACGCCGGCGCCGGCTGGCTGTGGTGCGGCAGCGCGGGGCTGGCGCATGCGCTCGCGCGGCGGCTGCCGGCCGCCCGGCCCGCGGGTTCGGCGGCACCGGCCTCGCCCGCCTCACCGGACGTCCGGGCCGCCGGCGACGCCGGGGGCCCGGTGATGCTGGTCAGCGCCAGCCACCACCCGGTCTCGCGCGAACAGTGGCAGGTGCTGCGCGGCTCGCCGCGCGGCGGCGACTGCCTCCATGCCGAGGACCCGCGCACGCTGGCGCGGGATGCCCGCGGCTACCCGCCCCTGGTCGACCTGTGCGCCAGCGGGCGCCTGTCCCCCGGGGAAGCCGCGCAGCTGCTCGACGCCCAGGCCCGCGCGCTCGCGGCTCATGCGCCGCGCCCGCGCGTGCTCGTGGTGGTGGGCGGCGACACGCTGCTGGCGCTGTGCCGCCACCTGGGCGCCACCGGCCTCACCTCGCAGGTGCCGCTGGACCGCCCCGGCTGGGGCTGCGCGCGCATGGTGGGCGGCCGCTGGGACGGGCTGGTGTGCCACACCCGGTCCGGGGCCTTCGGCGGGCCCCGGGACCTGCTGGAGGTCGTCGGCAGCGTTTAAGCCGACGCCGCGGCGACCGCGGTCATGTTGAACACCCGGCGCACCGTCGCCGCCGGCGTCAGGATGTGGGCCGAGCCGGCCACGCCGAGCAGCATCGGACCCACGGTCACGCCGCCGCTGGTGGTCGTCTTGAGCACGTTGTAGAGGATGTTGGCGGCATCCAGGTTCGGGCACACCAGCAGGTTGGCCGAGCCGGTGAGCGTGCTGTCGTCCAGGTAGACGCTGCGGATGTTCGGCTCCAGGGCGGCGTCGCCATGCAGCTCGCCGTCGCACTCGATGTCGGGGTGCTGGGCCACGAACAGGTCGCGCGCCAGGCGCATCTTGCGGGCCGAGGCGCGCTTGGACGAGCCGTAGCTGGAGTGCGAGAGGAAGGCCACCTTGGGCACGATGCCGAAACGCGCCACTTCCTTGGCCGCCATGGCGGCGATCTCGGCGAGCTGTTCGGCGGTGGGGTCCTCGTTGACGTAGGTGTCGGCGACGAACAGCGGCCCGCGCGGCGTCATCAGCGCATTGACCGCGGCGTAATTGCGCACGCCGGCGCGCCGGCCCAGGATGGAGTCGACGCGCTCCAGGTGCGTCATCCAGTCGCCGGCGAGGCCGCAGATCAGGGCGTCCGCGTCCTTGAGGGCGACCATCAGCGAGCCGATCACGGTGTTGGAGCGGCGCACCGTGGCCTTGGCCGTCTCGGGGCTCACGCCATTGCGCTTCATCAGGCGGTGGTAGGCCTCCCAGTACTGGCGGAAGCGCGCGTCGGACTCGGGGTTGACGTTCTCCACGTCCACGCCCAGGCGCATGCGCAGGCCGGCCTTCTCGATGCGCGCGGCGATCACCGCCGGGCGGCCGATCAGGATCGGCGTGGCCACGCCTTCGTCGATCGCCATCTGCGCGGCGCGCAGCGCGCGCTCGTCCTCGCCGTCGGCATAGGCCACGCGCTTGGCGTCGGCGGGGCGGGCCTTGGCGGCGTTGAACACCGGCCGCATCAGCAGGCCGGTCTGGGTGACGAAGCTTTGCAGCTGCTGGCGGTAGGCCTCCCAGTCGGTGATGGGGCGGGTGGCCACGCCGGACTCGGCGGCCGCCCTGGCCACGGCCGGGGCGATGCGCAGGATCAGGCGCGAGTCGAAGGGCTTGGGGATCAGGTAGTCGGGGCCGAAGGCCAGGTCCTGGCCGGCATAGGCGCTGGCCACTTCCTCGCTGATGTCGGCCTTGGCCAGGTCGGCGATCTGGCGCACGCAGGCCAGCTTCATCGCCTCGGTGATCTTGGTGGCCCCGCAATCCAGCGCGCCGCGGAAGATGTACGGGAAGCACAGGACGTTGTTCACCTGGTTCGGGTAGTCCGAGCGGCCGGTGGCGATGATGCAGTCCGGCCGCACGGCCTTGGCCAGCTCGGGGCGGATCTCGGGCTCGGGGTTGGCCAGCGCCAGGATGATGGGCTTGCTGGCCATGGTCTTGACCATCTCGGCGGTCAGCACGCCGGGGGCGGAGCAGCCGAGGAAGACGTCGGCGTCCTTCACCGCGTCGGCCAGGGTGCGGGCCCCGGTGTCCTGCGCGTAGCGGGCCTTGGACTCGTCGTAGCCGCCGGGGCGGCCTTCGTAGATCACGCCCTTGGAGTCGCACACGAAGATGTTGCGCGGGTTCACGCCCAGGCCGACGAACACGTCCAGGCAGGCCAGGGCCGCGGCGCCGGCGCCGGAGACGGCCACCTTGACCTGGCCGATCTCCTTGCCCACCAGCTCCAGGCCATTGAGCATGGCCGCCGCCGAGATGATGGCGGTGCCGTGCTGGTCGTCGTGGAAGACCGGGATGTTCATGCGCTCGCGCAGCTTCTTCTCGATGTAGAAGCACTCGGGCGCCTTGATGTCCTCGAGGTTGATGCCGCCCAGCGTGGGCTCCATGCTGGCAATGATCTCGACCAGCTTGTCCGGGTCACGCTCGGCCAGCTCGATGTCGAACACGTCGATGCCGGCGAACTTCTTGAACAGGCAGCCCTTGCCCTCCATGACCGGCTTGGCGGCCAGCGGACCGATGTCGCCCAGGCCCAGCACCGCGGTGCCGTTGGTGATCACCGCGACCAGGTTGCCGCGCGAGGTGAAGTCGTGCGCCGTGGCCGGGTCGGCCGCGATGTCCAGGCAGGGATAGGCCACGCCCGGCGAGTAGGCCAGCGACAGGTCGCGCTGGTTGGCCAGGGGCTTGGTCGGCGCGATCGCGATCTTGCCGCGCGTGGGCAGGCGGTGGTAATCACGCGCAGCGTCGCGCAGCGCTTGTTCGGCGGGGGAGAGGTCTTGGGTCATGGGTGGGAGGACTGCGAACGTTCAGGGCGCCGGCCGTCGCGGCGGCCAGCGTGGGAAAAGCAATGGGATCGAGGGTGGAGCAACCGGGCGGGCAATGCTACGCGAGTAAACACCAGTGGCCCAGTGTGCCACCAGCCGCGGGTGCCGCGGCAACGGTGTGCATCCCCCGGGGCGGCCGCTGCGGCTTCCACTATGCTGCGGCCTGCCGACTCTGAAAGTACCGCTCCCATGAACCGTTTCGACCCGTCCGCCCAAGGCGTCTACCTGATCACCGTCACCCCCTTCACCGACACCGGCGCGCTCGACCTCGCGAGCACCGACCGCATGGTCGACTTCTGCCTCGAGCGCGGCGTCACCGGCCTGACCATCCTGGGCATCATGGGCGAGGCCACCAAGCTCACCGCCGAGGAGTCCCGCGCCTACGCCCGCCAGGTGGTGCAGCGCGTGGCCGGCCGGGTGCCGGTGGTGGTGGGGGTCTCGTCGCCCGGCTTCGCCGCCATGGGCGAGCTGACCCGCGCGGTGATGGACCTGGGCGCCTCCGGCGTGATGGTCGCGCCGCCCTCCACCGTGCGCACCGACGACCAGATCACGGGCTACTTCGACATGGTCAACGAGACGCTGGGCGAAGTGCCCTGGTGCCTGCAGGACCACCCCGTCTCCACCGGCGTGCAGATGTCGGCCGGCGTGATGCTGAAGATCCTGAAGAACTCGCCGCACTGCGTGATGGTCAAGCACGAGGACTGCCCCGGCCTGGCCAAGCTCTCCGCGATCCGAGCGGCCAGCGACCGCGGCGAGATCCGCCGCCCCGCCATCCTCACCGGCAACGGCGGCGGCCTGTTCCTGCCCGAGGAACTCACGCGCGGCGCCGACGGCGCCATGACCGGCTTCGCCTGGCCGGAGATGATGGTCGACGTGGTGGCGGCCCATGCGCGCGGCGACGTCGAGCGCGCCCACGACCTGTTCGACGCCTACCTGCCGCTGGCGCGCTACGAGCAGCAGGCCGGCATCGGCCTGGCGGTGCGCAAGCACCTGCTGCAGGCGCGCGGGGCGATCGCCTCCGCGTTCATCCGCAAGCCGGGTCCCAAGCTCTCGGCCCAGGACATCGCGGACCTCGACCGCCTGGTGCGCCGCCAGGACAAGCGCCTGGCCGAACTCGGCTGACGACGCATGGACCTGGCTCGCGCCTTCGACGCCCTGGCCACGCAGCGCCGCTCGGTGCGCGGCTTCCTCGGCACGCCCGTGCCGCAGGCGACGCTGCGCGAGCTGCTGGCGCTGGCGCGGCGCGCGCCCAGCGGCGCCAACCTGCAGCCGGGCGCCTTCCTCCTCGTGGAGGGTGAGGCGCGCCAGCGACTGAGCGAGGCGCTGGTCAACGCCTTCCGCGCCGGCGAGGAGGAGGCCGAGGACTACGACTACTTCCCCCGTCCCATGCCGATGACGCTGCGCAGGCGGCAGGTGGCCTCGGCGCAGGCGCTCTATGGCGCGCTGGGCATCGCCCGCGACGACCGCGCCGGGCGCGACGCGCAGTTCGAGCGCAACTTCCGCTTTTTCGATGCGCCGGCGGCCCTGGTCGTCACCATCGAGCGCGGCATGGGCGCCGGCTGCTTCATGGACCTGGGCATGTGCCTGCACGGGCTGATGCTCGCCGCGCAATCGCGCGGCCTGGCCACCTGCGCCATCGGCGCGATCGCCTCCTACCCCACCCTGGTGCGCCGCGCGCTGGGGCTGGACGACCGCTCGCTGGTGGTGTGCGGCCTGGCGATCGGCCAGGCGGACCCGCAAGCGCCGGTGAATGCGACGCAGACCGAGCGCTGCGAGGTGGACGAGTATTTCCGGGTGATCCGCTAGGGCCTGCCGGCGGATTCGCCGGCGCGCTCCCGGCGCAATCTGCCCCGCCCGGACGGCCCGCGCCGCCGCCGGCGTCAGAGCCGCTCGACGACCGCCGCCGCGCCCAGCCCGCCGGCCCCCGCCACCGCCGCCAGCCCGCGCGCGCCGCGCACCGCGTCGCGCTCCAGGTCCGACAGCAGACGCACCAGCGCGATCGCCCCCGACGCCCCGATCGGGTGGCCGCGCGCCAGCCCGCCGCCGCGCCGATTGAGCGCACCCGGCTCCAGGCCCAGCGCCTGCGCGAAGTCCAGCCCCTGCGCCGCGAAGGCGTCGTGCAGCTCGACCACCGCCATCGCCTGCGCATCGGCCTCGCCGCTGCGCCGCAGGGCCTCCTGCGCGGCGCGGGCCGCACCGAGCAGCGGCGTCTCGGGCGCCACGCCCACGCTGGCCCCGGCGACCCAGCGCGCGCGAGGCAGCAGGCCCAGGCGCTCGCAGGCCTGCGCCGAGGCGAGCAGCACGAAGGCCGCGCCATCCGCCTTGGCGGACACGTGCAGCGTGCTCATCGCGCAGTCGCCGGGGCCGCCCGCGGCACCGGCGTCGCCAGCCTCCCGGGCCGCGCCTTTCAGGACGGCGGGCATGCGCGCCGCCCTGCGCGCGTCGATGCGGCGCGGGTAGGCGTCGCGTGCCTGCCCCTGCACCGGCACGATTTCGCCGGCGAGGTCGGCCTCGGCCGCCACCGCGCGCTCGTGGCCGAGGCAGGCGTGGGCATCCTGCTGCGCCCGCGTCCAGCCGCGCGCCGCGGCATGGCGCTGGGCGGACTCCAGCATGTCCGGGTCGCGCGCCGGGTCGGGCGCGAAGGCGGGCCGCTCGTAGGGCACCGCCGCCTCGCCGGCCTGCAGCGGACGGTGCGCCCGCACCGGCGCGCGGCTCCAGGCCTCCACGCCGCCGGCCAGCACCACCTGCGCCTCGCCGCTGGCCACCAGGGCCGCGCCCAGGGCCACCGCGTCCAGGCCGGCGCAGCACTGCGTGTCCACCGTCAGCGCGGGGCAGGCGTCGGGCAGGCCGGCCGCCAGGGCCAGCATGCGGGCCGGGTTGCCGCCCGCGCCCAGGGCATTGCCCGCCACCACCGCGTCGACAGCGCCGGGCGGCACGCCGGCGCGCCGCAGCACCTCGCGCACCACCGGCGCGGCGATCTCGTGCGCCGCGAGCCCGCCGAAGCCGCCGCCATGCGGCAGCACCGCGCTGCGGGCCCAGGCCGCGATCAGGACAGCGGGCGAAGGCATGGCGTGCCCTCCTGCATCGCCAGCATCGCGGCGATGCGCGCGTGGTCGGTCTTGCCGCTGGTGGTCAGGGGCCAGTCCTCGCAGGCCAGGAAGCGGCGCGGCGCCTTGTACGGCTCGAGGCGCTCGCGGCAGGCCGCGGCGAGGTCCTGCGCGGTGGCGGGCGCCACGCCGGGCGCGGGGCGCACCACCGCCACCACCTGCTGGCCGCGCACCGGGTCCGGCACGCCGTGCACCGAGGCCGCGGCCACGCCGGCACAGGCGCCCAGCACCGCCTCGACCTCCTCGGGAAACAGGTTCTTGCCCTGGGTCACGACCATGCGGTTGCGTCGGCCGGCCAGGCACAGCCGGCCGGCGTCGTCGATCCAGCCCATATCGCCCACCGAGAGCCAGGCGCCGTCACGCACCGCCGCCGTCGGGTCGGCCTGGCCGCCCACGTAGTCCGTGAACAGCATCGGGCTGCGCACGAAGATCGCGCCGCTGCCGTCGGCCTGGCGCTCGCGGATCTCGAGGTCCACGCCCGCGAAGGGGCGGCCCACCGCCTGCGCGGGGGCGTTCTCGTCGGCGTCCATCCAGGCGATGAAGCTGGTCTCGGAGGCGCCATAGAACTCCACGATCCGCGCCCGCGGGAACAGCGCCCGCAGTTGCGGGGTGCGCTCGCGCATCCAGCGCGCACCACTGATCAGGATGAGGCGCACACCCTCCACCGGCGCGAGCGCGCGGCGCGCGGCCAGCTCCAGCATCATCGCCAGCTGGCTCGGCACGGCCACCAGGCAGGGCGTGCGGCCCTCGCGCAGGGTCTCCAGCGCGCGCGCCGCGGAGAAGCGCTCCTGCACCACCGCGCCGCCGCCGCTCCACACCCCCAGCAACATCGCGAAGAGGAACAGCGAATGCGAGATGCGCCCGGGCGCCAGCACGCAGGCCGCGGCGTCGGGCCCGAAGGTGTCCACGCACAGGCGGAAGCTCTCGGCCCAGGAGCGGTGGTCGCGGCGGAAGCCCTTGGGCAGGCCGGTGCTGCCCGAGGTGAAGCCGATGTAGAAGGGGTCGCCCGGCGACGGCGGGGCCGCGTCGGCGGGCGCGCTGGGCAGCGCCGCGTGCACGCGCTCGCGCACCGGGGCGCTCCAGTCCGGGTCGCCGACCGCGGCGCAGCGGCCGCTGGCGATGATGGCCAGGAACTGCACCACCTGGTCCAGCGTGGGACGCTGGCCGTCGACGAGGACGGTGCGCGGCGCGCGCGCCGCCGCGAGCGCCTGCGCGCCGCGCTGCACCGCCTCGTGCAGCTGCCGGAAATCCAGGGCCTGGCGGCCGTCCGCGAGGGCCGGCGCGTCACCGCGGACGGCGGCCCAGTGCGCCAGGGGCGCATGGACCAGGTCGGCCGGCGCGGCGGGGGTCACGGCCTCTCAGTGCGCGGCGCGGCCGCCGAAGCGCCAGTCCGGCAGGCCGCGGGCCACGGTGTGGACCACCAGGGCGCAGACCGCGCACTTGACCAGGTCGCCGGGCACGAAGGCCAGGGTGGCGGTGGCGGCCTGCAGCCAGGTCATCTGGGTCATGAAGACCAGGCCGGCCACGCCGCTGGCATGCACCACCAGCAGGCCGCCGACGAGGCTGGCGACGAAGGCGCTGGCCGCCGCACGGCGCGGCGTGGCCGCCGGCAGCGAGGCCATCACCAGGCCAGCCACCAGGGCGCCGACGGGCCAGGCCACCAGGTAGCCCACCGAGGGGCTGGCGAACACGCCCAGGCCGCCGCGGCCACCGGACAGCAGCGGCAGGCCCAGGGCCACCGCGCCGAGGAACAAGAGCAGCGCCTGCAGGCCGCGGCGCGGGCCGAGCATGCAGCCGGCGAGCATCACGCCCAGGGTCTGCAGGGTGATGGGCACGCCGAACGGCAGGTCGATCTTGGGGATGAGGCCCAGCACCGCGACCAGCGCGGCGAACAGGGAGACGAGGGCCAGGGAATGGCGGGAGGTGTTCATGGAATCGCTTTCGAATGGGGAGCCGGGGCTGGCGGCGGGGCCGTCACTTGCCGAGGCGGACCTGGAGTGTATCGGCCACGCGCCGGGCGGCCGTCAGCATGTGGATCACCAGGGGGCCGAGGATGCGCACGCCCCCGGGGCGGCCGGTACGCAGGCGGTGCGCCTCGTCCAGCCGGGACCAGACCACGAAGAACTGCTCGGTCCACCGCAGCATCAGCGCGAACTGCAAGGCGATGTCGCCGGTGCGCACGCCCACCCGCCGCAGCGGCGACAGCAGGCACTCGAGCACATGCAGCGACTCGTCGTAGCGCGTGGTGAGGGTGTAGGCCGCGCCGAGCAGCGCCGCCCCGAGCAGGCGCAGGGCGCTGGCCACGCCCAGCACCCATTGGCCCATGAGGGCCTGGAAGGCGATGACCAGCAGGCCGGCGACGAGCACCGCGACGACCAGCCTGCGCGCGCGCAGGCCGGCCGCGCCGAGCGAGGCGAATACCGCCACGCAGGCCGCGGTGACGGCCAGCAGCGGGCCGAGGCGGCCGGTCATGAACAGGCCGGTGCCGACGCCGGCGATCACCGCCAGCTTCACCCCGGCCGGCACGCGGTGCAGCCAGGTGCGCTGGTCGCTGTAGAGGCTGACCACGGCTTCTCAGTCCGACGCCGTGGCGGCGGACAGGTCGAAGGACAGCACGTGCTCGCGCGCGCGCCGGGCGATGTCGGCCTCGTAGTCGGCGCAGACCTGCGCGCCCGGGCCGTCGCCGCGCACGCGGCCGCGGTCCAGCCAGATCACGCGCTCGAAGCGGCGCACGTGGTCCAGCAGGTGGGTGGAGACCAGCACCTGCTGCGGCGCCCGGGCGATCTCCTCGCGCAGCAGGGCCTGGCCGGGCAGGTCGAGGCTGGCATAGGGCTCGTCGAGCAGCAGCACGCGGGGCGCGGCGATCAGCAGCGCGAGCCAGCACACATGCTGGCGCTGGCCCTGGCTCAGGCTGGAGATCGCGCGCCCGGCCCAGTGGCCGAGGCCGCGGCCGGCGAGCCATTCGCGCGCACGGGCCTGCGCCTCGCGCCGCGCCAGGCCCTGCGCGGTCAGGCCCAGGGCGAGCTCCTCGTCCACCGTGGGGAAGATGATCTGCTCGTCGGGGCTCTGGAACATCATGCCGATGCGGCGGCCCGCGCCGGCGCCCTCGCCCGGCGCCTCGCCGTCCACCAGCACCCGGCCGGCGCGCGGGCGCTCCAGGCCGCAGGCCAGGCGGAACAGGCTGCTCTTGCCCGCGCCGTTGTCGCCGATGAGGCCGATGCGGGGCTCGCGCAGGTGCAGGCTCAGGCCCTCGAATACGGGGCTGGCGCCGCGCACGAGGGTGATGTCCTGCAGGCTGATTCCGGTGGCGTCGGGTGGCATGGCGGGGAGCGCTGGCCGCGAGGCCAGGGCGTGCATGAAAACCTTCGATTATCCGGGGCCGCAGGCGGCGCACTTCGCCAGGCGCCTGGTCCACGGCGCCAGGGCCGCCGGCGCGAGGCCCCCGAGCAGGTCCACGTCGACCACCTGGAGGCCGTCCGCCATGGCGACGTGGCAGCCAACGGTGAAGGCGACCTCCAGCTCAACGAGCGGGACCCGCGCCGCAAACCGAGCGCGGGCTGAGGCCGGCGCAGCTCCCCGTCAAGCCAGCGTGGCGGTCGCCTGCATGGCCAGCGCGCCGGCCGGCGAGCGCGCCCACAGCGTGGCCACGCGCCCTTCCAGCCGTCCGCACACCTCGAAGGGCGCGATGTCGAACAGCGGGCTCACCGCACGGAACTCGTAGGCCGCGATGCGCGCGCCCGGGTGCGCCTGGCGCAGGTTGTCCAGCAGCAGCGTGGCGATCAGCGGGCCGTGCACGATCAGGCCCGGGTAGCCCTCCACCTGCGTGACGTAGGGCTGGTCGTAGTGGATGCGGTGGCCGTTGAAGGTCAGCGCGGAGTACCGGAACAGGAGCACCGGGTCCGGCACGATGGTGCGGGCGAACTGTTCGTCGGTGGGCGCGGCCTTCGCCGCCGCAGGGGCCTGGCCGGGCGCCGGCGCCTCGCGGTACACGATGTCGTGGAACTCGGAGATGCACAGTCCCTGCGCGTCGCTCACCTCGTGGGCCACCTTGACGAACACCAGCGGGCCGGTGCTGCCGGCCTTCTGGCTCACGTCGGCGATGCGCGAGACGCGGCGGATCTGCGCGCCCACGTGCAGGTCGCGGTGGAAGGTGAACTGGCTGCCCGCCCACATGCGGCGGGGCAGGTCCACAGGCGGCAGGAAGTCGCCGCGGCGCGCGTGGCCGTCGGGGCCGATGGCCGACTGCCGCTCGCCGGGCAGGAAGTACATCCAGTGGCCCAGCGGCGGCACCACGCCGCCGGGGGCGAAGGCCTCCAGGTCGCGGTCCAGGGTGGCGGCCAGCAGGCGCATGGGGGCGGGGCTGGCCACATCGTCCAGCGTCATGCTGCGGCCAATCCACTGCGTCAGGTCGGGGGTCGTCATCGGGGGTCCTTTCAGGGGGCGCGCGCGCCCCCTGAAGTATCAGTCGGCGTAGACACCGGCGGCGCGGATCACCGGCCCCCAGCGGTCGGTCTCGGCCACCAGCCAGGTGCGCAGGCCTTCCGGCGTCTGCTTGGCCTCGGGCACCACCTCCGCGCCCAGGTCCTTCATGCGGGCCTGGAACTGCGGGTCCTTGAGCGCGGCGCGCACGGCGCCATTGAGCCTGGCGATCACCGGCTGCGGCGTTCCCTTGGGCGCATAGACGCCGTGCCACACCACCACCTGGAAGCCCTTGAGGCCCTGCTCGTCGAGCGTGGGCGCATCGGGCATCGAGCCCAGGCGGGCCGTCGAGGTGAGGCCGAAGTTGCGCACGGTGCCGGCCTTGATCTGCGGCGTGGTGCTGGTGGTCTGGTCGCACAGCAGGTCGACCTGGCCGGCGAGCAGCGCATTCATGGCCGGCGCGGTGCCCTGGTAAGGCACCGTCTGCAGGTCCAGGCCGATGGCCTGCCGGAACATCAGGCTGCACAGGTGCGACACCGCGCCGAGGCCGGCGTGCGCCATGTTGATCTTGGACGCGTTGGCGCGCAGGTAGGGCACCAGCTCGCGCAGGTTGCTCGCGGGCAGGTCCTTGCGACCCAGCAGGGTCATGGGCACATCGATCGCCTGGCTGATGTACTCGAAGTCGTTCAGCGGCGTCGCCTGCAGCTTGCGGTACAGGGCCGGCGCGGTGGCCATGCCGTTGTGGTGGATCAGGATGGTGTAGCCGTCGGGCGCGCTGCGCGCCACGTGCGCCGCCGCCACGGTGCCGCCGGCGCCCAGCTTGTTCTCCACCACCACGGACTGGCCGAGGTGGTTGCCCATGAGGGTGGCCATCGTGCGGGCCACCACGTCGGTGGGACCGCCGGCGGCGAAGGGCACCACCAGCGTCACGGGCTTGCGGGGGAAGGTGTCAGCCTGGGCCTGGGCCTGGGGCTGGGTCGGGGCCTGGGCCAGCGCAGCGCCAGAGGCGAGCGCGAGCGCCAGGCCCAACAGGGTCTTGCGGCGAATCATGGGTGTGTCTCCTCGGTTCTTGTGGGAAGGCCTGTCGGCCCGCGGGCGCTTCATGCGGCGCCCTGACTGGCAGCCCCGATCATAGGAATCGATCGATAACCCTTCTAGATAGAATTTGGGCGTCATTTCACGGGCGCCGCGCGATCTTTCCGCCGCATGCCGGCCCCACCCCGCGGCAGCATCCCCGAAGGCCGGCGAATGATCGACCACCTGGACCACCTGGTCCTCACCACCGCGCGGCCCGAGGCCTGCGTCGACTTCTACACCCGCGTGCTCGGCATGCAGCTGGAGACCTTCATCGGCGGCACGCCGCCCGTGGCGCGCCAGGCCTTGCGCTTCGGCCAGCAGAAGATCAACCTGCACGTGCAGGGCCGCGAGTTCGAGCCCAAGGCCCACCTGCCGGTGCCCGGCGCGCTGGACCTGTGCTTCATCGCCTCGATCCCGCTGCAGCAGGTGATCGAGCGGCTCGGGGCCTGCGGCTGGCCCGTGATCGAGGGCCCGGTCGTGCGCACCGGGGCCACCGGGAAAATCCGCTCCGTCTACGTGCGCGATCCGGACTACAACCTCATCGAGATTTCCGAACCGGTCGCCTGACCGGCCCCAGCCCTCCCCCACCCTCCGCCATGAAGATCGTCTTCCTGGACCGCGACACCCTGTCGCCCCAGACCACGCTGCGCCGCCCCCGTTTCGAGCACGACCTCACCCTGTACGACCGCACCGCGCCCGCCGAGGTCGCGGCGCGCATCGCCGAGGCCGACATCGTGATCCTGAACAAGGTGCGGCTCACCGCCGACCACCTCGCCGCCGCGCCGCGCCTCAAGCTGGTGGCCGTGGCCGCCACCGGCACCGACAACGTGGACCTCGCCGCCTGCCGCGCCCGCGGCGTCGTGGTGAGCAACATCCGCAACTACGCGGTGCACACGGTGCCCGAGCACACCTTCGCGCTGATCTTCGCCCTGCGCCGCAGCGTCTGCGCCTACCGCGACGCGGTGCGCGCCGGCCGCTGGCAGCAGGCCGGCCAGTTCTGCTTCTTCGACCACCCGATCCGCGACCTCGCCAACTCCACGCTCGGCGTGATCGGCGACGGCGTGCTGGGCCAGGCCGTCGCCGCCATGGGCCGCGCCCTGGGCATGCGCGTGCTCATGTCAGGCCACAAGGGCCGCACCGGCCAGGGCCGCCTCTACACCCCCTTCGAGCAGGTGCTGGCGCAGTCCGACGTGATCACCCTGCACTGCCCGCTCACGCCCGCCACCCGCCACATGATCGGCGCGCCCGAGTTCGCCGCCATGGCCCGCCGCCCGCTGCTGGTGAACACCGCGCGCGGCGGCCTGGTCGACGAGGCCGCGGTGGGCCCGGCGCTGCAGGCCGGCCACATCGGCGGCGCGGCGTTCGACGTCACCTCCACCGAGCCGCCGCCGGCCGACCACCCGTTCATGGCCCTGCTGGATCGCCCCGACTTCATCCTCACCCCGCACGTCGCCTGGGCCAGCGACGAGGCCGTGCAGTCCCTGGCCGACCAGCTGGTGGACAACATCGAGGCCTTCGTCGCCGGCACGCCGGTGAACGTGGTGGAGCCCAAGGCGTGACGGCCGTCCTCCAGGACCCGGGCAGCCTGAAGGACCTGAACGACCCGCGCGCGCTGCTTCGGCACCTCTACGAGGTCGCCGTGCGCAGCGCCCAGCCCCTGCACGGCCTCGGCCCGCACCTGCCTGCGGTGCCGCGCGGGCGCACCGTCGTCATCGGCGCGGGCAAGGCCGGCGCCGCCATGGCCCAGGCCGTGGAGGCGCTGTGGCCCGCCGACGCGCCGCTGTCGGGGCTGGTCATCACCCGCTACCACCACACCCCGCCGCGCCCCGCGGGCCTGGCGCAACGCATCGCCGTGCGCGAGGCCTCGCACCCGGTGCCCGACGCCGCCGGCCTCGCCGCCACGCGCGAGATGGTCGCGTTGTTGCAAGACCTGACCCCGGACGACCTCGTCCTGTGCCTGATCTCCGGCGGCGGGTCGGCGCTGCTGGTGCAGCCGGCCCAGGGCCTCACGCTGGAGGACAAGCAGCGCATCAACCGCGAGCTGCTGCTCTCGGGCGCGCACATCGGCGAGATGAACTGCGTGCGCAAGCACCTCTCGCAGATCAAGGGCGGGCGCCTGGCCGCCGCCTGCGCGCCCGCGCAGCTGGTGACGCTGGCGATCAGCGACGTGCCGGGCGACGACCCGGCGGTGATCGCCTCCGGCCCCACCGTGCCCGACCCGACCACCTGCGCCGACGCGCTGGAGATCCTGGACCGCTACCGCATCACGGTGCCCGCCGAGGTGCGCGCGCGCCTGGAGCGCGGCGAGCTGGAGACGCCCAAGCCCGGCGACGCCGCCTTCGCCCGCAGCCGCTTCACCCTGGTGGCCACGCCCTGGCAGTCGCTGCAGGACGCGGCGCAGGCCGCGCGCGCCCTGGGCCTGCCGGCCCACGTGCTGGGCGACGACCTGGAAGGCGAGTCGCGCGAGGTGGGCAAGGTCCATGCGGCGCTGGCACGCAGCGTCGCCCGCCGCGGCCAGCCCTTCACCCGGCCCTGCGTGATCCTTTCCGGCGGCGAGACCACGGTGACGGTACGCCCGGTGCCCGAGGGCCAGCCGCGCGGGCGCGGCGGGCGCGCCGGCGAGTTCTGCCTGGGCCTGGCCCAGGCCCTGCAGGGCGAGCCGGGCGTGTGGGCCCTGGCGGCCGACACCGACGGCATCGACGGCGTGGAGGACAACGCCGGCGCCTGGGTCACGCCCGATACGCTGGCGCGCGCCGCCGCCGCCGGCCGGTCCGCCCTGCAGCACCTGGAGCGCAACGACGCCTACGGCTTCTTCGCGCCCCTGGGCGACCTGCTGGTCACCGGGCCCACGAACACCAACGTGAACGACTTCCGCGCGCTCCTGGTGCTCTGAGACGCCGCGAACGGGCCCGCCCCAGGCCCGCCAGGCCCGCCTTTCCCGCGCCCGGGGCGCGGGCCGGCAGGCTCAGCCCGCCACCAGGCTCGCCGGCCAGGCCTTGGAGCGCACCAGCGCGCGCAGTTCCTCGCACACCAGCTCCCGCACCGCGGCCGCCGCCGGCGTGAGCGGGCGCGTGAGCGAGCTGGCGCAGACGATGGTGCGCACGATGTGCGGCGCGCGCAGCGTGGCGCTGGCCAGCCGGCCGGCGGCCACCTCCTCGGCCACCGCCCCGGGCGAGAGCACGGTGCAGGCCATGCCGGCCTCGACGGCCTTCTTGATCGCCGGCAGCGAGTCGATCTCGCCCACCACGTCGAGCGCGACATCGTGCTGCTGGCAGGCCTCGTCGACGATCCGCCGCAGGCCATGGTCGCGCCCGGGCAGCAGCAGCGGGTAATGCGCGAGCCGCGCCAGCGGCAGGCTCGCGGGCAGGTGCTGCCCGGCCGCCGCAGGGAGGCCGGCGCCACCGCAGGGGCCGATCAGCGAGAGCTTCTCCCGCAGCAGCGGCGTCTGCAGCAGCCAGGCCTCCGCAGGCCCCTCGAACAGCACGCACAGGTCCAGCCGGCCGTCACGCAGCCATTCGCGCAGGTAGCCGCTGTGGCTCTCGACGAGGCGGGGCCGCACGCGCGGGAAGCGCTCGCGCAGCCGCAGCAGCAGGGGCAGCGTGGCCACCAGGGCCACGGTGGTGGGCAGGCCGATGCTGACCTCGCCCGCGAAGTCCTGCTCGCCGGCCTGCACCGAGATGCGCGCGCGCTCCACATCGGCCAGCACCACGCGGGCATGCTCGAGGAAGCGGCGGCCGCTGGCGGTGAGCGCCATGCCGCGGCTGGAGCGCTCGAACAGCGTCGCGCCGAGCTCGGCCTCCAGGGCCGCCATGTGCTGGCTCAGCGCGGGCTGGGCCACGTGCAGGGTGCGCGAGGCCTTGAGCAGGCTGCCGGCGTCGCTGACGCCGACGAAGTAACGGAGTTGTCGCAGGTCCATGGGCAAGCGCGGTCGGGGCCGCAGCTTAGCCGACGGCCTGCCGGCGCTCCGGGGCGCCGCCTCGATCAGTCGACGCTGGCGCCCGACGCGAGCACGATCGGCTTCCACGCCGCGAGGTCGTTGCGCAGCATGGTGGCCAGCGTGTCCGGCCCGCCGGTGAGCTTCTCCACGCCGAGGGTGGCGAACTTCTCGATCACGTCCGGCGCGGAGACCGCGGCCTCCACCTCCTGGGCCAGCTTGCGCACGATCGCGTCCGGCGTGCCGGCAGCGACGAACAGGCCCACCCACAGCTCCCCCGAGAACCCGGGCAGCGTCTCGGCGATCGCCGGGATCTCCGGCGCATAGGGCGAGCGGCGCGGCGAGCTCACGCCCAGGGCGCGCAGCTTGCCCGCCTTGATGTGCTGGATGCACGAGGGCAGGCTGGCGAAAGCCATGGGGATCTGGCCGGCGAGCACGTCGTTCAGCGCGGGGGCCACGCCCTTGTACGGCACATGGCCCAGGGTCAGGCCGGCGGCCTGGTTCAACATGGCGCCGAGCAGGTGGTTCAGCGAGCCGTTGCCGGCCGAGGCGTACTGGTACGGCGGCTTCTGCGCCTTCGCGGCCTCGACGAACTCGCGCATGGTGCGCGCCGGGAACGAGGGGTGGACCACCAGCACGTTGGGCACCACGCCCACCGGCGCCACCGGGGTGAAGTCCTTCACCGGGTCGAAGCCGGTGCGCTTGTACAGCCAGGGGTTGATGGCCTGGGCGCTGCTGATCGTGAGCAGCAGCGTGTGGCCGTCCTTGGGCTGCTGCGCGGCGTGCACCGTGCCGATGTTGCCGCCGGCACCGGGGCGGTTGTCCACCACCACGGACTGGCCCAGCTTCTCGCCCAGCTTCTGGGCCAGGATGCGGCCGACCGCGTCGTTGGTGCCGCCGGGGGCCTGGGGCACCACCATCTGGAGGGTGCGGCTCGGCCAGGCCTGGGCGAAGGCGGAGCCGGCCAGGCCGGCGGCGGTGGTGGCGATGCAGAAGTCGCGGCGGGAAATCATGGGAGTCTCCTGTGTGTCTCGGTGTTTGTCTTGGAAGGGGACGGGCCGTGGCCGGCAATCAGCGGGACGCGAGCCCGGCCTCGCGCAGCAGGCCCAGGGCCCGCAGGTACACGGGCTTGTCGATCATGCGGCCCTCGAACTTGATGGCGCCCTGCCCCTGCGCGTAGCCGTCCTCGAAGGCGGCCACCAACGCGCGGGCGTCGGCGACCTGGGCGTCGGTGGGCGTGTAGCAGGCATTGACCGCCTCCAGGAACTTGGGGTGGACCACCACCGCGCCGCGGAAGCCCAGCGAGCGGGCCTGCTCCAGCACGCGCGTGAAGGCCTCGACCTCGCCGAGGTCGGCGATGGAGGCGATGAAGCCGATCGGCTGGATGCCCGCCGCGCGCGCCGCGTGCAGCAGCATCAGGCTGGGGCCGTACAGGGCCTCGGGCGTGGGGTGGCCGCCGCAGTCCAGCGAGAAGTCCTCGCTGCCGAGCATCATCCCCAGGGTGCGCGGGTCGGCCGCGGCGATCTCGTGCAGGCGCGGCAGGGCCACGCAGCTCTCGACCTGCAGCACGAAGCGCACGCCGCCGGGCGGCATGCCGGCAGCGGCCTCCAGCGCGCCCACCAGGCCGGACAGCAGCTGCACGTCGCGCGGGTGTTCCACCTTGGGCAGCAGCACCACGTCCAGCCCCGGCCGCACCGCGGCGCGCAGGTCGGTGACGGCGGTGTCCAGGTCGCCGTTGATGCGCACGGCCGCGGCCTGGCCCGCGGCCTTCACGGCGGCGATGCTGGCGGCCAGGCGGTCGCGCGCCAGGGCCTTGCGCGCCGGGTGCGTGCCGTCCTCCAGGTCGAGGATCACCACGTCGGCCGGCTTGCCGGTGGCGCTGGCGAGCAGGCGCTCGTTGTCGGCGGGGACGAAGAGGAAGGAGCGGTACAGGCCGCGGGCCGTGGCCTGGGTCGCGGCCCGGGTCATTGCGCGCCCTCCCTGGCGGCCGGGCGCAGCCAGCGTTCGTTGTCCTGCCCGATCGCGGGCGCGGCGCGGCGGATCGGGGGGCGCTGGCCGTTGATCTTGTAGGGCGCGGCATGGATCGCGAGCGCCTGGCCGTCGGGCGCCTGCGTGGGCACCAGCAGTTCGCGGTCGCGGATGTAGGGGTGGTCCATCAGGTCGGCGATGTCGCAGACCGGGCCGGCGGTGATGTCGCGCTCGGCGAAGAAGTCGAGCGCCTCCTCCAGCGTGAGGGTGGCCAGGTGGTCCTGGATCAGGCCGTCCAGCGCGTCGATGTTGGCCAGGCGCGCCTCGTGCGTGGCAAAGCGCGGGTCGCTCAGGCCCTGGGGGTAGCCGATGCCCTCGAACAGGCGCGCCAGCGTGCCCTCCATGCCGGCCGAGAGCGCGACCCAGCGGTCGTCACGGGTGCGGTAGGCGTTGCGCGGGGCGTGGGTGGGCGAACGGCTGCCGGAGCGCGGCACGACCTGGCCCGTGAGCTGGTACTCGGCGGCCTGCGGGCCGAGCACCGAGAACAGCGGCTCGAACAGCGACAGGTCGATCTCCTGCACCTGGGGCGCGGCGCTGGACTTCTGGCGGTGGAAGGCGGCCAGGGCCAGGGTGGCGCCGTAGAGGCCGGCCACCGAGTCGGCCATGGCGAAGGGCGGCAGCACGGGCGGTCGGTCGGCGAAGCCGTTCATGGCGGCGAAGCCGCTCATGGCCTCGATCAGCGAGCCGAAGCCGCCCTTGCCGGCGAACAGGCCGGTCTGGCCCCAGCCCGAGATGCGGGCCACGACCAGGCGCGGGTTGAGGGACTGCAGCGTGTCCTTGCCCAGGCCCATGCGCTCCAGGGTGCCGGGACGGAAGTTCTCGACGAGGATGTCGGCGCGGGCGATGAGGTCGCGCAGGTGGGCCATGCCGGCGTCGGTGCGCAGGTCCAGCTCCACGCTCTGCTTGTTGCGGGCATAGGCCAGCCAGTAGGTGCTGACGCCCTTGCGGCGCCAGCCGCGCAGCTCGTCGCCCTTGCCGGGAGGCTCGACCTTGACGACATCGGCGCCCAGGTCGGCCAGCACGTGGGTCATCAGGTTGCCCGACACCAGCCGCGAGAGGTCGATGACGGTGACCCCGGCCAGGGGCAGTTCGGCAGGGGGAAGGGATGCGGATTCTTGGGTCATGGGGCTCCTCGGAGCCCGCATCCTAGGCACACGCAAGATATCGGGGAAATAGAGTCTTCACCTACCGGGTAGACGGATTCCGTCTACCCCGGCGACCCCAGCTCCCCCGCCAGCCGGTCCAGGTTCTGCTCGTTCGCCGGCTCGACGATGTGGGCCACGGCCGGCGGAAGCGCCGGCCCGGGCGCAGGAAGGGTCAGGCGACCTTGGCCTTGCGCCGGTACATGTCCTGGTCGGCGTGCATCAGCAGGGCATCGGCGCTGTCGCCGTCGTCCGGGTAGACCGCCAGGCCGATGCTGGCGCCGACCTGCATCTCGATGCCGCCGATCGAGATGGGCGCGGTGAGCGTGCGGGCGATGCGCGCGCGCAGCTGGACCAGCGCATCGTCCTCCGGCAGCGGGTCGAGGACCACCACGAACTCGTCGCCGCCGATGCGCGCCGCCATGTCGCCGCCGCGCACGCAGGCGCGGATGCGGCCGCCCACCACCCGCAGCACCTGGTCGCCGGCCGCATGGCCGAAGCGGTCGTTCACCGGCTTGAAGCCATTCAGGTCCATGTACAGCAGGCCCACCCGCTCGCCATTGCGCGCCGCATGCGCGACGGCCTCGTTCAGGTGGTTCATCAGCGCATGGCGGCTTTGCAGCCCGGTCATCGAATCGGTCATGGCCACCTGCTCCAGTTCTTCGCGTTGACGGGCCTGCGCGCTGACCCGCCGCGCCAGCAGGGCCATGCCGATGCCCGTCACCCACATCAGGCCCAGGCCGACGACGGTCTTGAGCTGGTCCTCGGCGATGGCCCACTCCACCGGCTGGTAGACCGTGCGCGAGCTCAGGCCCAGGACGACGTACACCGGGTAGGGGTCCAGCCGCTGCCAGTGGCTGATGCGCTCGACGTCGTCGATCAGGGAACGGGCGATGAAGCGGCCGGCCGGTGCCGCGCCCGGCGCCAGGAACGGGCGCGTGGGGTCAGCGCTCTTGCCCAGGGCCGATTCCATCTCGCGGTTGCGGGCCATGAACTCGCCGGTCTGGCGGATCACCGTGAGGCTGTCGTCGGAACCCAGCGTCACGGCGGCCAGCGCCTCCTGCAGGTAGCCGGGCGACATCGACATCACCAGCACCCCGGCGAACTGCCCGTCCCGCGTGATGGGCCGGCTGAACTGGATGGACCACTGCCGGGAGACGCGCCCCAGCAGCGGCTTGCTGATGAAGAGGCGGTCACCGCCGCCCTCGCGGTGGACGGTGAAATGCTCGCGGTCGCCGAGGAAGACCTTCCCGGACATGCCGAGGTTGGAGTAGGCGAGGTAGCCGTCGGCGCCGATGACGGCGATCTGCAGCACCGCGCCGGCGGGCAGCCGCTCGATGGCCGTGCGCACCAGCGGCTCGAACCCGGCGCCACGCCCTTGCGCATAAGCCGCGGCGAGGTCGCGCGCGGTGATGTCGACGGTGCGGAACAGGAGGGAGACGGCCGAGGTCGCCGCGCTGGTGACCTGGGCCGCGCGCAGCTGGGCCTGGGCCTCGGTTTCCGCGCGCAGGCGGGCGGAGGAATTGGCGTGCTGCCACACCAGCGCCCCCGAGACGAGCAGCAGCAACGCGACGACCGCCGTCCCGAAGGTGCGGGATTCGCTCCAGTGCTTTTTCTGTTGGGGCACCACAGGGGCGCCCTGCGGGGGCTGGGGGGACATGGGCGACCGCGCGGCGCGGGCGAAACGTCAATGACGCAAATAGTAGTCCAAAAACGGATTCATTTGCATACAAACATAACAATCGAAGTACAAAAAACGCTCGATTCGAACGGTAAGTGTTGCATCCGGGACACAACGAAGTCTCCGGCATTCACCGTCGCCGATTCGCAACTTTCGAAATAGATTATTTGTCCCGTATTTCCAGCGAAAACGGGGTTTTCTCGCATCAAATAATTTCTAATATGGCGAGAATGGGTGGTTCCGTCCGCGCGGCCGATGCCGGCCCGTGGCGTCGCAGGAGATCGAATGCTGGGACTGGTATTTACCGAACTCATTGAAATGGTCGAGGACCGGTTTTCGCCGGAGGTCGCGGATCGCATGCTCGAGGCCGTGGAGGACCAGGGCGGCGGCGTCTACACCGCGGTCGGCTCCTACCCCCACGAGCAGGTCGGCGCCATGGTGGCGCGCCTGGCCGAAATCACCGGCGTGCCCGCCGACGACCTGGTGCGCGCCTTCGGCCGGCACCTGCTCACGCGCTTCGCCTCCTCCCACCCGGCGCCCTTCGTGCGCCACCCCGACGTCTTCGACTTCCTGGCCTCGATCGACACCGACATCCACGTCCAGGTGCGCAAGCTGTACGCCGCGGCTACGCCGCCGCGCTTCCAGGTCCTCGAGCGTGACGAGCGCACGCTGCGCCTGCAGTACCTCTCGCCGCGGCGCATGGAATCGCTGGCCCTGGGGCTGATGGAGCAGCTCGGCGAGCACCTCGGCCAGCCGTTGCACATCGAGGTCGAGCCGGGCGACGGGCCCACCGTCTTCAGGATCCACAAGGTGGCTGCGTGAGCGTTCGCGAGCCGCCGCAGGAAGCCGCGCCCGGGCTCCTGCAGGAACTGCACGAGAAACTGCAGGCGCAGGCCCTGCAGTTCAAGCGCCTGGAGCGCCGCAGCGAGCGCGAGCGCCTGGCGCGCAAGGAGGCCGAGCGCCTGCTGGACTTCAAGAGCGCCGAGCTGTTCGAGGCCCTGCAGCAGACCCGCGAGAGCGAGCGTCACCTGCAGCTGGCCCTGTGGGCCAGCGGCGAGGGCATCTGGTCCTGGCAGGCCGAGGGCGACCTGATGGAGGTGCGCCACCTGGTCATGGCCGACCAGCCCGTCGAGCCGCTGCAGGACACCGCCACCCGCCTGCGCCACATCGTCCACCGCGAGGACATGCTCGGGTTCTCGCTGGCCTGGAGCCTGGTGACCACCGGCTCGCGCGCCGACATCGACGCCGCCTGCCGCGTGCGCTGGCGGGGCGAGTGGCGCTGGGTGCGCCTGCGCGGTCGCGGCGTGGAGCACGGCGCGCAGGGCCAGGCCCGCCGCATCGTCGGCACCATCAAGGACATCACCCGCCAGCGTGAGGCCGACCGCTCCCTGCGCCTCATGGCCCACGCCTTCGCCAACACGCATGACGCGATGGCGGTGGTCGACGGGCGCTGGCGCGTCGTCGAGGGCAACGTGGCCCTGGCGCGCCTGCTCGCGATGCCTCCCGCGGAACTCCCCGGCCTCGCGCTGCTGGACCACCTGAACCTGCCCGTCTACAAGCTCACGAAGGACGAGGCCTGGCGCGGCGAGCTGCTCCTGAGCGGCCGCGGCCAGCCGGTCGAGGTCGACGTGGTCGTGACCGCGGTCGACCCGATCGAGGGCGAGAGCCAGTACACCGTGGTCGCCCTGCAGGACGCGCGCGAGCGCAAGCGTGCGCAGGAGGAGCTGCGCCGCCAGGCGCTGTCCGACGCGCTGACCGGCCTTCCCAACCGGACAGCCATCCTCAAGCACCTCGAGGAGGTGCTCCAGCGCGGCGAGCCGGCCGGGCTGCTGTTCATCGACCTGGACGGCTTCAAGCAGGTGAACGACGCCGCCGGCCACGCGGCGGGCGACGACCTGCTGCGCGAGCTCGCCATGCGCCTGGGCTTCGCGGTGCCCCCGCCCGCCTTCGTCGGCCGCTGGGGCGGCGACGAGTTCGTGGTCGTGGCGCCCGGCCAGGCCGAGGAGCACCAGGTCCGCGCGCTGGGCCACGCCATCCTGGAGCGCTGCCGCCAGACCGTGCCCACGCTGGACCGGCAGGTCGCGGTGGGCGCCAGCCTGGGCGCGGTGCTGGCCCCGCGCGACGGCCTGGACGCGGCCACGCTCATCCGCCGCGCCGATGCCGCCATGTACCGCGCCAAGGAGAGCGGGCGCAACCAGCTCGCCTTCTTCGAGCCGGCCCTGGAAACCGCGGTGCGCCGGCGCGCCGGGCTGATCACGCAGCTGCGCCTGGACGCGGAGCAGGACGGCTTCGACTTCCATGTGCAATCGATTGTCGACCGCACCGGCACCGTGGTGGCCGGCGAGATGCTGATGCGGTGGAGCACGGCGGCCTTCGGCGCCGTCTCCCCGGCCGAGTTCATTCCCCTGGCCGAGGAGGCCGGTCTGATGCCGCGCATGGGGCTGCACGCGCTGCGCTGCGCGACGCAGGCCGCCCTGCAGCTCGACGGCCTGGGCAGCCCGGCGCAGCTGGCGGTGAACCTGTCCGCCCGGCAGTTGCAGGACAGCGGCCTGGCCGACCGGCTGCTGGCCATGTGCGCGCAGCGCGGCGTGCCGCCCCGGCGGCTGGTGCTGGAGCTGACCGAATCCACCTACCTCGGCGACATGGCGGTGGCGGTGCCGCAGCTGCATGCCCTGCGCGAGGCCGGCTTCGGTCTGGCGCTCGACGACTTCGGCACCGGCTACTCCTCGCTGAGCCAGCTGTGCGACCTGCCCTTCTCCAAGGTGAAACTGGACCGCACCTTCGTGCGGGAGCTGGGGAGCAGCCCGCGCGCCAGCGCCATGCTCGAGGGCGTGGTCCAGATCTGCCGCGGCCTGGGCGTGACCACGGTGGCCGAGGGCGTGGAGACGCAGGACCAGTACCAGCGCCTGATCGACCTGGGCGTGGACCTGTTCCAGGGCTACCACCTCGGGCGCCCGCAGCCGCTGGAGCAGTGGCTGCAGGCGGTAGGCGCGGCGGTGCGCTGAGGCGCCGCGGCCGCCGGGTCGCCCGCGGGCATGCCGGACAATGCCGGCATGAACGACAACCACGAGAACGAAACCCTGCAGGCCCCCGTGCTGATCGCCGGCGGCGGCATCGGCGGCCTGAGCCTGGCCCTCACGCTGCACCAGCTCGGCGTGCCCTGCCTGGTGTTCGAGGCGGTGGCCGACCTGCAGCCCCTGGGCGTGGGCATCAACCTGCAGCCCAACGCGGTGCGCGAGCTGTTCGACCTGGGCTTCACCGAGCAGGCGCTGGACGCGGTGGGCATCCAGGCCCGCGAGTGGGCCCTGGTGGGCCGCAACGGCAAGGACATCTACGCCGAGCCGCGCGGCCGGCTGGCGGGCTACCACTGGCCGCAGTACTCGGTGCACCGCGGGCAGCTGCAGATGATGCTGTACCGCGCCGCGCTGGAGCGCCTGGGCGCGGGCTCGCTGCGCCTGGGGCACCGGGTCACCGGGTACCGCAACGAGGCCGACGGCGTGGTCGCACGTATCGAGACCCGGGACGGCCGCCTGCTGGAAGCGCGCGGCGCGCTGCTGGTGGCGGCCGACGGCCTGCACTCCGCGGTGCGCGCGCAGATGCACCCGCAGCAGCCCCCGATCCACTGGGGCGGCGCGATCATGTGGCGCGGCACCACGCCGGGCGTGCCGATCCGCTCCGGCGCCTCCTTCGTGGGCCTGGGCAGCCTGAAGCACCGGGTGGTCTTCTACCCCATCTCGCAGCCCGATGCGGCCACCGGCCTGGCCACCATCAACTGGATCGCCGAGATCACGGTGGACAACCGCGAGGGCTGGACTCAGGGCGACTGGAACCGGCGCGTCGACGTGGCCGACTTCATCCACCACTTCGAGGGCTGGGACTTCGGCTGGCTGGACGTGCCCGCGATGCTGCGCGGCGCCACCGAGGTCTTCGAGTACCCCATGATCGACCGCGACCCGGTGCCCACCTGGGTCGACGGCCGCGTCGCCCTGCTGGGGGACGCCGCCCACGTGATGTACCCGGTGGGCTCCAACGGCGCGAGCCAGGCCATCGTCGACGCCCGCGTGCTCGGCGCGGCGCTGGTGCAGCACGGCGTGCGGCCAGAGGCCCTGAAGGCCTACGACGAGCGCCTGTGCGCCGACATCTCGGCCCTGGTGCTGCGCAATCGCGGCGCCGGCCCCTTCGGCCTGCTGGGGCTGGTGGACGAGCGCTGCGGCGGCGTGTTCGACGACATCGACGCGGTGATCCCCGCCGCCGAGCGCGAGGCCTTCATGGCCCGCTACAAGGCCGCCGCGGGCTTCGCCATCGAGACGCTGAACGCGGCCCCGCCCACCCTCGCGCCGGGGGCGCGGGTGGCGGGCTGAGGCGCGCGGCCCCGGCTGCGGCGAGGGCGCGCAACGCGGGCCGGCGCAACGCGGGCCGGCAATGCGGCCCCGCGCGGCCTCAGTAGTGGCCGGCGATGCGCCCCGCCGGCGCGTCCTTGCGGAAGCGGGCGGCGGCGGCGTCCAGGCCGTTGCGCAGGACCAGCATGTCCAGGGCCACGGCGACGAACTGCGCGCCCAGGTCCAGGCACTCGCGGGCGCGGGCCTCGTCCACCATCAGGATGCCGGGGGCCTTGCCGCAGGCGCGGATGCGGCGGATCGCGTCGTTGATCGCGGCGTCCACCTCCGGGTGGCGCAGGTTGCCCGGGTGGCCCAGGCTGGCGGAGAGGTCGGCCGGGCCGATGAAGATGCCGTCGACCCCGTCGACCGCGGCGATGGCCTCGATCTGCCCCAGCGCCTCGCGCGTCTCCACCTGCACCAGCAGGCACAGCTCCTCGTGGGCACGGGCGACGTAGTCGGTGGTGCGGCCGAAGTTGGAGGCGCGCACCGAGCCGCCCATGCCGCGGATGCCCTGGGGCGCGTAGCGGATGGCGCGCACCGCGGCGCGGGCTTCGTCGGCGTTCTGCACGAAGGGCAGCAGCAGGCTCTGCGCGCCGATGTCGAGGTAGCGCTTGATCATGACCAGGTCGTTCCAGGCGGGCCGCACCACGGCCGACACCGGGCGCGCACCCGGGGCCGGCGTGGCGGCGGCGGCGGCCTGCAGCTGGCCCAGCATCTGCGGCACGTCGGAGGGCGTGTGCTCGGTGTCCAGCAGGATCCAGTCGAAGCCGGCGCCGGCGGCCAGCTCGGTGACATAGGGCGACGGCAGGGTCGACCAGACGCCGATCTGGGGCTGGCCCGCCTGCAGGGCGCGCTTGAACTCGTTGGGTCGCAGGGACATGCTCACTCCACGCGGATGTTGCCGGTCTTGACCACCTTGGCCCACTTGTCGACTTCTCCGCTGATGTAGTCCGCATTGTCCTGCGGCGTACCGGGGCTGGGCGTCATGCCCAGGCTGGCCAGGCGCTCCTTCACCTGGGGGGACTGGATCGCGTTGTTCAGGGCGCGGTTCAGGCGCTGCACCAGGTCCGCCGGCATCTTCGGCGGGCCGGAGATGCCCACGTACGACTCGGCCACCACGCCGGGCAGGCCGGCCTCGGCCAGGGTGGGCACGTCGGGCAGCGAGGCCAGGCGCGTGTGGCCGGTGACGGCGAGCGCGCGCAGGCGGCCGGCCTTGACCTGGGGCACGGCCGATGCGCTGTTCACGAACAGGAACTGCACCTGCCCGCCCAGCATGTCGGCGACGGCGGGCGCGTCGCCCTTGTAGGGGACGGCGGTGACCTCCACGCCGGCCACCTGCTTGAGGAGTTCCATCGACATATGGCCCGAGGCGCCCAGGCCGGTGATGGCGAAGGTGGCCTCGCGCGGCTTCGCCTTGGCGAAGGCCACCAGGTCCTGGACCGACTGGCCCTTGAACGCGGACGAGGCCAGGAGCACGTTCGAGGTCTTGGCGACCAGGCCGATGTGGGTGAAGTCCTTGCGGGCGTCGTACTTGACGTTGGGGTTCACCAGCTGGTTGATGCCGTGGGTGCCGGGGCCGGTGGCCACCAGGGTGTAGCCGTCGGGCGCGGCCTTGGCCACCTGGTCGGAGGCGAGCGATCCGTTCACGCCGGGCTTGTTCTCGATCACGATCGGCTGGCCCAGCTCGCGCGACATGGGCTCGGCCACCGCGCGGGCCACCACGTCGGTCTGCCCGCCCGCGGGGAAGGGCACGACCAGGGTGATGGGCCGGGCGGGCCAGCGGTCCTGGGCGAAGGTAGGCAGGGGGACGGCGGCGGCGGTGGCGAGGCCGAGCGCGAGTGCGGCCCGGCGCGTGGTGTGCTTCATGGTGGCTCGTGAGTGGATGGACTCACGATCATTGACGAGCGCTCCGGGCGGTCCACCTCGTGGATACCCTCGCCCTCCCGGGCCCCCGCCCCGGGAGGCCGGGCCTCAGGCCAGCCAGCCCCTGACCCGCTGCCCCAGCACCTCGCGGCTGATGCCGTAGCGGTCATGCAGCGTGGGCAGCGCGCCGGCGTCGAGAAAGGCGTCGGGCAGGCCGGCGAGCTGGAAGCCTGCGGGCTGCACGCGATGGCGCAGCAGCGCGCTGGCCACCGCCTCGCCCAGCCCGCCGACCACGCTGTGGTTCTCCGCGACCACCACCAGGCGCGGCTTCGCGCCCACCGCCGCCACGATGGCGGCCTCATCCAGCGGTTTGATGGTGGGGCAGTGCAGCACCGACACGCCGATGTTGTCCTGGGCCAGGTCCTGCGCCACTTCCAGCGCGCGCATGGTCATGATGCCACTGGAGATCACCAGCACGTCGTTGCCTTCACGCAGCATCTTGGCCTTGCCCAGTTCGAAGCGGTAGCCCTCGATCTCGTCCAGCACCAGCGGCACGTTGCCCCGCAGCAGGCGCATGTAGACCGGGCCCTGGTGGGCGGCAATCTGCGGCACGGCCTGCTCGATGTCCAGCGCGTCGCAGGGGTCGACGATGGTCAGGCCCGGCACGCCGCGCATCATGGCCAGGTCCTCGGTGGCCTGGTGGCTGGGGCCGTAGCCGGTGGTCAGGCCCGGCAGCGCGCAGCAGATCTTGACGTTGAGGTTCTCCTCGGCGATCACCTGATGGATGAAGTCGTAGGCGCGCCGCGTGCCGAACACCGCGTAGGTGGTGGCGAAAGGCACCAGCCCCTCCTTCGCGAGGCCCCCTGCCGCGCCCATGAGGAGCTGCTCGGCCATCCCCATCTGCATGAAGCGCTCGGGGTAGGCCTGTGCGAACAGGTGCAGGTCGGTGTACTTGGCGAGGTCGGCGGTCAGGCCTACGACCTCGGGCCGGTTCGCCGCGTACTCGACGAGCGCCTTGCCGAAGGGAGCGGCCTTCACCCGCTGCCCCTCGGAGGCGATGGAGGCGATCATCGCCGAGGTGGTCAGGCGGGGCTTCTTGTCTGCGACGGCGGCGTTCATGCCGAGGCTCCTTCGAGGGTGGGGGCGGTCTGGTCGAGGATGTCGAGGGCCTGCTGCCACTCGGGCGGGTCGACCCGGATGAAGTGGTTCTTGTCACGCTGCTCGAGGAAGGGCACGCCCTTGCCCATGAGGGTGTCGAACAGGATCACGCGCGGCTGGGGTTCCTTCAGCGCGCGTGCCGTGTCGAAGGCGGCGAGGACCGCGGGCAGGTCGTTGCCGTCCACGCGCTGCACGTGCCAGCCGAAGGCCGCCCACTTGTCCGCGAGCGGCTCGAAGCCCAGCACCTTGGTGGAAGGGCCGTCGGCCTGCTGGTTGTTGATGTCCACCAGGCAGACCAGGTTGTCCAGCCGGTGGTGGGCGGCGGACATGGCGGCCTCCCAGGTGGAGCCTTCGTCCAGCTCGCCGTCGGACATGGAGTTGTAGACGAACGCCGGGTTCTTCTTCTGCTTCAGGCCCAGGGCCATGCCCACGCCGATCACCAGACCCTGGCCCAGCGAGCCGCCGGAAATCTCCATGCCGGGCGTGTACGTGGCCATGCCGGACATGGGCAGGCGGCTGTCGTCGCTGCCATAGGTTTCCAGCTCGGCCTCGGGGATGATGCCGGCCTCGATCAGCGCCGCGTAATGGGCGATGGCGTAGTGGCCGTGCGAGAGCAGGAAGCGGTCGCGGCCCTCCCATTCGGGATCCTCCGGGCGCAGGTTCAGGGCGTGGCGGTAGGCCACGGCCAGCACGTCGGACCAGCCCAGGGCCTGGCCCACGTAGCCCTGGCCCTGCACCTCGCCCATGCGGACCGCGAAGCGGCGAATGCGCCAGGCGGCCGAAGCCAGTGCCGCCAGCGTGGCGGGGGATTGGTTCATTGGAAACTCCTTGAAGGGGTGGGGGGCGGCTTCAGCGCAGGATGCTGGCCGGCACGTAAGACACCAGGGCGAGCACGCCGAAGGCGACAAAGTAGAAGGGCCCCAGCTCGCGCACCGTCTGGCCGACCTTGACCTTGGCCAGGGCGCTAGTGATGAACAGGGTGGTGCCCACGGGGGGCGTGTACAGGCCGATGGCCAGATTGACCACCATCATGATGCCCAGCTGGGTCATGTCCATGCCCACGGACTGCGCCAGGGGAACGAATACCGGCGTGAGCAGCAGGATCGCGGCGGGCAGGTCGATGAACATGCCCAGGAACAGCATCAGCAGGTTCATCAGCAGGATCACCAGCCACTTGGACTGCACGTTCGCCTGCACCCACTGGCTCACGCCCTGCGGCATCTGGTCGAAGGTGAGCAGCCAGCCGATCGCGGCCGAGGTCATGATGACCAGCAGCACAACCCCGGTGGCCAGGCCCGCATGGACGACGGCGTCGTTCAGCCGCTTCCAGCCCAGGTCGCGGTAGATCACCGCCGAGACCAGGCCGGCGTACAGCGTGGAGAGCACGGCCACCTCGGTCGGCGTGGCAATGCCGAAACGCAGGAAGATGATGATCAGCACCGGCAGCACCACCGCCGGCGAGGCGTAGGCCAGGTGCCGCAGGAAGGCAGCCCGGTCGAACGGCGTGAGGTCGCGGGGGAAGTTGCGGCGGCGGCCGACCCACCAGCACGCGGCCATGAAGCCCCCGCACATCAGGATGCCGGGCAGCACGCCGGCCACGAACAGCGCGGCGATGGAAGCGTTCGAGCTGAGCGCGAACAAGATCAGCGGGATCGACGGGGGAATCAGGATGTCGATCGTGGCGGCCGAGGCCAGGGTGGCGGCCGAGAAGGCGGCGGGGTACCCGAGGCGCTTGTGCCAGGGAATCAGCAGGGAGCCGATGGCCGAAGCGTCGGCCACGGCCGAACCCGAGACACCGCCGAAGAGCGTGGACGACAGCACGCCCACCTGCGCCGGGCCGCCATGGAAGCGGCCGATCAGCGCGGACAGCACGCCCACCAGCGCCTCGCCCAGCTTGCCGCCCATCATCAGGGTGCCGGTCAGCATGAAGAACGGGATGGCGATCAGGGGGAAGCTCTGGACCTGGGCCACCATCTGCTGCACCAGCAGGTCCAGCGGCACCTTGTCCGAGGCGGCGGCGGCCGTCATGGCTGCCATCAGCAGCGCATGCGCGATGGGCATGGCGATCACCGCCGAGCCCAGGAAGACGAAGAGGATCAATGCGCTCATGGCAATTCCTTCAGGGGTGACCCCTCACCAGTGTGCGGTGGGCACGTGGTGCGGGTCGGCGGCGCCGGCCTGGGCCGGCCGGCGCCAGGCCCGCCAGGCCGATTGCGCCGCCAGCACGGACAGCAGCGCCATGCCACCCATCACGCAGGCATAGGTGATGGAGCCGGGCAACTGCAAGATGGGGGACTTCTCGTCGTGGACCACCTCCAGCATGCGGAAGGTCGCGACGGTGAGGGTGGCGTACAGCACTGCGACCACGCTCCAGCTCACCACGGTGACGATGCGGCGCGCGCCGGCGCCCACCGCCTCCATCAGGAAGGTGGTCGCGATGTGCGCGCCCTGCAGGGATGCAAGCACCACCCCGGACATCACCAGCCAGGGAAACAGCAGTTCGGGAACCTCGTTGGCCCACTGCAGGCTGGCGCCAGTGGCATAGCGAAGGACGGTATTGGCCACCAGGATCACGAAGATCACCGCGGTGGACAGCCACAGCACGAGCCGGCACAGGCCGGCCACGCCGCGCTCGATCACGCTGGATTCGGCGGTTTGCATAGGAATCTCTCCGGAGGGGGACACGGCACCCCGCGGCTCGCGCGGAGTGCCTGCGGGCGGGCTTACTTGGCGCGCGCGGCGGCGACGACCTTCTTGACGTACGGGCCGATGTTGCCGGCCATCCACTTCTCGGTGACGTCACCGGTGGCCTTGGCGAACGCTGCATGGTCCGGCGTCGTGACCTGCACGCCCTTGGACTTGAGGTCCGCCAGCAGCTTGTCGTCGGCCTCCTGCGACAGCTTGCGCTGCAGCGCGGTCGCCTCGGCGGCAGCCTCCTGCACCGCCTTCCGGTCGGCCTCGGAGAGGCGGTCCCAGCTGCGCTTGCTCATAAGGAAGGGCGTCATCTGGAACTGGTGGCTGGTCAGGGACAGGTGCTTCTGCACCTCGTACAGCTTGCTGGCATGGATGTTGACCAGCGGGTTCTCCTGACCGTCCACCACGCCCTGCTGGAGCGCGACGTAGAGCTCGGCGAACTTGATCTGCTGGGCCTCGGCGCCCACCGACTTCATGATGTCCACCAGGGTGGCATCGGGCGGCACGCGCATCTTCAGGCCCTTCATGTCGTCCACCTTGGAGATCGGGCGCTTGCTGTTGGTCATGTGGCGGATGCCGTTGTCCCAGGTGCCCAGGAGCACCATGCCCTTCTCGATGGAGCGCTCGCCCAGCTCCTTGCCCAGGGGGCCATCGAGCAGCCTGAAAGCCGCGGCGGGCGAAGCGAACAGGAAGGGCATGCCGTAGGCGTTGAACTCCGGCACGGCGTTGGCCACCGCGCCCTGGGAGTTGGCGGACATATCCAGCGCGCCGGTGCGCAGCGCCGTCACCATCGCGGCATCGTCGCCGAGTTGGGCGGAGGGGGCCACCTGCACCTCGATGCGGCCGCCGGTCTTGGCCTTCAGGACTTCGGCGAACTTGACCGAGGCCTCGTGGCGCGGGTTGCCCGGCGCGGCGCCGTGGCCCAGCGTGAGCTTGACGGCCTGGGCCTGGGCGGCCAGGGGCAGCAGGGCCATGGCGACGGCTGCGAGCAGGGTGCGAGTGAACGTCTTGCGTTGCATGGTGTGTGTCTCCGGGTTTTCTGGTGATCGGGGTAGGGGTCAGTGAATCAGCATGCCGCCGTTCACGTCGAGCGTGATGCCGGTGCAGTAGGCGGACAGGTCGCTGCCGAGGAAGACGCAGGCGCCGGCCACGTCGTCGGCGCGGCCCAGGCGAGCCAGGGGAATGGTGTCCTCGATGTCCTTCTTGCGCTCGGGGCTGAGTTTGCCTTGCGTGATGTCGGTCTCGATCAGGCCCGGGGTGATGCAGTTCACGCGGATGCCCTCGATGCCGAACTCGCGGGCCATGGCGCGGGCAAGGCCCAGCACGCCGGCCTTGGCCGCCGAATAGTGCGGGCCGCCGAAGATGCCGCCGCCGCGCTGCGCGGAAACCGAGGAGATGCAGACGATGGAGCCGCCCTTGCGCTCACGCATGGCGGGCAGCACGGCCTGCGACATGTAGAGCGTGCCGCGCAGGCTCACGTCCAGGATGCGGTCGTAGTCGGCGCCGGTGATCTCCAGCGTCTTCACCGGCTGGGTGATGCCGGCGTTGTTCACGAGGATGTCGATGCGGCCGAAGGCCTGAAGCACGGCGGCCGCGGCGGCCTCGCAGGCGGCTTTGTCGGTCACGTCGCCCACCAGGCCCAGGTGTCCCTCGCCCAGGCGGGCGGCGGCGCCGGCCGGGTCGGCGCGCTCCAGGTCCATGATCACCACGCGGGCGCCCTGAGCCGCCATCTGGCGTGCGGTGGCGAAACCCAGGCCGTTGATGCCGGCGCCGCCGGTGATGACGGCCACTTTGTCTTTCAGAAGCATCGGTCTTGTCTCCAGTGAGGGGGTCGTTTCGGGGGGCGGGCCGGGGGCGGCCTCGTCCATGCCGCGAATGATCGGGAGCCCCCTGCATTACGACAAGCGATGAGTTTTCAGCCTAAGATGACAAACCGTCATCTGACCTCAGGGTTGCCCCCATGCCGGCCTTGCCCCCCATCACCAACCTCCAGGCCTTCGAGGCCGTGGCCCGCCGCCGCAGCTTCGCCCTCGCCGCCGCGGAGCTTCACCTCACCGCCTCGGCCATCAGCCACCAGATCGCGCGGCTGGAGGCGCAGCTGGATGTGCGCCTGTTCGAGCGCAGCGCGCACGGCGTTCGCCTGAGCCCCGCGGGCGAGCACTACCTGCTGCGGGTGGGCGCGGCGCTGTCCGCCATCTCGGCGGCCAGCGACGACCTGCGCCAGGGCGTTCGCAACAGCCTGTACGTGCACTCCGCCCCCAGCATCGCCTCGCTGTGGCTGATGCCGCGGCTGCGCCGCTTCGCCCAGGCCTACCCCGAGATCTCGCTGAACCTCTCGGCCGCCCACACGCCCAGCGACTTCGCGCTGGGCCAGGCCGACATCGACATCCGCTACGGGGTGCCGCAGTGGGGCGACCTGGTGGTGGAACCCCTGTTCGAGGAGGCCATCGTGCCCCTGGCCAGCCCCGCCTTCATCAAGGAGCACAAGCTCAAACGGGCGGAGCAGTTGCTGGAGGTGCCCCTGATCCAGAGCAACGTGAGCGTGGTGCAGTGGTCGGACTGGTTCACCCGCTTCACCTCGCTGCGCGCGCCCGACCGCTTCCCGGTGCGCTTCGACCGGGCCCAGATGTCGCTGGACGCCGCCACCCAGGGCCTGGGCGTGGCGCTGGAGAGCGCGGTGAACGCCGGCGGCCACCTGGCCGAAGGCAAGCTCAAGCCGGTGTTCGGCATGGACCGGGCCATCGGGGTCAAGGCCCACTTCGCCGTGTACCCCGAGCGCCATGCCAAGCGGCCGGCAGTGGAAGCCTTCCTGTCGTGGCTGCATCGGGAGGCGGCGACGACGCCGGGGCGCATGCGCTGAGGGCGGCCCGGCGCGGGGCGCCGAATCATCCGTTTTCCTCATCATTATCAGGAAAATAATGCATTGGACACATGGTTTTCCAAGGCCTAGGATCCGCTCCGCCTGCTGCCGACACGCTGGGCAGCGCGATCCCGAGAACCCTGGAGACACGCCATGACCCCTTCCCGCCGCCACCTGTTCCGCCATGCCGCGGCCGCCCTCGCCGCCCTGGGCCTGGCCGGCGCCGCCCTCGCGCAGCAATTCCCCGGCAAGCCGGTGACGCTGATGGTCCCCTACCCCGCCGGCGGCCCGTCGGACGTGGTGGCCCGCAGCTTCAACGTGCAACTCGGCAAGGCGCTGGGCCAGCCGGTGATCGTGGAGAACCTGGGCGGCGCCACCGGCGGCATCGCCGCGCAGAAGGTGCTCAATGCGCCCGGCGACGGCCACTACCTGTTCCAGGGCTCGCCCAATGAATTGATCCTCTCGCCCCTGGCCAACGCCTCGGTGAAGTTCCGCAGCGAGGACTTCCGCCTGGTGCAGATGATCGAGGCCTCGCAGATCGGCTTCGTGGCCCGCAAGGACCTGCCGGTGAACAGCGTGGACGAATTCCTCGCCTACGCCCGCAGGCAGGCCGCGGCCGGCAAGCCCGTGACCTATGCCAGCGTGGGGCCCGGCTCGTTCTACCACCTGCTCGGCGAGCACCTGTCCAAGGTCACCGGCATCCCGATGACCCATGTCCCCTACAAGGGCGCCGCGCCCGCCAACCAGGACCTCCTGGGCGGCCAGGTCGACATCTTCCTCAGCCCCTACGGCAAGAACTACGACGAGATGGCCAAGCAGGGCAAGCTCAAGGTGCTGGCCCTC
The DNA here is from genome assembly GCF_052600055.1 of Ramlibacter sp. MAHUQ-53. NCBI lineage: Bacteria > Pseudomonadati > Pseudomonadota > Betaproteobacteria > Burkholderiales > Comamonadaceae > Ramlibacter > Ramlibacter sp. MAHUQ-53. The sequence continues at coordinate 575,337 of NZ_JBQWTS010000001.1, forward strand.
CTGAGCAAGGAGCGGGTCGAGGGCGCCCGGGACGTCCCCGCCATCGGCGAGAGCAAGGCGCTGAAGGACTTCACCTTCCACATCTGGTCCGGCATCTTCGTGAAGCGGGACACGCCCGAGCCGGTGGTGCAGGCGATCCACAAGGCCCTGGGCGAGGCGCTGGCCGACCCGGCGGTGCGCGCTTCGCTGGAGGCCAACAGCCGGACCCCGGCGAAATCGCAGCCCCTGCCGGCGATGGCCAAGGTCTATGCCGACGGCATCGCGCAGTTCCGCGCCATCGCCAAGTCGATCGACCTGCAGCCCCAGTGAGGCGATGGGCACGATGGGCACGATGGGCACGATGGGCGAGATGACCGGGATGCGCGAAACGCACGGCGGGCGCGGCCTGGCCGGCGTGACCGGGATGGTCGAGGCGCTGCGCGCCACGGCCGACGAATTCGTCGCGCTGCGCCGCGACATCCACCGCCACCCGGAGCTGGGCTACCAGGAGTTCCGCACCAGCGACCTGGTGGCCGAGCGCCTGGCCGCCTGGGGCTACGAGGTCACGCGCGGCCTGGGCGGCACCGGCGTGGTGGGGCAGCTGCGACGGGGCGACGGCCAGCGCCGCCTCGGCCTGCGCGCCGACATGGACGCCCTGCCGATCCACGAGCAGACCGGCCTGCCGCACGCCAGCGTCCATGCCGGCCTGATGCATGCCTGCGGCCACGACGGCCACACCGCGATGCTGCTGGCCGCCGCCCGGCACCTCGCCGAGCACGGGCGATTCAGCGGCACGCTGAACCTCATCTTCCAGCCCGCCGAGGAAGGCCTGGGCGGCGCCAGGAAGATGATGGAGGACGGCCTGTTCCAGCGCTTTCCCTGCGACGCGGTCTTCGCCATGCACAACATGCCGGGCTTCCCGCGCGGCCGGCTGCTTCTGCGCGAGGGACCGACGATGGCGGCCAGCGAGAACATCACCATCACCCTGCGCGGGGTGGGCGGCCATGGCGCCATGCCGCACCACGCCGCCGACCCGGTGGTGGCGGGCGCGGCCATCGTCATGGGCCTGCAGACCATCGTCTCGCGCAACGTGGCGCCGCTGCAGATGTCGGTGATCACCGTGGGCGCGTTCCAGGCCGGCCAGGCGAACAACGTGATCCCCAACGAGGCCACCCTGAAACTGAGCGTGCGCTCGCTGGACCGCGAGGTCCACAAGACCCTGAAGCGCCGCATCGGCGAGCTGGTGGACCTGCAGGCGCGCAGCTACGGCGTGCAGGCGACCGTGGACTTCCAGGGCGGCTACCCGGTGCTGGTGAACACGCGGGCCGAGACCGAGTTCGCGCGCCAGGTGGCCCTGGAGCTGGTGGGGCCGGACCAGGTCACGCTGCAGGCCGAGCCGCTCACCGGCAGCGAGGACTTCGCCTTCATGCTGGACGAGGTGCCGGGCTGCTACCTGTACATCGGCAACGGCGACGAAGCCACCGGCGGCCACGGGGCCTGCATGGTGCACAACCCGAACTACGACTTCGACGACGCCAACATCCCGGTGGGCGCGGCGTACTGGGCGCTGCTGGCGCAGCGGTTCCTGGCGGACTGAGCGCCCCCGCAAGGCCCGGGCCCTGGCGGCCCGGACGCCTCGACGCTAGAGGGCCACCACCTCCACCGCCTGCGTGAGCACCGGCCCCACCAGGATCCGGTAGCCATCGGCATCGAATCCCGCCGCCACGCTGCGCAGCGCGCGGGCCTCGTCGAGGCTGGCGGCACTGCCCAGGTAGCACCAGTTGCGCACCACATGGACCTGGGTGAGGTCCGCGTCGCGCTCGACCAGCCCCACGGCGCCCGGGTAGGGCCAGCACGCCACCCGCAACCGCTCCAGGCGGGCGAGCAGGCGCTCGTGGTGCGCCTCGGGCGGCTCGTCGCCGCGGCACACGCCCGCGCACTGGCGGATCGCGGCGCGGAAGCACGCCTTGCCCGGCGGCAGCTTCTCCAGGCCGAGGCCGCCGTAGCACAGGCGCGCCTCGTCGGCGATGTCGCGCAGCGCCTCGAGCGCCGCATGGCGGCTGGAGAACAGGCCGTACAGCTCGGGCGCGGTGGCGAAGTCCAGGTCCTTGGAGTAGACGACCTGCGGCCTCCCCTCCACCAGCTGCAGGCTGCACAGCTGCCGGTTGCGCCGCAGCTTCTGGTTGAACAGCGGATGCAGCTGCTTGATCTGCTGCGCCTCCAGCAGCAGCGCGCCGATCTCGCCGGCGGTGCGGGTGCAGGTGATGCGGCGGGTCTGCCGCAGCAGGCGGGCCTCGTCGGGGTTGCGCAGGTGCGAGAGCAGGCGCGCGCGCAGGTTCACGCTCTTGCCGATGTACAGGGGCAGGTCGTCCGCCTCGCCGTGGAAGGTGTAGACCCCGGGGCCGGCCGGCGCGCCCTCGATGGCCGCGCGCAGGTGCTGCGGGTACTCGTAGGCGCTGGCGGGCTCGAAATCGCTGCGGCGGCGGGTCAGGTGCATGGGCAGGGGCGCGGCCGGGCGTGGGCGCCGGCGCAGCCGATACCGTAGCATGGGCCGGCCGCCGGCAGGCGCGGCGGCGCAGGCTTGGGCGGCGGCCTGCGGGGTGTCTAGAATGCGCCGCTTTGCCCGCGCGCCGCCGGCCGCGCCCTGCCCCATGCCCCACACCGCCCCGACCCCGGCCGCCCTCCCGAACGCCCCGGCGCTGGGCATCGACTTCGGCACCTCCAACAGCGTCGTCGCCGCGGTCGACGCCGGCGGCAACGCCCGCCCGCTGCCGGTGGAGGGCGACGCCACCACCCTGCCCACCGCCGTCTTCTTCAACGCCGAGGACAAGACCGTGCACTACGGCCGCGAGGCCATGGCCCTGTACCTCGCCGGCACCGAGGGCCGCCTCATGCGCTCCCTCAAGAGCCTGCTGGGCACGCCGCTGATGGACGAGCACACCGCAGTCGGCTGGGGCGAGCAGAAATTCCAGGACATCATCGCCCGCTTCCTCGGCGAGCTGGCGGCGCGGGCCCGCGCCCATGCGCCCGGCGCCGGCCGGCGGGTGGTGCTGGGGCGGCCGGTGCACTTCGTGGACGACGCCCCGCAGCGTGACCGCCAGGCCCAGGACTCGCTGGCCCAGGCGGCCGCCAGCGCCGGCTTCGAGGAGGTCAGCTTCGAGCTGGAGCCGATCGCGGCCGCCTTCGACTACGAGCGCCGCCTGGACCGCGAGGCCCTGGCCCTGGTGGTCGACATCGGCGGCGGCACCTCGGACTTCTCGGTGGTGCGCCTGGGCCCTGCCCGCGCCCGCCTCGCCGACCGCGGCGCCGACATCCTGGCCACCGCCGGCGTGCACATCGGCGGCACCGACTTCGACCGCAGGCTGAGCCTGGCGCACGTGATGCCCCTGCTCGGGCTGGGCCACGCCGGCCCGCAGGGGCGCGAGGTGCCCAGCGGGATCTTCTTCGACCTCGCCACCTGGCACCTGATCAACTTCCAGTACCAGCCGCGCGTGCTGCGCGCGGTGCAGGAGCTGCGGACCAACTACGCGCAGCCGCAGCTGCATGCCCGCCTCATGACCGTGCTGCGCGAGCGCCTGGGCCACCGCCTGGCCAGCGAGGTGGAGCACGCCAAGATCTCCTGCTCGGTGAGCGGCCATGCCACCCGCATCATGCTGGACGAGGTGGAGGCCGGCCTGTCCGCGCCGCTGGAGCCGGCGCGCCTGGCCGGCGACCTCGACGCCCTCCTCGCCCGCGTGGTCGATGCCGCCGGCGAGTGCCTGCGGCGCGCCGGCCTGGCCGGCGCCGCGGCGCCGGACGCGATCTACCTCACCGGCGGCTCCTCGGCGCTGGCCACGCTGCAGGCCCGCCTGGCCGCGCGCTGGCCCGGCGTGCCGCTGGTGCAGGGCGACCTGTTCGGCGGCGTGGCCGCCGGCCTGGCCTACACGGCGCAGCGGCGGTACGGGGCCTGAGGCCCGGCCCGGGCGCGGGCATTCGAGGGGGGAGACGGCCGGATTCGATGGTTTAATTCACACTCACTTACATCTCACTTTGGGAATGAAAGTGATTTCGACCATCAACCTGGCCGCCCCCATGATGCGAACCCGGCAGTCCTCCCCGCTCCTCGGAGGCCTTCTCGGCGGCCTCCTCGTCACGGCGGCCCTGGCGGCCTCCCACCCGGCCTGGGCCGCGGCGGACGCCGGCGAATTCATCCGCCGCTACCAGGACGAGACGGCACGGCGGCTGGCTCCCAGGCCCTCGGGCGCGGCGCCGCTGCCCCCCGAGGCGCAGTCCCGCTCCCGGCAGGTGGCGGCCACCAGCCGCGAGCGGATCCAGGTGGCGGCCTTCGAGGTCACCGGCGTCACCCGCTTCACCGCCGACGAGGTCGCGGCCGTCCTCCAACCCTTCCTCGGCAGGGAGCTCGATACCGAGGGCCTGCACCGCGCGGCCGACGCGCTGAACGCGCGCTACCGCCAGGCCGGCTACTTCGTCGCGCGGGTCTTCATCCCGCCCCAGCAGGTCGCCGGGACGCTGCGGCTCGAGGTCCACGAGGGCGTGCTCGACGCCAACGGGGCCTATGTCGCCAACCGGGGCCAGCGGGTCGACACGAAGGTCGTCCAGGGCATCCTGGACGCCCACCTGCGGCCCGGCGAGCCCCTGCGGCGTGACAGCGTCGAGCGGGCGCTGCTGCTGGCCGAGGACCTCCCGGGGATCACCACCGCGTCCGTCCTGTACCCGGGGGAACGCGTCGGCACCGCCCGGCTGCGGACCACGGTGACCGACCTGCCCCTGGTCTCCGGGAACGTGGACCTCGACAACTTCGGGTCGCGGTCGACCGGTCAGACCCGGCTGGGCACCACGCTGTACCTGAACAGCCCGAGCCGGACCGGCGACCAGGCGGTGGCACGGCTGGTCACCTCGGGTGAGCGCTCGCGCTACGCCTACCTGACCTACCTGGCCCCGGTGTCCCCGACCGGGACGCGCGCCGGGGCGAGCCTCGACCATTTCAGCTACGACGCCGACGACATCGCCGGCGCCGGCCGGTCCTCCGGGCATGCGTCGGACTTCCGCCTGTACCTGACCCATCCCGTCATCCGCTCGCGCCACGGCAACCTGAACCTGCGCGCCGACCTGTCCCACCTCGAGGTCAGCGACCGCAACGAGCTGCCGGTCGACGCGAAGCGGCGCATCCGCAGCGTCGCCGTGTCGCTGCAGGGCGACGACGACCGCGGCTGGGGCGGCACGGGACTGTCCACGTTCGGCGCCTCGGTCACGACCGGCTCGGTCGATGTGCGGGGCGACGCCGCCTACGAGGCGCTGGACAGCAGCACCGCGAGGACCGCCGGCGGGTTCACCCGGGCGAACCTCCAGCTGTCGCGGCTGCAGCACCTGGGCGGGCACTGGGAGTTCCTGGGCCGGGTCGGCGCCCAGTGGGCCTCGGCCAACCTCGACACCTCGCAGAAGTTCTACCTCGGCGGCGGCACGTCGCTGCCCGGCTACCCGCTCGGCGAGGCCGGGGGCGACAGCGGCACGGACCTGCACCTCGAGATTCGCCGCGACGTCCTCGCGCCCTGGAGCGGCACCCTGCATGCCGGCCTGTTCGTCGAGCAGGGCTGGGTGCGCAACCACAAGGCGACCTGGCCGGGGTGGCAGGGCGCCACCCCGGGCCTCGACAACCACCTCTCGCTCAAGTCCGTGGGGCTGAACGTCAACGCGACCCTGGGCACGGCCTGGGTGGCGCGGGCCACGCTGGCCCGGCAGGTCGGCGGCAACCCGATGCGCCAGCCCGCCACCGGGGCGGCGAGTGACGGGCGCACGTCCCGCACCCGGGCCTGGTTCCAGGCCATCCACTACTTCTGAGGAGCCCGCCATGTCGAAGATGCGTCTTGCCGCGGCGATCGCGTCGCTGGTCCCCAGCCTGGCGATGGCGGCTGCGAACTGCCACCGGTCCGGCGGTCAGCACCACTGCCAGGCCGTGAATGCCAACACCCATCCGGCCAGCACGCATCCCGCGCAGGCCCTGCCCCAACCCGGCCCGCAGGGCGGCACGCCGAACCCGCCCCTGGGCAGCCTGCCCCCGGACCACCACAACGTCGTCCTGGTGCCCCAGGCACCGGCGCTCGTCGTGCCGCCCCGGCAGCCGACGCTCGCCCCACCGCTCACCCAGTCCGCGCCCCTGCTCGCGCCGCCGCAGCCACTGCCTCCCAACGTGCCGCCGCTGCAGACCGTCAACGCCCCGCCGGTCACGCAGTCCGCGCCCCTGCTCGCGCCGCCGCAGCCGCTGCCCCCCAGCGTGCCGCCGCTGCAGACCGTCAACGCCCCGCCGGTCACGCAGTCCGCGCCCCTGCTCGCGCCGCCGCAGCCGCTGCCTCCCAGCGTGCCGCCCCTGCAGACCGTCAACGTCCCGCCGGTCACGCAGTCCGCGCCCCTGCTCGCGCCGCCGCAGCCGCTGCCTCCCAACGTGCCGCCCCTGCAGGCCGCCACCGTCCCGCCGGTCACGCAGTCCGCGCCCCAGCTCGCGCCGCCGCAGCCGCAGCCTCCCAGCGTGCCGCCCCTGCAGGCCGCCACCGTCCCGCCGGTCACGCAGTCCGCGCCCCAGCTCGCGCCGCCGCAGCCGCTGCCTCCCAGCGTGCCGCCCCTGCAGGTCGTCAACGTCCCGCCGGTCACGCAGTCCACGCCCCAGCGCGTGCCGGCGCAGGCCGTCCTGGTCATCACGGCCGCCACCCCGTCCGCCGGCGCGCCGGCCAGCGTGGTGACGCACCAGTTGGTGGTCCACGAGCCGCAGCGCCCACAGCCCGTGACCTCCGGCGAGCCGCAGGTCACGCGGCCTTACTCGCTGGAGTTCATCGAGCCGGGCATCCAGAACCACAAGGTCGAGGTCTATCGCAGCCGCGATGCGCAGGAAGCCCTCTACAAGGACACGATCCCGCTGAGCTCCGGCGGCTTCCACCTGACCGTCATCGGCATCCGCCACCCGGGGTATTCCAACTGAGCGGACGCAGCGCCATGCGTCTTCTTCTGCAAGCCACCCGCCCGCCACGAGGCCCTGGCGACCCGCAGGGGCGGCGCCAGGGCCTGCGGCGGCTCGCCGCCGCAGCCGCCCTCGCCTGGACGGCCCTCGCCGCCCAGGCCGCGCCGCCCGACCCGGACCGCCTCGCCAGGCCGGTACGCCTCGCCGAGGGACAGTCCTCGGCCGAACTCCGCGGCCGGGTCACCGGGCGCCAGTACATCGACCACACCCTGCGGGCCAGCGCCGGCCAACGCCTCACGCTCAGCCTGCGCAGCCCGCACCAGGCCCTGTACTTCAACCTGCTCCCCCCAGGCGAACGCGAGGCCGCGATGGCCATCGGCGAGCAGTCGGACAACCGCTTCGACGGCCTGCTCCCGGATGACGGCACCTACACGGTCCGGGTGTTCCTCCTGCGCGCCGCGGCCCGTCGCAACGAGAGCGCCGGCTTCACCCTGTCGGTCGGCCTCGCCGGCGCCCCGCTGCGGCCCCTGCCGGCGCACGCCGATGCGCGGGTGGCCGGCACCCGCTACCACGCCATCGCCGCGACGGCGTGCGAACCCATGTACACCCGCACCCGCGAGTGCGAGGCCCGCGTCGTGCGCCGCGGCACCGACGGAACGGCAACGGTGGAGCTCGCCTGGGACGGCGACCGCAGGCGCCGCATCCTCTTCCTGCACGGCGAGCCGAAGGCGTCCGATACGCACCAGCCGATGAGCGCGGTGCGCACCGGGCAGGGGTGGCGCGTGAGCTTCAACGCCGAGGAGCACTTCGAGATTCCCGACGCGCTCGTGCACGGCGGCTAGGCCTCGCGACCCGCGTCGGCGTGCCGAGCGCCCGCGGGCCGGGTCCCCCGCCGGCGATAAACTGCCGGGCCCGTACCGCGGAGTCCCGCGATGGCCCGAACGGACCCGGCCGCGCGAACGGGTGGAAGGACGCCACCGATGATCACCCGACTGAAACGCACCGCCGCCCTCCTGGCCCTCCTGCTGGCCGGCAATGCCCTCGCCGCCTTCCCCGAGAAGCCGATCCGCATCGTCATCGGCTTCCCGGCGGGCGGCCCGCTGGACCAGCATGCCCGCCTGCTGGCGGAACGCCTGGGCGCCGCGCTGGGCCAGCCCATCGTCATCGACTACAAGGCCGGCGCCGGCGGCACCGTCGGCGCGCAGGAGGTGATGCGCGCGCCGGCCGACGGCTACACCCTGATGCTGGCCAACACCGGCGTGATGGTGATCAATCCCGCGCTCTACACCCGACTGCCCTACCAGACCCTGCGCGACTTCACCCCCATCGCGCGCACCGCCATGCAGCCGCTCGCGCTGCTGGTGAACCCGAACCTGCCGGCCCGCACCCTGCCGGAGTTCATCGCCTACGCGAAGGCCCGGCCCGGGCAGGTCAACTACGGCTCGGCGGGCAACGGCGGCATCAGCCACCTGGTGCCCGAGATGTTCAAGAGCGCCACCGGCCTGTACATGGTCCATATCCCGTACCGGGGCAGCGCGCCGGCGTTCACCGACCTGATGGCAGGGCAGGTGCAATTCATGGCCGAGTCCATCCCGCAGGCGGCGGCTTACCACAAGCAGGGCAAGGTGCGGGCCCTGGCCGTGACCAGCCGCGAGCGCAACCCCGCCCTGCCCGACACGCCCACGGTCATCGAGAGCGGCCTCCAGGGCTTCGAGGTGGTCGGCTTCTACGGCTTCCTGGCGCCGGCGAACCTGCCGCGCGACGTCACCGCCCGCCTGAGCGACGCCTTCCGGCAGGTGCTCACCGCGCCGGAGATCCGCGCCCGCATGACCTCGCAGGGGGCGGACCCCGCCTTCCTGGGCAGCGAGGATTTCGCGAAGTTCCTCGCCGCCGAGATGCCCAAGTGGGCAGCCGCAGTCGCCAAGTCCGGCGCCAAGCTGGACTGAGGGCGGCGGGGCGCTGGCCCCTGCCCGGCGGCCACGCCTCGACTATCTATTTTCGAAGTATTCAAAACGACAGCCACTAGCGATCTCTTAACTTGTGTTTAGTAAGCCCCTAATTTGCAACTGAAGCTAAGATGAGGGCGTACAAGACACGAGCGTACAGGAGACACGCAATGACCCAGTGGCTGGCCCGATTCACGATCCGCGCGCGACTGCTTGCCCTCGTCGGGCTGACCTTGTTCGTGCTGACGCTCTTCGCCCTGGAGGTCGTGGCCGAGCGCTACCAGCAAGGCCAGGCCTTCGAGCGGGGCGCCCGTGCCATGGAAGAAGCCGCGCTGGCCGGCGACCTCGTGCACCAGGTGCAGAGCGAGCGGGGCCTGAGCGCGGGCTTCATCGGCGCCCAGGGCGCTGCCCAGGCGGCCGAGCCCCTGCGCCAGCAGCGCGCCCAGGCCGACCAGCGCCTGCGCGCCCTGCAGGCGGCCCTGCCGGCCGACGCCGCCGGGCCGCGCAAGATGCTCGAGGAACTGGCCGCCGGCCTGGCCGAGACCCGCGGCAAGGTCGACACCCTGGCGCTGGACGCCCCGACCGCGGTGGCCTGGTACAACGCCCGGATCGAGCAGTGGCTGGCCCACATCGGCGCCCTGCAGCGCCAGGCGCCCGATGCGAACTTCGCCCGCCAGGTCACCGGCTACTTCTACCTGGTGTCGGCCAAGGAGTACTACGGCCGCGAGCGCGCGCTGGTCAATTCCGTCCTGAGCAGCCGCAAGCCCCTGGGTGACCAGGGCGTGCGCAACCTGAATGTGATCGTGGCCCGCCAGGCCACCTTCGAGGCGCTGCTGCGCGCCACGGCCGACCCGGCCGACGCCGCCCAGTTCGACGAGGCCCTGAAGGCCCCGGCCTCGGTGGCCGCCCTGGAGATGCGCAACGCGGTCATCGAGAACGCGGCCAAGGGCGACTACCCGGTGGCCGCCGCCGACTGGTGGACCCAGATCAGCGCCAAGATGGCCGCGGTCAAGCAGGTCGACGACAAGATCGCCAGCCGCCTCACCGCCAACGCCCGCGCGCTGGCCCACGAGCGCCAGCGCCAGCTGTTGCTGGCCGCGGCCGCCAGCGCGGCGGCGCTCCTGATCAGCCTCGGCCTGGCCTGGGCCGTGGCACGCAGCATCCGCCGTCCGCTGGAACAGCTGCAGGGGGCCATGAAGGAGATCGGCGAGAGCTTCGACCTGTCCCGCCAGGTGGCGGTGACCGGCCGCGACGAGATCGCCCAGACCGCCGGCAGCTTCAACCGCATGATGCGCACGCTCTCGGGCGCGATCGGCGAGGTGGACACCGCCATGCGCGGGCTCGCCGCCGGCGACTTCTCGCGGCCGATCCAGGCCCCGCTGCGCGGCGACATGGAGCGCCTGAAGCAGTCGGTGAACCAGACGCTGGCGTCGGTCGCCGAGGTGATCCAGGGCCTGAGCGGCGTGACGCGGGCCCTGCAATCGGGTGACCTGTCGGCCCGCATGAGCGTGCAGGCGCGCGGCGCCTTCGAGCAGGCGGCCACCCAGCTCACCAGCGCGGTGGCAGCCCTGCAGGCCATGACCGGCGACATCGGCCGCGTGATGAGCGCGGTGGCCGGCGGTGACCTGCGCCTGCGGGTGGCGGCCCAGGCCCAGGGCGACCTGCTGCGCCTGAAGAGCGACATCAACGGCTCGCTGGATTCGCTGGCGGGCACGCTGCGCCAGGTCAACACCAACACCCGCCAGGTCGCCACGGCCTCGGGGCAGACCAGCACCGCCATCAGCCAGATCGCCGACGGCGTGCAGAACCAGACCATGGCCCTGAGCCAGGTCGCCACCGCGGTGCGCCAGACCGCCACCGCGGTCGCCGATGTCTCGCGCAACACCGAGTTCGCCAGCGGCCAGGCCCGCGAGGCGGCGACGATGACGCGCTCGGGCATCGAGAAGATGGAGCGCATGGTCGAAGTGGTCGGCCGCATCGCCTCGAACTCCGAGAAGATCAGCAAGATCACCGAGGTGATCGAGAAGATCGCCAACAAGACCAACCTGCTGTCGCTGAACGCCGCCATCGAGGCCGCGCGCGCCGGCGAGCATGGCAAGGGCTTCTCGGTGGTGGCCGAGGAAGTGGGCAAGCTGGCCCAGAGCAGCGCCGAGAGCTCCCAGGAGATCGCCGCGCTCGTGGCCGAGGCGGTGCAGGAAACGCGCAACGCCGTCGCGGCCGTGGGCGAGGTGCGCGCCGACATGAGCAACCTGGAAGCCAGCGCGCAGCAGACCCGTTCCATGCTGGAGCGCATCGCCGCGGCGATGGAGCAGCAGTCCAGCGCGGTCGAGGAAATCAACGCCAACCTGGCCAGCCTCGACCAGATCGCCGCCGCCAACGCCTCCGCCTCGGAGGAGATCACGGCGACGGTGATCGGACTGTCGAAGCTCGCGGATTCGACGCGCGAGGAAGTCGAGCGCTTCGCGATCTGAGGACCGGCGCGCTGGCGGGCTCAGCCCTCCAGCGCGATCGCCAGGGCGCGCATGTTCGCCAGCGTGGTCGCCAGTTCGGCCGCCGAGTCCACGCCCAGCTTCTCGAACACCCGGGCGCGGTGCACTTCGACCATGCGCTCGGAGACCTCCAGCTTCGCCGCGATGACCTTGTTCAGGTCGCCGGCCGCCACCAGCAGGGCGACGCGCCGCTGCTGCGGCGTCACCTCCTGCCACATCGAGGCCAGGAACTCGCGGCGCCGGGCCTCGGCCTGCCACTGCGCCTCCAGCGCGAAGGCGCGGCCCAGGCGCTCGATCAGCGAGTCGTCGGTGTAGGGCTTCTCCAGGAAGTCCACCGCGCCGCGCTGCACCGAGGCGACCGCCATCGGGATGCTGCCGTGGCCGCTGAGGAACAGGACCGGGTTGCGCGCGTGCAGCCCGCGCGCGATCAGGGCCTGGTGGACCTCCTCGCCGCCCATGGGCTCCATCCGCATGTCCAGCAGGAAGACGCCACGCACCGGGGCGGGCGCGGCATCGACGGCCGCCAGCAGGTCGGCGCCGCGCTCGAAGGCGAACACCTCCATGTCGTGCTGCTGCAGCAGGAACGCCAGCGCGCCGCGCACGGCGGGATCGTCATCGCACAGGTAGATGGTCTTCATGCGGGAGTCAGCTCGCGGGAGGTGGGGCCGCTGCCGCAGGCGCGGACGGCGCGGAAGGCGCGGCGGGAAGGGTGAACCGGAACAGCGCGCCGCCCTCGGGCGCCGCCGCCAGCGACAGCGCGCCGCCATGGGCCTCGACGATCTCGCGGCAGATCCCCAGCCCCAGGCCCAGGGAGGTCGACTTGTCCTTGGTGGTGTAGAACGGCGCGCACAGCGCCTCCAGGCTGAGGCCCTGCACGCCCGGGCCGTTGTCGGCCACCTCCACCCAGGCCGCGCCGCCCTCGCCGCCCTCGCCGCCCTCGCCGCCCGCCACGTCCCCGGCGCCGGTGCGCACGGCCACCTGGCGCGGGCCGGGCTGGCCAGCCAGCGCGTCAGCCGCATTGCGAAGCAGGTTGGTGAGCACCTGCTCGATCCCCACCCGCTCCATGGACACCGGGGGCAGGCCGGGCGCCAGCTCGCAGGTGAGGGCCACGCCCTGGCGCCGGATCGCGGCGGCCCGCAGGTCGCACACGGCGCGGACCACGGCGTTGAGGTCCTCCGGCCTGCGCTGCGGGTCCTTGCGCTGGGTCTGGCGCCGGATCCAGTGGACGATGTCGCCGGCGCGGCGCGCCTGCTCCTGCACCTGCATCGCCGCCTCGACCACCGCCGATTCGCCGCCCGCATGGGTGCGGACCCATTTGAGCAGGCCGGCGCTGTAGCCCATGACCGCGGTGAGCGGCTGGTTCAGCTCGTGGGCGAGCTCGGACGCGAGCAGCCCCAGGTCGTTCAGGCGCGCATGCTGGGCGACCTGTTCGACATGCCGGCGTTCGCGCTCCTCGAGCTGCTTGCGCGCGCTGATGTCGACGATGGACCCCATCCAGCCGACATGCTCGCCTTCGGAGTTGAACAGGCGCGACTCGAAGATCATCACGTCCAGCGGCCCGCCATCGCGGTGGATCCAGCGGGTCTCGTAGCCGCTGGCGGGCGCGCCGCCGGCCAGCGTGTCGAGGTTGCGCGCCATCATCGCGTCGATCGCGTCGGCCGGCCAGAACGGCAGCGGTGGCACCAGGCCCACCAGCTCCTCGCGGGTGTAGCCCACCATCTCGCACAGCGTGCGGTTGACGTACAGGATGCGCCCCTCCAGGTCGCGGGCGCGCAGGCCCACCAGGGCCGAATCCTCCATGGACTGCCGCCACGCCGCCTCGTGGCGGGCGCTCACGACCGCGCGCTGGACCCGCTGCATCTGGCCCCGCAGCAGCCACGAGCCGGCCGCGCCCAGCACCAGCAGGCCCGCCAGCAGCAGCACGGTCTGGGTGCGCTGCCACCAGGGCAGCGGCACCTGGAACGGGCGCAGCACCACCGAGACATCGCCGGTGCCCGCGAGCCGGCGCTCGAAGGCCACCTGAGAGGGCACGCCGTGGCGGCCGGCGGTGGTGGCGATCACCTCGCGCAGCTCGGAGAGGAATTCGACCTCGTAGCGGCGGTTCAGCCAGACCCAGTCGGTGCTCCCGAGCAGGTCGGAGAGTTCGTAGCGCGCCAGCAGCCAGCCGGAGCCCGCGGCGCCCGCACCCGGCACCTCCACGCGCAGGTGCTGCGCCTGCCCCCGCGTGCGGATCAGGAGGTCGGGGCGCGCGGCGCCGTCCGGGCCGCCGCGGCGCTCGGCCCGCGCCAGCACCTGCTGGTCGGCGTCCAGCCACACCACCCGGTTCCACAGGCGCTGCAGGCCGGCCGCCACGCCCGGCACCGCCGCGAGCGCGGCATCGGAGGCGGCGCCCGGGCCAGCGAGGCGGTCACTGATCTCGCGCAGGCGGGCGCGCTCGGCATCCTGGCGCGCCAGCAGCTGCGCCTCGACGCTGGCCACGTCGGCCTCCAGCGTGCGGCGGAAGGCCTCGCGTTCGTCGGCATCGATGCCATGGGCCCAGGCCACCACCAGGAGGGCGAAGCCGGCCGCGGTCAGCAGCGGCAGCAGCCACAGCGCGCGCCGCCAGCCCGCGTTGGCGGCGGACGGCTCGAGCGGCAGGGGGGCGCGGAGGAAGGCCACGGGCCATTCTAGGGAGCGGCGGGGGCGCCGCCGCCCCGGGCATGCGCCGAGGTGTGGAAACCCACACCTGTGGAACCCCACACTGGCCGCGCCGGGCCCTGCCCCTAGACTGTAGTCAATCCGACTAACACCACGCCGACGCCATGTCCGCCTCCAGCCCCCGCATCGACACCCGCCGCCGCCGCCAGCTGCTGCGGGCCGGCGCCGCCGCCTGCGCCGGCGCGCTGGCGCCCTCGAGCCACGGCGCCAGCCGCGCCCGGCCGATCCTGGTCGAGTTCAGCCACGTGGTGTCCGCGGACACCGCCAAGGGCCGGGCCGCGCTGTACTTCAAGGCGCTGGCCGAGGCGCGCACCGGCGGCCGCGTACGGGTCGAGGTGCATCCGGACAGCACCCTGTACAAGGACCGCGAGGAACTCGAGGCGCTGCGCATGGGGGCGGTGCAGATGCTCGCCCCGTCGCTGTCCAAGCTCTCCGCGCTGGGCATCGGCGACTTCGAGGTCTTCGACCTGCCCTTCCTGTTCCGCGACCAGGCGGCTTTCCGCGCGGTGGCCGACGGAGCGCTGGGCGCCGGCCTGCTGCAGCGGCTGGCGCCGCTGGGCCTGCAGGGCCTGTGCTACTGGGACAACGGCTTCAAGGTCTTCACCGCCAACCGGCCGATCCACGGCCCGGGCGACGTGCGCGGGCTGAAGGTGCGGGTGCAGGCCTCGCGTACCCTGGTCGAACAGATGCGGACACTCGGCGCGCAGGTCTCGGTCTCGCCCCTGGCCAACGTGTTCGAGTCCCTGCGCACCGGCCAGCTCGATGGCCAGGAGAACGTGCCGAGCAACATCCACAGCCAGCGCCTGCACGAGGCGCAATCCCACCTGAGCGTGACCCGGCATGGCTACCTGGCCTATGCCGTCCTCACCAACCGCCGCTTCTGGGAGCGGCTGCCCGATGACATCCGCCAGCACCTGCAGGCGGCCCTGCGCGAGGCCACGCGCTTCGCCAACCAGATCGCCGAGGCCGAGAACCACCAGGCGCTGGAGCGCATCGCCGCCAGCGGCCGGGTGACGATGTTCACGCCCTCGCCGCTGCAGCTGCGCCAGTGGCGTGAGGCGCTGGCCCCGGTCGATGCCGCCACGCGCGGCTGGATCGACCCGCAGCTGGCGGCCGCCTTCCGCCGCGCCGGCGCGCCGCCGCCCTGACCCCGCGCGCCCGCCGGCGCCCTTCCCCCCACCGCCCTCGCGAGCGGCACGCCCCGTGCCGCGGGGAGAGCCTTTGCCCGCACGTTCATCACTCCAGGAGAAACGACATGACAAGTTTGACGAGATCCCCCGCATCGCCCGCGATCCCGTGGCTGCGATGGGCCGCGGTCGCCGGCGGCGTGGGGCTGCTGGCCCTGTTCGCGCCTGTCCTCTGGCTGGCCGCCGCCGGCGGCCTGGGACTGGTGGTCACCGGCCTGCTGCTGGGCCTGGCCTATGCCGCCGTCCAGGCCCTGCCCTGGCTGGGGCAGCGCCTGGAGAACCGGCTGCTGGCCGCCCGCAAGGCCGAGGCCCGGCGCAACCCGATCGAGCAGCTGCAGAACGAGCTGCTGCGGCGCGCACAGCGCCTCAAGGCGTTCCGCGATGCGCTGGTGGTGGTGGGCGGCCAGGTCGAGACGATCTCGCAGATGCTGGCGCAGCGCCGCCACCACGACCCGCAGCACGCGCTGGACCGGCAGGAAAAGGCACTGGCGCGGCTGCAGCAGTTCCACGCGCTGAACATCGCCCGCCTGCAGCAGGCACAGGCCGCCCTGGACGATTTCCGCGCGGCGATCGAGCGCAAGGAGAGCGAGTGGCGCATCGCCCTGGCCATCGACGAGGCGACGGCCATGCTCGACCCGCGCGCCGCCGACGCCCTGGTGCAGGACCTGCTCACCGACACCGCGCTGAGCGCCGTGCAGGAGCGTTTCAACAGCGTCTTCGCCGAGCTGGACGTGCAGATGTCCAGCGTGGACGGCCCCACGCGCCGGCTGCTGGAGCCGGACAGCCTCTCGCGCATGGACGCCCTCGAACTGCCCACCCTGCGCACCGGGAGCGCGTCATGAACTTCTGGCAACGCTTCCGCCGCTGCGCGCAGGTCGTGCTCGCCGTCCTCGCCGTGGTCGCCCTGGTGGGCGCCCTCACCTCCCCCGCCCCCCAGCCGGGTGCGCCGCGCAGCGGCACCACCGGCCTGTGAATCCCCAACCCCGAACCATGGAAAGGAAACGAGACATGAACACGAATCCCCTGAGCCCGAAGCTCCCGATGGCCGCGGCGATCACCCTGGCCCTCGGGCTGGCCGCCGGCGCGCACGCCCAGCCTGCGCCGTCCGGCCCGCCTGCCGCAGCCGCCCTGCCCGCCGCGGCCGATGCGAACCGCATCCTGCGCATCGCCACCGGCGCCAAGGGCAAGGGCTTTTCCCGCGTCTTCGCCGACGTCCAGTCGGTGTGCGGCGCGCAGGTGGCCATGACCGAGGTGACCAGCGAAGGCGGCCTGCAGAACCTCACGACCCTGGCCGCCAACCGGGCGGACCTCGGCTTCGTGCAGCTCGACACGCTGCGCGAGCTCAGGACCTCGGATGAGGCCATCGGCCAGCTGCAGATGGTGCAGCCGATGAACGCCAACCTGCTGCACCTGGTGGCCCGCCAGGACGGCCACCCGCGCTGGTGGCTGCCGGTGGACCACCGCTGGGTGAACAAGCCGATCACCCGCTTCACGGACCTCCAGGGGCTGCCGGTGGCGGCCGTCGGCTCGGCCCGGTCCCTGGGCCGGCTGCTCGATCGCCAGCATGACCTCGGCCTCGTGTTCAAGGACGTGGAGACCGACGAACAGGCCCTGCAGCTGGTGAAGTCGGGCCAGGCCGCGGCCATGCTCACCACCAGCGGCTGGCCCAATGGCCCGGTGCAGCGCCTGGGCCGCGCGGACCGCCTGATGCTCCTGCCCTTCGACCTGCCGGTGAAGGCGCCCTACCAGCTGGTGCGCAAGAACTACGACAACATCGACACCTTCAACTTCGACTTCCTGGCCAGCCCCAACCTGCTGGTGACGCGCCCCTTCGCCCCGGGCGGCGCCAAGGGCCAGGCGGTGCAGGCACTGCGCACCTGCCTGCAGAAGAACCTGCGGGTGCTGCAGGAGGGCGCCTTTGAACCGGCCTGGCGCGAGGTGCGCGAGCGCCAGGACGGCGAGAACGACCTCTGGCCCGCGTTCGGCGTTGCGCAGCCCGCCCCGGCGATGCCGGCGGTCAAGACCGTCAAGGTCCAGCGCTGAGGGCCGGCCCGCCCTCAGGCCGCCGCCTTCACCACGTTGCGCCCGCCGCCCTTGGCCTCGTACATGGCGCGGTCGGCGCGGCGCATCAGGGCGTCCAGGGACTGCCGGGGTTCATGGGCGACGACGCCGAAGCTGGCCGTCACCACGCCCACGCCCGGGATCGCGTGCTCGGCGAACGAGGCCCGCAGCTTCTCCGCCACCGCGTAGGCGCCGGCCAGGCCGGTGTTGGGCAGCAGGAGCAGGAACTCCTCGCCCCCCCAGCGAAACAGCAGGTCCGACTTGCGGATCACGTGCTGGGCAACCATGCTCAGTTCGACGAGGACGCGGTCGCCGGCCATGTGGCCGTGGGTGTCGTTGATCTGCTTGAAATGGTCGACGTCAAGGAGCACCAGCGACAGCGGCAGCTCGTGACGGTCGGCCTTGGCCATCTCCGCGACGACCACGTCGTCGAAGTGCCGGCGGTTCCACAGCCCGGTCAGGTTGTCGACGATGGCCACCTGGGCCAGGCGCTGGTTGGCCGCCTCCAGCGTGCGGTTCAGGGACTCGGCGGTCTCCTTGGCGCGCCGGAGTTCTTCCTCGTGCTGCTTCTGCTCCGCGAGCTGCCGGCGGGTCGCCTCCTCCAGCTCGATCATGCTGCGATGGTGGGCCTTCTCCAGCCGGTAGGCCAGGAAGCCGACCGTTGTCAGGATGGAAAAGATCGTGTAGGCGAGAACGATCGAGGTCGAAAACGGGTTGGGGGCGAACATCGGTTGCGACTGCCCCTCGGCCAGGACACTGACCAGCCGGGCCAGGTTGACGAAGGCCACCGGCAGGATCCCCGCGCCGACCATCACCAGGCCGCGGCTGCGCAGCGGCCGGCCCACGGTGTAGATCTGGTACACCAGCGCCGTCTCGAGGACGACCAGTGCCACCGAGGTCAGGATGACGCCGGCCGAGCCGTACAGCCCCCGCCACTCGATGGCGGCGTAGGCCAGCAGCAGTGCCGCCAGCGGCGGCGCCACCCACCGCCACCGGGCCGGCGGCCGGCCGGCTTCCCGCCGCATCGCCTCCACGAACAGCCACGTGCCGGCGACCATCGTGCTGCCGGTGATGCCGTTGGCGCGCTGCACGAAACCCAGGACCAGGCTGCTGAAGGTGATGACGCACAGGCCGGCGAACCACAGCCGGGTGGCCCGGTCCTCCGCCTCGCGCAGGTGGCCCCAGGAGATCGGGGTCAGCCCGATGATCAGGAGCTGGCACAGCCAGATCAGGAGGTGCGTGGCGGTCTGGACGGTCGGCTGCAGCGGCCCGGTCTCCGCGGCGAAGGCGGAGCCCGAGCAGGCGCTTGCGGCCAAGGCGACCGCGGCGCCTGCCGTCGACGGCCCTGTTGCGCCGTGAAACCTGGTACCTAGAACATGGTAGATCGTCATGTTTCAATCTGAAACATATTTCCTACCGAACTTTACAAGCAAATGGTGGCGAGCGGCTCCCGCGTCGGATAGATCCTACCCAATCTGATCAGGAATTGAGTGACCCGCGCGGGCGGCCCGGGAGGGCGACGGGAAGGGCGCCGGCGCCCGGCGACCCCGGGCAGGGAGCCGGGGCTCAGGGCGCCGGGCAGGCGCCGTCCAGGCCCGCCATGCCGGCCAGCTTCTGCAGGCGCGAGCGCTGCTCCAGGCAGGCCTGGCGCTGCGCCTCGGCCTCCTTCTGCCTGGCGAGGCGGGTGGCCTGCTCGCGCGCGGCCTGCAGCTGCGCGATGCGCTCGCGGATCTGGGGCATGGCCGCCAGGGCGGCCTTCTCGCCCTCCAGGATGGCGCTGGCACGCTGGGTGAAATCGGCGCCGCCGATGTCCAGGACCTGCGGGCGCACGATGACGTCGGCCCGGGCCAGTTCGGCCTGGCCGAGCCGCTGTCCCATGATCGCGATGGACTGGCTGAGCGTGCCCAGCATGCCGGAGGGCGTCTGGCCGCGGGCCTTGCTGGAGATGTCGACCGCGACCACCAGGTCCGCGCCCAGCTCGCGGGCCGCGTCGACGGGCACCGGGCTGACGACGCCGCCATCGACGAAGTGGTACCGGCCGATGGTGACGGGCTGGAACACGCCCGGCACGCTGCTGGAGGCCCGCACGGCCTGGCCGGTGTTGCCGCGGGCGAAGACCGTGCGCTCGCCGTCCTCCAGGCGCGTCGCCACGGCCACGAAGGGCTTGGCGAGCCGCTCCAGCGGCTGGCGGCGCACCTGCTCGTTCACGTAGTCCTCGAGCTTCTGCCCGAGCAGCAGCCCGCCGGAGGACAGCTGCAGGTCGCGGATCTTCGCCTCGTCGAGCGCGACGGCCTTCTCCTGCAGCTCGAACGCGTTCATGCCGCTGGCGTAGAGGGCGCCGACCACGCTGCCGGCGCTGGTGCCGGCCACCACGGCGGGCGCCAGGCCATTGGCCTCCAGCATCTTGATGACGCCGATGTGCGCGAAGCCCTTGGCCGCGCCGCCACCCAGGGCGATGCCGATCTTGACGGAGGGCGAAGACGGGGCAGCGGCCTGCGCCGGTGCCGCGGTCACCGCGCCCGAAGGTGCGCCGGCGGGCGGCGTGCTGCCGCAGGCAGCCAGGGCCGCCACGCCCAGGAGGGCGAAGGGGCGGCGCAGGGCAGTCAGGAGGGTGGAGACGGTCGGGACGGGCAGGGGCATGCCGGGAGAACGCAGCGCTGGGGGGAAGGTGGGGAGTTTATCGGCCGCGTCCGGGGGCCGCATCCGGGCGGGGAAGTGGCCTTGCCGGGGTGGCAAGGAATGCCGGCCCCTCGTTCACTGGAGTGGGCGATGCGATTCGGGGTCGAGCTCCACGGTCCATTGTTCCGCGTCCCTCGCCGCGTACCCATCGCCATCAACGGTGAAATGGTCGCCATCCAGGAAGGAGACGGTGATTTCATCCCCCTCCTTTTCGCACGCCAGGGGAAACGGCCCCTCTCCCGTCGTCAGGTTCGACACGGCGGAGTCGTAAACCCCATCGGGCGGACCCGCCGTGCTGGCGGCGGCGGGCGCCGGCGGGGCCAGGGCCAAGGGCTGGGGGGGGCTGGCGCTGGCGGCGTCGGCAACCGGAAGTCGTGCACCGGGCGGGTCCGAGGCTGCGAGCCAGATCGCTCCGGCGAGAGCGGCGGCCGGTATGCGGGCGCGCATGATGGCCCGCCGGCAGATTGCGAACTTTTCCATGAATCGCCTCTTCAGGGAAAGCACGTCACAAAAAGTATTTCATGACCGGCGGCAATTCAATCCATTTGCAGTCCGCCGGAGCCGGTCCGGCGTGATGCAGGGCGGGCACTTTACGGGCCGTGATGCCGTTCCGCCGGGGGCTGCTGCCGGGCCGCCACGCCCGCGACGAATCGGCCGAACGCATCGAGCAGCGGCGCGGACTCGAAGGCCGGCCCCTCGAGCAGGGCCAGCGCCTGCACGGTGGCCTCCAGCGTCGAGACCTGGTCCGCCCGGCGCGCGGCGCGGATCGCGCGGTAGCAGGTCGGCGCCGGCGCCTCCAGGGACAGCCGCGGCAGCGCCGCCAGCGCCGGATGCTCCAGCAGCATCCGCAGGCTCTTGCGCCACGTGGCGTCGATCACCACGAGCCGCACGGGCGCCGCGGGGACCGCCGCGGCCGGCGGCGCCGGCGCGGCCGGGACGTCGGGGTACAGCAGCCGGGTCTCGCGCCCCGGCCGATGCAGCAGGGCCTGCAGCACCTCGGGGGCGAAGCGCTCCCCGACGACCACCTCGCACTGCGCCAGCGACAGGCGCAGCAGCGCCACGCTGTTCTTCGCCTGGCGCTGCTCCTGCGGGTGCTGGAGCACCAGGACCTCGGTGCGGTGGGGCGTCGGCCGCGCCAGCGCGCACAGGCAGGTCGACTGCGGGCGCAGGCAGTGCCCGCAGGTGGCGCGGCGAGGCAGGGGCGGAGCGTTCATGCGCGGGCGTTTCGGGGGCCGCGGACCGGCCTCGTCCGGCCCCGCGGTCCTCGTCATTCCAGGGCCAGCTTCCCGATGACGTGGCGGCGGAAGCTGTCCAGGATCGCTTGCCATCCGGTTCGCTGCTGCTCCTCGGAGTGCGTCCGTTCGGCGTCGAACGTGACGGTGACGGTGACACCATCCGCACCGTCCTTGAATTCCACCTTGCCGGTGCGATCGCCGAAGACGTACTCGATCAGCTCGAGGTGGACGATGCGGGTGTACTGGCCCGCGAAGTCGAAGCCGAAGGAGCCGTCCTTGGCCTCCATGCGGGAGCTGAAACTGCCGCCGGGCCGCAGGTCCACCGTCGCCGCAGTCGTGTGCCAGTCGGGGGAGGCCGTGTTCCAGGCCTTGATGTCTTCCGGCGTGGTGTACGCGGCCCACACGGCGTGCAACGGCGCGGGGACGACGGTCGAGACGATGATCTTCATGGTGGCTCCAGTCTGCGGCGGTGGGGCAGGTCGCGGGGGCTCGGGCGCGCCAGGCCCGCAAGGAGTGTACGGGCCGGCCTGCCGGCGAGGGCCGGTGCCGACACGGGCCGGCCCGGCCGACCGCGGGGACGCCGGCGCAGGGCGGTCGTCGCCGCATGCCGCCTTTGAGACAATCCCCGCATCGGGCCCAACGAGCAGGAGCGCCATGAGCGAGGCAGACAGGTCATCCCGCATCCGCTACAGGCTGCTGTCGGCGCGGGACCTGCTGATCTCGGTCGCCCCCTTCGCGCTGCTGGGTGTGGCCTTGCTGGTGCTGGCGTACCTCTGGCTCGACCCCATGCCGCCCCAGCGCGTGCGCCTGGCCACCGGCCCGGCGCAAAGCGCCTACGAGGAGTTCGGCAAACGCTACCGCGCCGCCCTGGCGCTCCAGGGCATCGAGGTCGTGCTGGTCCCCAGCGAGGGCTCGCTCGCCAACGAGCGGCTCCTGCGCGAAGGCGGGGCGGACCTGGCGTTCGTCCAGGGAGGCACCGCGCCGGCCCACGCGAGGGACGACACCTCGCCCGACCTGGTCTCGCTGGGCAGCCTGTTCGTGGAGCCGTTGTGGCTGTTCTACCGGCCGCAGACGGTCCGCCGCCACGTGCCCGCGGGCACCCTGTCGGGCCTGCCCCAGCTTAAGGGCCTGCGCCTGAACGTCGGCACCCGCGGCAGCGGCGTCCCGCGGCTCATGGACCGGCTCCTCGAGGCCAACCGCATCGACCCGTCCGAACTGCAGGTCTCGGAACTGGACCAGACCGCGGCGACGATGGCGTTCCTGGACGGCCAGGTCGACGCCCTGGTGTTCGCCTCCGCGCCTGAATCGTTGATGGTGCAGATGCTGCTGCAGACGCCGGGGGTCCGGTTGATGGACCTGCCTCAAAGCGAGGCGTACTCCCGGCGCTTCGGCTTCCTGGCGCCGGTGGTGCTGCCGAGAGGGGTGGTCGACCTGGCGCGTGACCTGCCGCCGCAGGATGTGCGGCTGGTGGCCACCACCACCTCGCTGCTCGCGCGAGCGCAGACGCATCCTGCGCTGGTCCAGCTCTTCGCGCAGACCGCTGCTTCACTGCACGGGTCGGCGGGCTGGTTCAACCGGGCCAGGGCCTTCCCCAGCATCGAGCAGAACGAGTACCCGCTTTCGCGCGAGGCCGAGCGGGCGATCCGGTCCGGCGCCCCCTTCCTGCAACGCTACCTGCCGTTCTGGCTGGCCAACCTGGTGGAGCGCATGTGGCTGGCGCTGGGCATCATCATCGCCATCCTGCTGCCGCTGTCACGCATCGTGCCGCCGCTCTACACGTTCCGGATCCGCTCGCGGGTGTTCCGCTGGTACGGGCAGTTGCGGGCGCTGGAGGAGCGGGCAACCCAGGAAGCCGGCGACCGGTCCGACGTGCAGCGCGAGCTGGACGCCCTCGAGCGGCGGGTGGCGCGGCTGACGGTGCCGCTGTCGTACGCCGACGAGCTCTATGCCCTGCGAGCCAATATCAACCTGGTGCGCGCGAGGCTGGAAGCCCGGCCCCGGGAGTCCGCCTCGCCGGCGCAACAGGGTTGAATGGAGGCGGTGCAGGCGGGCTTGCCGGGGTGCGGGCGGGGCGCTGCGGGAGATCAAGTGGGCGGGTGAACGGTTTGCAGCGGGAGCGGTCCCTCGCGGCCACCTTGGCCGATGCCTGCTCCCGACCCGGAGCGGACAGTCACCCTCTTTTTGCGAGCGACCGCTCCAGGACGCGGATTAGTTGCCAATAAAGGCAGCTCCTGTTTCTTGTCGAACATCGCTCGTAGTTTCGTCAAGGCCCTGGCGCTTTGTGCAAGCCTGGATGGCTATGCAATTCAGCCAGGGTGCGCTGGTAGTTGACCAGATCCGGTATCGGGCGAGCGGCGACGCCGGCTCTTTGCGCGGCGCTGGCAACGGCCACAGCCAAACGTGGGAGCAAGCGACGGTCAAAAGGTGACGGGATGAAGTACTGGCGACCAAACGCCCGTCCGGTCCCTTCAGCGCCAACCTCGCCTTCGCGCGCCAATTTCGCCAACTCGGTGACACAGGCCAACTTCATCTCGCGGGTAATGCGGGACGCACCACAATCAAGCGCACCACGAAAAATGTAGGGAAAGCAAAGGACGTTATTGACCTGGTTCGGATAGTCCGAGCGACCTGTGGCAATGATGCAGTCGCCACGCGCAGCCATCGCCAGCGCCGGGCGAATCTCCGGTTCAGGGTTCGCGAGTGCCAGGATGATCGGATTGGGAGCCATCGTGCGAACCATCTCGGGCGTCAGAACCCCTGCGGCCGAACACCCGAGGAAAGCGTCAGCACCCTCAACTGCGTCCTTCAACGTGCGCGCCCTGGTTTCGAGTGCGAACGGCACTTTCGATGGATCCAGATCCTGGCTGCGTCCCGAATGGATCACACCCTTGGAGTCAACCAACAGGAGGTTCTCCCGGCGCACTCCCAACTCCAGCATCATCTCGGCGCATGCAAGGGCAGCGGCGCCTGCTCCGGAGACCGCAATCCGGATTGTTCCCAGGGACTTACCCGCTAACTCGCAGCCATTGAGCAGTGCTGCGGCGGCGATGATGGCCGTGCCGTGCTGGTCGTCATGGAACACCGGTATGGAAACGCGTTCCTGCAGCTTGCGTTCGATGTAGAAGCACTCTGGCGCCTTGATGTCCTCCAGATTGATGCCACCCAGTGTCGGCTCCAGGGCCGCAATGATGTCCACCAGCTTGTCAGGGTCAGTTTCCGCCAGTTCGATGTCGAACACGTTTACGCCGGCGAACTTCTTGAACAAGCAGGCCTTGCCTTCCATCACAGGCTTGCTGGCCAGAGGGCCGATATTGCCCAAACCCAGAACAGCCGTTCCGTTGGTGATGACTCCCACCAGATTCCCGCGTGCGGTGTATTCATTGGCCAGGGCGGGTTGAGCCTGGATCTCCAGGCAGGGGTAGGCAACCCCTGGCGAGTAGGCAAGAGCGAGGTCTTCAACGCTGTCCAGCGCTTTGGTGGGAGCCATCTCGAGCTTTCCAGGCTTGCCAAGACGGTGGTAGTCCAGTGCGGCCGCGCGCAGCGTCGCTTCTTGTAGGAGCTTCATGTGTGGATTCGAGTACGAGAGGTCCGCGCCCTCCCGTTGTTCTTCGTGTGGATCCGGCCCGCGACGGACACTGCCCTGGTTGGGTTAACGGACTGCTTTCAGCCACAGCCCCGTATGTGCCCTATGGGTACAGGCCGCGCTCGGCCCGAGCGGAGAGGATGCGCTCGCATGCCACAGCGAACGTCGCAGTGCGCAAAGAAATCCGATGCTGCTCGGATGTCTCCCAGATCCGCTCCAGGGCACCGACCATGATCTGCTCCAGCCGTGCGTTGATTTCGGCCTCGCTCCAGAAAAAGCTGGAGAAGTCCTGGACCCATTCAAAGTAGCTCACGGTCACGCCGCCAGCGTTGCAGATCACATCCGGGACGACCCGGATGCCCCGCACGGCCAGCACGTCATCGGCTTCGGGCAAGGTCGGGCCGTTGGCGCCTTCGAGCACCAGCCGGGCCTTCAGGCGCTGCGCACGCGCGGCGGTGATCTGTCCTTCCAGTGCCGCGGGAATCAGGATGTCGCACGGCAAGTCCCAGAACTCCTCGGTGGTGACCGACTGCGCGCCGGGGAAGCCTGCCACCGACCCTGTTTCCCGGTGGTGGGCCTGGAGCGCCGGCAAGTCCAGTCCTGCCTCGGCGAACACCGTGGCCGCATGGTCCTGCACCGCGCACACCTGGCAGCCGGCCTCGGCAAAGAGTTCGGCGGCAATACCGCCCACATTGCCGAAGCCCTGCACCGAAACGCGCGCTCCCTTCAACTCCAGGCCCATGCGGCGCGCCGCCTCCCGCCCGGTGATGAACACGCCGCGCCCCGTCGCCTTGACGCGTCCGAGCGATCCGCCCAGGTGGATCGGCTTGCCGGTGACCACGCCGGTGCTGGTCGCGCCCACGTTCATGGAGTAGGTGTCCATCATCCAGGCCATGACCTGGGCGTTGGTGTTGACGTCGGGCGCGGGAATGTCCTGCTGCGGGCCGATGACCAGGCCGATCTCGCTGGTGTAGCGGCGGGTCAGCCGCTCCAGTTCCTTGACGGACAACAGCTTGGGATCGACGCGAATGCCGCCCTTGGCGCCTCCGAACGGCACGTTGACTGCCGCGTTCTTGATCGACATCCAGCCGGCCAGCGCCATCACCTCGTCGAGCGTGACCTGCGGGTGGTAGCGCACACCGCCCTTCCCGGGGCCCCGGCTCAGGTTGTGCTGGACCCGGTAGCCCTCGAAGTGGGCGATCGTGCCGTCGTCGAGCTCGATGGGGACATCGACGATCAGTGCCCGCTTGGGCCGGCACAGCGTGTCCGCCCAGCGCGAGAGCGGCCCCAGGTAGGGCAGCACGCGCTCCACCTGCGCCAGGTAGGTCTGCCAGGGACTGCCTGCCGTCGCCGGCAGGTAGGACAGCCCGGGCTCGGTGCCGGGCCTGGCCAGGGCGCGTACGGGTGCGTTCATGCTCAGGCCTCCTTGCCGTAGCCGCCACCGCCAGGGGTGGTGATGACGAAGACATCCTGCGGCTGCATTTCGACCTGGCCGATGTGGCCCAGTTCCTCGATCCGACCGTCGGCACGCTCCACGTGGTTGCGACCCACGGCACCGGCACCGCCGCCGGCCATGCCGAAGGCCCCGTGGAGGCGGCCATTGGACAGTATGGAAGCCGTCATGGGGGCCAGGAATCGGATGCGGCGCTCGCCACCCTCGCCGCCCTGCCAGCGCCCGGCCCCGCCCGAACCGCTGCGGATGGTGTAGCTGTCCAGGCGCACCGGGAAGCGGAACTCCAGCACCTCTGGATCGGTAAGCCGCGAGTTGGTCATGTGGGTCTGGACCACGTCGGTTCCGTCAAAGCCCGGACCCGCACCCGAGCCGCCCGAGATGGTCTCGTAATACTGGCGCTGCGCATCACCGAAGGTGAAGTTGCTCATGGTGCAGGGGCTGCTGGCCATCGCGCCCAGGGCGCCATACAGCGCGTTGGTCACGCACTGCGAGGTCTCGACGTTGCCGGCAACAACGGCCGCCGGGTAGACCGGATTGAGCATGCACCCCTGGGGCACGATCACCTCGATGGGCTTGAGGCATCCCGCGTTCAGCGGAATGGTGTCGTCCACCAGCGTGCGGAACACGTAAAGGACCGCCGCCATGGTGATGGCCTTGGGCGCGTTGAAGTTGTTCGGTAGCTGCGCGCTGGTCCCGGTGAAATCCACGGTCGCCGACCGCGTGGCGGCATGGACCGTCACCTTCGCTCGGATCCGCGCACCGTTGTCCAGGGGCAGCGTGAACTCGCCGTCTTTGAGCGCCGTGATGACGCGGCGCACGGACTCCTCGGCGTTGTCCTGCACGTGCTGCATGTAGGCCGCCACGGTCTCGCGGCCATACTGGGCCACCATCGCGCGCAGTTCCTGGACGCCTTTCTCGTTGGCGGCGATCTGAGCGCGCAGGTCGGCCAGGTTCTGGGCCGGGTTGCGCGACGGGTAAGGGCCGGACGACAGGAGCGCCGACAACTCCTCGGCCCGCAGGCGCCCAGCCTCGACGAGCTTGAAATTGTCAATCAGGACACCCTCTTCATCGATGGACTTCGAGAAGGGAGGCATCGATCCTGGGGTCGTTCCGCCCACGTCGGCGTGGTGGCCGCGCGATGCAACGTAGAATGCCGGCCGGGACTCGCCCTCGTCGAGGTAGACGGGCGTAACCACCGTGATGTCGGGCAGGTGGGTACCCCCGTGGTACGGGTCGTTGAGCACATAGACGTCGCCCGGCTTCATCTCCGGGTTGCGCTCGACCACCGAGCGGATCGACTCGCTCATCGAGCCCAGGTGCACCGGCATGTGCGGCGCGTTGGCGATCAGTTGGCCCTGGGAGTCGAACACGGCGCAGCTGAAGTCCAGCCGCTCCTTGATGTTGACCGAGTAGGCGGTGTTCTGCAGGCGCAGCCCCATCTGCTCGGCGATGTTCATGAACAGGTTGTTGAACACTTCGAGCATGACGGGATCGGCTTCGGTTCCCACGGCATGCACCGCCGCGCGCGGGCGGATGCGGGCCAGTTCCAGGTCGCCGTTGGCGCGCAGGACCGCCTGCCAGCCCGGGTCCACCACGGTGGTGGCGTTCTTCTCGGCGATCACCGCCGGGCCGTCGATCGTGGCGCCCGCGGCGAGCGATTCACGCACGTGCAGTTGCGCGTCACGCCAGCCGGCGGGCTGCTCGTCGGCAAGGCAGTACATGCGCACTTGGGCGCGGGGCTGCGGCTGGTGCGCCTTTTCCGGCACGCCGGCGCCATGAGCTGCCGGCCGCTCGCCCGCCGCGATGCACTCGACGCTCACCGACTCGATCACCAGGGCCCGGTCGGGCATCAGGAAGGCGTAGCGCTGGCGGTAGGCCGCCTCGAACTCCTCGCGCACCGTGGCGAGGGCCTGCCGCTCGCCCGCGGCGGCGGCCGGCAAGGCGCAGCCCAGGGCCGTGTCGGTCCCTTCGTAGCGCACTTGCAGCCTAGCCACGGATTCGAGGGCATCGGGGGCGACGCCCTGCGACTGAAGTTCGTGGGATGCCTCGCCGCGCAGCTTGTCGGCCAGGCCACGGGCGGCGGCCAGGCCGTCGGCATCGAGCCGGCGCTCCACCGAGCCTTCGCGCATGGCGGTCTGGTCCGCCAGCCCCATGCCGTAGGCGCTGAGCACCCCGGCGAAGGGATGCGCCAGGATGCGCGTCATGCCCAGCGCATCGGCCACCAGGCAGGCGGCCTGGCCGCCGGCGCCGCCGAAGCATTGCAGCGTGTAGCTGGTCACGTCATAGCCACGCGCCACCGAAATGCGCTTGACGGCGTTGGCCATGGCGCCCACGGCAATCTGCAGGGCACCGGCAGCGACCTCCTCAGCACTCACCGGCTTGCCTGCCGCCTGGCCCATGGCCTGGGCCATCTCGCCAAAGCGCCGGGCCACGACATCACGGTCCAGCGGCTCGTCGGCCGCGGGGCCGAAGACGCGGGGGAAGAACTCGGGCTGGATGCGTCCCAGCATGACGTTGGCGTCGGTGGTGGCCAGCGGGCCTCCGCGCCGGTAGCTGGCCGGCCCCGGATTGGCACCGGCGGAGTCCGGACCGACGCGCAGGCGGGCGCCGTCGAACTGGATGACCGAGCCGCCGCCGGCGGCCACCGTGTGAATGCTCATCATCGGCGCGCGCATGCGCACCCCCGCCACCTCGGTGTCGAACGCCCGCTCGAACTCGCCGGCGAAGTGGGAGACGTCGGTGGACGTGCCGCCCATGTCGAAGCCGATCACCTTCGGGTGGTCGGCGGCCAGCGCGGTGCGCACCATGCCGACGATGCCGCCGGCGGGGCCCGACAAGATGGCGTCCTTACCCTGGAAGCGGCGGGCCTCGGTCAGGCCGCCCGAGCTTTGCATGAAGAACAGCGGCACGCCCGGCATCTGCGAGGCGACCTGCTCGACGTAGCGGCGCAGGATCGGGGACAGGTAGGCATCCACCACCGTCGTGTCACCCCGCGGGATCAGCTTCATCAGCGGGCTGACCTCGTGCGACACCGACACCTGGGTGAAGCCGATCTCCCGGGCCAGGGCCGCGGCGGCCTGCTCGTGGGCCGGAGCGCGGTAGCCATGCAGGAAGACGATGGCGCAGGCGCGCAGCCCGTCGTCGTAGGCGGCCTGCAGCTGCGGCCGCAGGGCCCGCAGGTCCAGCGGCTGGAGCTCCTCGCCCTGGGCATCCACGCGCTCGTCGGCCTCGACCACGCGCTCGTACAGCAGCTCGGGCAGCTGGATGTGGCGCTCGAACAGGCGGGGCCTGGCCTGGGTGGCAATGCGCAGCGCGTCGCGGAAGCCGCGCGTGGTCACCAGCAGGGTGCGGTCGCCCTTGCGCTCGAGCAGCGCGTTGGTGGCCACCGTCGTGCCCATCTTCACGCACTCGACGCGCTCGGGCGTGATCGCCTCACCGGGTGCTAGCCCCAGCAGGCGGCGGATGCCTTCGACCGCGGCGTCTCGGTATTGCTCGGGGTTTTCGGACAGCAGCTTCAGCGTGTGCAGCGTGCCGTCGGGCGCGCGGCCCACCAGGTCGGTGAAGGTGCCGCCGCGGTCGATCCAGAACTGCCAGCGCAGGGGGGTGGATGGACGTGTGTTCATAGTTGGCTCCAGGTCAACAAGGCGTAGGAATCCCTGCGTGCAGCACGGGGCGCACGGTGATCGGGGTGTTGGGTGAGGCAGGCGGCCCGGGTGGGGGCCGCCAAGGTGAGGCAGGCTCGTTGCTCAGGTTGCGACCAAGTCGCGATTGAGGCGGTCGGTCACCAGCATGCAGCCGGGGACGTGGGTGATGCACAGCGCCGGCAGGGCGGCGGCCAGGGCGACCTGGGGCGTGACGCCGCAGGCCCAGAACACGGGCAACTCGTCGTCACGTACTTCGACCGCGTCACCGAAGTCGGGCCGATCCAGGTCCTGGATCCCGATGAGGCCGGGATCGCCCAGGTGGACCGGGGCGCCGTGCACCGCCGGCATGCGCGAGGTGATCTCGATGGCGCGGACCGCATCGGCGGCCTTGAGCGGCCGCATCGACACCACCATCGGGCCCTGGAACGGGCCGGCCGGCTGCGTGGGGATATCGGTGCGGTACATCGCGACGTTGCGCCCCTGGGCCACATGGCGCAGCGCAATGCCCTGGGCCAGCAGGGCATGCTCGAACGAGAAGGAGCATCCCAGCACGAAGCTCACCAAGTCGTCGCGCCACAGGGCCTGCAGGCTGGAGACTTCGTCCACCAGCGCCCCATGGTGCCAGACCCGGTACGCAGGCACGTCGCTGCGGATATCCAGGTCGGCCGCCAGCTGGGGCAAGGCCGGATCGCCCGGCTTCGAGACGGCCAGCACCGGGCAGGGCTTCGGGTTGCGCTCGCAATAGCGCTGGAAGTCGGACGCCAGGTCGGCCGGGAGGATCACCAGGTTGCCCTGCACATAGTCGGCGGCCAGGCCGCTGGTGTGCCCTGCCAGCCGGCCCTGGCGCGCGGCCAGGCGGACCTCCAGCCCGGTCGAGGCGCTCGACAACTGCGAAACGGTCTGCACGGAGGGCTCCTGTGGGTCAGTGGTGGCCGAAATGGCTTGGAATTCGTGTTCGGGCAAAGCGGTACCGGCGCGGTATCGGGATCGGGGTGTCAGTCGACTTTGATGCCGGCGTCGTCGATGACTTTCTTCCAGCGGGCCGAATCCGAGCGGATCAACTCGCTCACCTTGGCCGGCGTGCCGCCCGCGATCTCGACGCTCAGGTCGGCGAACCGGGCCCGCACCCCGGGCTCCTGCAAGATGGCATTGAGGGCCTGGTTGAGTTTTTCGATGACGGCGGGGGGCGTGCCGACCGGCGCCATGAACGCGTACCAGAAGGAAGCGTCCAGCGGCTTGCCGCCGGATTCCACCACGGTGGGAATATCCGCCTGGCCGGGCAGGCGCCGCGCGGAGGTCACGGCCAGGGCGCGCAGCTTCCCACCCTTGACCATGGGCATGGCTTCCGGGACGAGCGCGATCATCATCTGCACCTGGCCCGCCATCAGCTCCTGCAGGGCCGGAGCGCCGCCCTTGTAGGCCACGTGGACGGGATCCACGCCGTTCTGGCGCTTGTAGTACTCCATGGCCAGGTGGCTGGGGGTGCCGTTGCCGGCCGAACCGTAATTGAGCTTGCCCGGGTTGGCCTTGAGGTAGCTGGCCAGCTCAGCCATCGACTTGGCCGGCACCGCCGGGTTGACGACGACGACGCTGGGCACGCTGCCCACCAGCAGCACCGGGGTCAATTCCTTTTGCGCGTCGTACTGGAGCCTGGGGCCATAGAGGCCGGGGTTGACCGCCAGGCCCGTGAGCGTGGACAGCAAGATGGTGTAGCCGTCGGGGGCGGCCTTGGTCACCGTGGTCGTGGCGATCTGTTCGCTGGCGCCCGGCTTGTTCTCGACGATCGCGGGCTGGCCCAGACGCTGCGTGAGCCGCTCGCCCAGGCTGCGGGCGATCACGTCCGTGGAGCCGCCCGCGGCGTAAGGCACGACGATGCGGATCGGCCGGGTTGGGTAGTCCGTCGCGGAGGCGGACGTGATGCCGGCCAGCATCAGGGCAGCGGCAAGAAAGAAATGCGTTTTCATGGCGGTTTCCTGGTTACCGGCCTCCCCTCGAGGCCAGCTGTCGTTGGGTTCTGCGATTGTCAAAAACGGCGCCGGGCAAATCCAACGAAAAATTTCTCGCTGACTTCATCGAAAAAATCGATGAACAAGAACATCACGCCGCAGAGGGCAGGGATTCCAGGTAGGCCACCGCTGACGCAAGCACGGACTCGGTGAGGGCCGAGCTGGGGTCCTCGCGGTAGCTGGCATACAGCGGCAGCGGATTGAGCTCGACATCCACCGTGAGCCTGCGCAGCGGCGCGCGCTGCGCCAGGCGGGCCGCCGACGATGCCGGGAGCGTCGCCACGCCAAAACCACCCTCCACCAGCTGTGCCATCGCCGAAATCGATGAAATGGCGTGGACACGGGGCATCGGCAGGCCCTGGCGTTGGAACAGCTCCATCAGCGACTGGTGGGGCTGCGATCCACGCTGGAAGGTGATCAAGCCCAACTGCGCGAGGTCCTGCAGGGTGTAGTGCCTGCGCCGGTGTTGCTGCGCATGGCCGATGAAGGCCATCGGCATCGAGGGCAATGCCCGCGTACGCACCATGCCATCGACGGCAGGCAGCGCGCAAAAGACAAGGTCCTGCACGCCGCGGTTCACCTGGTCGACCAGCACGGGCGAGGTCTCCACCGTCAATTCGAGGGCGAAGTCCGGGTGCGACTCGCGCATCTGCTGCAGCCAGCCCGTCAGCCAGGTGTGGACCACCGATTCAATGGCTCCGATGCGCAGGGCTACCGGGCGCTGGGCGTCACTGCCCATCTCCTCTTTCAGCTTGCGTTGCAACTCCAGCAGCGGCTTGGCCAAGGCGTGGAATCGCTGGCCGGCAATGGTGAGCCGGAACTGGCGCTCGCGGCGATCCAGCAGCACGACCCCCAGTTCATCCTCCAGGGCCGCGATGCGCGCCGAGAGGGCAGACTGCGTGATATGCAGCTTCTCGGCGGCGCGGGTGACGCTTGAGAGTGCAACCGCCCAGTGGAACGCTTCAACGAATCGCAGGTTCATGGATACCCCCGGAAATTCGGGGTTTGGAATCGACAGTCGGCCGGGACCGAAGGCCAATACTTTGGATCTATGCAAGTTCCCCGGCGCTTGCTCCTTCGGGATTCTAGTGAGGGGCCGGTGCGCCATCGCACCGGGAGCGTTCGTTGCCGGGAATCATCCAGCCGGCCGGCTGCGGCCGGCTGCGGCCGGGTGATGCCGTCACCGTGGGCTGCTCATTTTTTGAGCACTGCGCTCCGAGCCAGTAGGGATGCGGGTCTCGCGTGATTTCAGCCAGGCTATCCACAGCTTGGCCCACAGTCCGTGGGGGCAACACGGTAGCTCTTTCAATTTACATGCCGCCTCTGGCGGCCGGTCGTGCGCTGGACAGGTAATTGCGGATGACTGATGCCCACTTTGCAGCGATTGCAGTCGGCCGGACCGCAGGCCTGCACCCGCAGCCAGGAGACATTGCGGTCCATCGTCGCTGTCTCGAAGTGCGGGAAGCGACGACGGGTGTCGAGGATGGAGCGGACCTGAGGCATTGCCGAGTCGCGTCCAGAGCCACTTGAAGGTTCAAAAAAAAAGCCAGCTTGCGCTGGCTCTTCTCGATCATCGGTCAAGCATCAGTAGCTGCGACGCGAATCCCCATAGCCGCCGCCGTGGCCGCCGCTGCGGGGAGGACGCGCCTCCATCGGACGCGCGATGTTCACGGTCAGGTCGCGGCCTCCCATGTTCTGGCCATGCATGCCACGGATGGCAGCCTCGGCCTCCTCGCTGCTGGACATCTCGACGAAGCCGAAGCCCTTGGAACGCCCGGTATCGCGCTCCATCATCACCTTGGCAGATTGAACCTGGCCAAAGGAAGAAAACTGCTGCTGCAGATCGTTGTCGCGAACCGAGTAAGAGAGGTTGCCGACGTAAAGTTTTTTGCTCATTTTGGAGCCTTCCAGAAAAGGTGCACTCCGAAAATCGGGTGCAGGTTGAGAACGGTTATTGAATGAAATCAGTGCTTGCGTTTGAACGCAGGTGCGCCGCAGCACGGGGTTGGCGGTTTCGAGCGTCACGCGGCAACGGGAGGCAGGCAGCATTTCGTCCACCTTGCCTCGCATCGCGAGCAACTGCCATTGGGTCATGGGCCCCTTGAATCCGAGGGCTATGCCAGTGAGGCGGGGTTGAGCAGCCAGTGGCGGCCCTGCGCAAGCGCATACATCAGCGCGCTGTCCTGCGTTTCGAACTCGGGCTTGAAGGCGTAGACACGGTCATGTGTCTGGCTTCCCCTGCCCCTGCGGATCGACAGAACCGCAGTGTGTTGATCAGGGCCGTGCGAACGGCTCAGTGGTGTGATTCGAAAGTCGCCGGCGGCGAATGAATGGGTATCAGCAGATGACATTGAGAGGGTTGATATTCGGGCGCACTTAGCCCGGATTCATGCCATCGCGAATCGCGACGGAGCATGGGCAACGACGACCGTGTGAAGGTCGCCTGAGTGGAGCTTGCCTGGGGAGAAGTCAGACCACCGACGAGAGCCACCGGGGAGTGGAGCGCCGTGGAGGTGTGCGGTTTTGGGGTACCGCTGCCCGAATCGAACCTGCTTGCAGCATGGGAAAGCAAAATTGCTGCAACCCTTTTATCTTACCTCCCTTTGGAGATATGCGCAACCGGCGTCTGAATGTGTCCGGAAGACCTGCATGGGCGCCATCGGACTCGTCGCTCTCGGGATCGCATTGCACCGCGCGGTGTCGATGCCGGATTCCGAACCCTTGGCGGCTTTCCCATACATTGAGCCATCAGCGGTTTTTGAAACACCCGGAGAACTCCATGCCGTACCTCCAGCTTGACGTCGCGCGCAACTACCCCGTCCTGGAGAAGAAGCGATTGGCAGCGGCCCTGTGTGACACGTACGCCCGACTCATGTCGGTCGACATCCGTCGAATCAGCGTGGCGATTCGGGAACTGGGTGAGGGCGGCCTTTGGCGCATCCCTGAAGCCGGCGCGGAGCCCGTCGAGGTCGCGATGCTCATGCTCGACATTCGCCGCGGACGGCCTGCCGACCTGCGCATGGAAGTCGCCAAGGCGCTGTGCGCCCATTGCATCGAGATCCTGGGCCTGAGGGAAGATCGCCTGAACGTGGAGTTCACGCAGCACGATGGGGATGAGATGTATCACCCCACACTCGGCGGCTACAGCCCTGACTGGAAGCCGGGAGAGGCTTGAACTTCAGCATGCGCCAGTGAGTGGCACAACGCCAAGAGCCATCGGCGCGAGGGAGGCCTGTCATCGGCCACTGCCAGCCGACGAAGACAGTCGGTTCGTGGCCGGCGGCGGCAGGCAATCGGCGGCGAGGCCGCCGAAGGCTCAGCGGGTGGCGGCCCAGAGCAGCGTCCCGTCCGAGAACACCATGAGGCCGTCGATCATCAGGTGGAAGGTCGACGGAGCCAGCCTCAGGACGACCCGCCGTCCCGCGAACGATCCCGCCATCAGCGCCGATCCGGCGACCAGGCCCTTGATCGCCACGGTGGCAGGCAGAGCGTCGAAACCGCGGAAGGTCGTCACCTTTGCGAGGTACACCGCGAACGAGGCGAGCGCCACGGTCCCGAGCAGGCTACCCTTGCCCAGCCCGTACATGGTGAACAGCGGCACCGTCAGCGGCCCGGTGGACACGACGATGCCGGTCAGGAATCCCAGCGGCCCGGACAGCAGCGCGAGCTGAGCGAGCGACAGACGCACCTGCCTGTGCGCGAGCCAGCGACGCATCGGCACCATGCCCAGGAAGAAGACGCCCAGTGCCGACTCGATGACACCGGCCGGCACGGCGAGCAGCGTCCGTACCCCCAGCGCAGCGCCGGGGATCGCGGCCAGGCAGTAAATCCAGGCTGCGCGCCAGTTGACCTCGACTCGCCATGCGATCACACGCCCGAGGTTGCCCAGGATCGCGGCGATCGCCATCACGGGAACAGCCTCCAGAGGTCCCCAGGCGAGGACGAGTGCCGGCATCAGGATCATCGAGGAGCCCGTGCCGACGATGCCGCCCACGGTCCCTGCGAACAAGCCGATGGCGAGCACGATGGCGAAGTCCATGATCCTCGGTGTGAACTCAATGGGGCGGGGGCCGGTGCGCCGTCAGCGGCTCGTGCTGAGCGCATCACGACGGGCCGATGTTACGGCAGCGGTTGACCGACAGCCGCAGTCGGCTCGCGGCGGGCGAGCGCCGATTCGAAGACGATGCCCGGATCGCGATCGGGAACCGGAGGAGCCGGTGCCTGGCTTCAACGCCCGCATCGATGGCCCGTGCCGGATCTGCCTTTCCTGGCATTGCAATGGGGCCCGCGATGTCGAGATCGTGGAGGAGTTGAACATGGCCGTACCGCTCGGCGAAATCCACCCCGGTGAGATCCTGCCGGAGGACTTCATGAAGCCCATGGGCCTCACGGCGCGCCAGCTCGCGGCCGACATCGATGTCTCCCCCTGCCGGATTGGCGACCTGGTCCACGGCAACCGTCCCATCACGGCCGATACGGCCTTGCGCCTGGCCCACCGGACCTTGCAGGCGAAGATCGCGCTGCGGATCCGGGTGCTCCAGGCCCAGGCAGCCGCCTGAAAGCGCCCCCGGCTGCCCGGCCATGCAGCCTCAGCAGCCGCCCTGTCCGGCCCGCTAGCATTGAGGTTTGAAGCCGCGACGCGGCCACCGAACCCCTCGAGGCCCCAAGACATCCCTCCCACCGCCAGCGACCTCCTCGCCCAGGGCCACACCCCGATGAAGGGCCCAATACCGGGGTGTGACTTTCTAAGGCGTATCTGGAGCGGGTCCTGGCAAGAAAGTCAGTCAGGCAGCCTCCATGTGGCGCCCTCGGGTCGCGGCTGCGCATGATGGCGAACGAAGGGAAGTGGCAGCCGGTTTTCTGCACTCGAGCAGCTGGAAGTCACGCCGCGTCGACCTGTGGCCGATTCACGCGAACGTCTACAGCGCAGCGGGAGCGGTCCCTCGCGGCCACCTTGGCCGATGCCTGCTCCCGACCCATTGCAGACAGTCGTCTACCGCCTCACGTGCCGACTGATCTGCGTCTTCCATTCTTCTAATCGGAGTCTTCAACTCAGCGCTTCGAGGCTGGCATGAGGCGATCACGCAATCCAGAGGGGGCTAATTTCATCGGCGTGCGGTGCCGAGTCCATCCTCCCTGCCAGTTGGGCGTGAACCCCCTGAAGAAGCGTCCCCATCGAATCAGGTTGCGGTACAGGCCAGGGCGCTCGTTTATCCATGCCCAAGTTCGCCAAGCGAGCACTTCCTTCCAATCTCGGGCCCGACCTTGCCCCGCTAGTTCGGTTTTCCCCGGCTGTGGCTGATGCTTGGCGGCCGTGCGCAACTGCATCAGCAGATCAGGGATTGGGATACCGACTGGGCAAACCTCACTGCAGGCCCCACACAAACTGCTGGCAGTGGGTAGGTCTTGGGTTTCCTCCAAGCCCATGAGGTGCGGGGAAATGATGGAGCCGATGGGTCCGGGATAGGTGGTGCCATAAGCAAGGCCACCGATGCGGGCATAAACCGGGCAATGGTTCATGCAGGCACCGCAGCGAATGCACTGCAGCGTGGCGCGGAAATCCTCGTCCTGAAACGCCTGGCTGCGCCCGTTATCCAAAAGGATGAGGTGCATTTCCTGCGGCCCGTCGAGTTCGCCCTCCCGGCGCGGACCGGTGATCGCATTGAAGTAGGTGGTCACCGCCTGCCCGGTGGCCGAGCGGGTCAGCAGGCTGAACAGGGGCAGCACATGCTCGAAACGCTCCACCACCTTTTCGATGCCAGTGATGGCAATGTGCACCTCGGGCAAGGTGGTGCACATGCGGCCGTTCCCCTCGTTTTCCACCAGCACCAGCGTGCCCGTTTCGGCCACCATGAAGTTCACACCCGACACACCGATTCGGGCGTCACGAAACTCCTGGCGGAGTACCCGGCGGCCAATGGCAATGAGTTCGTCAACATCCTCCGTGTAGGGGGCCTGATGAATCTTCTCGGCGAATAGCTCGGCAATTTGCTGCTTGGTCTTGTGAATCGCCGGCATGATGATGTGGCTCGGCCGCTCCCCCGCCAGCTGGACGATGTACTCGCCCATGTCCGACTCCAGGCAGTTGATGCCGTGCTCGGCCATCCGATGGTTGAGTTCGATTTCCTCGCTCACCATGGATTTCCCCTTGATCATGCTCGTGGCGCCATGTCGCCGAGCAATGGCCAGGAACAATGCATTGGCCTCCTCGGCGTTGGAGGCCCAGTGCACCTGCACGCCGCGGTCCGTGAGTTTGTGCTCCAGCTGCTCCAGCAGGTCGGGCAGACGCGACAGGCTGTAGCGCCGAATGGCTTCCCCCACCTGGCGCAGCTTTTCAAATTCGATCCGATCACTGAAATGCCCGGACCGCTTGTTCTGAAGGAAGTCCATGGCGCTGCGAAAGCTTTTTCGCAGCAGTGGATCATCCACCGCCTGCTGGGTGTTGGCCTTGAATTGACGAGGATGGACAAAATGCAGGGGCGCCTGACCTGGGCTGCCCGAGGATGCGGTGCGATGAGCGCTCATGATCATCCGGCAAAGTGTTGAGTGAAGTCATCGATCAAAAGGATCACCAGATCCTTTGGACCGTGTGCGCCGTAGGCCAGCGTCTGTTGAATATCGGCAGTCTTGGAGGGGCCGGTCACCAGCAGAAAATTGGTCGGCAATTGCTCCTGAGGACGCAGGGCTTGTATGGCTTTGGCCAAGCTTGCATGAAGCGTGCTCGCCCTGAGCAGGGCGATGTGAATGGGCGGCACCAGAGAAAGTGCACGCGGCTCATGCCGGCCAGGCAGAATCACCAAGGTGCCGGTATCGGCAATGCCTGCGGTGGCCAAGGTGATGCTCGCGTCCACCTCGTCAAACAGCAGGCCGCGCCATTCATCGACAGGACGCTCGAGTGTGATGGCATGGCGCCCACGCAAAGCGTCATCCATGCCCGGCAGCCCGAAGACGACCGGGCCCATGGCTATGCGGTGGCAGCGATGGCGCTGCAGCACGTTCCTGAGGGTCTCGGCCCATTGGCGCGTCGAGGTGCGGTGCACTTGTGCGCGCCATCCCGAGGCGGCTCGCTCAAAGCTGTCCATCAACGACAGTCCGGAGGCCGATTCAGCGACACCCTGCCCCCAAGGTCCCGCTTGATAGGGCCGTAGATCCGGCAGGGGCAAAGGCTGCGCGGGCTGCGCGCGGCGCAGCTTCCGCAGGATGGCGTCACGGACGGCAGAATTGTGCTGATGCATCGTTGCCTCGAAGGGATCAAGTCAATCGGTCACTTGCCGGGCCGCATCCGGAGCGCCCAAACGCTCGCGTATGAAGCTGGCCAGATGCACCACCCGAGGCAGCGCTTCGCCGGCTGCGCGGCGCTTCTCCGCAGCGTGGTGGAGATTCATCAGGCATCCGCAATCGCCGCTCACCAGCACCTGGGCTCCACTGTCTCGGATGCTGTCGAGCTTGTCGTTGACCATGGCACCCGAAATGGCTGGATGGCGTGCGGAAAAGGTGCCCCCAAAGCCGCAACATTCGGCGGCACGGGCTTGCTGGACCATTTCCACTCCAGGCAGGCCGCGAAGCAGGGCTTCGCTGGACAAGTGGCAGCCCATCTCACGGCGCGCCGAACAGGACGTGTGCAGCGCCACCTGAAGCTTTGGCGCTTGGTGGCCTGGATTGTGGGAGGCCAAGCCGAGTACATCCCGTGCGAAATGGGTCCACTCAACCACCCGAGCCGCAACGTCTTCGGCCTGTGCCAGCCGTCGAGGATCGTCTTTGAACAGGCGCGGCCAGTGATGCACCAGCATCCCCGCACAGGACCCTGACGGCACCACGATGGGCCAGGGCTGCGGAAAGATATCAAGCTGGGCGCGAGCAACACGCCGGGCTTCCTCATTAAAACCACTGGTGTATGCCGGCTGGCCACAGCAACTTTGAGCCTCCGGGAAATGCACCACGATGCCGGCGTCAGACATCAGCCGGATGGCATCCAGGCCAGCGCCCGGCGCCATCAAATCGATCACGCACGTGGAAAATACATACACGTCCCTAGGGAATTTAACTTCTACGATTTGACTCATTAGCTTTCTTTCGCTGTTCGCTGAAATGATCCGACTGAACCGACTTCCCCCCATCCATGCCCTGGCTGCCTTTGAAAGCGCGGCCCGATTGGGGGGCTTCGCGCAGGCGGCCGTCGAGTTGTGCATCACGCCCAGCGCAGTGAGTCACAGGATCCGACTGCTCGAGTCCCAGTTGGGAGAGCAGCTTTTCGAGCGGTCGCCCACGGGTGTGCGCTTGACGGCAGCCGGCCAGCGCACCCTTGCGGGTGTACGTGAAGCCTTTGACCGGTTGGCTCACCTCTCCCGGGTGGAAGCGCCCAGTTTGAGCTTGAGCGTGGGAGTGCCACCCACGTTTGCACGCCATCTGCTGATTCCCCGCTTGCCGGCCTTCTACCAAGACTGGCCAGATATCGAGATTCAGATCGACGTCGCTGCGCCCATGCAAGACAAGCACGGACGGCATGATGTGGACATTCGCTTCGGCAAAGGAGACTTTGATGAACGCGCCTCGATCCCCCTGTTCTCGGATCACCTGCAAGTCCTGGCCAGTCCCGAGTACCTGAGTCGACGTTCTCTCGTCCAGCCCACGGACCTCCAACCGGGCGATCTGCTGCGCTCGCCCTTGCTGCCCTGGCAACTGTGGCTGTCGGCCGTAGGGGTGAACGGGCCCGAACCTGGCCGAGGCGCGCTTTTCACCGACCTGGGTATCCTGCTCGAAGCTGCTGCCAGCGGCTTGGGCGTCGCGCTGTGTCTGGCCCGGGTCGCCGAGCCTTTCATCGCCCGTGGACAACTGGTGCCGCTGTTCGACCAGGCAGTGCCGTCGCCCCACACCTACCATGCTCTGGTGGACGCCGAGACCGCCCAGCGTCCTGAAGTGACCGCCTTCACCGACTGGCTCAAGACTTCTCTGGCCTGAAGCCTGTCGTTGAGTGAAAGTGTTCAGCATGGCAGAGCAGCGGCCGTCCATGTTCAGTGAATCACCATCTGCGTGAACGGCCAGACGTAAGCCTGAAGCGTCACGAAGATACCCACCAGGCAGGCCAGCGCGATGGAGTGGAAAAACACGTAGCGCAGGATGTCACCTTCGTGGTTGAACCAGCGCGTGGCAGTGGATGCCACAACGATGGATTGCGCATCGATCATCTTGCCCATGACGCCCCCCGAGCTGTTGGCCGCGCCCATCAGGTTCGGGCTCAGACCCAGTTGCTCGGCCGCCACCTTCTGCATGCCACCGAACAGGACGTTGGAAGCGGTGTCCGAACCCGTGAGCGCAACACCCAGCCAGCCCATCAGGGTTCCGAAAAAGGGGTAGAGCCAGCCCGTATTGGCAAAAGCCAAACCGAGCGTGGTGTCCGTGCCCGAGTAGCGCGTGAGCGTACCCAGGGCGAGCATCAGGACGATGGTCAGCAGCGAGTAGCGAACCAGCCACATGGTGCGGAAAAAGGTGCGCACCAGCGCCACCGGGCTGTACTTCATCACCAGACCGCCAACAATGGCTGACAGCAGGATGCCGGTGCCTGTGGCCGAAAGCAGGT
This sequence comes from Ramlibacter sp. MAHUQ-53, assembly GCF_052600055.1. NCBI lineage: Bacteria > Pseudomonadati > Pseudomonadota > Betaproteobacteria > Burkholderiales > Comamonadaceae > Ramlibacter > Ramlibacter sp. MAHUQ-53. The sequence goes on from NZ_JBQWTS010000001.1 coordinate 616,822, forward strand.
TCAGGGTATAGATCGCGGCTTCCTTGTGGGGCTTGGGCACCACCGGAGGCATCTTCTCGATCAGGTTGTGCAGGCCTTCAATGGGAAATGCCGGGGCAAAGATGCCATTGAAATACTTCTTGACCTCCGGCAGGCCCCAGATGAACACGAACACCGTCAGGATGGCCCAGGGCGTCCAGGCACGGATGACTTCAGCCCGCGAGTGCTGCTTGATCGCCTCCAAAGGCTTGGCCTCTCCGCCAGCACTTTCGTGCCCCTTCAGGGAGACGGAGGTCCAGATGGTCTTGGGCTGCCAGACCCTCAGGAAGCTGACCAGTGCGGCCATCGACACAACAGCCGCAATGACGTCCACCAGTTCAGGGCCGATGTAGTTGGACACCAGGAACTGGGACACGGCAAAGCTCGCGCCCGTGACCAGGATGGCCGGCCAGACTTCCCACATGGCCTTGCGTCCGGCAAAGGCCCAGATCAGCCAGAAAGGGACCAGCAGCGAGAAGAAAGGCAGTTGGCGGCCAATCATGGCCGAGACCTCCATCAGGTCGTAGCCGTGCACCTTGGCCAGGGTGATGACCGGCGTGCCCAGCGCGCCGTAAGCCACCGGGGCGGTGTTGGCGATCAGGCTGAGGCCCGAGGCGGCCAATGGGGAAAAGCCCAGGCCGATCAGGATGGCCGCGGTCACAGCGACCGGGGTGCCAAAGCCGGCGGCTCCTTCAAAGAAGGCGCCAAACGCAAAGGCGATCAGCAACAGTTGCAGGCGCCTGTCCTGGGTGATGCCGGCAATTGAATCCTGCAGCACCTTGAAGCTGCCATTCTGCTCGGTCAGCTGGTGCAGAAAGATGATGTTCAGAACGATCCAGCCAATGGGCAGAAGACCGGTCAAGCCGCCGTAGAAGGCGGCATTGCCGGCCATGCTGGCGGGCATGCCATAAGCGAAGACCGCAATGGCCAGAGCCGCGATCAGACCGAGCGCCGCTGCAATGTGCGCCTTCAGGTGGAGGAATCCCAAGCCCACCAGCATCACCACCACGGGGATGGCGCCGAGCAGGGTTGAAATGACCATGTTGCCGAATGGATCGTAGACCTGTTGCCACGTCATCGCTGTTCTCCTGTTGTCGTGTGCGCCGGTTTGCGAGGCCGTGTGAGCCTTGCTCCACCCCGGCTAGATTTATTCATGGGGCCTGCCCAAAACAAAGCCACTTGGCCAAGCCGGCGGTGGCGAATGGTCGATGAGGCCCCGTCTTGGAGCAAACGAATGTTTTTCAGCGCCCCGGGATTAAAAAGTCTCAATGCGGGTTAACCCTTGTTTTTGAACCGGGCAGCTTCCTCAGAACACATCCAACTGGTTGAATCACGCCGCCTGACTCAGGTCGTCAAAACGCGGCGCCTCGCTTCATCCCATGTCAAAGAAGAATCGACCCATGATCGCTCGCCCCATTCGTTCCCTGCTGATCGCCAACCGAGGCGAGATTGCTATCCGCGTGATGCGCGCCGCCACCGAAATGGGCATCCGAACGGTGGCTGTCTACGCCACCGAGGACCGCTTTTCATTGCACCGTTTCAAGGCCGACGAGAGTTATCTGATCGGTCTGGGCGAAAAGCCAATCGCTGCCTACCTGAACATTGCCGAAGTCATCCGTGTGGCCAAGCAAGCCGGTGTAGATGCCATCCATCCCGGTTACGGATTCCTCTCGGAGAACCCTGACTTTGCAGACGCTTGCGCAGCCGCAGGCATCGCGTTTGTGGGTCCCTCAAGTGACGTGATGCGTACGCTGGGCAATAAAGTGGCCGCCCGAAACCTGGCGCAGTCCGTGGGCGTGCCGGTGATGCCGGCCACGCCACCGCTCCCCCAGGAGGCGGGAGCAGCCAAAGAAATGGCTCGCCAGATCGGCTACCCAGTGATGCTCAAGGCCAGTTGGGGCGGTGGCGGACGGGGTATGCGCATCATTGCAAACGACGAGGAATTGATCACGCAGATGCCCGTCGCCAGAAGCGAGGCCTTGTCTGCCTTTGGAAACGACGAGATCTACCTGGAAAAGCTCGTCCAGCGAGCCCGCCATGTCGAGGTGCAGATCCTGGGTGATACCCATGGCCATCTGGTGCACCTGTTCGAGCGCGATTGTTCGGTACAGCGTCGGAATCAAAAAGTGGTCGAGCGAGCGCCGGCCCCGTATCTGGACGACAGCACACGACAGGCGCTCTGTGACGCGGCTCTGCGACTCGGCCGTGCCGTCAACTACACCCACGCCGGTACCGTGGAGTTCCTGATGGATGCCGACAGCGGCGATTTCTATTTCATCGAGGTGAATCCGCGCATTCAGGTGGAGCACACCGTCACTGAGCAGGTCACGGGTATTGACCTTGTCAAGGCTCAGATCGCTGTTACCCAGGGCGCCGCGGTCGGCGTGGACGGCGGGGTGGTGCCCGCGCAGCAAAGCATCCGCCTCAACGGTCATGCCCTGCAATGCCGGGTCACGACGGAAGATGCTGAAAAGAATTTCGCGCCCGACTACGGCCGCTTGTCCACCTACCGCTCAAGTGGGGGCTTTGGAGTTAGGCTGGACAGCGGCACGGCCTACTCCGGCGCAGTCATCACGCCCTACTACGACAGTCTCCTGGTCAAGGTCACCACATGGGGAGCCACTGCACCCGATGCGATTGCCCGCATGGACCGCACCTTGCGCGAATTCCGCATCCGAGGCGTGGCGACCAATTTGCCGTTCCTCGAGAACGTCATCGCCCACCCACTTTTCCAGAGTGGCCAATGCACCACACGCTTCATCGATCAGACCCCCGAGTTGATCCAGTTCTCCCCCAGGCAGGACCGCGCCACCAAACTGCTCAAGTACCTGGGCAACGTGACCGTCAACGGCCATCCGGAAATGAAGGGGCGCGTGTTGCCGACGCTGCCTCTGTCCGTGGCGGTCAAGCCTGAATACGACCTGTCGCAGGCACCTGCCCCCGGTACCCGTGATCTCCTCAGGCAGCTCGGCACGGATGGGTTCATTGAGTGGATCAAGGCCCAGGAGCGCGTGTTACTGACAGACACCACCATGCGTGATGCGCATCAGTCGCTGCTGGCAACACGCATGCGCAGCAAGGACATGGTCGATGTGGCGCCGCACTATGCCCGGCTGTTGCCGAACCTGTTTTCGCTCGAGTGCTGGGGCGGCGCCACCTTTGACGTGGCAATGCGTTTTCTCCATGAAGATCCCTGGGATCGCCTGGCTCAGCTGCGCGCCTCCGTACCGAACCTCCTGCTCCAGATGCTGCTGCGCGCCTCCAATGCCGTGGGCTACACCAACTATCCCGACAACGTCGTCCGATTCTTTGTGGAGCAGGCAGCCAGGAGCGGGATTGACGTGTTCCGGGTCTTCGACTCGCTCAATTCAGTCGACAACATGCGCATGGCCATTGATGCCGTGCGAGAGTCGGGTGCGATCTGCGAAGCAGCGATCTGCTACACCGGAGATCTGTTCGACGAGCGTCGGCACAAATACGGCCTTGGGTACTATGTCCAGATGGCCAAGTCCCTGGAAAAAGCAGGTGCGCAGATGCTGGCCATCAAGGACATGGCCGGCGTGTGTCGCCCTCGTGCAGCAGCCACGTTGGTCCGTGCGTTGAAGGACGCCACGGGCCTGCCCATTCATTTCCACACGCACGACACCAGCGGCCTGGCCGCGGCCAGCGTGCTGGCCGCTGTAGAGGCCGGTTGTGACATCGTGGACGGCGCCATCGACGCCATGAGCGGCCTGACCTCTCAGCCCAACCTGGGCAGCATCGTGGCCGCGCTGGACGGCAGCGAGCGAGACCCACAGGTAGACCGGGAGGCGTTGCGCGGCCTCTCGCACTACTGGGAGGGCGTGCGTCGCTACTACCTACCGTTCGAAAGCGACATCCGAAGCGGCACATCCGACGTCTACCGGCATGAGATGCCTGGTGGCCAGTACACCAATCTGCGTGAGCAGGCTCGCGCGATGGGGTTGGAGCACCGCTGGCCCGACATCGCCAAGGCGTACGCCCAAGTCAATCTGCTTTTCGGTGACATTGTCAAGGTCACACCCACCTCCAAGGTGGTGGGCGATATGGCGCTGTTCATGGTGGCCAATGACCTCTCGCCTGAGAGCGTCCTCGAGCCGGGTCGCGACCTGGCGTTTCCCGAATCGGTTGTTCAATTGATGCGTGGCGAACTCGGCTTTCCTGCGGATGGATTCCCGTCGGCTCTGCAGGCCAAGGTACTCAGGGGCCAGGCTGCGCTCGTCGGACGGCCAGGAGAACACCTGCCACCGGTCGATCTGGAAGCACAGAGGCGCCAGGCCGAGCAGGTGCTGGGGCAATCGGTCAGTGATCAGGATCTGGCGTCCTACCTGATGTACCCCAAGGTCTTCCTCGAATACGCCAGACACAGAGGCCACTATGGCGATGTCTCCACCATCCCGACACCAGCGTTCTTCTATGGATTGCAGGACCACGAGGAGATAGCTGTCACCATCGACACAGGCAAGACCTTGCACGTGCGCATCGATGGACGTACCCCGCCCGACGATGACGGCCAGTGTCGCCTTTTTTTTGAGCTCAACGGCCAGCCCAGGATGGTGCGCGTGCCCATGGCCGGCGCGTCATCAACCGCCAAGACGCTCAGGCAGGCCGACGACGGCAACCCGGACCACATTGCCTCGCCCATGCCTGGGAGCGTCAGCCGCGTGGCCGTCAAGGAGGGGCAGAAGGTCGAAAAGGGCGATGTGCTCTTGTCAATCGAAGCCATGAAGATGGAGAGTCTGGTCGTTGCTGAGCGCGCTGCGACCATCGGGCGCATCCATGTCAAGCACGGAGACATCGTGACCGCCAAGGCATTAATGATGGAGTTGGAGGCCTGACAGGTGCTATCTGCTTGAACGTGCTGCGCACAGAGCCTGAATCCAATCGAGAGCCAAAAGCGACGCCTGATTCTGGCGGTGATTCCTATAAACCGGGCTTCGCGCAATGGACCTGCTGCATGAAGCGCCAGTGACACATATTCCTGTGGTGGGTCGGGCCTCCCAAAACGGGAGCTGCGCCTGCTCGATGTTGGCTGTTCTCATCATTTTCTGAGCTGGCAGTGTTCAACGGCGGCTATTGGCCGATCACAGTCCCTTAGCGATAGCGTTCCAGGCGACCGCTCCCAGCCTGAAGCGGTCTCTCTTGCGCGGTGATCCAACTTCCGATCCTGGCCGTTGTGAAACGCTCGCCCGAACCCGGACATCGCGAAGGTGGCCCAGTCGGGTCCGCCGAGGTCGTGGACCAGCTATCCAGGATGTCCTTCCGCACAGCGGCCAGCCGCGAGCCGGAGGACTTCCTCAGCGTCCTGACCAGCGACATGGGTTGGACGAGCGACGTGGCCCGCACACGGGACATCAAGCCTGAGTGAGGCGAGCCGCGTCAGGGCTCCAGTGCCAGCCAGATCTCGTTGCGACGCAGGAACCAGGGCGTGAAAGGCGGGTTGTAGCGCGAGAGCGTGGGCTCTCCGGACCAGCGCAGCTGCGCTTCGCGCAGCACCGATTGCAACTTGCCCAGGTGCTCGTCGAAGTTCGACTGGGACCAGAAGCCCGAGTAGCGGATCACCGCGACTCGCCGGGCCGGCACTTCGCGCAACTGCACTCGCGCATCGAGCGGCTCGGGCGCCTGGGACAGCGTGATGGCCTTCGGCAGGACAAACTGCACGACATAGCCACCGGGCGCCTGGGACTGCGTCACCGGTGCGGTCATCTCCATCCTCATGGGCTCGGCCGTCTGCGTCACGGGGGCCGTCATCTCCAGCGACCGGGCCCCCTTGTTCTTGCCAAAGATGTAGGCCGCCAGGATGGGAAAGGCTTCATTACCCGCCCGGTCCGCCGTCGTGGCCAGCGTGACCTGGGCCACGACATAGGGCGCGTACTGCCTCAGCTCCACGCCGTCGATTTCCTGCAGGACCTCGTAGGCAGGTTCTTCGATGGCCAGGGCGAAAACCGGAAGGCAGGCCAGGAGGGCGGCAACCAGCAGGGATCTCATGGGGGCTCCTGTGTGAGCGGGGAGGGTCAAGCGCGGCCCGCGGACCACCACGCATTCACGCTCAGGCACAGGCATGCGACCGCCGTCAGCCGCCAGCGCAGGGGCAAATACCAGCCTGGCAACTGCGCGTGAACGGCCAGGCGGCGGTCCTGCACCAGGTGCAGCACGAACCCGGCGACAAGGACCAGCAGCGGCATGGCGCCTGCCTGCATCGCGGCAGGCCAAGCCATCAGGGCCGGCACGACACTCCAAGCGAAGGCCCGACGCCGCAGCGCCGTGTCCAGATGCGCAGCACTCATGGCAACGCCCCAGTGCAGCGCGCCCACGAAACTGAGGATCACCGCGCCGTAGCCGGCCAGTGCGCGGGACCAGACGTCCGCATGCGGGGGATCCACCTGCGCGAGCAGGGCCAGGGCCACGAACGGCACCAGGCCACCGTAGCCGAGGCAGGCGACTTCGACAGGGGGAGCGGTGTTGGCGTTGGTCATTCGAGTTCGGATGGGCAAGAACCGTCCGACGGTAGCAAAAGTCGACGGAACCTGCCGAGGCCCCCCGGATCCCCCGCCACGACATACCGAGTGCCCTGGACGCCGTGTTCCTCCAGGCCGCCCGCCTCAGCGCTCAATGAAGTCGGACCGGGCGGACCCATTAGCATTGCAGGTTGACCCGCCGCCTCTCCCGCGGCCGCCCGACCTTCAATGCCCCAAGACACCCCGATCACCGCCAGCGACCTCCTCGCCCAGGGCCACACCCCCATGATGGCCCAGTACCTGGCCATCAAGGCGCAGTTTCCCGAGACGCTGGTCTTCTACCGCATGGGGGACTTCTACGAGCTGTTCTACGACGACGCCGAGAAGGCCGCCCGCCTGCTGGACATCACCCTCACCCGCCGCGGCCAGTCCGCCGGCGAGCCGGTCACCATGGCCGGCGTCCCCTTCCACTCGGTCGAGACCTACCTGGCCCGCATCATCAAGCTCGGCGAGTCCGTGGCGATCTGCGAGCAGGTGGGCGACGTGGGCGCCAGCAAGGGCCCGGTGGAGCGCAAGGTGGTGCGCGTGGTCACCCCCGGCACCCTCACCGACACCGCCCTCCTGAACGACAAGAGCGAGGCCACCCTGCTGGCCGTGCACCAGGGCCCGCGCCACCGCCTCGGCCTGGCCTGGATGGCCGTGACCCAGGGCGCGCTGCAGCTGGCCGAGTGCGACGCCGACGCACTGGAGGCCTGGATCGCCCGCATCGCCCCCAGCGAGATCGTGTTCAGCGCCGAGGTCACCCCCGCCTTCGAGGAGCGCCTGAAGGCCGCGCGCGCCGGCGCGCCGCTCACGGTGCGCCCGGCCTTCCAGTTCGACGCCGGTCTGGGCGCGCGCCGCCTGCGCGAGCAGCTGCAGGCCGCCAGCCTGGGCGCCTGGGGCGCCGACGACCTGCCCGAGGCCCACGCCGCCGCCGCCGCCCTGCTCGCCTATGCCGAGCACACCCAGGGCCGCGCCCTCACCCACGTGCTGTCCCTGCAGGTGCAGCGCGACGACGAGCTGATCGACCTGCCCCTGACCACCCGCCGCAACCTCGAGCTGGTGCAGACCCTGCGCGGCGACGACGGCCCCACGCTGTTCAAGCTGATCGACACCTGCATGACCGGCATGGGCAGCCGCATGCTGCGCACCTGGCTGCTCGCGCCGCGTCGCGACCGCGCCCAGGCCATCGCCCGCCACGACGCCATCGACGCCCTGCGCAGCGGCCCCTGGCAGGACCTGCGTGACTACCTCAAGGGCACCAGCGACGTCGAGCGCATCACCGCCCGCATCGCCCTGCGCCAGGTGCGCCCGCGCGAGCTGGTGGGCCTGCGCCACTCGCTGGACAAGGCGGCGCGGCTGGCCCCGGTGCTGGCCGGCCAGCCCGGGCTGCTCGCGCGCCTGGCCGAGGACCTGGTGCCGCCGCCCGAGTGCGCGCCCCTGCTGGCCCGTGCCCTCTTCGAGGAGCCGGCCGCCCTGGTGCGCGATGGCGGCGTGATCGCCACCGGCTTCGACGCCGAGCTCGACGAGCTGCGCGCCATCCAGGAGAACGCCGACGGCTTCCTCGTGCAGCTGGAGGTGAAGGAGCGCGAGCGCACCGGCATCGCCAACCTCAAGGTGCAGTTCAACAAGGTGCACGGCTTCTACATCGAGGTCACCCAGGGCCAGCTGGACAAGGTGCCCGAGGACTACCGCCGCCGCCAGACCCTGAAGAACGCCGAGCGCTTCATCACCCCCGAGCTCAAGGCCTTCGAGGACAAGGCCCTGTCCGCGCAGGAGCGCGCCCTGGCCCGCGAGAAGTGGCTGTACGAGCAGCTGCTGGACACGCTGCAGCCGCAGGTGGCCGCCCTCACCCGCCTGGCCCGGGCCATCGCCTCGCTGGACGCGCTGTGCGCGCTGGCCGAGCGCTCCCTCACCCTGGGCTGGTGCCGCCCGCAGTTCACGAAGGAGCCGGGCATCGAGATCGCCAGGGGCCGCCACCCGGTGGTCGAGGCGCGCCTGGCCGAGACCTCCGGCGGCAGCTTCATCCCCAACGACACGCGCCTGGGCCCGAAGCAGCGCATGCAGGTGATCACCGGGCCCAACATGGGCGGTAAATCCACCTACATGCGCCAGGTAGCCCTGATCTGCCTGCTCGCCTCCATGGGCGCCTTCGTGCCGGCCCAGGCCTGCCGCCTCGGGCCGATGGACGCCATCCACACCCGCATCGGCGCGGCCGACGACCTGGCCAACGCCCAGTCCACCTTCATGCTGGAGATGACCGAGGCCGCCCAGATCCTGCACGCGGCGACGCCCCACAGCCTGGTGCTGATGGACGAGATCGGCCGGGGCACCTCCACCTTCGATGGCCTGGCACTTGCTAGCGGGATTGCGGCCCACCTGCATGACAAGACCCAGGCCTACACCTTGTTCGCCACGCACTACTTCGAGCTGACCGAGTTCCCGGCGCGCCACCACGCGGCGGTGAACACGCATGTGAGCGCCACGGAGGCGGGGCACGACATCGTGTTCCTGCACGAGATCCAGCCCGGCCCCGCCAGCCGCAGCTACGGCATCCAGGTGGCGCGGCTGGCCGGCATGCCGACCGCCGTGGTGAACCACGCCCGCCACACCCTGGCCGCCCTCGAGGCGCAGCAGGCCGGCTCGCGCGAGCAGGTAGACTTGTTCGCACCGCCGCCCGAGCCGCCGCAGGCCGCGCACAGCGCGGTGGAGGCGGCCCTGCGGGCGATCGACCCGGACGCGATGAGCCCGCGCGAGGCCCTCGACGCGCTCTACCAACTGAAGAAGAAACTGGAACCGCAATGACCTACTGCGTCGGCATCAAGCTCAACGCCGGGCTGGTGTTCCTGTCCGACTCCCGCACCAACGCGGGCGTGGACCACATCAGCACCTTCCGCAAGATGATCGTCTACGAGCGCCCGGGCGACCGCTTCATGGTGCTGCTCTCCGCAGGCAACCTGTCGATCTCCCAGTCGGTGCGCGAGATCCTGCAGGTCGAGCAATTGCGCGACCCGGACGGCGGCGAGGCCGTCACCATCTGGAATGCCAAGAGCATGTTCGACGCGGCCCGCATCCTGGGCCAGGCCGTGCGCCGCGTGTACGACCGCGACGCCGCCTCGCTCAAGTCCGCCGGCGTGGAATTCAATGTCTCGCTGATCTTCGGCGGCCAGATCAAGGGCGAGGGCATGCGCCTGTTCAATGTCTATTCGGCCGGCAACTTCATCGAGGCCACCGCCGAGTCGCCCTACTTCCAGATCGGCGAGTCCAAGTACGGCAAGCCGGTGCTCGATCGCGTCATCACACCCGACACCCCGCTGGACGAGGCCGCCAAGTGCGCGCTGGTGTCCATGGACTCGACGATGAAGTCCAACCTCTCCGTCGGCCCGCCGCTGGACCTGGTGGTCTACGAGGCCAACCGGCTGGAGTCGGACAAGGTGGCCTGCCTGGGGGTCAACAACCCCTACTACCAGATGCTGCACAAGACCTGGGGCGAGAAGCTGCGCCAGGTGTTCGACAGCCTCGAGGACCCGGTGTGGGACGACACCCGCACCGACACCCCGCTCAAGGTGGACGAGCCGCGCTACAAGACCCTCAAGAAGATCGGGCGTCCGGAGGACAGGCTGATCTGAGCCGGCTCCATGAGCCTGGTCGTCTTCGCGCACGCGAACAGCTTCCCCGCCGGCACCTACGGCGTGCTGTTCCGGCAGTTGCGCGCGCGCGGGTTCACCGTGAAGGCCCCCGAGAAGCTCGGGCATGACCCGGCCCGGCCAGTCACCGACAACTGGCCCCACCTGGTCGAGGAACTCGCCGCGTTCACCACGCGCGAGGTGGACCAGGCGGGCGAGCCGGCCTTCCTCGTCGGCCATTCCCTCGGCGGCTTCCTGGCCGTGATGTGCGCGGCACGCCACCCGGCGCTGGCGCGCGGCGTGCTGATGCTCGACTCCCCCCTGATCGGCGGCTGGAAGGCCACCGCCGTCGCTGCGGCCAAGCGCACCCCGCTGGTGGGCGCGCTGTCACCGGGTGCGGTGAGCCGCAAGCGCCGCAACCGGTGGCCGGGCGTGGAGGAGGCGCTCGAGCATTTCCGCCACAAGAAGGCCTTCGCCCGCTGGGACCCGCAGGTGCTGCGCGACTACGTGGTGCACGGCATGCGCGACGACGGCGGCGAGCGCGTGCTGGCCTTCGACCGCGACATCGAGACCCGCATCTACAACACCCTGCCCCACAACCTCGACCGGCTGCTGCGGCGGCATCCGCTGCAGTGCCCGGCGGCCTTCATCGGCGGACTGCAGTCGCAGGAGATCGCCCAGGTCGGCCTGGCCCTGACCCGGCGGGTCACCGGGGGCCGCATGGCGATGATGGAAGGCAGCCACCTGTTCCCGATGGAAAAGCCGGTGGCCACGGCCGCCGCGATCGAGGCGGCGCTGCTGGCGCTGTGAGGCGCGCAGGCACGCCCGGCGGACGCGAGGCGCGTCAGGCCCTCCAGGGCACCAGGCCGGTCCACGAGGTGGCCAGCACCACGACCCCGAAGACGATGCGGTAGTAGGCGAACGGCACGAAGCTGTTCGAGGCGATGTACCGCAGCAGCCAGCGAACGCACAGCCAGGCGCTGAGGAACGAGAACACGAGCCCCACGCCGAACACCGGCAGGTCGGCCACCGACAGCAGCGCCCGCTCCTTGTAGAGGCTGTAGGCGCCCGCGCCGATCAGGGTGGGGATGGCCAGGAAGAAGGAGAAGTCGGTCGCGGCCTTGCGCGAGAGGCCCAGCAGCATGCCGCCGATGATGGTGGCGCCGCTGCGGCTGGTGCCGGGGATCATGGCCAGGCACTGCACCAGGCCGACCTTGAGCGCATCACGCCCGCGCAGGTCGTCCACTTCCTGGATGCGCACCGCGGTGGCCTGCCGGCGCTCGGCCCACAGGATGATGAAGCCGCCCAGGATGAAGGTGGAGGCCACCACCTCGGGGGTGAACAGGTGCGACTTGATCCACTTGCCCAGGGCCAGGCCCATGATCACCGCGGGCAGGAAGCCCAGGGCCACGTTGAAGGCGAAGCGCTGGGCGCGCTCCTGCGTGGGCAGGGCCGCCAGCGTGTCGCGGATCCGCTGCCAGTAGACGATGATGACGGCGAGGATGGCGCCGGTCTGGATGGCGATGTCGAAGACCTTGGCCTTGTCGTCGTCGAATCCGAGCAGCGCGCCGGCGAGGATCAGGTGGCCGGTGCTGGAGATCGGGAGGAACTCGGTCAGGCCCTCGACGATGCCCATGATGGCGGCCTTGGCCAGCGAAACGACGTCCACGCGGATCCCCCTGCTTGAAAGACCCGCGATTATCGCCGCGGCCCGCGGGCCTCACTCGTAGCGCAGCGCCTGGATCGGCAGCAGGCGCGAGGCGCGCCGCGCCGGGTACCAGCCGAAGAACACGCCCACGAAGGCCGAGAACCCCGCGGCCAGCGCGATCGCGCCGGGGGTGATGCTCACCTGCCAGCCGGCGAAGAAGCCCACCGCCCAGGTCGCCACCGCGCCGATGGCCACGCCGATGGCACCGCCGATGAGGCTCAGGGTCACCGCCTCGATCAGGAACTGCGAGAGGATGTCGCGGCCACGCGCGCCCACCGCCATGCGCAGGCCGATCTCGCGGGTGCGCTCGGTCACGCTCACCAGCATGATGTTCATGATGCCGATGCCGCCGATCACCAGGCTGATGCCCGCCACCGCGGCGAGCAGCAGGGTCATCACCCGGCTGGAGGCCTCCTGCGCCTGCAGGATCTCGGTGAGGTTGCGGATCGAGAACGGGTCCTCGGCACCGGGCTGCACCTTCAGGCGCTGGCGCAGCAGCTCCTTGATGGACTCCTCCACCGCCTTCATGTCCTGGCCCTCGCGCACCTTCACGCTGATCGAGCCCACGCGCTTGACCTTGCCGCCCACCCCGCCCTGGATGCGGTTGCGGTAGGTGCTGATCGGAACGACCACCACGTCGTCCTGGTCCTGGCCCATGGAGTTCTGGCCCTTGCGTTCCAGGACGCCGACCACGGTCACGGGGATCTTCTTCACGCGAATGACCTGGTCCACCGGGTCGGCGTCGCCGAACAGCTGCTGCGCCACGGTCTGGCCGATGAGGGCCACCTTGGCCGAACCCTGCACCTCCGCGGCCTCGAAGCCGCGGCCGGCCGACAGCGGCCAGTCGCGTGCCTCCAGGTAGTCGTTGGTCGTGCCGAAGATGGAGGTGCTCCAGTTGGTGTTGCCCACGACCACCTGCGCGCCGGTGCGCAGGCTGGGGGCGGCCACCTGCACCTCGGGGACCTCGCGGGCGATGGCCAGCGCGTCCTCCTCGGTCAGCGCCTGCCCGGTCTGCGCCCCCAGGCGCACGCCGCCGGCGGTCACGCCGCCGGGCAGCACCAGCATGATGTTGGAGCCCAGGCCCTTCATCTGCTCCTGCACGCGCTCGGTGGCGCCGCGGCCCACGGCGATCATGGTGATCACCGCGCCCACGCCGATGATGATGCCCAGCATGGTGAGCACGCTGCGCAGCTTGTTGGCGGCCAGCGCGCGCAGCGCCGAGCGCAGGGCGGCGAGCGTGTTCATGCGGCGGCCTCCCTGGCCGGGGCGGCGCCCTTCGGGCCGGCCTCGCCCGGGGCGGCGCCGTTCGCGCCCGTGTCCTCGACGATGTGGCCGTCGCGGAAGTGGATGCAGCGCCGCGCCCAGGCGGCCACGTCGTGTTCGTGCGTGACCAGCACCACGGTGATGCCGTGCTGATTGAGCTCGGTGAGCAGGCGCATGATCTCCTCGCTGGTCTGCGAGTCGAGCGCGCCGGTGGGCTCGTCGGCCAGGATCAACTGCGGCCGGTTCACCAGCGCCCGGGCGATGGCCACGCGCTGCTGCTGCCCGCCCGAGAGCTCGGCGGGGGTGTGGTGCACGCGCTCGCCCAGGCCCACGCGCTGCAGCGCCTCCAGCGCACGGGCCTGGCGCTCGGGCGCCTTCACGCCGGCATAGACCATGGGCAGTTCGACGTTCTCCTGCGCGCTGGTGCGGGGCAGGAGGTTGAACTGCTGGAAGACGAAGCCGATGCGCCGGTTGCGGATGGAGGCGAGCTGGTCGGGCGACATCGCCTCCACCGCCTCGCCCGCGAGCCTCAGGTGGCCGCTGGTGGGACGGTCCAGGCAGCCCAGGATGTTCATCAGCGTGCTCTTGCCCGAGCCGGAGGCGCCCATGATGGCGACGAACTCGCCCTCGCCGATGTCCAGCGAGACGCCGCGCAGGGCATGCACCGTGGTGCCGCCCATGGCGTAGGTCTTGGTCAGGTCGCGCGCCTCGATCAGTGCCATGGCGGGTGCGTCCTCAGAACGGCATGCGCGGGCCGGCGGGGCGCGCCGGGTTCGCGGGCGAGGTTCCCCCGATGACGCCGGTGATCACCGTCGCGCCTTCCTTCAGGTCGACGGCCTGGGGCGAGCCTGGCGGTACGAGCAGCTCGGTCATGGTGCCGTCGGTGATACCCAGTCGCACGTCGAAGGCGCGCGGCTTGCCGTCGGCGCCGAGCAGGAAGATGCGTCCGCGCGAGCTGGTGCGGCTGGCGGCCTCGGCCACCAGGGCGGCGTACTTCGGCTTCTGTTCGGCGGAGAGCAGGTCGGCGATGCGCGCGCGGATGTCGGCGGTGATGCGCTCGCGGGCCTTGCCGCGCTCCTCGGCCGGCAGGTCGCGCAGCTGGCCGAACTTCGGCCGCGCCTCGGCGTAGATCGCGTCGACCTTCTCGACCTGGGCGGGCGTCAGCTGCAGCTCGGTGACGAGGCGGTTGCGGAATTCGGCGGCCGGGCCGCCCGGGCCGCCGGCGGGCGCGGCGGCATTCGCGCCCGCCGCCGCCGGGGCAGACGGCGCGGCCGGCGTGCCGGTGGAGGGGCCATTCGGCTGGGCCGCAGCCGTGGCGGGCGCGCTGCGCGAGGCCGCCGCCGCCGCGGGGGCCGCGGCGGAAGTCCCGGCTCCGGTCGCAGCCGCGCCGCGCGACCCCGGGGCGGCGCCCGGCTGCGACGCGCCCTGCACGGACTGCGCGTACTGCGCGCGCTGGGCCGGCGTGAGGATGGCGGCGATGCGCTCGCGCATCTGCGCCTGGACCTTCTCGCGGGCCGCGGCCCGCTCGCCCTCGGGCAGCTCGCGCAGGGCCATGAACTGCGGCCGCAGCTCGTTGCCGATGGCCTCCAGCTTTGCCTGCTGCGCGGCGTCCAGCTGCAACTCGGTGGTCAGGCGCTCGCGCATCGCGGCGAAGCCGCCGCCGCCCGCAGGCTGGGCCACGGCCTCGGCGATCCAGGGAAAGCCCCAGGCGCGGCTGGTGGCCGTGGCGGCGGGCGCGGAGGCCGCCGAGGCCGGCGCGCGCGCCGGCTCCACGCCGGCGATGCGCACGCGCAGCGCGGCGTTGGGCACCTTGAGCACGTCATCGCGGGCCTCGGTGACCACGCGCACGTTGGCCGTCATCCCGGGCAGCAGGCGGCCGCCCGGATTGGAGAAGCGCACCACGGCGACGTAGGTGACCACGTTGGCCACGTTCTGGGCCGCCTTGCGGACCTGGCCGATCGTGCCCTCGAAGCTCTGGCCCGGAAAGGCATCCACCGTGAAGCTGGCCTTCTGGCCGGGGCGGATGCGACCGATGTCGCTCTCGTCGACGCTGGCCTCGACCTGCATGTCCTGCAGGTTCTGCGCGATCACGAACAGCTCCGGCGCCTGCAGGCTGGCCGCCACGGTCTGCCCGCGCTCGACGGCGCGCTTGATCACGATGCCGTTGACCGGCGAGACGATGCGGGTGCGGGCCAGGTCCACCCGGGCCTGGGCCAGGGCCGCCTGGCGCTGGGCCACGTTGGCCTGGGCGCTGCGCACCTGGGCCTGGGTCACGCCGAGCTGGGCCTCGGCCGACTTGAGCGACTCGCCGCTGGTGTTCACCAGCGCCTGCGCCTTCTCGGCCTCGCTCTGCGCGATGAACTGGCGCTCCACCAGCATCCGCTTGCGGTCCAGGTCTCGCCGGGCCTCGGCGAGGTCCACGTGGGCGCGCGAGACGGCGGCGCGGGCCGCCGCGCCGTTGGCCTCGGCGGTGAGCACCGCGGCCTGCGCGGCATCGACATCGGCCTGCGCCTGGCGCACCCGGTACTCGAAGGTCTCCGGGTCGATCTGCGCGATCAGCTGGCCGGCTTTCACCTCGGCGTTGAAGTCGACATACAGCTCCTTGATCTGGCCGGACACCTGCGTGCCCACCGACACCTGGGTGACCGGGTTGACCGCCCCCGAGGCCGAGACGGTGGACTGCAGCGGGCCGCGCTCGAGGCGGGCGGTGCGGTAGCTGACGTCGGGCGCGCGGCCCGCGGACCACCACCAGGCGCCGCCGGCGACGGCAAGCACGGCGACGGCCACGGCACTCCATGACTTCCAGGACAGGGCGATCTTCATGCGACGGATTCTAGGAAGCGCATGCGACCGGCCGCCCGCCCCCGTGTATCGCGCAGGTAAAGCCGCAGGGTCGGGGCGCGGCTCGACGAGGCCTTTCGGGTGACAGCATCGCCCGCCCCCGCAACCGCCCCATGAGGAGCCATGTTCCTGCCGTCCCTGCTGTCCCCGCCGCCCTGGCCGTCCCTGCAGCCCCTCCTGGCGCCTGTCCTGGCGCACCTCGCGCACCTGCCGCCCCCCACCCTCGTGCACCTGGCCGCCGCCCTCGCGGCGCTGGCCCTCGGCCCGTTCGCCCTGGCCTCGGGCCGCCGCCTGCGGCCGTCGCGGGCCTGGCACCGGCTCCTGGGCCTGGCCTGGGTGGGCGCGATGCTGGCCGTGGCCGTGAGCGCCGCGTTCCTGCGAGAGCCACGGCTGCCGAACCTGGGCGGCCTCACCCCCGTGCACCTGCTGGTGCCCGCCACCCTCGCCGGCCTGGCCCTGGCACTGCGGCGGCTGGCGCACGGTGACGTGGCCGGCCACCGCCGCTGGATGCTGCGGCTGTACGTGGGCGCCTGCCTCGTCACCGGCGGCCTCACGCTGCTTCGGATCGTGGGGCAGCGGGCGCTCGGCCTGCCCTGAGCACGGGACGGCCGCCTGGGGCCGTCAGCATGAGACGGCCCAGTCCTACAGGACCGCCGAGCCCCAGGTTGTTTACTTCCTGGGATCACCCCGACTCCTCTGAGTCCCCTCCTCCTCCGGGGTGAGCTGGTCCGGCCCTCCGTCCCGCGACCGGCAAGTTACCCCCAGGCCACTTCCTGGGGGTTTTTTTTGGCACGCGTGAATTGGGCGCGCACGAAAAAGCCCCCGGGGCCGGAACCGCCGGGGGCAGCTTGGAGAAGAAGATCGCCGAGTCCATTGTTGCGGCCCGGCGGGCAGGCGTCAACGCATTCCGCGCTCAATACCTGCCGTGTCCATGCCCGTGGCCATGGCCATGGCCACGGTGGTGCCACCGGTGGCCGGGCGGCCCCCAGCGGCCGTGGTCAGGCTGCGCGTACACCAGCTGGGGCTGCGAGTAGACGACCCGAGGCGGGGTGTAGACCGGCTGCGGGTAGGTGTACAGCGGCGGCGGCACATAGACCGGGGCCGGCTGGACATACATCGTCGAGGGCCGCACGTAAACCGGGGCGGGCTGTACGTAGACGGGCGCCGGCTGGACATACACCGGGGCGGGACGGGCGTTGCTCACGCCGACCACCAGGCCGGGCGTCGCGGCGCCGATCGACCAGTACACGTTGTCGGCCCGGGCCAGCGGGGCGGCCACGGCCGCCGCCAGCCCCAGGGCGGCAAGCAGCAGCGGGCGGAAAAGGGAACGAGGGGCAGGCATGTCAGTCTCCTTGTGGGTGGGGCGGCGTGGCCCCACTCCAGTAACGCACGAACAGCGCGGCCGTAGGACAAAGCAGTCGTCAAGCGCGTTGCCAGAAGTAACCACCCGGGGGCGCACCCTAAAATCGCGCCCTTATGTCCGCCCCTTCCGAGAACACCAGCGCCAAGCCCAGCAACTTCCTGCGACAGATCATCGAGCGTGACCTCGAGCAGGGGACCTACGCGCAGCGCCGCTGGGCCGGCCAGCCCGGTGACGCGGCGCAGCATGCCGCCGGCCAGGCCGACCCGGCGAAGATCCGCACGCGCTTCCCGCCCGAGCCCAATGGCTACCTGCACGTGGGCCATGCCAAGAGCATCTGCCTGAACTTCGGCCTGGCGCGCGACTACGGCGGCGTCTGCCACATGCGCTTCGACGACACCAACCCCGAGAAGGAGGAGCAGGAGTACGTCGACGGCATCCTGGACGCGGTGAAGTGGCTCGGTTTCGGCTGGGACGCGAACGGCACCTCGCACCTGTACCAGGCCTCGGACTACTTCGACTTCATGTACCGCTGCGCCGAGTACCTGGTGGGCGCCGGCCTGGCTTATGTCGACGAGCAGACGCCCGAGCAGATGCGCGCCAACCGCGGCGACTTCGGCAAGCCCGGTGTGGACAGCCCCTTCCGCAGCCGCACGCCCGACGAGAACCTGGCCCGCCTGCGCGAGATGCGCGATGGCCAGCTGGCCGACGGCGCCGCCGTGCTGCGCGCGAAGATCGACATGGCCAGCCCCAACATCAACCTGCGGGACCCGGCCCTCTACCGCATCAAGCACGCCGAACACCACAACACCGGCAACACCTGGTGCATCTACCCGATGTACACCTTCGCGCACCCGATCGAGGACGCGCTGGAGAACATCACCCACAGCATCTGCACCCTCGAGTTCGAAGACCAGCGCCCGTTCTACGACTGGCTGCTCGATCGCCTGCGCGAGGGCGGCCTGATCAACGCGCCGCAGCCGCGCCAGTACGAGTTCGCCCGCCTGAACCTGACCTACGTGGTCACCAGCAAGCGAAAGCTCAAGCAGCTGGTGGACGAGAAGCACGTGGACGGCTGGGACGACCCGCGCATGCCCACCATCGTCGGCCTGCGCCGGCGCGGCTACACGCCGGAAAGCCTGCACCTGTTCGCCGAGCGCATCGGCGTGACCAAGGCCGACAGCTGGATCGACTACAGCACCCTGGAGATCGCCCTGCGCGACGACCTCGACCCCAAGGCCGCCCGCGGCATGGCGGTGCTCGAGCCGGTGCAGCTGGTGATCGACAACTGGGACGAGGTCATGGGCGCCGGCCACCTGGAGCCCTGCGTGGCCCCGGTGCACCCGCACCACCCCGAGCGCGGCCAACGCCGGTTCTCCTTCGGCAAGACGTTGTGGATCGAGCGCGGCGACTACGAGGAAGTGCCGCCCAAGGGCTACAACCGCCTCTTCCCGGGCAACAAGGTGCGCCTGAAGTACGGCTACGTGGTCGAGTGCGTGGGCGCCGACAAGGACGCCGGCGGCCGGGTCACCACCGTCCACGCCAACCTGATCCCCGACACCAAGAGCGGCACGCCGGGCAGCGACAGCGTCAAGGCCAAGGGCGTGATCACCTGGGTCGGCGCGCACGACGCGGTGGCTGCCGAGGTACGCCTGTACGACCGCCTGTTCTCGGTGCCCCAGCCCGGCGCCGGCGACAAGGACTTCCTGCAGGAGATCAACCCCGACAGCCTGCAGGTGGCCCAGGCCTGGGTCGAACCGGCGCTGGCCCAGGCCGCGCCGGACGACAAGTTCCAGTTCGAGCGCCACGGCTACTTCGTCGCCGACCGCAAGGACCACGCCGCCGGCCGGCCCGTATTCAACCGGGTCACCGGCCTGAAGGACACCTGGGCGAAATGAGTGCGAGGCCCTGGCCGGGAACCAACCCGGCCATGGCGGGGTCTGCGTGGACAGGAGGAGCCCCGCATGACCGCCTCTTCAGCCCCCCCGCCTCCCGCCCTGCGCACCCTGCTCTATCGCTACTTCTTCTTCGGGTGGCTGTTCCGCGACGTGACGCGCGGTGACCTGATCGAGCGCGCCGCGGCCTGGCGCCACAACCGCGAGCAGGCGCGCTGGCTGCCGACGTACATGCGGCGCTGGCTCTCGTGCGGCCTGGCGTTCTACCTGCTGGGAATGCTGGCCGAGGTGCTGGCGGGTTCGCAGCTGCTCTCCGCGGTGTTCTACGTGCCCGGCGCCCTGAGCGTGCCGGTGAATGCGGTGATCGGCGCGGCCTGGGTGGGGTTCAAGGCCCTGCCCGCCCCCTTCTGACCGCGCGCGCGCCACGGGCCGGTGCACCACCGGCCGGGAGCGGATCATTTCCTCGAAGGCGCTGTCGGCCCCCAGGCCCGAGCCCGTGGCCCGCGGGCGGCCGGGATGTGGCAAGGCGCGAAAGAGCAACTGCGGTGGATGGTGCACGCTGGAGACTCCCTGGGCAGGCGAACGTGCAGGCAGGTTAGCACCCGTGCAACCTCAGCCGGCCCCGGCGACGCCGGTACTTTTTGTGTTTGGCGCCGACTGCGTGCGGGGCGGCCCTGCGCCCCCGACCCCTTGCCTCAGCGAGCGCGGGCGGCGCGCGCCAGGCGCAGTTCGTTGTCGCCCTGCCCGGCGCCGCTGGCGGGCACCGAGGCCCCGGCGCCGTCGCAGACCTGTGGCAGGCGCGCGGCCAGGGCCTCGTCGGCATCCGGGCCGGCGCCGATGTAGACGCCCTGGGTGAGCGTGACCTGCGCCGACTCGAAGGCGCCGGCGCCGGCGCACAGCGTCGTCTTGGTCGGCGCATCCTGGTGGGCCAGGGCCAGCATGGCCGGCACCACCGACTCGGGGCCGAAGGCCTCGAGCATGTCGGGCGGGAACAGGTCCTGCGTCATGCGCGTGGCCGCCGTAGGGGCCAGGCAGTTGACCCGGATGTCGTGCTTGTGCCCCTCGAGCGCCAGCGTGTTCATCAGCCCCACCAGCGCCAGCTTGGCGGCGCCGTAGTTGCTCTGGCCGAAGTTGCCATACAAGCCGGTGGAGGACGTGGTCAGGACGATGCGCCCGTACTTCTGCGCCTGCATGTAGGGCCAGGCGGCCTTGCAGCAATGCACCGCGCCCATGAGGTGCACCTCGACCACGGCGCGGAAATCGGCCAGGTCCATCTTCGCGAAGGTCTTGTCCCGCAGGATGCCGGCGTTGCTCACGATGATGTCGATGCGGCCCCAGGTGTCGACAGCCTGGCGGACCATGGACTGCACCGCGTCGAAGTCGGTGACCGACGCGCCGTTGGCGATGGCCTCGCCACCGCGCGCGAGGATCTCGTCGACCACGGCCTGGGCGGCACCCACGCTGCCCCCGGTGCCGTCGACCGCGCCGCCGAGGTCGTTGACCACCACCTTGGCGCCGCGCGCGGCCAGGGCGAGCGCGTGCTGGCGGCCCAGGCCGCCGCCGGCGCCGGTGACGATGGCCACGCGGCCGCTGAAGTCCAATGCCATGGAGGTCCTCCCGTTGGTCGTTGCGGCAGCGACTCTACGACGCCACGCCCCCTGCGCCTGTGCCGCAGGGGACATCGCGCCCGTCAGGGCCGGCCTACAACGGGAAGGCGGCGGCGACGTCGATGACGACGTTGCTGCGGCGGTCCATCAGCAGGATCTCCGCGCCCACGCGGATGTAGCCGTGGCCCACCGGCAAGGGCGGCAGGCGCGTCACCAGCGCCGGCGGCACCGAGTACCAGACCACGTCCGACGGCAGCGGTCGGCCGATCTGGTACTTCTTCGCCTGGCCGGGCGGCAGGCAGCCGTTGTTCTTTTTCGCCAGCCCCGGCGGGCAGCGCCCGGCGCGCTGGGCCTGCTCGCCGTACCAGGTGCGCACCACCTCGCGGTCGCGGTCGGTGAAGGTCGCCCCGATACGCACCTCGGTGCGCGGGGCGGCCTCGCGCGAGACCGCAGCCTCCGGCTCCCGCTCCTGCTTGCGCCGCTGCCCGGGCGCATCGTCATTGCGGGCCGTAGCGCCTGCGGCCACCGCCGCCAGGGCGACGGCCAGCGCCATGCGGGCCAGGGGGACTTGCATCATGGACACCTCCTCTTCGTGGATGGACGGACAACCCGGACTGTCGCGCCCTGCGCGCCGTCACCGGGTAGGACGGCGCCGACAGCGCCGTCCCCGGCTCCTCAGGGCGCGGCCAGCGAAGGCGCCACCGCGGCCCGGCCCAGGCCCAGGCGCTCGGGCGCGATGTACTTCTGGCGATAGATCTCGAAGGGCAGGCTGTCACTGGCCTCGATGCGGGCCTGCTCCTGCAGCGAGGCCGCGGCCTGCGCCGTGAAACGCGCCTGCTGCGCCTCGCTCCAGGGCAGCGCCAGGAGCTCCTCGCGCACGCGCCGCGACCGGTCCAGCCCGAAATCGAAGAAGCGGTTGCCGTGGTCCTTCGCCATCGCCGCGAGCACGCGCGCCGAAGGCACGAGCGACGGGTCGTCGAGGCGCTCGCGGGCGACGCGCAGGGCGGCCTGGTGCAGGGTGCCGCCGAGGGCGGCGTCCAGGGCGCGCGCGGCGCCCTCGCACGCGTCGAGCAGCTCGTGGCCCCAGGCGGCGAGGCCGGCCTCGCCGTCGTCCCGCTCCAGCCGCAGCGCCGGATCGCGGCCGAAGGCGGCGGTGCGGTGCTGGTTGCGGCCGATGCGGGCGATCTCCTCGGGGGTGTCGGGCGGGCTCTCAGCGAACAGGCAGTGCAGCAGGAAGACGTCGAGGAAGCGCATGGCCTGCGCGTCGATGCCCAGGGGCTCGAACGGGTCCAGGTCCATCAGGCGCACCTCCACGTACTCCACGCCGCGCTCGCGCAGCGCGTGCAGCGGGCGCTCGCCCGGGAAGATGGTGCGCTTGGGGCGGATGGTGCCGTAGAACTCGTTCTCGATCTGCAGCAGGCTGGTGGCCAGCTGGCGGTATGCGCCGTCGGGGCCGCGCACGCCGATCGCCTCGTAGGGCGGGTAGGGGCGCGTGAGCGCCCCGTGCAGCGAGTCGGCATAGCCCTCCAGGCCGTTGTAGCTCACGGCCAGGCGCGACTGCGCCTCGCTCTGGTAGCCCAGTCGCCCCATGCGCAGCGAGGTGGCGTACGGCAGGTACAACGTGCCCTCGGACAGCGCCTGCAGCTGGTGGTCGCGCCCCTCGACGAAACAGGCGTTGAGGGCCGGTGAGGCGCCGAACAGGTACAGCAGCAGGAAGGCGTGGCGGCGGAAATTGCGGATCAGGCCGAAGTAGGCGGCGCTGTCCACGCCCGGCATCGACCAGTTGTAGTGGATGCCGGAGATGGTCTGCATGCGCCGGCCATAGCGCCAGGCCAGGCCCATGCGGTAGACGCTCTTGGCCTGGCCCACGTTGGAGCTGCCGTAGCGGCCGATCGGGATCTGGTCTTCGTCAGGCAGGGCGCACGGCATGCTCGAGGCCCACAGGGCCTCCTCGCCGATCTGGCGCAGCGTGAACTGGTGGATCTCGCGCAGTTCGTCCACGCAGGACTCGGGCGTGGCATGCACGCCCGTGATCAGTTCCAGCTGCGCCTCGCTGTAGTCGGTGGTGATGTGCGGGTGCGTCAGCGCGCTGCCCAGCGCCGCGGGGTGCGGCGTGGCCGCCAGCGAGCCGTCGGGCGCGGCCCGCAGGCTTTCTTTCTCGACGCCGCGGCGGATGCCGAGCAGGCGCGTGGGGTCCAGCCCGCTGAGGGCCGGCAGGGAAATGCTCATGTCTTCTTGTCGGAGGGCCGGGCCGGCCAGTGGATCAGCCGCCCCAGAGTCCCGCCGAAGTTAACACCTTTGTGCGTTCCCTGCCGTGACAGGACTCAGTTGCGGTCCGCGCGGCGGGTGCGTTGCTGCGTCGTGGTGGTGGTGGTATCGGTGGTTGCGGAGCCCGCGCCCATGCTGCCGGTGGCGCCGGTGCCGGCGCTGCCCGACGGGGTGCCGGTGGTGGCGCTGCCGGCGCCCATGCTCGATCCCGAGGTGCCGGTGCCGGTGTCGGCGGCGCCCGTGCTGCCGGTGCCTGTGCCTGTGCCTGTGCCGGTGCCGGTGGACCCGGTGCCCGGCGAACCGCCGGCGCCCATGGTGCCGGTGTCGGAGGGCGATCCGGAGGGGGTGCCGGCCCCGGTGGACCCCGGCGCCGGCGAGGCCGCGCCCGGCGTGCTGGTGTCCCCCGCGCCGGAGGGCGAGGCCTGGGTTCCGGTGGTGCCGCCGGTGGCGCCCGTGCCGCCCGTGGTGCCGGCGCCCGATCCGCTGCCCTGGGCGAGGGCAGCACCGGCGAGGGCGGCGGTGGCGAGGCCCGCGAGCAGGCGGCGCAGAAGGCTCGATGTGGTCATTTCGCAGACTCCTTACATGGCTTGGAATGGCTGGTCACTGGCCAGCATCGCTGCCGGCTGCGACCAGCCTAGGCAGCCCGCAGCGGCGCCTCGTCGGTGGCCGGCAGGACCTCGTGTCAGACGGAGCCCGCCTCGACCACGGCCTGCGGCGACGGGCGTGCAGGACGCCGCCCGGGCGGGAAGACCTCGGCCAGCGCGCGCGTATCGGGCAGCACGTAGACCACCGCCCCGGCTCGCACGGCCGGCACCAGCACCTGCTCGTAGAACCGCACCGGCAGGTTGATGCAGCCGTAGGAGATGCGGTTGTCGCCGGGCGTGGGCGAGGCCAGGCGCTGCAGCCGGCGCTCGGACTTCAACGTGGCGCGCACGCGGTGCATGGACACGGCGGAGGCGTAGTCGACCCAGACGATGTCCTCGCCGGCCAGGTTGGTACCGGGCTCGGCAACGAAGCGGCCGGCTGGCGTGGTGCGCTCGTGCGGCAGGATCGACCGCAGCGGCCGCTCGCCGATGCCGGGCACCGACTCGTCGCCGCGCGCCAGCCCCAGCAGGGCCGGCGCCGCGCCGAGCAGCCGGCCCGCCGGCGAGAGCACGTAGACGCGCGCCCGCTTCTTGTCGACGATGACCAGGTGCCCGCGGCCATGGTCCCCCGAGGCGAGGGCCCAGGCAGCGACCTGCCGGGCCTCGGGCGAGACGCGCTCGGCGCCGAAATCGGGCGGGGGCAGCGCGGCGGCGCCGAGGGCCGTGGACAGCAGGAGGATGGCGGGCAGGCTCATGGCCCGCCCACACTAGCCCCGCCCGGGCGGGGTGGCCGTGCGGCGCGTCCTGCGCCGCGCGTAGGCGTGCGCTTTCAGGCGGGCGTGTGGCCTGCGGGCACCAGCCGCCACAGGGAAGTCACTTCCCTGCCGCGGGCCGCTGCCAGCGGGTCCGACGGGTCGGAGGCCTTGGGATGGCGCGGGCGGATGTCGAGCCGGTCCTTCACCGCCAGGCCGGCGGCGGCGATCCACCCGAGCAACTCCTCGCGCGGGCGCAGGCCCAGGTGCTCGGCCAGGTCGGACAGGACCAGCCAGCCCTCCCCGCCCGGCGCGAGGTGCGCCGCCAGCCCCGACAGGAAGCCGCGCAGCATGCGGCTGCCCTCGTCGTACACCGCGAGCTCCAGCGCCGACCCCGGCCGCGCCGGCACCCAGGGCGGGTTGCACACCACCAGCGCCGCGCGGCCCGGCGGGAACAGGTCGGCCTCGAGCAGTTCGACGCGGTCCTGCACGCCCAGGCGCCCGAGGTTGTCGCGGGCGCAGGCCAGGGCGCGCGGGTTCAGGTCGGTGGCGACCACGCGGGCGATGCCGCGCCGGGCCAGCAGGGCCGCCACCACCCCCGTGCCGGTGCCGACGTCGAAGGCGAGCGCCCGGTCCGCCGGCAGCGGGGCGCGCGCCAGCAGGTCCAGGTACTCGCCGCGCACCGGCGAGAACACGCCATAGTGCGGATGGATGCGGTTGCCCGGCGCGGGGCCGAGCGCGGGGATCTCGACGCCGGCCTTGCGCCACTCGTGCGCCCCCACCAGCCCCTGCAGCTCACGCAGCGCCACGAGCTGGGGCTGGCCGTCGGCCGGGCCCCAGGCCTCGGCGCAGGCTGCGTGCAGGTCGGGCGCGCGGCGCAGCGCGATGCCGTGGTCCCCCGCCACCTCCACCAGCAGCATGCCCAGGAGGCGCGCGCGCCGGCCCTGGGCCTGGCGGTGCTTGTGGAAGGCCTCGGTGATCGAGGCCGGCGCAGGTACGGGCTTGCGCGGCTTGCGGTCGATGCGGCGGGCCAGGGCCTGCAGCAGCTGGCGCGCGTTGTGGAAGTCGCCGCGCCACAGCAGCGCGGTGCCCTCGCACACCAGGCGGTAGGCCGCGTCGGCGGGCAGCTGGTCGTCGGCCACCTCCACGCGCGCGGGCGCGGGCCAGCCGGCCTCGCTGCGCCAGCGGGCGCTGCGCGGTGCGCCGCCCTCGGTCCAGGCGACCATCGCGGGGGCGTCCGTCATGCGGCCTCCCGGGCAGGAAGGAGCCGGCGGCCCATTGCGGCGGCGCCCAGCACCAGCGCGCCGGCGGCGATGCCGGTCACCGCATCGGCCAGCAGGGCGCCGGCCGCGGCGGCCAGGCCGCCCCACGCCTGCAACGTGCCGGTGACCGCACCGTGCAGCGGCTCGATGCCATGCAGCAGGATGCCGCCACCCACCAGGAACATGGCCGCCGTGCCGGCGACCGAGAGGGCCTTCATCAGCCAGGGCGCCGCACGCAGCAGGCCTCGCCCCAGGGCGCGCACGCCGCCCGACGCACTGCGGCTCAGGGCCAGCCCCGCGTCGTCGAGCTTCACGATGCCGGCGACCAGGCCGTACACGCCCACCGTCATCAGCAGCGCGA
The DNA here is from genome assembly GCF_052600055.1 of Ramlibacter sp. MAHUQ-53. Taxonomy (NCBI): domain Bacteria; kingdom Pseudomonadati; phylum Pseudomonadota; class Betaproteobacteria; order Burkholderiales; family Comamonadaceae; genus Ramlibacter; species Ramlibacter sp. MAHUQ-53. Next base: position 642,882 of record NZ_JBQWTS010000001.1, read on the forward strand.
TGCCGGCGAGCACCGCCACCCGGGTACCGAAGGGGCTGCCGGCCACCGTCCCGAGGGCGATGACGATGATCTCGGCGGAGAGGATGAAATCGGTGCGCACCGCGCCGCGCACCTTCTGCCGCTCCAGCGCCAGCACGTCGACCTGCGGGTCGGCCAGCGCACGCGCCAGCGCCTGGTGGTGCGCGGCATCCTCGGCGGGCGAGTGCAGGAAGCGGTGGGCCAGCTTCTCGAAGCCCTCGAAGCACAGCCAGGCTCCGCCCACCATCAGCAGCGGGGTCACTGCCCAGGGCACGAAGGCGCTGATGGCCAGCGCGGCGGGCACCAGCACCAGCTTGTTCACCAGGGAGCCGCGCGCCACCGCCCAGACCACGGGCAGCTCGCGGTCGGCGGCGACGCCGGTGACCTGCTGCGCGTTCAGCGCGAGGTCGTCGCCGAGCACGCCGGCGGTCTTCTTCGCCGCGACCTTCGTGAGCACGGACACGTCGTCCAGCAAGGTGGCAATGTCGTCGAGCAGCGCAAAGAAGCTGGAGGCCATGGGGTGTCGGGCGGGCGGAGGGTCGGCCATTATCATGGGCCATGCCTGCCGAGTACCTCGCCCGCCTGGGCCCCGACGGGCCGCGCTTCGCGCTCGCGGCGGACCGCACGGTGCTGCAGTCGGCCGAGGCGGCGGGCCTGGTGCTGCCGAACTCCTGCCGCAACGGCACCTGCCGCGCCTGCATCCAGCAGCTCGAATCCGGCCGCGTGGGCTACCGCATCGAATGGCCCGGCCTGCTGGCCGAGGAAAAGGCGCAGGGCTGGATCCTGCCCTGCGCGGCGTACCCGCTCAGTGACCTGGTGCTGCGCGCCACGCCCTGAGCGTGCTTCCCAAAGGAAAAGGGCCGCCCGCAGGCAGCCCTGGCAAGGCGGCGATGCCGCCTCAGGGGCGCAGCACGCCCGGCACCACGATCAGGCGTTCGCCCGCGGGGCCGCGCCCGGCGCTGCCTGCGGGCGCCGCCTTGAGGCGCGCCGGGTCATCGACCAGCGGAATGCTCAGGACCGCCGTGCGGCCGGCCTGGGTGGTGAAGACGTTGAGGTGCGGCGCACCGCTCGCGTCGATGCGCACCCTCACCTCGCGGGTGCCGGCCGCACCTGCAGCCAGCGGCGTGCTGTCCGCCTGCAGCAGGCGGGCGCCGCCGGTGGCGGTGTAGCGGAACGTCGCGCCCGCCGGGTCGCTCGCGCCGGACAGGCGCAGCGTCACGAGGACCGTGTCGGCGCCGGTTCGCTCCAGGGTGTGGCGGATGTCCACGCCGGCGCCGTGGACGGGACCGTGCGGGTCGGCCGCCGGGGCCATGGGAGCGGCGGAGGCCGGGGCGGCCTGCACCGAGGCCAGCGTGCACAGGGCACCCAGGGCCAGCAGGAGGTTCAGTGCATGGGAAAGGCGCTTCATGTTCATCGGGCTCGCAGGGGCGTGAAGGAAGGGGCGGCGTAGGAGGAGGCGGCGGGCGGCTCGGCGAGCTCCACCAGCTGCACGTCAAAGCAGCCGGTGGCGTACGAGCCGCGCAAGACATCCCGGTCGGCCAGGCTCAGGACCAGGGTACCGGCGGGCAGCGGCAGGTCGACGTCCAGCCCGGGGGTGTCGGTCCAGCCGTAGGTGCGCTCCACGCCGTCCAGCCAGGAGAGTTCCACCCGCGGCCGGCTGCCATCGCCCCGGTCGCGACCGAGGATCGCGAGCTTGTAATGCCCGGCCCTGTGGGTGACGACCTTCAGGTAGCGGGTGTTGCCCAGCTTGTTGGGCTTGCCGTACGTGCTGACGCTGCAGACCCTGGCGGACTGGCCCGGGGCCAGCGGCAGGTAGGGCGGCAGGACCTGCAGGCCGCCGTCGTTCGTCTCGCCGGTGCCATAGGCATCCCCCGAGCTCCGTGAGGTCACGATGGCCTGCCCCTCGAGCAGGACGTCGAGCGCGTCGGCGGCGTCCGGGTCGGCGCCGCGGACGGCGTGCGAGAAGGCATACAGGGTGTTGAAGGCCGGCGAGGCGGCGAGCTGTCGCATGGCAGCGTGGACCGGCACCACCCCGCGCTGGCGCGCGAAATTCCAGATCACCGTGGCCACCGAGTCCTCGGCATGGGCGCCGGGGCGTTTCGTGACGGCGCGGTCCAGCGGCAGGAACCAGCCGGACGCCTGGCCCGGCCCCATGGCATCGGAAATCGCCGCGATGCCCAGGGCGATGCCGGACCAGGCGCTGCCCCAGCCCTCGCTGAAGGCCAGCGCCAGTTCCAGCGGCTCGCCGGCATGGCGCCCGCCGGGCGAGTCACTGCGCGAGAAGGCCCATTGGTAATAGTGGCCCCACTCGTGCGCGATGACGCCCTCGTCGTATTCGTCGGTGTTCACGTCCTCGTCGCCCATCACGTAGATGTGCGCGGTGGTGTCGGCAGCCGCCGCGGTGAAGTGCGTCCCGCCGATCTGGCCCTGCGACTTGTCGCCGCGCACGGCGCGGTTGCCGGGGCTCCAGTGGACGTCCAGCGGGCGCAGGGCCGCGCGGGGGTCGACCGCCAGCAGGGCGGCCTGGGTCCGGTAGACCGTGTCGAGCACGGCGAAGGGCGCGGCCGACCGGGGCTGGCGATAGCCCGCGCCGGTCCAGCCGGAGGGCGCGTGCAGGTCGCGGGTGCCGCCGCCGGTGAAGGCGGGGGACTCCAGCGCGTACAGGGCGTCGCCCTGGGTGTTGTCGGTGACGCGGGTGCGGGCATTGCCCGCCAGGAGTTCGGCACTCACGCGCAGGCGGACCGGGCGGCCCTCGGGGGCCTGGGCGCTGTAGCGGCCCTCGGCGTCGGTGCGCGTGTCGGCCACGACGGTGCCGGCCTCGTCCACCAGCTGCAGCCGCGCGCCGCGCACCGGGCGGGCCTCGACGTGCGCGTAGGCGAGGCGGCCGCCGGCGCTCGGCACGTAATCGAAGGTGACGCGGCCGCGGACCGTCGCGTCACCCGGGACGGGGACGGGGCCGACGGGCCGGACCGGGTCGGCCGGCTGCACGGGCACGGGGGGTGGCGGCGGCTCGGCGGGGGCATCGGCGCCGCCGCCGCCCCCGCCGCCACAGGCGGCGAGCAGGGTCAGGTACAGGAAGGCCGGCAAGGCAGCGGCGAGCCGCCAGCGGGTGGCGCGCGGCCGGGCCGGGCGGCTTGAGGACGAATGGGTCATGGACACCTCGGTGAAGGGAGTGGCATCGCCCGCTCGTGGCGGGCGGCCATGGGTGTCCAGGAGGGAAGCGATGCTGCCGCGCAAGCTGTCAGCTCGCTGAGGAGCCTGGCGCGCGGGCTGCGGCTAATCGTTGCCCGTGGAATACGGCCTGCGCGGCGCGCGCCCGTCGCTGCCGGAGGGGCGCCGTTCGGCCTGCGGGTCGGGCTCGGGGCGCGGCGCATTCGAGCCCGCCGGATCGCTGGCGGGACCCGGTGCCGGGGCCGGTCGCGGCGGGATCACGTCGGGCGCGCTGGCGGGAGTGGAGTCGGTGGCCATGCGCGCCAGCCTGCCCGCCCCTTCCCGCGGCAGGCGTAGGACGGGCTGGCATGATGCGGGCCGTGAAGTTCCTGACCGCCCTGATCCTGGCCGCCGCGTCGGCCTGCGCCTCGGCCGCACCGTTCGAGGACACCATGGCCCAGCGCACCCGGGCCTGCAGCGCCTGCCACGGTGCCGAGGGCCGCGCCGGCCCCGACGGCTACTACCCCCGCATCGCCGGCAAGCCGGCCGGCTACCTGTACAACCAGCTGCTGCATTTCCGCGACGGCCGCCGCCACTACGGCCTGATGACGCGCCTGCTGGACCCGCTGTCCGACGCCTACCTGCTCGAGATCGCGCAGCACTTCGCCAGCCTGGACCTGCCCTACCCCCCGCCGGCCCCCGCGCCCGCGCCGCCGCAGGTGCTGGAGCGAGGCCGCCAGCTGGCGCTGCAGGGCGATGCCGCGCGCCAGCTGCCCGCCTGCGCCGCCTGCCACGGCCCGCAGCTCACGGGCGTGCTGCCCAACACCCCGGGGCTGCTGGGGCTGCCGCGGGACTACCTGAACGCCCAGCTCGGCGCCTGGCGCAGCGGCCAGCGGCGCGCCCACGCCCCCGACTGCATGGCCCGCATCGCCCAGGCCCTGCCGGCCGAGGACCTGACCGCCGTGGCCACCTGGCTGGCGGCCCAGCCCCTGCCGGCCAGCACCAAGCCGGTGGCGAAGCTGCCCCGGCCGCCCGAGATCGCCTGCGGCAGCGCCGTCCTTCCCGCCGGGAGGATGACGCCGTGATCCGCCGCATCTCCCTCGCCCTGCTGGGCCTCCTGGCGCTGGCGGGCATCGCCTTCGGCGTGATGTTCGCGCGCAGCGAGGCCGGCTCCGGCGCGCCCGCCGCGGCGCCGGCCGCCGCCGCCCCCGCGACACCGGACCTCATCGCGCGCGGCGAGTACCTCGTGCGCGCCGGCAACTGCATGGCCTGCCACACCGACCGGGGCGGCGCACCCTGGGCGGGCGGGCGCGGCATCGTCACGCCCTTCGGCACGGTCTACGCGGGCAACCTCACGCCCGACCCGAAGACCGGGCTGGGCCACTGGTCCGCCGACGACTTCTGGCGCGCGCTGCACCATGGCCGCTCGCGGGACGGGCGCATGCTGTACCCGGCCTTCCCCTACACGAACTACACCCTGGTGACCCGCGCCGACGCGGACGCGATGTTCGCCTTCCTGCGCAGCGTGCCGCCGGTGGCGCGCGAGAACACCCCGCACGACCTGCGCTGGCCGGTGAACACGCAGGCATCGCTGGCCGTGTGGCGGGCGCTGTATTTCCGCCCCGGCGAGCTGCGCGAGGAGCCCGCGCGCGGCGCCGAGTGGAACCGCGGCGCCTACCTGGTGCGCGGGCTGGGCCACTGCTCGGCCTGCCATGCCACGCGCAACGCCCTGGGCGCCAGCGACATGATGGACCTGTCCGGCGGGATGATCCCGATGCAGGCCTGGTACGCGCCCTCGCTGGCCTCGGACCGGGAGGCCGGCGTCGCCGGCTGGCCCCTGGAGGACATCGTGCGGCTGCTTCGCACCGGCCACACGCCCGGCGCCAGCACCCTGGGGCCGATGGCCGAGGTGGTGCTTCACAGCACGCAGCACCTGTCCCTGCCGGACCTGCAGGCCATGGCCACCTTCCTCAAGTCGGTGCCGCCGGCCGCCGAGACGCCGCGCCCGCCCGCGCCGCCGACACCCGCCAGCGTGGCTCAGCGCGGCGCGCGCCTGTACGAGAACCACTGCGCCCAGTGCCACGGCGACCGCGGCGAGGGTGTCGGCGGCGCCTACCCGCCGCTGGCGGGCAACCGCGCGGTCACCCTCCCGGTGACGGCCAACCTGGTGCAGGTGGTGATCCATGGCGGCTTCGGCCCCGCCACCGAGGGACACCCCCGCCCGTTCGGCATGCCGCCCTTCGCCCTGGAGCTGTCGGATGCCGATGTCGCCGCCGTGCTCACGCACATCCGCGGCAGCTGGGGCAACCGCGCCGGCATGGTCAGCGAACTGGACGTGGCCCAGCAACGGAGCCTGCGATGAGCGCCGGGCCGTCCCTCCCGAGGCGGGGTGCGCCCGCCCGCACGCCGGGCCGCCCCCCCCTGGCGGGACCTCGCGCCGGGGTCGCGCCATGAGCCTTCGCCTGCTGGCGCTCCCGCCCGAGGCCACCGGCCGGCTGTGGCTGTCGTCCATGCCCGGGCGCTTCGAGCCGTGGACGCGCTTCGTTGCCGAGGCAGAGGCCGTGCGGCTCGGGCTGGTGGTGTGCCTCACCCCGCGCGAGGAGATCGCCGAGCTGTCGCCCGCCTACCACGCGGCCGTGGCGCGCGGCCGCCTGCCTTTCCGCTGGACGCTGCTGCCGATGCGCAATTTCGGGTTGCCCGAGGACCCGGCCGCCTTCCGCACCCAGGTGATGGACGTGGCCCGCCGCGTGCGCGAGGGCGAGTCGGTGCTGCTGCATTGCGCCGCCGGCCTGGGCCGCACCGGCTCGGCGGCGGCCTGCGTGCTCAAGTCCCTGGGGCTGGACACGCCGCAGGCCCTGGCGCGGGTGCGCGAGGCGGGCTCCAACCCGCAGAACGCCGAGCAGGCCGGCTTCGTCGACTGGTTCTGAAGCGTGCCGTCGGGTGGTGCGGGCCGGCGTCCTCTGGGCGACAGGCCTGCGCCCGGGGCGCACCGTATGCTGGCTGCGCGCCCCTGGCGGGAGGGCCCTCGCAGCCCCCCGGGCTGACGGGGTCCCCGGCGCTGCGACCCGGAGAAAAAGAGAAGGAGACCCCTTGAGCCTGCATTCCAAGCTCCTGCAGCGCGCCGCCGAAGGCCGCCCCATCCGCGTCGGCCTGGTCGGCGCCGGCAAGTTCGGCTCGATGTACCTCGCGCAGGTGCCGCGCACGCCCGGCGTGCACCTGGCCGGCATCGCCGACCTGTCCCCCGACGGCGCCCGCGCCAACCTGGCCCGCGTGGGCTGGGAGCCGGCACGCCTGGAGGCCGCCAGCCTGGACGCCGCGATCAGGTCCGGGGCCCTCACCCATGTGGGCGACGACTGGCTGGCCCTGGTGCGCCATCCCGCCATCGACGTGATCGTGGAGTGCACCGGCCACCCGGTGGCCGCGGTGGACCACTGCCTGGAAGCCTTCGCGCACGGCAAGCACGTGGTCAATGTGACGGTGGAGGCCGACGCCTTCTGCGGCCCGCTGCTGGCGCGCCGCGCCGCCGAGGCCGGCGTGGTGTACTCGCAGGCCTTCGGCGACCAGCCCGCCCTGATCTGCGACCTGGTGGACTGGGCCCGCACCTGCGGCTTCCCGGTGGTGGCCGCCGGCCGCGGCCACAAGTGGCTGCCGCACTTCTGCGAGTCCACGCCCGAGACGGTGTGGGGACACTACGGCCTCACCCCCGAGCAGGCCCGCCGCGGCGGCCTGAACCCGAAGATGTTCAACAGCTTCCTCGACGGCTCCAAGCCCAGCATCGAGAGCGCCGCGGTGTCGAATGCCACCGGCCTGGGCGTGCCCTCCGACGGCCTGCTGTACCCGCCGGCCAGCGTGGAGGACATCCCCTTCGTGACCCGACCGCGCAGCGAGGGCGGCGTGCTCGAACGCAAGGGGATGGTGGAGGTGATCTCGTCGCTGGAGCCCGACGGCCGCCGCATTCCCTACGACATCCGCATGGGCGTATGGGTCACGGTGGAAGGCGAGACCGAGTACATCCGCAACTGCTTCGAGGAGTACAACGCCCACACCGATCCCACCGGCCGCTACTTCACCCTGTACAAGCGCTGGCACCTGATCGGGCTGGAGGTCGGCCTGTCGGTGGCCTCGGTGGCCCTGCGCGGCGAGGCCACCGGCGTGGCCACGGCGTGGAATGCCGACGTGGTGGCCACCGCCAAGCGCGACCTCGCACCCGGCGACCTGCTGGATGGCGAGGGCGGCTACACCGTGTGGGGCAAGCTGCTGCCCGCAGACAAGTCGGTGCGCCTGGGCGGCGTGCCGCTGGGCCTGGCGCATGACGTCAAGGTGGTGCGCCCGGTACGCAAGGGCCAGGTCGTGACCTGGGACGACGTGGCCATGGACACCGGTACGCGGGCCTGGCAGCTGCGCCGCCAGATGGAAGAATCCTTCAAGCCCGGCCAGTCGATCGGCGCCTGAGGCTGGGGCGGCCGCCCGGCGGCGGCGAGGGCCGCGGACGCGGCAGCGCGCTCAGGCCGGCAGCCGCTCGATCGCCTGGGAGGCCACGGCCTGCAATTGCGCCGGGGTGACGCGCTCCGGCGCGATCTCGGCCAGCGGCACCAGCACGAAGGCGCGCCCTGCCAGGCGCGGGTGCGGCACGGTGAGCGTGGGGGTGTCGATGCGCGCCTGCCCGTACAGCAGCAGGTCCAGGTCCAGGGTGCGTGGCGCGTTGAGGTACGGCCGCTCGCGGCCCGCCGCGTTCTCCAGCGCCTGCAGCTGCGCGAGCAGTTCGTGCGCGGGCAGCCGGGTGGCGAGGGCCGCGACCGCGTTGATGAAGTCCGGCCCCTGCGCCTCGTGCGGCGCAGTGCGGTACAGGGAGGAGGCGCGCAGCAGCGTGGTCTGCGGCAGGCGGCCGAGGGCCTCGAGGGCAAGGGCCACGGTGGCCCGGGCATCGCCGAGGTTGGCGCCCAGGCCTACGTAGGCGGTCACGGGGCCGGGCGTGTCCATGCGGGCCACCCGTGGGGGTCAGGCCTCGCCGCCGGACGGCGCGCCACCGCCCTCGCCGGCCGGCTTGCGGCGGCGGCGGCGGCGCTTCTTGGGCGCGGCGCCATCGCCCTCGGCGCCTTCGCTGCCGGCGTCGCCGGGATCGCGCCGCTCGCCAGCCTCGCCGACCTCACGGGGCTCGCGGGGTTCACGCCGCGCCGGCGCGGCGCGGCCGCCCTCGCCCTCCGGCGCTGCGGGCTTGACGCGGTGCACGCGTCGCCCGCCCTTGCCCTGCTCCTCGCGGGCCTGTGCCAGGAGGTCCTCGCGGGCGTTGTCGTCGGCCACGCTGAACTCTTGCCACCAGTCGGCCAGCACCACGTCGACCTCGCCGATGTCGGCGCGCAGGCGCATGAAGTCGAAGCCGGCACGGAAGCGGGGCTGCTCCACCAGGCTGAAGGGGCTGCTGCCGGTGCGCTTGTCGAAGCGCGGCTGCATCATCCAGATCTCGCGCATGTCGGCGCCGAGCTTGCCGCGGCCCGAGACGTCGCCGATGCGCGAGTCGAACACCTCGTCGATCGCATCCTGCAGCGCCGGGAACGGCGGCACGCGCTGGGCCTGGCGCCTGGCCCAGCCTTCGCGCACGTCGGCCCAGAGCACGGCGGCGAGCAGGAAGCTCGGGGCCACCGGCTTGCCCTCGCCCACGCGGCGGTCGGTGTCGGCCAGCGCGGCGCGCACGAAGGGCTGGCCGGCGCGCTCGACCACCAGGTCCAGCAGCGGGTAGATGCCGCGCTCCATGCCCAGGACCTTGAGCTGCTCGATGGTGGCCAGCGCGTGGCCCGTCTGCAGCAGCTTGAGCATCTCGTCGAACAGGCGGCTTTGCGGCACGTCCTGCAGCAGCTTCAGGCAGGCCTTCAGCGGCGCGGCCGTCTTCGACTCCAGCTTGAAGCCCAGGGGCGACAGCTTGGCCGCGAAGCGCACCGCGCGGATGATGCGCACCGGGTCCTCGCGGTAGCGGGTGGCGGCGTCGCCGATCATGCGAAGCAGCTTCTTCTTCGCGTCCTCGATGCCGCCGTGGTAGTCGACCACCACCTGCGTCTGCGGGTCGTAGTACATCGCGTTGACGGTGAAGTCGCGGCGGGTGGCGTCCTCGTCCTGCGGGCCCCAGACGTTGTCCCGCAGCACGCGGCCGCTGGCGTCCACCGCGTGCTTCATGCCGGCCAGTTCGCTCTTGCTGGTGCGCTCGTTGCCGGCGACCTGTTCGGCCGCGGCGTTGTCCATGTAGGCGCGGAAGGTCGAGACCTCGATCACCTCGTGCTCGCGCCCGCGGCCATGGACGACGTGCACGATGCGGAAACGCCGGCCGATGATGAAGGCGCGGCGGAACAGGCCCTTGACCTGTTCGGGCGTGGCGTTGGTGGCGACGTCGAAGTCCTTGGGCCGCAGGCCCAGGAGCAGGTCGCGCACCGCGCCGCCGACGATGTAGGCCTCGTAGCCCGCGCCCTGGAGGGTGCGCACCACGTTGACGGCGCGCTCGTCGACCAGCGACGGGTCGATGCCGTGCTGGTCGCGGGCGATCTCGCGGCGCTTGCCGAATTTCGGCTTGCTGCCGCTGCCGCCCAGGAGGCGGTCGATGAGTTTCTTGATCATGTGAACAGGTCGAGGATGGGCCAGCCCCGCTCGGAGGCGATGGCGCGCAGGCGCGCGTCGGGGTTGGTGGCCACCGGGTGGGATACCTTCTCCAGCAGGGGCAGGTCGTTCATGGAGTCGGAGTAGAAGGTCGCGTCCACGTCGTCCCAGGACAGGCCCCGGTCCGACAGCCAGAGCTCCATCCGGGCCACCTTGCCGGCGCGCATGGAGGGGATGCCGTCGATCTCGCCGGTGATCCAGCCCGAGGTGTCGCGGGCCAGCTGCACCGCGATCAGCTCCGGCACGCCGAACAGGTCGGCGATCGGGCGGGTGACGAACTCGTTGGTCGCGGTGACGATCATCACGTGGTCGCCGGCGTCCTGGTGCTTGCGGACCAGGTCCAGCGCCTGCGGGCGCAGGGCCGGGCGGATCACCCGGGCGATGAAGTCCTCGCGCGCGGCCAGTGCGGCGGCCTCGCCACGCAGGCGGATCGCCTCGGTGGCGAAGCGCACGTACTCGTGCACGTCGAGGGTGCCGGCCTGGTAGTCGGCGAAGAACTGGTCGTTGCGGGCCTTGAAGTGGCCCGGGTCGCACCAGCCGATCTCCAGGGTGTACTGGCCCCAGGAGTAATCGGAATCGATCGGCAGCAGGGTGTGGTCGAGGTCGAACAGGGCGAGTTTCACTCGTTCTCCAGCATGGAGCGGATCAGGGGGATGGTGATGGCGCGCTTGGTCTGCAGGGCGTAGTGGTCCAGGTGGTCCAGCAGCTGCATCAGGCTGCCCAGGTCGCGGGAAAAGCGATTGAGCATCCAGTCCATGACCTCGTCGGAGAGGAAGACGCCGCGGTCGTCGGCGGCCTGGCGCAGCACCGCGCGGCGCTCGGGCTCGGACAGCACGTGCAGCTGGAACACATGGCCCCAGCCCAGGCGGGTGCGCAGGTCCTCGCGCAGCTTCAGGTCGGCCGGCGGCACCTCGCCGGCGGCGAGCACCGCGCGCTGGTGGGTCTGGGCGTTGACGAACCAGTTGAACGCGGCGTGCTGCTGCACCGCGGTGTAGAGGTGGGTGTCGTCCATGAGCACCACCGCCCAGCGCTCGTCGAACTCGGGCGGCTCGGCCATCGTGGCGTCGAGCCAGCCGACCGAGGCGCCCTGCTCGCGCAGGGCTTCGGCCACCGCCTTGAGCAGGTGGGTCTTGCCGCTGCCGCCCTCGCCCCACAGGTAGGTGGGCACGGGCGAACGGGTCGGGCTGCCGCACCACAGCTTGAGGTGCGACAGGGCCGCCTCATTGGGGCCGGCGCAGAAGCCGGCCAGCGTGGGGCCGCGGGCCAGGCCGATGTCCAGCGCGATCTGTTTCATGCGGCGGGGGCGCCGGATCGGGGCGCTGGAGTCGAAAGCATCAGGGGGCGCGGGTGTGGAAAGTAAAATCGGCCAAATTCTATCGGTCCCCATGACACAAGCTCCTCTCTCCTACAAAGACGCCGGCGTGGACATCGACGCCGGTGATGCCCTCGTCGAGCGCATCAAGCCCCTGGCCAAGAAGACCCTGCGCGAGGGCGTGATGGCCGGCATCGGCGGCTTCGGCGCCCTGTTCGAGGTGCCCAAGCGGTACCAGGAGCCGGTGCTGGTCTCCGGCACCGACGGCGTGGGCACCAAGCTCAAGCTGGCCTTCGAGTGGGACATGCACGACACCGTCGGCATCGACCTGGTGGCCATGAGCGTGAACGACGTGCTGGTGCAGGGCGCCGAGCCGCTGTTCTTCCTGGACTACTTCGCCTGCGGCAAGCTGCACGTGGACACCGCTGCCGCCGTGGTCGGCGGCATCGCCCGCGGCTGCGAGGAATCGGGCTGCGCCCTGATCGGCGGCGAGACGGCGGAAATGCCCGGCATGTACCCCGACGGCGAGTACGACCTGGCCGGCTTCTGCGTGGGCGCGGTGGAAAAGAGCAAGATCCTCACCGGCAAGGACGTCAAGCCCGGTGACGTGGTGCTGGGCCTGGCCTCCGCCGGCGTGCACTCCAACGGCTTCTCCCTGGTGCGCAAGTGCATCGACCGCGCCGCCGGCCACCTGCCCGCCACGCTGGACGGCAAGCCGTTCCGCGAGGCCGTCATGGCCCCCACCCGCCTGTACGTGAAGAACGTGCTGGCCGCCCTGGCCCAGCACCCGATCAAGGCGCTGGCCCACATCACCGGCGGCGGCCTGCTGGAAAACATCCCGCGCGTGCTGCCCGAGGGCACGGCCGCCCACCTGAAGAAGGGCTCCTGGCCGCAGACCGAGCTGTTCGCCTGGCTGCAGAAGACCGCCGCCATCTCCGACTACGAGATGAACCGCACCTTCAACAACGGCATCGGCATGGTGGTGGTGGTCGACGCCGCCCACGCTGCGGCCACCGCGGCCACCCTGCGTTCGCTGGGCGAGTCGGTCCACGAGATCGGCGCCATCGCCGAGCGCGGCGGCGGCGCCCCGGTCGAAGTGCTGTAAACGGGGGTCAGCCCGGCGCGCGCCGCAACGCGGCGACGCGCTCGGCGATCAGGTCGATGTCCAGGGCGTCCTGGGCATTGGCCAGGTAAACCTCCAGGTCCGCCACGGCGCGCTGGGTGTGGCCCTGTTCAGCATGGGCCAGGCCGCGGTCGCGCCATTCGCCCCAGGCCTCGGGCAGCAGGATCACCAGCCGGTCCTGCACCGCCACCAGGCGCGCCCAGTCCTCCTGGGCCCGGTGGATCTCCTTCAGGTTGCGCAACATGCGGGCCACGATGTCCCGCGGCGGCGCCGACTGCAGGTACAGCCCCAGCGGCACGTCGAACTCCCCGGTCAGCCCGCTGCGGCGCTTGTACGGCTCCAGCCGCTCGGCCAGCTCCTCGCGCGAGAGCGAGTGGCCGGTGAACGGATCGATCACCACCTGCCCCTTGGGCAGGTTGACCTTGGCCATGAAATGCCCTGGGAAGCACACGCCGCGCGCGTGCAGCCCCAGCCCCTGGGCCAGCTCCACCCACAGCACCGCCAGCGAGATCTGGATGCCGCGGCGCGTGCGCATCACCACGTGCAGGTAGCTGTTGTCGGGGTCGCAGTAGTCGTTGACGTTGCCGCCGAAGCTCAGGTCCCGGAAGAAGAACTGATTGAGCATGCGCAGCTTGTGCAGAGGCGGCGCATCGGCCGCCAGGCGCCGTCGCAGGCGGGCGAGCATCTGGTCGACGTCGTCCAGGACCTGCTGGACGTCGAACTCGGGGTATTCGTCCTGGGCGAGGCTGGCGGCGGCCTCCAGCAGGGGGAAGTGCTCGTCGCTGGCCACCAGAGCCCGGAAGTACTCGAGGGGCGTCGGCGGCGAGAGGTTCAACTGCATGCGGAAGTTGTATGCGCGACCTTGGGCCGCGTCAAGCAGGGCAAGCTGCGTTTCAGCGCGCGAGCAACTGCCGCAGCTTCAGGCCGGCCACCCACAGGGCGCCGAAGTAGATGGCACCCGAGGCCGCCAGCAGGCCCGCCAGGGTGGCCACCCGCTGCCCGGGCTGGGCGCGCAGCGCCACCCAGTCGAACGAGCCGCCGGCCCACAGCAGGAACACCGCCAGCAGCACCGTGGCCGCCAGCACCTGCAGCAGGAAGCGGCCCCAGCCCGGCGAAGGCCGCCAGCTGCCGCGGCGGCGCAGGCCCGCGAGCAGCCAGCCCGCATTGAGCAGCGCCCCCAGGCCGATGGACAGGGCGAGGCCGGCATGCTGCAGCGCGGGCACCAGCACCACGTTCAGCAGCTGCGTGACCACCAGCACCACGATGGCGATGCGCACCGGCGTGCGGATGTCCTGGTTGGCGTAATAGCCGGGCGCCAGCACCTTGATCGCCACCAGCCCCAGCAGGCCGGCGCCGTAGCCGGCCAGGGCGACGGACACCTGGGCCACGTCGTGGCCGGTGAAGGCGCCGTAGTGGAACAGCGTGGCCGCCAGGGGCTGGGCGAACACCAGCAGGGCCACCGAGCTGGGCACCGCCAGCAGCACCACCAGGCGCAGGCCCCAGTCCAGCATGGACGAATAGCGCTGCGTGTCGGCCTTGGCATGGGCCGCGGCCAGCTGGGGCATCAGCACCACGCCCAGGGCCACGCCGAGCAGCGCGGTGGGGAATTCCATCAGCCGGTCGGCGTAACTGAGCCAGGTGACGCTGCCATGCGGCAGCCAGGAGGCGATCTGGGTGTTGATCAGCAGGGAGATCTGGGCCACCCCCACCCCGAGCAGGGCCGGCAGCATCTTGCGGCCCACCCCCCGGGTGCCGGGGTGGGCCCAGGCCGCGCGCAGGCGCGCCCAGGTCAGGCCGATGCGGGGCAGGTACCCCATGCGGGCCAGGGCCGGCACCTGCACCGCCAGCTGCAGCACGCCGCCGGCCATGACACCCGCGGCCATGGCGTAGATCGGCTCGATGCCCCAGCCGGCGAAGGCCGGCGCCCCCTTCCAGGCGGCGAGGATCATGCACAGGTTCAGCAGCACCGGCGTGGCCGCCGGCGCGGCGAAGCGCTTCCAGGTGTTCAGGATCCCGGCCGACAGGGCCACCATCGACATGAACCCGATGTAGGGGAACATCCAGCGGGTCATGAAGACCGCCGCCTCCATGGCGCGCGGGTCCTTCTGGAAGCCGCTGGCCATGGCCCAGACCAGCACCGGCGCGCCGGCCACGCCGACCACGCAGGTGGCCACCAGGGCCCAGGCCAGGGCGGTGGCTACATGGTCCACCAGGGCATGGGTGGCGGCCTCGCCCTCGCGCTCCTTCACATGGGCCAGGGCCGGCACGAAGGCCTGGCTGAAGGCGCCCTCGGCGAACAGCCGGCGGAACAGGTTCGGGATGCGGAAGGCGACGTTGAACGCGTCGGTCAGCGCCGAGGCGCCGAAGGCCGAGGCCATGAGCAGGTCGCGCACCAGGCCCGTGACGCGGGAAGCCAGGGTCAGCAGGGAGACGGTGGAGGCGGCTTTGAAGAGGCTCACGCGCCGAGTTTACCGGGGCCCCACGGCATGGTCTGGGCAGTTCGGCCGGCCTGGAGTACAATGGAGGGCTTTGCTGGCATCATCCTCAGACACCTAAAGGATTTTTGAAATGGCTTCTGGAAAACCCAAGAAGAAGAACCCCCGCCTGGCATCGGGCCGCAAGCGCGCCCGCCAGGACGTCAAGCTCAACGCCGCCAACTCCTCGCTGCGCTCCAAGTACCGCACCGTGGTGAAGAACGTGGAAAAGGCCGTCGCCGCCGGCGACAAGGCCAAGGCCACCGAACTGTTTGCCAAGGCCCAGTCGGTCATCGACTCCGTGGCCGACAAGGCGATCTTCCACAAGAACAAGGCTGCTCGCGACAAGAGCCGCCTGTCCGCCAAGGTCAAGGCCCTGGCACTCGCCGCCGCCTAAGCACCCGCTTGGGCATTCGCACGGGCCCTCACCGGCCCGCCGTTTGAACCGGGTGCGCTGCCAGCAAAGCAAAAAAGAAAAACCGCCTTCGGGCGGTTTTTTCGTTTCCGGGGTTACCGGGTCCGGGGCAAGGGGCCGGGTCGACCCAGGCCCGCCCTCCCCGCCTGGCCGCGGCCCTACTTCGCGGGCTCGTCGGGGATCAGGCAGGCCTCGGAGACCTGCAGGTCGTTGTCCTTGGCGAAGTTCATGAGGAAGTCCCAGGCCATGGGCTCGAAGTCGCGCAGTTCGCGGTTCACGACCACGCACTTGACGCCGCCGATGACGGTGGGGATGCACCAGGGGGAGTAGCTCAGGTGGCTGCCGGGATGGGCGCCGCCGGGGCGGAACGAGCTCATGACACCGGCCAGACGCTCCGCCCAGTCACTCGGGCGGAAGGTGCGCCCCTGGCTGGTGATGCCCTGGATGAAGACTTCTTTGGCAGCGTTAGAGACCATCTGGATCAGGGGTGGTTTGCACGCCGCGGCCAGGGATCGCCTGTCTGCCGCAGCGCTCAAGAATTATATCTTATATAAGACTTGCCGACCCCGCGCGGCGGGGGCCGCGGCGGGCCCGGGCGTGTCATCAGTGATTAGCACGACCTGTGCCTAAAATCGACCCTCGGCGGCTCAATTCGTTGGGCCGATTTTGTTTTTGGAGAGGATTGCAATGGCTCACATCGAGGCCGCGTCGCCGCATGTCATGAACACCTACGGGCGCCTGCCCATCGCCCTGTCGCACGGCAAGGGAGTGCGCCTGTGGGACGTGAACGGCAAGCAGTACCTCGACGCGCTGGGCGGCATCGCCGTCAACACCCTGGGCCATGGGCACCCCCGGCTGGTGCCGGCGCTGCAGGACCAGGTGGCCAAGATGATCCACTGCAGCAACTACTACCACATCCCCGACCAGGAACGCCTGGCGGCCAAGCTGGTGGAACTGTCCGGCCTGACCAACGCCTTCTTCTGCTCCAGCGGCCTGGAGGCCAACGAGGCGGCCCTGAAGCTGGCGCGCAAGTGGGGCCATGACAAGGGCATCACGAACCCCAAGATCGTGGTCTACGAGAAGGCCTTCCACGGCCGCAGCATCGCCACCCTCTCGGCCACCGGCAACCCCAAGGTGCAGGCCGGCTTCGGCCCGCTGGTGGAGGGCTTCATCCGCGTGCCGCTGAACGATATCGAGGCGCTGAAGAAGGCCACCGAGGGCGACAAGGACGTGGTGGCCGTCTTCTTCGAGACCATCCAGGGCGAAGGCGGCGTGAACCCGATGCGCGCCGAGTACCTGCGCCAGGTGCGCGCCCTGTGCGACCAGAAGGACTGGCTGCTGATGATCGACGAGGTGCAGTGCGGCATGGGCCGCACCGGCAAGTGGTTCGCGCACCAGTGGGCCGGGATCAAGCCCGATGTCATGCCGCTGGCCAAGGGCCTGGGCTCGGGCGTGCCGATCGGCGCGGTGGTGGCCGGCCCCAAGGCCGCCAACATCTTCCAGCCGGGCAACCACGGCACCACCTTCGGCGGCAACCCGCTGGCCATGCGCGCCGGCGTGGAGACCATCCGCATCATGGAGGAGGACGGCCTGCTGGAGAACGCCGCCCGCGTGGGCGCGCACCTGAAGTCGGCCCTGGAGCGCGAGCTCGCCGGCGTGGCGGGCGTGAAGGAGATCCGCGGCCAGGGCCTGATGATCGGCGTCGAGCTGGCCAAGCCCTGCGGCGTGCTGGTGCAGCGCGCCGCCGACGCCGGCCTGCTCCTGAGCGTGACCGCCGACACCGTGGTGCGCATGGTGCCCGCCCTGATCCTCACCCAGGCCGAGGC
Organism: Ramlibacter sp. MAHUQ-53; assembly: GCF_052600055.1. NCBI lineage: Bacteria > Pseudomonadati > Pseudomonadota > Betaproteobacteria > Burkholderiales > Comamonadaceae > Ramlibacter > Ramlibacter sp. MAHUQ-53. Next base: position 659,842 of record NZ_JBQWTS010000001.1, read on the forward strand.
CGACGAGATCCTGGGCACCCTGGTGCCGCTGATCAAGGCCTTCCTGGCCGAATGACCTTCCTGCGACCATGACGATCCGGCACTACCTGCAGTTCACCGACTTCACGGCCGACGAGTACGCCTGGCTGTTCCAGCGCGCGGCCATCATCAAGGCCAAGTTCAAGGCCTACGAGAAGTACCACCCGCTGGCCGACCGCACGCTGGCGATGATCTTCGAGAAGGCCTCCACGCGCACCCGCGTGAGCTTCGAGGCCGGCATGTACCAGCTGGGGGGCAGCGTGGTCCACCTGACCACCGGCGACAGCCAGCTGGGCCGCGCCGAGCCGATCGAGGACTCGGCCCGGGTGATCAGCCGCATGGTCGACCTGGTGATGATCCGCACCTTCGGCCAGGACAAGATCGAGCGCTTCGCCTCGCACTCGCGGGTGCCCGTGATCAATGGCCTGACCAACGAGTTCCACCCCTGCCAGATCATGGCGGACATCTTCACCTTCATCGAGCACCGCGGCTCGATCCAGGGCAAGGTGGTCGCCTGGGTGGGCGACGGCAACAACATGGCCAACACCTGGCTGCAGGCCGCCGAGCTCCTGGGCTTCACCGTGCACCTGAGCACGCCCAGCGGCTACGAGGTCGACCAGTCGGTGGCCGGCGTGCGCGGCACCGGCAGCTACAAGGTGTTCAAGGACCCGCTGGAAGCCTGCAAGGGCGCCGACCTGGTGACCACCGACGTCTGGACCAGCATGGGCTACGAGGCCGAGAACGAGGCGCGCAAGAAGGCCTTCGCCGACTGGTGCGTCGACGCCGGCATGATGGCCGTGGCCAAGCCCGACGCGCTGTTCATGCACTGCCTGCCTGCCCACCGCGGCGAGGAGGTCGAGGCCGAGGTGATCGACGGCCCGCAGTCGGTCGTCTGGGACGAGGCCGAGAACCGCATGCACGTGCAGAAGGCGCTCATGGAGTACCTGCTGCTCGGGCGCGTCGCCTGACCGGCCTGGATCGCCTCGCGTGGCCGACGTCCATCCCTGCCTCACCTGCGGCGCCTGCTGCGCCAGCTTCCGGGTGGACTTCGCGGCCGACGAACTCGACGAGCAGTTCGGCCGCGTGCCCTCGGGCCTGGCGGTGCCGGTGACCGCCCACACCTGCCGCATGCGCGGCACCGACCACTCGCCCCCGCGCTGCGCGGCGCTCACCGGCCAGGTGGGCGTGAAGGCCGCCTGCGGCATCTACGAGTGGCGCCCCTCCCCCTGCCGCGAGTTCGAGGCCGGCAGCGACGCCTGCGCCCGGGCCCGCGCGCGCCACGGCCTGCCGGCGCTGGAAGGCCCGCTGCACTGAGCGCCGCGGGCGCGCACCGCCCACACGCCCCGGCTAGTCCACGTTCACCGTGACCCGCAGGAAAGTCGCCGGGATCACGGTGGTGGCGGCGCTGCCGCTGGTGTTGTGCCGGGCGAACAGGTCCTCGAGCTGCTCGCGCAGTTCCTCGGTGCGCTCGGTCTTCTCCGCGGCCTCGAAGGCATTCATCGTCGGCCCGTAGAAGCGGCGGAAGTGGTCCACGAAATCGGTGGGCGAGCCCGGGTGGCGGAAGGTGTAGGTGTCACGGACGAACTCGATGCGCTGCGCCGGCACGCCGGCGGCGCCGAAGCGCTCGATGACGTTGGCCTCCACGCCCCAGGTCATGGGGCTGATGAAGCCCTCGGGCGGCGGCGGCGAGAACGCGGCGCTGGTCTTGAGCAGCTGCGCCACCAGGGTCGGGTCGTTGGGGATCCAGTTGCCCATGACGATGCGCCCGCCCCGGCGCGTCACCCGCACCATGGACTTCGCCGCGTCGAACGGGCGCGGGGCGAACATCGCGCCGAAGATGCTCACGACGCGGTCGAAGTGGCCGTCCGGCAGGCCCTGCAGGTCGCAGGCGTCGCCGTGCTCGAAGCGGCAGTTCGCCAGGCCGGCCTCCTCGGCGCGCCGGCGGCCGGCCGCCACCAGCGGGGTGGAAATGTCCACGCCCAGCACGTCGGCGCCGGCGCGGGCCGCCGGCAGCGCGGTGGTGCCATCGCCGCAGCCCAGGTCCAGCACCTTCATGCCGGGCGCGATGCCGATCGCGCGCACGAGGTCCTCGCCGCTTTCGCGCATCGCCGCCGCGATGCGCGTGAAATCGCCCTTCTCCCACAACGCCTGGTTCGGATTCATGTGACCGCTCCTTGCTGATGGCACCGGGACAGCCCCGGCGCCAACGCGCACGGTACCCCCGGGGGGCATGAAAGCGAAGCTACTGAAGAGTTACAGGATGTGAGCGGCCGGCGCCTGCGAGGACCCGGACCTGCGCACGTCAGGACGACTTGGCCGCGGGGGCCACCAGGCGGCCCACCTGCTCCAGCATCGGCCGCAGGAGGCTCTCGAGCACCGGGCGCAGCGCCAGGGCCGGCAGGTGCTCCCGCTCGAGTTCGCGAACCTCGTCCGCCAGGAATTCCTGGTAATCCTTCAAATCCTCGAGCTTGTCGCTGACCCAGGCGGCGTCGGGTGGCGTGATCCGGGACAGCGGCTCCAGGCCCCTGCGCGCCTGCCACGCGCGGTACAGGGCCACCAGGCCTTGCGCCGCCTCGACCTGGCGGGCGAGACGTTCGCCCGGTTCCCGGCCCTCCCCCTCGTTCCCCGCCTCCAGGATGCGCGCCACCACTTGCCGGCGGGCGAAGGCGAAGTCCGGGCGGCCCACGCCGTCGCCCTGGAGCTCGATCACGGCGGCCATGAGGTCGATCCGCGTCTCGAAGGACAGGCGCAGCGTGGCCGCCGTCCCGAGCCAGCGGGCGGGCCTGGGCGCGTCGTGGGACCACAGCGTGAGGACCAGCCGTGCCAGGCGGACCTTCTCCCGCTCGGTGAAGTCCTCGCTGCCCATGAGGCTGTCGCACAGCGGGTCGTCGGCGCACTCGGTCGCCAGCGCCTGGAACCGGGCGGCGACGGTGAGCCATTCGCCCTCGGCCCATCCGGCCCCCTCGCCCTCACCCTGGTACCGCAGGGACTGGTCGAACAGGCCGAACGCCAGCCACTGCGCATCCGTGACATGCCCATCGCCCCAGGAGACGAATTCCTCGAGGACGTCACGCCAGGCCCCGAGGGGAAACGTCCGCGGGACGAGGTGCAGGACGCCCGCCAGCACGTGCGGCAGGTCGGGGTTCTGCGTCAGGCCCTCGGGGGTCGCGGCCACCAGCCGATCGAGCAGCCGCGAGCACAGCGTCGGCGTCTCGGCGTCCTCGTCGGGCTGGCGTTCCAGCATCACCAGGAGCTGCGCCGCGTCACGCGCCCCCTCCCCGCCGGCCCGCAACCGCTCCAGGGCCCAGGCGCGCGCCTGCGGCGTCTGGGTCGGCGTGAGGGCATCGAGGAGGTGGCCCCACCAGAAGCCCTCCTGCGCCCAGGTGCGCAGCGCCGCCACCAGGGCAGCGTGCGGGTCCTCGCCGCGCGCCGCCAGGGCCTCGAACGCCGAAGCCAGGGCGCGGGCCAGGTCCACCTGCAGGACGTCGTCGGCCGGGTCATGGGCCAGGCGCATCACGTGGGCGAGGGTCCATGCCACCGGCTGCCCGCAGGCCGCGGCCATGCAGGCAAGGGGCTCGCCGGCCTGCGCCTGGGCGGCCCATTCGTCCCGCCCCAGGAGGGCCTCGCCACGGGCGAGGGCGGCATGGAACTGGCCCAGCCACGCGGCGGCGCGGGCCGCGGGGACGGGGGCCGGCAGGCAGGCCGAGACGGTCCCCTGCATCAGTGACACCAGGTCGGGCAGCGCCCGGCCGGGGCAGGACAGCAGCAGGGCATCGAACAACCGGTCCTGCGAATCGCTGTCGATCGCGTCGCCGCCCAGTTGCGTGGCGACCTTCCGCCCGGCGGACGCGATGGACGCCGCCTGGCCCGTCTCCAGGGCCCGGGCGAACACCCGGGCGCAATCCTGCGCCGTGGCGAGCGACGGGCCCCCCCACACGGCGCGGGCCTGCTTCGGGTCTTCGGGCGGCGTGGCCTGCGCCTCGGCCTTGCGCTTGGCGCCGGGCCCGCGCGCGGGCAGGGCCTCGGCCTTGCGCCCCTGGACCGGGAGCGCCTCCTCGTCCGCCGCGGCCACCGGGTAGCGGGCGGGACGCGGCACACAGGACTGCGCCTCGCGCCGGGAATCCGGCCATACCGGCCGGCCCTTGGAGTCGGCGGGGCGCACGCCCGCGGACTTGCCGTCACCGGAGGAGGAAGGTCCGGACGGCGGCCGTCCGGCGTAGGGGTTGAACGTGGTCTCTCTGACAGCCATGGGCGGCATCTCCTGCAAGGTCGGCCACCATGGCGCGACCCGCGAGGTGTGGCCGGAGCCGTCACCGGGTTCCCGGCCGGGCGCGACCCGTCAGCCGTACAGCCAGGGCTGGTCCATCAGCCGCGCCCCCAGCCCGCGCAGGGCCAGGTCGCGCGCCAGCCGCACCGGGCCGGTGGCATGGAAGATGGTCCCGTTGCGCAGCGCGCGCCGCTGCACGCGGGCCACCCGCTGCCAGCGCCCGAGCGCGTAGCGTTGCAGGGCGTCGGGCACGTCCAGCACGCGGTCGGTGACCGCCTGCAGGCTGCGGCCCAGCTCGAAGGCATCCTCCAGCGCCATCGCGGCGCCCTGCGCGAGGTAGGGGCGCATCGGGTGCGCCGCATCCCCCAGCAGGGCCACGCGGCCGAGCGCCATCTGGTGCGCGCCGGCCACCGGGTCGCGGTCATGCAGCACCCACAGGCCCCAGGACGGCACCGCCTGCAGCGCCTCCTGCAGGCGGGCGCAGGCCGGGCCCATCGCGGCCCGGAGGCGGTCGACGGTGCCGGGCAGGTCCCAGCCGAAGCGCTCGCCGTCGACGGACTGCTGCACCACGCACACCACGTTCAGCACCGCGCCGCCGCGCACCGGGTAGGTCACGGCGTGCAGGCGCGGGCCGAGCCAGGCGGTGACCTCGCCGCCGCCCGCGCCGGCCTGCCAGGGGGCCGGCAGGTCGGCCAGCGTGGCCAGGCCGCGGTAGGCCACATGGTCGGAGGGCCGGGCCGGGCCGTCGCCCAGGAGCTGCTGGCGGGCCACGCTCCACAGGCCGTCGCAGGCCGCCAGGGCATCGGCCTGCGGCGCCTCGCGCCCGTCCAGGCGCAGGCCCACCGCCGCGCCCTCCTCGAGGAAGCCGGCGATGCGCACGCCCGGATGCAGCCCCACCTCCAGGCCGCCCACGGCCTGCAGCAGCGCGCCATGCAGGTCGGCGCGGTGCATCGTGAGGTAGGGCGCGCCGTAGCGGCGCTCGAAATCGGTGCCCAGCGGCAGGCTGGCGATCTCGCGGCCGGTGAGCGCGTCGCGCGTGACCAGGCGGCGCGGGGCGCAGGCGATGTCCTTGACCAGCGGCAGCACGTCCCAGGCGCGCAGCACCCGGGTGGCGTTGGGCCCGAGCTGCAGGCCCGCGCCCACCTCGGAGAAATGCGGCGCCTGCTCGAACACGCGGGCCATCCAGCCCGCGCGCACGGCGGCCAGCGCAGCGGCCAGGCCGGCGATGCCGCCCCCCGCGACCAGCAGGTCGCGGCTCACGCGCCAGCCCCCGCGCCCGGCACGGCGTGTGCGTCGCTGCGCCGCGGGGCGGCGTTCGCCGGCTCGGGGCGGCCCGGCGCGGCGCTCATGCGGACGCCATGCGGGAGACCGGCTGCGCGAGCAGCTGCCGCAGCACGTAGGGCAGGATCCCGCCGTGGCGGTAGTAGGCCACCTCGATCGGGGTGTCGATGCGCAGCGTGACCACCACCTCCTGGCGGCGGCCGTCGGCGCGGGTGATGGCCAGCGTGGCGTCGCTCTGCGGGGCCAGCTGCGGGTCGGGCAGGACGTCGATGCGCTCGCTGCCGTCCAGGCCCAGCGACTGCCAGCTGTCATCGCCCTTGAACTGCAGCGGCAGCACGCCCATGCCCACCAGGTTGCTGCGGTGGATGCGCTCGAAGCTGCGGGCGATCACCGCCTTGATCCCGAGCAGCAGCGTGCCCTTGGCCGCCCAGTCGCGAGAGGAGCCGGTGCCGTACTCCTCGCCGGCGAAAACGACGGTGGGCAGCCCCTGTGCCATGTACTTCATGGCCGCATCGTAGATGAACATCTTCTGCACGTTGCCCGCGTCGTCGCGGTGGAGGGTGAAGCCGCCCTCCTCGCGCGAGCCGTCGGCCCCGGGCGGGATCATCAGGTTCTTGATGCGAACGTTGGCGAAGGTGCCGCGCACCATCACCTCGTGGTTGCCGCGGCGCGCGCCGTAGCTGTTGAAGTCGGCCTTGCCCACGCCGTGGGCGATCAGCCACTGGCCGGCCGGCGAGTGCTCCTTGATGGAGCCGGCCGGCGAGATGTGGTCGGTGGTGATGGAGTCGCCGAACAGCGCCATCACCCGCGCCCCCACGACCTTCACCGGCTCGCCGGCGGCCGGCGGCTGCGGGGTGAAGCCGTCGAAAAACGGCGGCTGCGCGATGTAGGTGCTGGCCGGCCAGTCGTAGACCTCGCCCGAGCCGCCCTGGATGCGCTCCCACAGCAGGCCCGGGTCGGACTGCACCCGCGCGTAGTTGGCGCGGTAGGCCTTGCCGTTCATGGCATGCCGCATCAGCGCATGGACCTCGTCGCTGGTGGGCCAGATGTCGCCGAGCCAGACGTCCTTGCCGTCCCGGCCGCGGCCCACCGGCTCGGTCATGAGGTCACGCAGCACCGTGCCGGCGATGGCGTAGGCCACCACCAGCGGCGGGCTGGCCAGGAAGTTGGCCTTGAGGTTGGGGTGGATGCGCGCCTCGAAGTTGCGGTTGCCCGAGAGCACCGCGGCGCATACCAGGTCGCTCTTGACGAGGGCCTCGTTGATCTCGGGCGCGAGGTCGCCGGCATTGCCGATGCAGGTGGTGCAGCCGTAGCCGGCCACGGTGAAGCCCAGTTCCTCCAGGTACGGCAGCAGGCCGGCCTTGACCAGGTACTCGGTGACGATGCGCGAGCCCGGCGCCAGCGAGGTCTTGATGTGGGGCGCCACCCGCAGGCCGGCCTTCACCGCCTTCTTCGCGAGCAGGCCCGCGGCCAGCATGACGCCGGGGTTGGAGGTGTTGGTGCAGCTGGTGATGGCGGCGATCAGCACGTCGCCGTTGCCGATGGTCACGTCCTGCACATGGCGCTCGCGCGGCGGCGCCTCGTGCACGGCCGACTGCAGGGTGGGCCTGTTGGCCTCCATCTCCTGCTCGTGGCGCGGCGCATGGGCGCGCGATGGCGGCGTGGCGGGCACCTTCGGGTCCCGGGCCTCGCCGCCCGCATGCACCAGGTGACGCGTGAGCAGGGTCTCGGCGGGCCGGTTGAAGCCGTTGGCGGCGGCGGGCTGGCTGTACAGCGTGGCGAACTGGCGCGCCACCTGGCCGATCTCGATGCGGTCCTGCGGGCGCTTGGGGCCCGCCAGGCTGGGGGCGACGCTGCCCAGGTCCAGCCGCACGACCTGCGAGTAGTCGACCTCGCCCGCCAGCGGGATGCCGAACATCTCCTGCGCCCGGAAGTACGCCTCCAGCGCCGCGACCTCGCCCTTGTCGCGGCCGGTACCCTCGAAGTAGGCGATGGTCTTGTCGTCCACCGGGAAGAAGCCCATGGTGGCGCCGTACTCGGGGGCCATGTTGCCCAGCGTGGCGCGGTCGGGGACGGCGAGCGTGCGCGCGCCCTCGCCGAAGAACTCCACGAACTTGCCCACCACCTTGTGCCGCCGCAGCAGCTCGGTCACGGTGAGCACCAGGTCGGTGGCGGTGCAGCCCTCGCGCAGGCGGCCGGAGAGTTCCACGCCCACCACGTCGGGCGTGAGGAAGTAGACCGGCTGCCCCAGCATCGCGGCCTCGGCCTCGATGCCGCCCACGCCCCAGGCCACCACGCCCACCCCGTTGATCATGGTGGTGTGGCTGTCGGTGCCGACCAGGGAGTCGGGGTAGTGGATGCCGTCCGCGTCGCGGTGCACGCCGCGGGCCAGGTACTCCAGGTTCACCTGGTGCACGATGCCGAAGCCCGGGGGCACGACGCCGAAGGTGTCGAAGGCCTGCATGCCCCACTTCATGAACTCGTAGCGCTCGCGATTGCGCTGGAACTCCAGGCGCATGTTCAGGTCGAGCGCGTCGCGGGTGCCGTAGTGGTCCACCATCACCGAGTGGTCCACCACCAGGTCCACCGGCACCAGGGGCTCGATGGCCCCGGGCGCGCGGCCCAGGCGGGCGGCGGCGCTGCGCATGGCGGCGAGGTCGGCCAGCAGGGGCACGCCGGTGAAGTCCTGCAGCACCACCCGGGCGACGGTGAAGGGAATCTCCTCGGTGCGCGGCGCCTGCGGTTGCCAGTTGGCCAGGGCGCGCACATGGCCGGGCGTGACCTTGAGCCCGTCGCAGTGGCGCAGCACCGACTCGAGGACGATGCGCAGGGAGTGCGGCAGGCGCGAAACGCCGGGGTACTCCGCGGCGAGCGCCGGCAGGCTGAACAGGCGCCCCCCGGTGGCGGACTTGCCGGCGCCGAGGCGCAGGGGACGCAGGGTGTGGGCGAATGCGTGGGTCATGGGGCGGGCCTCCCGGTCGTCGCAACCCGACGATTGTGCTCCCGCCCGCGCCGGCGCGGGGCGCCGCCCGCGCGGTCCCCGCCGGGCTCAGGCGTTGGCCGCCTCGAACTCCTGCATGTAGCCCACCAGCGCCTGCACGCCCTCGACCGACATGGCGTTGTAGATCGAGGCGCGCATGCCGCCCACCGAGCGGTGGCCCTTGAGCTGGATCAGGCCACGGGCCTTGGCGCCGGCCAGGAAGGCCTCGTCCAGCGCCGGGTTGGCGAGCCAGAACGGCACGTTCATCAGGGAGCGGTCGGCCGGGTCGATGGGGTTGCTGAAGAAGCGGCTGCCGTCGAGGAAGTCGTACAGCACCTTGGCCTTGGCGCGGTTGTGCGCCTCCATGGCGGTGACGCCGCCCATGGCCTTGACGTGCTTGAACACCAGGCCGGCGATGTAGATCGCGTAGGTCGGCGGGGTGTTGTACATGGAGCCGGCGTCGGCCTGGGTCTTGTAGTTGAAGACCTCGGGCGTGTAGGGCAGCGCGTGGCCCAGCAGGTCCTCGCGCACGATCACCACCGTCAGGCCCGAGGGGCCGATGTTCTTCTGGGCGCCGGCGTAGATCAGGCCGTACCTGGAGACGTCGATCGGGCGCGAGAGGATGTTCGAGGACATGTCGGCCACCAGGGGCACGTCGCCGGTGTCGGGCGTCCAGAAGTACTCCACGCCGCCGATGGTCTCGTTGGAGCAGATGTGGACGTAGGCGGCCTTCGGATCGATCTGCCAGGTCGACTGCGCCGGCGTACGCAGGTAGCGGCCGCCCTCCTCGCTGCTGGCGGCGATGCGGATGGTGCCGAAGTGCGCGGCCTCCTTGGCCGACTTCTTCGACCAGTCGCCGGAGACGACGTAGTCGGCCTGGCCGGTGCGGGCGATCAGGTTCATCGGCACGATGGCGTTCTCGCCGATGCCGCCGCCCTGCAGGAACAGCACCTTGTAGTTCGCCGGGATCGCCATCAACTCGCGCAGGTCGGCCTCGGCCTCCTCGAAGATGGAGATGAATTCCGGGCCGCGGTGGCTCATCTCCATGACGGACATGCCGGTGCCGCGCCAGTCCAGCATCTCGTCGGCGGCCTGGCGCAGGACGGCCTCGGGCAGGGTGGCGGGGCCGGGGCTGAAGTTGAAGACGCGGGTCATGGGAACGGGATCTCCGGGAATGCGGCGAAAGGCGCTATTTTCGCACCGCCGCCAGCGCGCCCTCCCCCGGCTGGAGATGGATCTGGCGTTCGAACGCCTTCAGGCGCTTGTAGACCGAGATCAGTTCGACGATGGTCCCCCAGCTCAGGACCAGGAACTGGAACGAGCCCTCCACCCGGTCGAAGGCCCGGGTGATCTGCTGCATCGCGCCCAGGGTGATGACGCCGGCCACCACGGTGGGCGCCAGCGCGATCAGCGGGATCAGCACCGAGAACTGCAGGTACGACCACTTGGCCACGTCGAAGTACAGGTAGTGGAAGAACAGCCGGAAGTAATTGCGGCGCACGTCGTCGAACAGCGCCTTCACCGCCGGGCCCTGGGCGCGCTGCGGGTCGTCCTCGCCGTAGACCAGCTCCTTGCGGTAGGCCGCCTCGACCCGCTGGTTCTGGAACTCCAGCCCCGGCAGCTTGAAGCCCACCGCCGCGAGCAGCACCGTGCCGGCCATGGCGGAGACGATCGCGACCCAGACCATGGAGTGCGGCACCGGCCCGAGCCAGGGCAGCTCGGTGACCTGCGCCGACAGCGCCCACAGGATCGGCAGGAAGGCGGCCAGGGTCATGAGGCTTCGCATCAGCTCCACGCCCAGGCCCTCCATGATCCGGGCGAAGCGCATGGTGTCCTCCTGCACGCGCTGCGCCGCGCCCTCGATGTGGCGCAGGCGCTCCCAGTGGGCCATGTAGTAGTCGTTCATGGCCTGGCGCCATCGGAAGATGAAGTGCTTGGTGAAGAACTCCACCACCACGGTGATCACCACGTACAGCATGGCGATGCGGCCGAAGGTGAGCAGCTCGCCCCAGAACTGGGGCAGGGTCACGCTGCCGGGCTTGGACAGCGCGCTCTGCACCGTGTCGTAGAACACGCCGAACCACTCGTTGATCTGCACGTCCAGGCTGACGCGGTACCAGGTGGTGTAGAGGATCAGCGCCGAGCCCGGGAAAGCCCAGACCCACCAGCGGCGCGAGAGGAAGAAGGACTTGAACATGCGGGGCATGGTAGCGGCGCCCCGCCGCCCGCCGGGGGCTCAGGTGAATTCGGCGGCGAGGGTGCCGAGCCAGCCGAAGTCCGCCTCCACCCGCTGCCCCGGCGCCACCGGGATCGGGGGCACGCAGGCGCCGGTGGTGACGAACTGGCCGGCCTGCACCGCCTGGCCGGCCGCCCCGATCTCGTTGACGAACCAGACCAGGGCCTCGACCGGGTCGCCCAGCACGTTGCGGCCCACGCCCTCGGCCGTGCGGCCGTCGCTCACGCGGGCGCGCACCTGCAGGCCGGGCAGCGCCGCGAGCTGCTGCGGCTCGGGCGCCACCGGGGCGCCCAGCACCATGTCACGGCAGCAGGCGCAGTCGGCGACCAGCTGGGCCTCGCCGGCGCGCTCGAACTGCGCGAACCGCGAATCCGGCACCTCGATGCCGGGGTGCACCGTGGCCACCGCCGCCAGCACCTCCTCGCGGGTGTAGCCGCCGGCGCGCGGCGCCAGCGTGCGACCGAGGGTGAACACCACCTCGCACTCGGCCACGCGCATGCGGTTGCCGGCCAGCGAGACGGCGGCGCCCGGGCCGGCCACGCGGTGGGCGAACACCGGCCCGGCCAGCGGCCCGCTCACCGCGATGTGGCGCTGTCCGGCCTCGCTGGTGGCGGCGATCTTCCAGCCGGCGACGGGCTGGCCCAGCAGCGCCGGCCAGGCGGCCTGCGCCGCATAGCCCTCGGCGCGGGTGCGCGGGCGGATGGCGTCGGGCAGCGCGTCGACATGGCGGTCGCCGCGCAGGCTGTCGGCCAGCTCGGTGGCGGCGCGAAGCAGGTGGTCGTGCATGGGGTGGCTCCTGGGATGGGTGTTCAGACGGCGGGGACGTTCGTGTCCTTCAGCACGCGCAGCACGAAGCTGGACTTGCTCTGTCGGATGCCGGGGATCTTGTACAGCTTCTCGCGCAGCAGGCGCTCGTAGTCGCGGGTGTCCTTGACGGCGATGCGCAGGTGGTAGTCGTAGTCGCCGGAGACGAGATAGGCGTCGAGCACCTCGGGGATCTGGGCGAGGGTCTTGCCGAAGTCGAACAGCGTCTGGTCGGTATGGCTTTCCAGCGTGAGCTGCAGGATCACCGTCTCCTTGTAGCCCAGGCGCGCGCGGTCGATCTCGAGGCTGTACTTGCGGATCACGCCCTCGGCCTCCAGGCGCTTGATGCGGCTCCAGCAGGTGGTGGGCGACAGCTTCACCGCCTCGCCGATCTCCTGCAGGGTGCGGCGCGAGTCGGACAGCAGCTCGCGCAGGATGGCGAGGTCGAACTTGTCGAAGCTGGCCGGGGCGTCATCGGCCAGGGGCGCGGTGCGGGCCGGCTTGGCCGGCTTGCGGGTGTTTTTCGGCCGGGTCATGAAAATGCTCCTGAATTCCTGCGCGGATTCTGCCCAAGGACCGAAGGAATTTCCGCCACGCAGGCGACACCGCCGAACGCCATCCCGCCAGCGCCGCCGGCCTGCCCGTTTTTTGGGCAAACCGTGGAAACCCAAGCCTGGCGCGGCTTGCGGAGGTTGTCCCGCCCGCTGTCCACAGCCTCGCCCACAGGCGCCGTGGGTAACCCGGCGAGGCGCCGGAAGGCCTCAGCCCGCCTCGCGCAGCCAGGCCAGGAGGGCCTCGCCGGCCAGGGCCGAGGCGCGGCCGAAGCCGGCCACCAGGCGGGCGGACAGCGGCTCCAGGACCACGAGGGAGAAATCGGACAGCTCGAAGGTGGGCGCCGAGTCGGGGAAGCGCGCGAGGTAGTGCGCGCGCGCCGCGGCATGGCGCGGGTCGCCGGCGGGCAGGGGCGCGGCCCGGGCCTGCAGGGCCACGCGCGGCAGCGCCTGCGGCGGCCAGGGGCCGTCCTCCGCCGCCGTCACCAGCAGGCCCACCCGCGGGTGCTCGCGCATGTCGCGCGTGTGCGTGGCCAGCTCGCTGACATGGACCAGGAACGCGTCGCCCCAGGGTGCGAGCACGAAGGGCACCATGGAGACGGCGGGCTCGCCGCGATGCAGGGTGGCGAGGGCGGCGACGCGGCGGCCCGCCAGCAGGCTCCGCAGCAGGCGTGAAGATTCGGCATCCATCCGCGCATTGTGGTGCGTCAAGCCGGCGCCCGAGGCGCCACCTACAATCCGCGGCTTCGCCCCTGCCCCACCTGGAGATTCCTTGCACACCATCCTGCTCGTTGAAGACGAAGAGCTGCTGCGAAGCGGCATCCAGGAGGTGCTCGAGCTCCAGGGCTTCCAGGTGCTGGTGGCGGGTGACGGGGCCGAGGCGCTGGATCGCATGGCCGGCACGCGGGTGGACCTGGTCGTCACCGACCTGGTGATGCCGAACATGGACGGCGTGGAGTTCGTGCGGCGCGTGCGCGAGGACCAGCCGGCGCTGCCGGTGATCGTGGTCTCCGGCAGCAGCGGCTCGGTGGCGACGCGCCTGGGCATCGGCTCCATCGACATCCCCGGCGCCACCGCCGCCTTCCCCAAGCCCTTCAGCGCCACCGACCTGGTGGGGCGCATCCGCGAGCTGCTGCCCGCCTGAACGAGCCGGCGCCGGGGGCCGGCTGGAATGCGCCTGCGCGGGCGCTGCTGCGCGACGGCGGCGTGATACCTTCGATCCTGGAGCAGCACCTGGGCCGGCAAGCGCCGCATCACCCGCGTGCGCCGCCTGCTGGAGCGCGCACGCAATCGGCATGCCTCCCCCTTGATGCCCGGGCCCCTGCCAGGCAAGCTCAGGAACCTGATACGCATCCGCGACATCCTCAACCCCTGAGACCGACCATGACCCTGGCTGCCGACATCGTCAAAGCGTTCACCCCCACGGGGCGGCTGCGCGCCTCCATCAACCTGGGCAACCCCATCCTCGCCGGCAAGCGGGCCGACACCGGCGAGGTCCACGGCGTGTCCGTGGACCTGGCGCGCGGCTTCGCCCAGCGCCTGGGCGTGGAACTGGAGCTGGTGGTCTTCGACACCGCCGGCAAGTCGGTCGACGCGGTGACCCGCGAGGAGGCCGACATCGGCTTCTTCGCGGTGGACCCCAAGCGCGGCGAAGGCATCCACTTCACCGCGCCCTACGTGCTGATCGAGGGCTGCTACCTGGTGAACCAGGAGTCCCCCCTGGAAAGCAACGAGCAGGTGGACCACGCGGGCATCCGCCTGGTGGTGGGCCTGGGCAGCGCCTACGACCTGTACCTGACCCGCGAGATCAAGGCCGCCACGATCGAGCGCGCGCCCAGCTCGCCCGCGGTGGTGGAGCATTTCATCGCCACCGGGGCCGACGTGGCCGCCGGCGTGAAGCAGCAGCTCGAGGCCGATGCCTCGCGCATCGGCGGCCTGCGCCTGCTGCCGGGCCGCTTCATGGTGATCCGCCAGGCCATGGGCTGCCCGCGCGGGCGCGGCGACGCGGCGGCCGCCGCCCTGCGCGCCTATGTCGAAGAGCAGAAGGCCAGCGGCTTCGTGGCCCGGGCGCTGGCGCGCCACGGCATCGAAGGCGCCTCGGTGGCGCCGGCGGAGTGAGCGGCGGCTGCGGCCGCCGGGCCTCGCTTGCGCCCGCCCCCCCGACGCGCGCCGCCGCCCTGCGGCGGCCCGGCGTGCCCGGTGCTCACGCCCCGGCCGTGAGGCCCGCGGCGGCGGCGCGCCGGTCGCGCCGCTCGATCACCCGCAGCACCAGCAGCAGGCCGGTACCCGCCACCATCACCGCGGCGGCAAGGTACAGCCCCACCGCGTAGCCGCCGAAGCGCGCGGCCAGCGCGCCGGTGACGGCAGGCGCCACGATCTGGGCAGCGCCGTAGGTCATCGTCATCTTGCCCATCATCTTGGCGGGCCGCGTGGGGTAGTAGCGCCCCGCCATGGTGAGCACCAGGCTCACCATGCCGATGAAGGTGCCGCCGAACATCACGGCCCCCAGCAGCGTCATCGCCAGCCCGCCCACCGCTACCGGCAGCAGGATCCCCACGACCTGCAGCACCGCGGCCAGGATCAGGGCATTCAGGTCGCCGGTGCGCCGGGCCACGAAGTCCCAGCAGATGCAGGCCGGCGCGGCCGCCAGGCCGATGGCCAGGAAGGCCAGGTTGCCGCGGCCGCCCAGGCCCGGCAGCTGGTTCACGATGGCCACGATGAAGGTGGCGCTGACCACGTAGCCGACGCCGGCGCAGAAGTAGGCCGCCATGAAGACCCGCAGGTACAGCGCGCCGGGGGGATGGTCCTCCATCTTCGCGCCGGCGGCGGTCAGGCCGGTGGTGTCGGGCGGCGGCAGCCAGCGCAGGGCCGGCACCAGCAGCACCACGGCGACGGCGGTGAAGGCGAACCACTGGCCCTGCCAGTCGAACCAGCGCGCGAACACCTCCACCAGCACCGCCGCCCCGGCGATGCCCAGGCCCAGGCCCGAGAAGTGGATGCCCAGCTCGCTGCGGTGGCCATGGCGGATCAGCCAGTTCATGATCAGGCCGGTGCCAAGCAGCATGCCGGCGGCGCTGCCCAGGCCGGCGAGGTAGCGGGAGACGGCCCACAGCACCACGTTGGACGCCAGGCCCATCATCACCGTGGTGGCCACGGCCAGCACCATGCCCAGGCGGTAGAGGCGGTCCTTCAGCACGAGGTCGCCGACCAGGGAGGCGATGAGGGCGCCGGTCAGGTAGCCGGCGTAGTTGATGGCGGCCAGCCAGCCGCCCTCGGCGACGCCCAGGCCCGCCTGGGACTGCATCAGCGGCAGCAGCGGGGTGTAGGCGAAGCGGGCCACGCCCACCGACAGCAGCAGGCTGAAGATGCCCGCGGCGAGGACGCGCAGGCGTTGTCGTTGGCCGTGCATGGCGTGGGGCTCCTCCTGCCTGCGGCGTGGATCGGGGCGCCGGGCGGCCTGGCCTGGCCGCCCCTGGGCGCGAAACCGAGTCTAGCGAATGGCGCGACCCCGCCCGGCCCTCGGCGTTCAGCGCTTGTAGCTGTCGTCGATGCGGTCGACGCGGCGCACCAGGGCGTCGAACACGTCCTGCCCGGCGCCGAAGCGGGCGTCCCACTGCAACGCGTCGTCGGTGGTCTTGCGGGCCACCGCCTCGCTCACCGGGATCGCCGGGCCGAGGGCCGCCTGCATCACCTGCACCTCGCAGGCGCGCTGCAGGGTCCACAGGCGCACCAGCGCCAGGGGCAGGGTCGGCCCCGCGGCCAGCAGGCCGTGGTTCCGCAGGATCACGAGCGGCTTGCTGCCCATGCTGGCGAGCAGGCGCGGCGCCTCCTCGGCATGCACCGTGATGCCCTCGAAGTCGTGGTAGGCCACCAGGTCATGCAGCTGCGCCGAATAGAAGTTGTTCTGCGCCAGCCCGCCCTGCGTGCAGGCCACCGCCAGGCCGGCGGTGGTGTGGGTGTGCATCACGCAGTGCGCGCCCTCCACATGCTCGTGGATCGCGCCATGGATGGTGAAGCCCGCCGGGTTCACCGGCCAGGGCGAGTCGTCCAGCTTGCGGCCCTGCACGTCGATCTTCACCAGGTTGCTGGCGGTGACCTCGGAGTAGTGCAGGCCGAAGGGGTTGATCAGGAATTGCCGCTCGCTGCCGGACACGCTTTCGGGCACGCGCACGGTGATGTGGTTGTAGATCATCTCCGTCCACCCCAGCATGTCGAAGATGCGGTAGCAGGCGGCGAGTTCGACGCGGGCCTTCCACTCGTCGGGGTGAAAGTCGGCGGCGGTGCGTTGGGTCATGGTCGCTCCAGGGCGTTGCAGGGGTTTTCTCAGGCGAAACGGAAGGAAATGGTACCCAGCGGGCCGCGGTCGCACGGAAGGTGTCGCCGCGCGCACCCCGCGTGAGGCGGGTGAAGGAGCCGGCCAGCACGTCGAAGACCGGCACGCCCGGGCCCTGGAGCGGCCGGCCCGGGACGGCCTGCATGGATGCCTCGATCCAGCCCGCCAGGCGCAACCCTAGCGCACGACGACCTTGCCGACCATCCCGGCCTCGAAGTGGCCCGGGATCAGGCAGGCGAACTGGAACTCGCCAGCCTGCGTGAACTGCCAGACGATCTCGCCGGTCGCACCCGGCTTCACATGCGCCATGTGCGGCGCGTCATGCTCCATGCCGGGGAACTTGCGCATCTGTTCCGCATGCTCGGCCAGCTCCCGGGGGGTGCCGATCACCAGCTCGTGCATCACCTGGCCCCGGTTCGCCACGCGCAGGCGCACCGTCTCGCCGCGCCGCACGGTGAGCGTGCCGGGGACGAAGCGCATGTCGTCACCCATGCGGACCTGCACGGTGCGGGTGACCTTCTTCGGGTCGCCCTCCTGACCGAAGGGCGTGGCCTCGACCCGCGCGGGGTCGAAGGCGCGGGGCGCGCCCCCATGGGCCGCATCGCCATGGGCGCGGGCCGGCAGCATCGGGGCCAGGGCGAACAGGGCCGCCAGCGTGCAGGAGAGGAAGCGTGTCATCGAGGGCCGGTGATCAGGATGTCGGGAGCGCATGATGATGGCAGATGCGTCGGCCCCGCCGAAGTTCCGCCGCCCCCCGCCCGGCTCACACCGGCAGGAGCAGCCCCGGGTCGACCTGCGTGGTGCGCGAGACGCCCAGCATCGCCATGTCGCGCGAGACCTCCTCGCGCAGCAGGCTGATGCCCTTGCGCACGCCGGCCTCGCCCGCCACCGAGGCGGCGTAGTTGAACGGCCGGCCGACAAATACGAACCGGGCCCCCAGGGCCAGGGCCTTGAGCACGTCGGTGCCGCGGCGGAAGCCGCTGTCGATCATCACCGGCACCTGCGGGCAGGCCTGCACGATGCCGGGCAGCACCCGCATCGGCGAGACCGTGCCATCGAGCTGGCGACCGCCATGGTTGGAGACGATGAGGCCGTCGGCCCCGCAGTCCACCGCCATGCGCGCGTCGCGCACGTCGAGCACGCCCTTGACCACCAGCCGGCCCGGCCACAGCCGCCGGATCAGGCGCAGGTGGTCCCAGGTCAGGTGGCCGCGGTCCGAGAAGTCCCGCAGCACCGAGGCCGAGAGGATCGGCGCGCCGCGCTGCGCGTGGTTGTTCTCGAAGTGCGGCATGCCATGGCGCACCAGGGTGCGCAGGAAGGTGCCGACCAGCCAGCGCGGATGCGTCACGCCCTGCCACGCCAGGGACAGGCTCGGTCGCAGCGGCGTCGAGAAGCCGGCGCGGATGTTGTTCTCGCGGTTGGCGGCGATGGTGACGTCCAGCGTCACCACCAGGGTGCCATAGCCGGCCGCCTTCACCCGCTCGACCAGCGCCTCGATCTGGTCCTCGCGCCCCGGCACGTAGGCCTGGAACCAGGCCCGCGGGTTGGCCTGCACCACCTCCTCCAGCCGGATCAGCGAGGAGCCGCTCATGACCATGGGCACGTTCTCGGCGGCCGCCGCCTGCGTGAGCACCAGGTCGCCCCGGTAGGCGGACAGCGCGCAGATGCCCATGGGCGCGATGCCGAAGGGCGCGGACCAGGTGTGGCCGAACAGCTCGGTCTCGGTGGAGCGCCGGGAGGTGTCCACCAGCACCCGGGTCACGAACTCGTGGCGCTCGAAGGCCGCGGCGTTGGCGCGCAACGACTGGTTGCGCTCCACCCCGCCCGAGACATACGCGAACACGGGAGCCGGCAGGTGCCGGCGGGCCGCCGCCTCGAAGTCGTCGAGGCACAGGATGTGGCCCAGGCGGCGAGGCAGGGCCGGCGCGGCGGAAGGGGGCATCGCTTACTTGTCGGTCCAGGGCATGGTCTGCCACAGCGCCTTGAACCCGGCCTCGTCCTCCTTGAGTTCGGCGGCGTAGGCGGCCGGCGCGAGGTAGCGGATCGGCGCGAAGTAGCCCGCGGCCTTGGCCTGGAACTCCGGGTCCGTCACGGCCTTCTGCACCGCCGACACGAGTTGCTCGCGCACCGCGGGCGGCAGGCCCTTGGGCGCGGCGATGCCGCGCAGCGACGCCATGATCACGTCCAGGCCCTGCTCCTTGAAGGTCGGCACGTTGGGCGCGAGGCCGGAGCGCTTCTCGCTCATTTGCCCCAGGTGGCGCAGCGGGGTGCCGCCCTTCTGGTACTGCAGCGCCTCGCCGATGTTCATGGCGGCGACCATGATCTGTTTGCCGGCGATCGCGTTGTGGACCTCGGCCGCGCCCTTGAACGGCACGTGGGTCATCTTCACGCCGGCGGCGCGCTCCACCATCAGCGCGGCGAGGTGGTCGTCGGAGCCGACGCCGGTGGTGCCGTAGGTGACCTTGCCCGGGTTGGCCTTCGCAAAGGCCACCAGTTCGGCCAGGTTGCGGATCGGGGTGTCGGCATGCACCGAGAAGTTGCCCGGGTCGTCCACGATGTTCCCGAGCAGGTCGTAGTTCTGCCAGTGGAAGCTGGACTTGCGCTCGATCGGGATGGTCAGCACGTTGGGCGTGTTGATGAAGCCGATGGTGTAGCCGTCCGGTGCGGCGTTGCCCAGCTCCGCGAAGCCGATGCCGCCGCCTGCGCCCGGGCGGTTCACCACCACGATCGAGGCATTGGGGCCCAGGTGCTTCTGCATGTACTGCGCCATCAGGCGGGCGATGATGTCCGTGCCGCCGCCGGGGGCGTAGGCGACGATCATCTTGACCGGTTGCTCCGGGTAGGCGGCGCGGGCCAGGCCCGGCGCCACGGCGGCGGCGCACAGCGCCAGCGCCGGCAGCACGCGGCGAACGAGGTGGGAGAAGCGTTGCATGGGGTTGTCTCCTGGGGGTTTGAGCGGTGCGGCGGCCGGTTCAGCCGAGGATGCGCGCGCGGCGCTCCACGAACGCGGGCCAGACCTCGGGGTTGACCAGGCGCGGCGGGCGCTCGCCCGCCAGCACGGCGGCGATCTGGTCGGCCGCGATGGCGCCCATGTTGCGGCGCGCCTCGTGGGTCACGCCGGCCACGTGGAAGGTGGCGAAGACGTTGTCCATCGCCAGCAGCGGGTGGTCCAGCGGGGGCGGCTCCTGGTCCCACACGTCCACGCCGGCGCCGGCCAGGTGGCCCGACTGCAGGGCCTGCACCAGGGCGGCCTCGTCGTGGATGCCGCCGCGCGCGGTGGTGATGAAGATGGCGCCGCGCTTCATGGCGGCGAAGGCGGCCGCATCCATCATCTTCAGCGTGGTGGCGTCGCGCGGGCAGTGCAGCGAGACGAAATCGGACTGCGCGAGCAGCTCGGCGAATGACACCGCGCGAGCACCGCGGCGCTCGATCTCCGCGGCAGGCAGCAGCGGGTCGGCGGCCACCACCTGCATGCCGAAGGCGCGGGCCAGCGCGGCGACCCGGGTGCCGATGTGGCCGATGCCCACCAGACCCAGCGTCTTGCCGCTGATCTCATGGCCCATCACGTCCTCGCGGGCGTAGCCGACCTCGCGGCGCATGCGGCGGTCGCCCTCCAGCATGCGGCGCGACACGCCGAGCATCAGGCCCAGGGTGTGCTCGGCCACCGAGACGGCGTTGCCGCCGGACTGGTTCACCACCGCGATGCCGGCCGCGGTGCAGGCGGCCACGTCCACCGTGTCGTAGCCCGCGCCGCCGGCGGACACGCACAGCAGGTCCGGGCACTGGGCCAGCAGCCCGGCGCGGGCGAACCAGGCCTGGGGCAGTTCGTCCTTGGCGGCGGAGATGTGATAGACGTGGGCCTGCGACAGCGCATCGCGGGTGGCGGCGTCGTCGCCGCGGATCTTGAATACCCGCAGCGCCACGCCCGGCTCGCGCGCCAGGCGTTCGTCGAAGGCGGCATCGATCCACAGGTCCGAGCGGACGACGCGTTTGGAAATCTGGGTTGCGGCCATGTGCTGCCTGGGGATTCCGGGGGGAAGATTCGATCGCTCAAAATGTACAATAAAAAAACAATTTGAAGCCTAGCCCTACCCAAGGGTTAACCCTTCACAGGCGCCGCGCCATCGATTCCCGGCTCGAGAATACAAAACGGAAACAAAAATGGCTGCCACCGACAAGGTCTACGAAGTGCTGAAGCAGCGCGTGGTGGCCGGCGCCTATGCGCCCGCGGCGCAGCTGAAGGAGGAGCACCTCGCGCGCGAGCTGGGCACCAGCCGCACGCCGGTGCGCGCCGCCCTACAGCGCCTGGTGGACGACGGCCTGGCCACCGCCGAACCCGGCCGCGGCGTGCGCGTGGCGCAGTGGACCGAGTCCGACATCGAGGAAACCTACGAGCTGCGCGGCCTCCTGGAAGGCCATGCCGCCGCCCTCGCGGCGCGGCGCGGCGGCCTGGCGCTGGCCGACCGGCTCGACGCGCTGAACGACGAGATGGACCGGGCCATCGCCAAAGGCGGCCGGGCCCTGCCCGAGCGCCTGCAGGACATCAACGCGCGCTTCCACCGCGCCGTCCTCGAGGCGGCCGGCTCGCCGCGCCTGCGCGGCATGCTGGCGGGCGTGATCGACATGCCGGTCGTGACCCGATCGCACTTCATCAGCACCCTGCAGGACAAGGTGCAGAGCCTGCAGCACCACCGCGACCTTGCCGCCGCCGTGCGCGCCGGCGATGCCGACCTGGCGCGCCAGGTGATGCAGCTGCACCTGCGGGTGGCCCAGCACCGCTTCCGCCGCCAGCGCGAGGCGCTTCGCGAGGCGCGGCAGCCAGGGCCGGCCGCATGAGCCCGGCGCGGCGAGCCGCGCCCAGGGCCTGGCCGGGTCAGGCCCGCGGCTCGGCGGGCCGCCCGCCCAGGGCCACGGTCAGCCGCGCCGCCGAGGCCTTGAGTTCGCCGGTGAACGCCGGGCGCAGGCGCTGCTCCGGGGCGGTCAGCGTGAGCGCGCCCACCAGCTCGCCCGCCGCATCCCAGACCGGCGCGGAGATACCGGCCAGCCCCGGCACGCGGTCGCCGGTGACCACCACATGGCCGTCGCGCCGCACCTGCTCGTAGAGGCGCCCCTTCGCGCCGCTGAAGGCCATCAGCACCCGTCCGCCGGCGCCGCGGTCCAGCGGCAGCAGGTCGCCCGCGCGCACGTGGTCCCGCAGCAGCTGCGGCGAATCGACCCGGAACAGCACCAGCCGCTGGTCCCCTTGCCGCACGTGGAAGGCCACGCTCTCCTGGGTGCGCGCCACCAGCGCGCGCATCTCGGGCACCACCACGTCCTCCAGCGAGAACGAGGCGGCGTGGATCGATGCCAGGCGCGAGACCTCCGGCCCCAGCGCCCAGTGCCCCTGCGCCGTCCGCCGCAGCAGCCCCCCGTGCGCCAGCGAGGCCAGCAGCCGCAGCACCGTGCTCTTGTACAGCCGGGTGCGGTCGGACAGCTCGGTCACGGTCAGCGCCTTGTCGCCGGGCCGGAAGGCGGCCAGCAGGCTGATCGCCCGGTCGACCGCCGCCGCCCCGCCGGGCGCGGCCTGTTCATCGGCGACGGAGAGGACGGAGGATTTCCTGGGCATGGCGTGCGGCGGGCCGCAACCGGTTTGACATCCGGCGGCCGGGTTTCGATAATTGGTCCATCTTACAGCATTGCGTTCTGTCTGTCAGAACAAAAAAGAAGGCCCATGCCCCCCGAGAACCCACCCCAGGTCCTGATCAGCGAAGTCGGCCCGCGTGACGGCCTGCAAAGCGTGAAGGCCACGATGCCCACCGCGCGCAAGCTCGCCTGGATCGATGCGCTGCATGCCGCCGGCCTGCGCGAGATCGAGGTCGGCTCCTTCGTGCCCGCGAAGCTGCTGCCGCAGATGGCCGATGTCGCCGAGGTCGTACGCCATGCCCTGGGCAAGCCGGGCCTCACCGTGATGGCTCTGGTCCCCAACCTGCGCGGGGCGCAGGCGGCCCTGGAGGCCGGCGTCCACAAGCTCACCCTCCCCGTCTCGGCCAGCGAGGCCCACTCCCTGGCCAACGTGCGCAAGACCTGCGCGCAGATGGTCGAGGCGGTCCGCGAGATCGTGGGGCTGCGCGACGCGCTGGCGCCGCGGGTGCGCATCGAGGCCGGCGTGTCCACCGCCTTCGGCTGCACCCTGCAGGGGGTGGTGCCGGAGGACGACGTGGTCCGCCTGGCCGCCGCCCTCGCCGCCGCGGGCGCCGACGAAATCGGCCTGTCCGATACCACCGGCATGGCCAACCCGGCCCAGGTGCGCCGCCTGTTCAACCGCGTGCGCGCCGAGATCGGCCCGCGCACCGGCGCGGCCCACATGCACAACACCCGCGGCCTCGGCCTGGCCAACTGCCTGGCCGCGTACGACGTCGGCGTGCGCACCTTCGACAGCTCGCAGGGCGGCCTGGGCGGCTGCCCCTACGCCCCCGGCGCCTCGGGCAACGTGGTCACCGAGGACCTGGTCTTCATGTTCGAGGCGATGGGCGTGCGCACCGGCGTGGACCTGGAGAAGCTGGTCCCGGCCCGCGCCGCGCTGCAGGCCGGCCTGCCGGGCGAGCCGGTCTACGGCATGACCCCCGAGGCCGGCCTGACCAAGGGCTTCACCTACGCCGACGGCCGCCGCCCCCACCGCGAGCAGCTGCTCGCCGCCACCACCGGACCCTGCGAATGACTTCCCCGAGCGAACTCCCCCTGGCCGGCCTGCGGGTCGTCGAATTCACCCACATGGTGATGGGCCCCACCTGCGGGATGATCCTGGCCGACCTCGGCGCCGAGGTGGTCAAGGTCGAACCCGTCGCCGGGGACAGCACGCGCAAGCTGCTCGGCTCCGGCGCCGGCTTCTTCGGCACCTTCAACCGCAACAAGAAGAGCCTCGCGGTCGACGTGAAAGACCCGCGCGGGCGCGAGATCGTGCTGCGCCTGCTGGCCCAGGCCGACGTCTTCAGCGAGAACTTCAAGGGCGGCACCATGGACAAGCTCGGCTTCGGCGCCGAGGCCCTCGCCCGCCTCAACCCGCGCCTGATCTACGTCTCGCACAAGGGCTTCCTGCCCGGTCCCTACGAGCACCGCACCGCGCTCGACGAGGTGGTGCAGATGATGGGCGGCCTGGCCTACATGACCGGCCCCGAGGGCCGCCCGCTGCGCGCCGGCACCAGCGTGAACGACATCATGGGCGGCATGTTCGGCGCCATCGGCGTGCTGGCCGCCCTGGCCCGGCGCGAGCGCACCGGCCGCGGCCAGGAGGTGGAGAGCGCGCTGTTCGAGAACAACGTCTTCCTCGTCGCGCAGCACATGATGCAGTTCGCGGTGACCGGCAAGCCGGCCTCGCCGATGCCCAGCCGCATCAGCGCCTGGGCGGTGTATGACGTGTTCACGGTGAAGGACGGCGAGCAGATCTTCCTGTCCGCGGTGAGCGACACGCAGTGGGCCCTGATGTGCGACGAGTTCGGCTTCGCCGACCTGAAGGCCGACCCGCGCCTGGCCTCCAACAACGCCCGGGTGCAGGCGCGCGAGTGGATGATGCCGCTGCTGCGCGAACGCTTCGCGCCGCTGGCCGCCAGCGAGCTCGCGGCGCGCTTCGAGAAGGTCGGCCTGCCCCATGCGCCGATCACCCGCCCGCAGGACCTGTTCGACGACCCGCACCTGCTGGCCACCGGCGGCCTGGCCCCGGTGACCCTGCCGGCCGACGCCAGCGGCGCGGGGCGCGCCGTCGAGACGCGCACGCCGCTGCTGCCGCTGGCCCTGGACGGCGAGCGCCTGGGCCTGCGCGCGCCGCCGCCGGCGCTGGGCGAGCACACCGAATCCCTGCTGCGGGAGCTGGGCTACGACGAGGCCGCCATCGACGGCCTGCGCCAGGCCCGGATCATCGGCATGCAGGCCTCCCCCACCCCATCGAACCCCTGAGACTGGAGACAACCCATGAATTTTTCGACGACGCGGCGCAGCCTGCTCGCCCTCCCGCTGCTGGCCCTGGCGGGCGGCGTGCACGCGCAGGCCCCGGCATGGCCGGTGAAACCGGTCAAGATCGTCGTGCCCTATGCGGCCGGCGGCCCCGCCGACGTGACGGCCCGGGAAATCGCGCAGAAGCTGGCGGCGGCCACCGGCCAGTCCTTCGTGGTCGACAACCAGGGCGGGTCCCTGGGCATCCCGTCGCTGCTGGCCGTGACCCGCGCCGAGCCCGACGGCCACACCCTGTGGATGCCGGCACTGGGCAACGCGGTCCTCCAGCCCCTCCTGAGCAAGCAGGGCGGCGCCGAGTACATCGCCCGGCTGCGCCCGGTCGGCATGGTGACCAGCAGCGCCCACGTGCTGGTGGTGTCGTCCAAGCTGCCGGTGAAGAACGTGCAGGAACTGGTGGCCTACGCGAAGGCCAACCCGGGCCAGCTGAGCTTCGCGTCGGCAGGCGTCGGCGGCACCGCCCACCTGGCCGCGGAACTGTTCAAGAGTCTGGCCCAGGCCGACGTGGTGCATGTCCCCTACAAGGGCAGCGCGGGGGCCGTCAACGACCTGGCGGCCGGCCGGGTCCAGGCCATGTTCAGCAGCCTGCCCTCGCTGCAGCCGCTGGTGGACAAGGGCTATGTGCGCCTGCTGGCCGCGACGGCGCCCAGCACCTCGCCGGCGACGCGCTCGCTGCCGCAGATGTCGGCGACGCTGCCCGGCTTCGAGTACGCCTCCTGGTACGCGATGTACGCCCCGCGCCAGACGCCGACCCCCGTGGTCGCGCGCATCAACGCCCTGATGCAGCAGGTGCTGAAGGACCCGGACCTCAAGGCCCGGATCGAGCCCCACGGCATGGAACTGGTGCCCACGGGCCCGGAGGAAGTCGCCACCTGGGTCAAGCGGGACGAGGACAAGTGGCGCGCGGTGATCAGCAAGGCGGGGATCACCCTGGACTGAACGCCGCCCTCCCGCCCGCTCCCTTCGAACGAGACGCATCAGCCCCTTCGACCTGAATCCACTGGAGACCCTCATGACCCGGACCCGTACCTTCCTCGCGGCGCTGGCCGTCGCCGCCGCCCCCCTGGCCGGCTTCGCCCAGGCCTGGCCCGACAAGCCCGTGCGCCTCGTCGTGCCCTACGCGCCCGGCGGCACCACCGACTTCGCGGCCCGCCTCGTCGCCGAGCGCCTCACGCAGCAGACCGGCACCAGCTTCTTCGTCGAGAACAAGGCCGGCGCCTCGGGCACCATCGCCACCGCACAGGTGGCCAAGAGCGCGCCCGATGGCGCCACCTTCCTGGTCAACGACACGACCTACGCCATGCTGCCTTCGCTGTTCGCGAAGCTGCCCTGGGACCATGCCAGCGACCTGGTGCCCGTGACCACGCTGGCCGTCACGCCGGTGGTGCTGGTGGTGCCGGCGAACTCGCCGTTCAAGACCGCGCAGGAGCTCGTCGAGCACGCGCGCCGCAACCCCGGCAAGCTGAATTTCGGCTCCGGCGGCACCGGCAGCTCCACCCATCTCTCGGCCGAGGTCCTGAAGAAGGAGGGCAGGCTGTTCATCACCCACATCCCGTACAAGGGCGCGGGCGATGCGATGGTCGGCCTCCTGGGCAACCAGGTGGACCTGCTGATCACCGCCGCGCCGACCGCGGTGCCCCAGGTGCAGGGCGGCAAGGTGCGCGCCCTCGCCGTCACCGGCGACAAGCCGCTGCCCGGCCTGCCGGGCGTGCCTACGTTCAAGGAGGTCGGCCTGCCAGGCTACACCGTGACCAACTGGTTCGGCCTGGCGGCCCCCAAGGGCACGCCCAAGGCCGTGGTGGACAGGCTGCAGGCCGAGGTGAAGAAGGCCATGGCGGACCCCAAGGTCAGCGAGCGGCTGAACGCGATGGGCGCGGCCCCGGGCGGCCTTGCCAGCGCCGACTTCGCCAGCTTCATCCAGCGCGAGACGAAGCTGTGGTCCGACGTGAGCAAGACCGCCGGCGTGCGGGCCGAGTGAGGAGCCGGCCGCCATGTGGAACCTCGACTTCCAGCCCCCGGCGGTCATCGTGGCGCGCGTGCTCGCGCGCCTGCCCGACGCCCTGCGCCGCCCGGTGCGCAGCGAGTGGGCCGATGCGAACAAGCCCGGCCACGTGGTCGACTGCTTCCTCGAGGGCCCGGCCTTCGACCGCAGCGGCAACCTGTACCTGACCGACATCCCGCACGGCCGGATCTTCCGGCTCACGCCGGCCGGCGAGTGGCAGGAGGTCACGCAGACCGGCGGCTGGCCCAACGGCATCGCGGTCCACCGTGACGGCTCGCTCTGGGTCACCGACTACCGGCGCGGACTGCTGCGGGTGGAGGCGGACAGCGGCCGGGTCGAGGTGCTGCTGGGGCACCGCAACTCCGAGGGCTTCAAGGGCCTGAACGACCTGGTGTTCGACGCCGAGGGCCACTGCTGGTTCACCGACCAGGGCCAGACCGGCATGCACGACCCCACGGGCCGCGTCCTGCGCTGGCGCACCGACGGCCGCCTGGACCTGCTGCTGTCCAACGCGCCCAGCCCCAACGGCATCGCGCTCGACCCGTCGGGCCGCTTCCTCTTCGTCGCCGTCACGCGGGGCAACGCGGTGTGGCGCGGGCCGCTGCTGCCGGACGGCTCGATCTCCAAGGTAGGCACCTTCCGCAGCTTCTTCGGCACCAGCGGCCCCGACGGCCTGGCGGTGGACGCCGCCGGCCGGCTGCTGGTCGCCCATGCCAGCCTGGGCTGCGTTTTCGTGCTGAACCCGCGCGGCGAGGTCACGCACGTGGTGCGCAGCCCCACCGGGCAGACCATCACCAACGTGGCCTTCCGGCCGGGAACCTGCGAGGTGGTGATGACGGACTCCGAGCAGGGCGTGGTGCTGGCGGCGACGCTGCCGGACACCGGGTGCACCCTGTACTCGCACGCCTGACGCGCGCCGGCGGCGGGCAGCCCTCGCGGCCGCCTACGCCCGGCTCCCCACCAGCCTCGACACCTCCTGCGCCGCCTCCAGCAGCGCCGGCAGGAGGGTCTCCTTCGCGACCGCCGCACTGGTGCGCCGCAGCTGGCCCGAGACGTTCAGCGCCGCGATCACGCGCCCGTGGCGGTCGCGCACCGGGGCGGCCAGCGAGATCAGGCCCTCCTCGAGCTCCTCGACCACGATCGACCACCCCTGCTGGCGCGCCTGGCGCACCCGCGCCATCAGCGCGTCGACCTCGGTGAGGGTGTGGCGCGTGCGCGCCGGCCGCGGCATGGACTCCAGCAGGCGGCGCGCCTCGTCCTCCGGCATCTGCGCCAGCAGCACCCGACCCATCGACGTGCAGTACGCCGGCAGCCGCGTGCCCACGCTCAGCGCCAGCGACACCACCTGGTGCGCGTGCACCCGCAGCACGTAGACGATGTCCGTGCCCTCCAGCACCGCCGCCGAGCACGACTCCCGCACCTGCTCCGACAGCCGCTCCATCACCGGCTGCGCCAGCTCCCAGATCGGCATGGAGGTCAGGTAGGCATAGCCCAGGTCCAGGATGCGCGCAGTCAGGCGATAGAGCTTGCCGTCGAACTCCACGTAGCCCAGCGCCAGCAGCGTGAGCAGGATGCGCCGCGCCCCGGCCCGCGTCAGGCCGGCCCGCGCCGCCACCTCGCTCAGGGTCTGCGCCGGCGCCTGGGCGCTGAAGGAACGAATGACCTCCAGCCCCCGCGCGAAGGACTGGACATAGGCATCCCCGGGCGCGGGCGCACCGGGCGGGCGTGAGGCGGCTTGGGCCATGGGCAAGTCTGGGCTAGAATTCTTTACGCGAACACTTGTTCGATATTAGAACACAGTTCATTCCTCACCCCCATCCAGACAGGAGTCCCTCCGGTGATCAACAAGATTGCGGCCTCGGTGGAAGAAGCCCTGGCCGGCACCCCCGACGGGGCCACCGTGCTCATTGGCGGATTCGGCACCGCCGGCATCCCCTCCGAATTGATCGACGGGCTCATCGCCCAGGGCGCCCGTGAGCTCACGGTCGTGAACAACAACGCCGGCAACGGCGACACCGGCCTGGCCGCCCTGCTCAAGGCCGGCCGCGTGCGCAAGATCATCTGCAGCTTCCCGCGCCAGGTGGACAGCCATGTCTTCGACGGCCTGTACCGCAGCGGCAAGCTCGAACTGGAACTGGTGCCCCAGGGCAACCTCGCCGAGCGCCTGCGCGCCGCGGGTGCCGGCATCGGCGCCTTCTTCTCGCCCACCGGCTACGGCACCGAGCTGGCCCAGGGCAAGGAAACCCGCGAGATCAATGGCAAGCACTACGTGCTGGAGCACCCGATCCACGGCGACCTCGCCCTGGTGAAGGCCGAGGCCGGCGACCGCTGGGGCAACCTGACCTTCCGCAAGGCGGCCCGCAACTTCGGCCCGGTGATGGCCACCGCGGCGCGCCGCACCGTCGCCACCGTGCATGAGGTCGTGGAGCTCGGCACGCTGGACCCCGAGGCCATCGTCACGCCCGGCATCCATGTGTCCGCCGTCGTGAAGATCCCCCGCGTGGCCACCCAGGCCGGCGGTTTCAAGGCGGCCTGAGGAGAGAACGACATGAGCTACACCCGACGCACCAAGGACGAACTCGCCCGCCGCGTGGCCCGCGACATCCCCGACGGCGCCTACGTCAACCTCGGCATCGGCCAGCCCACGCTGGTGGCCAACCACATCCCCGCCGGCCTGGAAGTGATCCTCCACAGCGAGAACGGCATCCTCGGCATGGGCCCCGCGCCCGCCAAGGGCGAGGAGGACTACGACCTGATCAACGCCGGCAAGCAGCCGGTGACCCTGCTGCCCGGCGGCGCCTTCTTCCACCATGCGGACAGCTTCGCGATGATGCGCGGCGGCCACCTGGACATCTGCGTGCTCGGCGCCTTCCAGGTCTCGGCCACCGGCGACCTCGCCAACTGGAGCACCGGCGAGCCCGGCGCCATCCCCGCCGTCGGCGGCGCGATGGACCTGGCCATCGGCGCCAAGCAGACCTGGGTGATGATGGACTTGCTCACGAAGGCCGGCGAGAGCAAGGTGGTGCCGCGCTGCACCTACCCGCTCACCGGCATCGGCTGCGTCAAGCGCATCTACTCGGACCTCGCCACCCTGGCCTGCACGCCCACCGGGCTGGAGCTGATCGACGTCGTCGAGGGCCTGGCCCACGAGGAACTCGAGCGCCTGGTCGGCCTGCCGATTCGCAAGCCCGCAGCCTGAGCCGCCGCCTGAACACCCCACGAAAGATCCCCATGAACCAAGCCTTCATCTGCGACGCCATCCGCACCCCCTTCGGCCGCTACGGCGGCGCCCTGTCCTCGGTGCGCACCGACGACCTGGCCGCCATCCCGCTGAAGGCGCTGATGGCGCGCAACCCGAACCTGGACTGGAACGCCGTCGACGACGTGCTCTATGGCTGCGTGAACCAGGCCGGCGAGGACAACCGCAACGTCGCCCGCATGGCGCTGCTGCTGGCGGGCCTGCCGCAGGAGGTGCCTGGCGCCACCATCAACCGCCTGTGCGGCTCCGGCCTCGACGCCGTGGGCACCGCGGCGCGCGCCATCAAGTCCGGCGAGGCCGGCCTGATGATCGCCGGCGGCGTGGAGAGCATGAGCCGCTCGCCCTTCGTCATGCCCAAGGCCACCAGCGCCTTCTCGCGTGACAACGCGGTCTACGACACCACCATCGGCTGGCGCTTCGTCAACAAGCTGATGAAGGAAAAGTACGGCGTGGACGCCATGCCCGAGACCGCCGAGAACGTGGCCGACGACTACAAGATCGAGCGCGAGGCGCAGGACCGCATGGCCCTGGCCAGCCAGCTCAAGGCCGTGGCCGCCCAGAAGGCCGGCCACCTGGCGCGCGAGATCTGCCCGGTCACCATCCCGCAGAAGAAGGGCGAGGCCCTCGTCGTCGACAAGGACGAACACCCTCGCGAGACCAGCCTCGAGGCGCTGGCCAAGCTCAAGGGCGTGGTCCGCCCCGACGGCTCCGTGACCGCCGGCAACGCCTCCGGCGTGAACGACGGCGCCTGCGCCCTGATCATGGCCAGCGAGGCCCAGGCCCGGCTGCAGGGCCTCACGCCGCGCGCCCGCGTGGTGGGCATGGCCACCGCCGGCGTGGCGCCGCGCATCATGGGCATCGGCCCGGCGCCGGCCACGCAGAAGGTGCTGGCGCAGACCGGCCTCAGCCTCGACCAGATGGACGTGATCGAACTGAACGAGGCCTTCGCCGCCCAGGGCCTGGCCGTGCTGCGCCTGCTGGGGCTGAAGGACGACGACGAGCGCGTGAACGCCTGGGGCGGCGCCATCGCCCTGGGCCACCCCCTGGGCGCCTCCGGCGCGCGCCTGGTGACCACCGCCATCAACCGCCTGCACACCACCGGCGGGCGCTACGCGCTGTGCACCATGTGCATTGGCGTGGGCCAGGGCATCGCGGTCATCCTCGAGAAGGTCTGACGCACGAGGCCTGAACGGGGGCCCGGGGCATCGGCTACAGTGACCCGCCGATGCCCTCCCCCTACAACCTCGCCCGCTTCGACCTGGTCTCGATCCGCCTCGCGGTGGACTGCGCCCGCCTGGGCAGCCTGAGCGCCGCGGCGCGCGAGGCCCACCTGGCGCTGGCCGCCGCCAGCCGCCGCATCCGCGAGCTGGAGGATGCGGTCGGCGAGCCCCTGTTCGAGCGCCATGGCCGGGGCGTGCGGCCCACCGAGGCGGGCAGCGTCTTCGCCCGGCACGGGCTGACCCTGCTGCAGAACGTGGAGCAGATGGCCGTCGAACTGGCCGACCTGCGCCAGGGCGTCGCCCGCCACGTGCGCCTGTGCGCCAACACCGCCGCCATCAACGAGTTCCTGCCCCCGCTGCTGGCCCGCTACGCCCGCCAGGAGCGGCAGGTGCGGGTGGACCTCGACGAGCAGCTGTCCAACGGCGTGGTGACCTCCCTGGTCGAGGGCCGCGCCGACATCGGCGTCTTCGCCGAGGGCATCGACCCGCGCGGCCTGGAGTGCCACGTCTTCCGCCACGACGAGCTGGTGCTGGTGACCCCGCCCGGCCACCGCCTCGCCGGCCCCGGCGCCATCGCCTTCGCCGACGCCCTCGACGAGGACTGGATCACCCTGAGCGACGGCGCCGCCCTCCTGCAGCGCCAGCAGGAGACCGCCCTGGCCGCGCGCCGCCCGCTGCGGGTGCGCATGCAGGTGCGCAGCTTCGACACCGTCTGCCACCTGGTGGCCTCGGAGCTGGGCGTGGCGGTGCTGCCCCGACACGCGGTCATGCCCCTGGTGCGCTCCATGAACCTGCGGTGCCGGGCGTTGTCCGACCCCTGGTCCTCGCGCAACCTGCTGGCGGCGGTGCGCCCCGGCACCCAGGACCCGGCGGTGCTCTCGCTGCTGCGGTTCCTGGTCGAGCCTTCGCAGAACGCGAAGGCTTCCCCGGCCAAAAAGCAATAGACCCGGGTGAGTCGCCCGCGCACACTGCGCGGCCATGGAATACGCCACGCCCGCCGCCCCCGGCCTGACCGCCGGCGCCCTTGCCGGTCTCAAGGTCCTCGAGATGGGCCAGCTGATCGCCGGCCCCTTCGCCGCCAAGACGCTCGCCGACTTCGGCGCCGACGTCGTCAAGATCGAACCCCCCGGCGCCGGCGACCCGCTGCGCAACTGGCGCCTGCTGAAAAACGGCACCTCCGTCTGGTGGCAGGTGCAGTCCCGCAACAAGCGCTCGGTGGCGGTGGACCTGCGCCAGGCCGAGGGCCAGGACATCGTGCGCCGCCTCGCCCGCGAGGCCGACGTGCTGATCGAGAACTTCCGCCCCGGCGCGCTCGAGGGCTGGAACCTCTCGCCCGAATCCCTGCTGGAAGCCAACCCGCGCCTGATCATCCTGCGCGTGAGCGGCTACGGCCAGACCGGTCCCTACCGCGACCGCCCCGGCTTCGGCGTGGTCGGCGAGGCCATGGGCGGCCTGCGCCACCTCACCGCCGAACCCGGCCGCGTGCCGGTGCGGGTGGGCGTGAGCATCGGCGACACGCTGGCCGCGCTGCACGGCGTCATCGGCATCCTGGTCGCCCTCCAGGAGCGCCAGCGCTCCGGCCAGGGCCAGGTGATCGACGTCGCCCTCTACGAGGCCGTCTTCAACTGCATGGAGAGCCTGCTGCCCGAGTACAGCGCCTTCGGCGCGGTGCGCGGCCCGGCCGGCAGCGCCCTGCCCGGCATCGCCCCCAGCAACGCCTACCTGTGCTCCGACGGCGGCTACGCCCTGATCGCGGGCAACGGCGACAGCATCTTCAAGCGCCTCATGACCACCATCGGCCGTGACGACCTGGGCAACGACCCGGGCCTGGCCGACAACGCCGGCCGCGTGGCCCGCGTCGCCGAGATCGACGCGGCCATCGGCGAGTGGACCCGCCAGCGCACCGTCGACGAGGTCCTCGCCGCGCTGGACACCGCCTCGGTGCCGGCCGGCCGCATCTACACCATCGCCGACATCGCCCACGACCCGCACTACGCGGCCCGCGGCATGCTGCAGCAGATCACGCTGGACGACGGCGACCAGCTGCTGGTGCCCGGCGTGGTGCCCAAGCTCTCACGCACCCCCGGCAGCCACCGCCGCAACGCCCCCGCCGTGGGCCAGGACACCGACGCCGTGCTGCGCGAGATCGGCCTGACCGAGGACCAGATCGCCGCCCTGCAGGCCCGCGGCATCGTGCGAAAGGACGCCGCATGAATCAGCGCATCTACTTCAACGAGGTCGTCACCCGCGACGGCTTCCAGATCGAGCCCGAGTTCATCCCCACCGACGACAAGATCGCTCTGGTCGACGCGCTGTCCCAGTGCGGCTACGCCAAGATCGAGGTGACCTCCTTCGTCTCGCCCAAGGCGATCCCGCAGCTGCGCGACGCCGAGGAGGTGATGGGCCGCATCCGCCGCGTGCCCGGCGTCGAGTACACCGTGCTGGTGCCCAACCT
Source organism: Ramlibacter sp. MAHUQ-53 (assembly GCF_052600055.1). Lineage (NCBI taxonomy): Bacteria > Pseudomonadati > Pseudomonadota > Betaproteobacteria > Burkholderiales > Comamonadaceae > Ramlibacter > Ramlibacter sp. MAHUQ-53. The sequence goes on from NZ_JBQWTS010000001.1 coordinate 693,231, forward strand.
GCGCGGCGCCGAGCGCGCCCTGGAGTCCAGGGCCGACGAGCTGAACCTGGTGATGTCGGTCTCCGAGACCCACAACCTGTCCAACCTGCGCATGCCGCGCGCCAAGAGCTTCGAGGCGCTGTCGGAAGTCATTCGCACGGTGGACGGGCGCGCCGCCATCAACGTCTCGCTGTCGACCAGCTTCGGCTGCCCCATGGAGGGCGACGTGCCCGCCAGCGAGGTGCTGGCCTGGGCCCAGCGCTTCGCCGACCTGGGCGTGCGCGGCCTCACCATCTGCGACACCACCGGCATGGCCCACCCGGCCCAGGTGGCGGCGCTGTGCGAGCAGCTGCAGGCCCGCTTCCCGCAGCAGCAGCTGACCCTGCATTTCCACAACACCCGCGGCATGGGCCTGGCCAACGTGCTGGCCGCCGTGCAATCGGGCATCACCCGCTTCGACGGCTCGCTCGGCGGCCTCGGCGGCTGCCCCTACGCGCCCGGCGCCAGCGGCAACATCTGCAGCGAAGATGCCGTCCACATGCTGGACGCCATGGGCTACGACACCGGCATGGACCTGCCGCGCCTGCTCGAAGCCGCGCGCTCCCTCCCCGCCCTCGTCGGCCGCGAGGTGCCCGGCCAGGTCGCCAAGGCCGGCCGCAGCTGCGACCTGCACCCGACCCCCGCCGCCGTGACCGAACTGCGCCAGCAACTCCAGACCGCCTGAACCGAATGACCGCCCAGACCCGTTCCTACCGCGTGGGACTCATCGTCCCCAGCTCCAACACCACGATGGAGACCGAGATCCCGGCCATGCTGCGCGCCCGCGAGCAGATGCTGCCGGAGCGCTTCACCTTCCACTCCAGCCGCATGCGCATGATGGAGGTCACGAAGGAGCAGCTTGCCGCCATGGACCGCGACTCCGACCGCTGCGCCCTGGAGCTGTCCGACGCCCGCATGGATGTCATGGGCTATGCCTGCCTGGTGGCCATCATGAGCATGGGCCTGGGCTACCACCGCGAGTCCCAGGCCCGCCTGGCCGGCGTGGCCGCGAAGAACGGCGGCGCCGCCCCGGTCACCACCAGCGCCGGCGCGCTGGTGGAAGGCCTGCAGGCGATCGGCGCCAAGCGCGTGGCCATCATCGCCCCCTACATGAAGCCGCTGACGAAGCTCGTCATCGACTACATCCAGAACGAAGGCATCGAAGTCGCCGACAGCGTCTCGCTCGAGATCCACGACAACCTCGCCGTCGGCGCCCGCGACCCGCGCGCCCCGGCCGAACTCTGGAAGCAGCTGGACCTGACCGGGGTGGACGCCATCGTCGCCTCGGCCTGCGTGCAGATGCCCTCGCTGGCCTCGGTCCCCATGATCGAGCAGGCCAGCGGCCTGCCGGTCGTGTCCAGCGCGGTGTGCACCACCTGGTCGCTGCTCAGGCACCTGGGCCTGGAGCGCCGCGTACCCGATGCCGGCGCCCTGCTCTCGGGCCGCTACTGACCCTTCCCGCCCGATCACCCCGATCACCCGGATTACAAAGGAGACATTCATGAACCGTCGTCCGTTCCTGCGCAGCGCCCTCGTGGCCAGCGCCGCCGCCCTCCTGGGCACGCTGGCCCAGGCCCAGGGCTACCCCACCAAGCCCGTGACCCTGGTCGTGCCCAACCCGCCCGGCGGCGTGGTGGACACCTCCGCCCGCCTGCTGTCCGACCCGCTGGCCAAGGTGCTCAATGGCACCGTGGTGGTGGACAACCGCGCCGGCGGCAGCGGCAACGTGGCGTACGGCCATGTCGCCCGCTCCGCGGCCGACGGCTACACCCTGCTGATCTCCTACTCCGCCTACCACGTGGGCAACCCCTCGCTCACGCCCAAGCTGCCCTGGGCGCAGAAGGACCTGGTGCCGGTGGCCCTGCTGACCGCCGCCACCAACGTGATCGCGGCCCACCCCTCGGTGCCGGCGAACAACCTGCAGGAGTTCATCGCCTACCTGAAGAAGAACCCCGGCCGGATCAGCTACGCCTCGCAGGGCAACGGCTCGCTCTCGCACATCGGCACCGAGATGCTGAAGTCGCAGACCGGCACCAGCATGGTCCACATCCCCTACCGCGGCTCGGGCCCGGCCATCCAGGACGTGCTGTCCGGCCAGGTCCAGGTGTTCATGACCACGCCGCCCTCGGTGATGCAGCACGTGCAGTCCGGCAAGCTCAAGGCCTTCGCCGTGACCGGCAAGACCCGCCACCCCGGCCTGCCCAACGTCCCCACCACCGCCGAAGCCGGCCTCAAGGGCTTCGAGCTGGAAGCCTGGGTGGGCCTGTTCGCCCCGGCGGGCACCCCGGCCGACGTGATCGCCAAGCTGACGGCCAGCGTGAAGCAGTCGCTCGACCAGCCGGACACCAAGACCCGCGCTGCCGCCGCCGGCGTGGAGCTGCGCTACCTGCCGCCCGAGGCGCTGGACGCCCTCGTCAAGCGCGAGACCGAGTACTGGGCCAAGGTGATCAAGTCCGCCGGCATCACCGCCGACTGACCCGCCCGGCCACCACCGATAACGACCAAGGAGACATGACATGCCGAAGTACACGCTCAATGTGAACGGCAAGCGCCGCACCGTCGACGCCGATGCCGACACGCCCCTGCTCTACGTGCTGCGGGACAACCTCGAGCTGAACGGTCCCAAGTACGGCTGCGGCCTGGGCCAGTGCGGCGCCTGCACCGTCCACGTGAACGGCGAGGCCACCCGCTCCTGCCTGCTGCCCGTGAGCAGCCTGGGCGGCAAGGCGGTGACCACGCTGGAAGGCCTGGGCACCAGCGCCGCGCCCGGCAAGCTGCAGCAGGCCTTCATCGACGAGCAGGCCGTGCAGTGCGGCTACTGCTGCAACGGCATGATCATGACCTCCGCGGCCCTCCTGAAGAAGAACCCCAAGCCCAGCGAGGCGCAGATCAAGGAGGCCCTGGCCGGCAACCTGTGCCGCTGCGGCACCCACCAGCGCATCTGCAACGCGGTCAAGCGCGCGGCGGCCGCCGCCTGAAGGGAGTGACACCATGAACGCTCCCGAGAAATTCCAGATCTCCCGCCGCGGCCTGCTGCAGGCCGCCGGCGCCGCCCTCGTCGTCGGCTTCAGCGCCGAGGCCAGCCTCGCGGCTACCGCCGCCCCCGCCCTGCCCCCGGCCAAGGCCGTGGCCAAGGACCTGGTCGACTCCTTCCTGGTGCTGCACAGCGACGGCAAGGTCACGGTCTACGTCGGCAAGGTCGACCTGGGCACCGGCACCAAGACCGCGATGGCGCAGATCGCCGCCGAGGAACTGGAAGTGCCGTTCAACGCCATCACCATGGTGATGGGCGATACCGCCACCACCCCGGACCAGTGGCTCACCGGCGCCAACCTCACCATCGCCCAGGGCGGCGGTGAGCTGCGCCGCGCCTGCGCCACGGCGCGCGCCGCCCTGGTGGCGCGCGCGGCCCAGCGCCTGGGCGTGCCGGCCGCCGACCTCGTCGCCTCCGGCGGCGTGGTCCGCGCCAAGGCGGACGCCAGCAAGTCGGTCACCTACGCGCAGCTCCTGCAAGGCGGCGCCTTCGACCTGAAGGTGGACGCCAAGGCCACGCTCAAGCCCGTGTCCGAGTACAAGGTGGTGGGCACCTCGGTGCCGCGCGTGGACATCCCCGAGAAGGTCACGGGCGAGTTCATCTACGCCCACGACTTCCGCATGCCCGGCATGCTGCACGCCCGCGTGATCCGACCCGACGACCTGGGCGCCAGCCTGGAATCGGTGGACGACAGCGCCGCGCGCAAGGTCAACGGCTACGTGCAGACCGTGCGCAAGGGCAACTTCCTGGCCGTGGTCTCGCGCACCGAATGGGGCGCGGTGAAGGCCGCGCGCGCGGTCAAGGCCAAGTGGTCCGCCGGCACCGGCCTGCCGGACCAGGCCACGGTGTTCGACTACTGGCGCAAGCAGCCCCTGGCCAAGGAGGAAATGACGCAGAAGGTCGGCGACGCCCCGGCCGCCCTGGCCACCGCGGCGCGCCGCGTCAAGGCCAGCTACGAGTTCGCGGTGCAGACGCACGCCTCGATCGGCCCGTCCTGCGCGGTCGCCGACTACAAGAACGGCAAGCTGGTCGTGTGGTCGCCCTCGCAGGCCACCCACTCCCTGCAGACCGAGCTGGCCGGCATCACCGGCGTGAAGGCCGAGGACATCCGCGTGCTGTACCTCGACGGCTCCGGCTGCTACGGCCGCAACGGCCACGAGGACGCCAGCGCCGACGCCGCGCTGATCTCGGTGCTGATTGGCAAGCCGGTGCGCGTGCAGTGGATGCGCGCCGACGAGACCGCCCGCGCGCCCAAGAGCCCCCCCCGCGCCATCGACATGGAGGGCGGCTTCGACGCGAGCGGCAAGCTGGTGGCCTGGTCCGCCGACTTCCATATCGCCCTGAACCACATCGTCGCCTTCAAGCCGCTGGACTTCCCGCTGCTGGCGGCGACCGACCTGGGCCAGCCCAAGCCGGGCAACTGGGTGGGCTTCCTGTTCCAGAACTCGGCCGCGCCCTACGCCCTGCCGAACCTGCGGGTCAACACGCGGCACATCGAGAAGGCCTTCTTCCGCTCGGCGCACCTGCGCAGCCCGGGCCGCATCGAGAACAGCTTCGCCAACGAGTCGTTCATGGACGAACTCGCCGCCGAGGCCAAGGTCGACCCGGCCGAGTTCCGCCTGCAGCACCTGAGCGACCCGCGCGCCATCGCCGTGATGCGCGCCGCCATGAAGCGCGCCGGCTGGCAGGCCCGCGTGGGCATCCACCCCGACGCGCTGAAGTCCACCATCAGCCGCGGCCGCGGCATCTCCTATGTCCGCTACAACAACGCCACGACCTACGTGGCCGCGATCGCCGAGGTGGAGGTGAACCGCGACACCGGCGAGGTGCGCGTGACCCGGGTGTGCGTGGGCCACGACTGCGGCCAGATCGTCAACCCCGACGGCCTGGCCAACCAGATCGAGGGCGGCGTGATCCAGACGGTCTCGCGCACGCTGATGGAGCAGGTCAACTGGGACCGCACCAAGGTCACCAGCGTGGACTGGGCCACCTACCCGATCCTGCGCTTCCCCGACGCGCCGCGCGTCGAGGTGGACATGATCAACGTGCCCGGCGAGGTGTCCTGGGGCGCGGGCGAGCCCACGCCGACCGCGATCCCGGCGGCCATCGCCAACGCCATCTACGACGCCACGGGCGCGCGCCTGCGCAGCATCCCGATCACGCCGGAGAAGGTGAAGGCGGCGATCCAGGCCCGCCGGGCCTGAGCCGGGGCGATGCACGGTCCGGGTTGATCCTGATCAATCTGGCAAGTGCCCTCCCGCTAGCATGATGGGACCGCGCCGCACCTGCGGCGCGGCCATTCCAAAGAAGGAGACATCATGCCGATCCAGTCCCTGGCCCGCCCCTCTCGCGGGCTTGCGGCCGCCCTGCTGGCCCTGTGCTGCGCCGCGGCGCAGGCCCAGTCCCCTGCCGTCCCCCACTCGACCGCGGCCTCCCCGGACGTCTACAAGGTGGTCGCGGAAAACGCCCGCTACCGCGTCATCCAGGTGACCTGGGCCCCGGGCCAGAAGGACGCGGACCATTCCCACCCCGAATCGGCCGGCTACTTCCTGGACAGCTGCCAGCTGCGGTTCTTCCTGCCGAACGGCACGACCTCCGACCTGGCGCGGCCGGCCGGCTTTGCCGTGGTGCAGGGGCCGATTGCCTCGCACGCGGTCCAGAACATCGGCACGGCGCCCTGCCGGCTGGTGATGTTCGAGCCCAAGTGAGCGTCGCGGGCTAGCCGGGACCTCCGGCCACGTCGTGGTGCACCTCGATCGTCGAGTGCACCACCTCGTCATGCACGGACAGGCGTTCGCGCACCGTGGCGGCCGTCAGCGCACGGTCCGTGCTGACCACGGTGAGGGCGCAGGCATAGGCATGCCGGCCGATGCGCCAGACATGCAGGTCGGTGATCCGGGTGGCGGGGTCGTCGCCCTCCACCGCCTCGCGGATCTCCTCGACCACGGGGTGGTCCATCTCGCGGTCCAGGAGCGCACGCCCGGTCTCGGCGAGCAGCCCGCGCGCCCACACCGCCACCACCACGGCGCCGACCAGGCCCATCACCGGGTCCAGCCAGGACCAGCCCAGGAACCAGCCCCCCAGCAGCGCGCCGATCGCCAGCGCCGAGGTGGCGGCATCCGCCAGCACGTGCAGGTAGGCGGACTTGAGGTTCAGGTCGTGGTGCCCGCCGGCGTGGCCGTGGCCAGGGTCATGCTCGCCATGCGCGTGCCCATGCCCGTGGCCATGCGCGTGCCCGAGGATGCGGGCGCAGACCAGGTTCACCCCCAGCCCCAGCACGGCGACGGCCAGCGCGTCGCGGTAGTCGATCGGCTGCGGCGAGAACAGCCGCTCCACCGAGCCCACCGCCATCAGCCCCGCCATCACCACCAGGAACACCGCGCTGGCGAAGCCGGCCAGCACCTCGACCTTCCAGGTGCCGAAGGCGAAGCGCGGGTCGGTGGCGTAGCGCCGCGCGCTGGCATAGGCCACGGCCGACAGGCCGATGGCCACCACGTGCGACCCCATGTGCCAGCCATCCGCCAGCAGCGCCATCGAGTTGAACCACCAGCCCGCGCCGATCTCCAGCACCATGGCCGCCGCCGTGATCCAGGCCACCAGGCGGGTGCCGCGCTCGGCAGCGGCGCTGTCGGCGCTCCAGTCGTGGTGGTGGTCCCAGGGGCTGGGGTCTCGGGGCAGGGACATCGGCGGGCCTTGGCTTCCAGGGGTGGCGGGAATCTTCGCCGATGGTAAAGAATGTCGGCATGTCCGCCTCCCCTCCGCCCACCGTCCCCGGCCTGCAGGGCCGGGACCTCGCCCTGTCCTTTCCCGGCTACGACGTGTTCACCGGCCTGTCGCTGAACGTCGGCCCGGGCCTGAACCTGGTGCGCGGGGGTGACGGGCGCGGCAAGACCAGCGTGCTGCAGATGATCGCCGGCGAGCGCGCGCCCTCGCGGGGCCGCATCGAGGGCACGCGCGCCACGGTGTTCTGGATCGACCCGCGCACCGGCGGCGACGACAAGCACACGCTGGCCGAGTGGCTGCAGGCGCAGCAGGCCCGCCACCCGGCCTGGGACGCCGCCCTCGCGGCGCGCCTGGCCGAGGCCTTCGGGCTCGCCGGGCAGGAGGACAAGGCGATGTACATGCTGTCCACCGGCACGCGCCGCAAGGCCCTGCTGGTGGCAGCCTTCGCCAGCGGCGCGGCGCTGACGCTGCTGGACACGCCCTGGGCCGCGCTCGACGCCCGCGGCCGCGAGCTGGTGACCGAGCTGCTGGAGGAAGCGGCCCACCAGTCGAAGCGGGCCTTCGTGGTGGCCGACGGCACCTGGCCCGAGGCCATCACCCGCGCGCCGCTGGCGGGCGGAGCCGACCTGGGGGATTGAGCAGACGGCCGCGGGACGGCCGTCGCCCACGCCCGCGCCTGGGCCTTCACCGGCGTCAGCGATCGCCGCCCGGCACCCACTGCGAGACGAAGCGCTGCGGCGGCGGCCGCGGCGGCCCCGGCTTGCGCGCGGTGGCGGTGCCCACGCTGATGAAGCACACGGCGTGCTCCTGCGCCGCCAGCCCCAGGCCCTGGCGCAGCGCCTGCGACTTCAGCGCCTTGCCGCTGGTGAGCGAGGAATCGAAGCCCTGCGCGTTGGCCGCCAGCAGCAGGTTCTGGACGGCGCAGCCCGCGGACAGCAGGCGCTCGTTCAGGTCGATCTGCGCGTCGCCGCAGGTGGCATGCACGATGACCAGCATCAGCAGCGGCGCCCGCAGCGCCTTCTCGCGCGCCTGCGCCAGCTGCTCGCCGGTGGCCAGCGGGTCGCGCTCGCGCAGGGCCCGCGCGAACAGCTCGCCCAGCGCCTCGCGGTGCGCCGGCGGCACCACCAGGAAGCGCCAGGGCAGCAGCTGGTCATGGTCCGGCGCGGTGGCCGCGGCCTGGAACATCAAGGCCAGCTGGGCGTCGTCCGGGCCCGGCGCGCCCAGGCGCTTGGGCAGCACCGTGCGCCGGGTCTGCTGCACGTGCATCAGCATTTCGGCCGGGGACACGGACAGGCCAGGCGCGCCGGGGGCATCCGGCGCGTGCGGCGTGCCGCGCTCGTCGGGGGCGCCGGCCAGGCCGGGCGCGATCGGGTCGGTCATGGGTGGATTGTCTCCCGCGCGGCCGCCGGCGCGGCTCATTCCGCCTCGGCGCGCACCTGCCCGTCGTGCTCCACGTACGGCAGGTAGGGCCCGGTGCCGCTGTTCGTCGCGTGCGAGGCGGCGACGAAGCCGCCCTGCGCCACGTCGAACACATGGACCTCGCCGTCCTCGATGACGTAGTGCCAGCCATGCAGCGTGAGCCGCCCGGCCTCGACCTCGCGGCGCACCATCGGGTAGTCCATCAGCCGCTCCAGCTGCAGCACCACGCAGCGCTGCTCGGTGCGCCGCAGGACCTCGGGCGCCGGACGCACCGGCAGCAGCGACTCGCGCGTGAGCTCCAGCCAGGCCCGCAGCGCCCTGGCCTCGTCGGGCACGCCCTCGTAGGCGGCGCGGATGGCGCCGCAGTGGCTGTGCCCGCACACCACGATGCGCTGGACCTTCAGGCTCAGGACGGCGAACTCGATCGCCGCCGTGGTGCCGTGCAGGCCGTGCGAGCCGTCGTATGGCGGCACCAGGGCGCCGACGTTGCGCACGATGAACAGCTCGCCCGGCCCCGCCCCGGTCAGGAGGTAGGGGACCAGGCGCGAGTCCGAGCAGCCGATGAACAGGGTGGTCGGGTGCTGGCCCTGCGCCACCAGGTCCTGGAAGGACTGCTGGTGCAGGGGGAAGTAATCGGCGTGGAAATGCTGCAGGCGGTGCAGCAGCTCGTCGCCGGCGTCCGGGGAAGGCGGGTTCACCGAGGCCATGACCGGCTCACTGCACCAGCTCGGAGGTCGCCGCCTCGATCTCCACGCCCTCGATGTCGGCCAGGCCGGCGAGCCGGCGCATGTACTGGCGCAGCGCCGTGGCGCGCGATTGCGCCTGCAGCCGCAGCGCGATCTGCGGGCGCAGCGTCTCGAACTCCGGCAGCTGGCCCGGCTCGATGGCGAGCACGTCGATGATGTGCAGGCCGAAGCGGGTGTGCACCAGCCGCGGCAGGAGGCCGCACACCTGGCTGGACTCCTGGTTGAAGAACAGCGCCTTGGCCAGCTCCGGCGCGCAGTCCTGCGGGCCCAGCCAGCCCAGCTCGCCGCCCCGGGCGCCGCTGGGGCAGTTGGACAGCTCGCCGGCGCGCTGCGCGAACAGCCCCGGCGCGGCCTGCGGGCTGCGCAACTCGAACAGCGTGGCCTCGGCGCGCTGCGCCAGGGCCGGCACGTTCACGCCGGGCGTGACGGCAAACAGGATGTGCCGCACCTGACGGGCCTGACCCACCAGGAGGGACTGGCGATTCGCGTCGTGGTAGCGGCGGCACTCCGGCTCACCGGGCTCGGGCACGGTGACGGCGGCCTCGAGCATGCGGTCGATGGCCTGCTGCGCGGCCTCGTCGAGCCGGGGCGCGGCGTCCCCCGGCGTGGCCGGCAGGTGGCCGGTGCGCACCGCCTCCTGGCGCAGCAGCTCGCCGTAGGCGCGCTCGCGCAGGGTCTCGGCGTCCACGGCCTCGCCGGGCGCGTGCAGGGCGATGCCGTTGATGCGTGCGATGTGTTCCATCACGCCCCCCGGTTCTGGCCCAGGGGCGCGCGCGGCGTCATGCCGACACGGCGGCTGCGCACGACCTGGTAGGGACGCACCACGTAGGCCAGGGTGCCGAAGCCGCTCCACACGTGCACCAGGCGGGTGAACGGGAAGACCAGGAAGATCGTCATGCCCAGGAACATGTGCAGGCGGAACACCCAGCTCGCCTCGGCCAGCAGCTCGGAGGCGCCGCCGCGGAAGGTGACGATGCGCTGCGCCCACTCGGCCAGCTTCATCATCATGCCGCCGTCCAGGTGCTGGGCCGACAGCGGGATGGTGGCCAGGCCCAGCGCGAACTGCGCCCACAGCAGCCACAGCAGGAGGATGTCGCTGGCCTTGCTGGTGGCGCGGATGCGCGCGTCGCTCAGGCGGCGGTGCAGCAGCAGCGTGACGCCGATGAAGCCCAGCACGCCGAAGAGGCCGCCGGAGACCATCGCCAGCAGCTGCTTCTGGCCGGCTGTGATGAAGCCCTCGTACAGGACGTGCGGCGTGAGCATGCCCACCGCGTGGCCGAAGAACAGGAACAGGATCCCCACGTGGAACAGGTTGCTGCCCCAGCGCAGCTGGCCGGCGCGCAGCAGCTGCGAGGAGTCGCTCTTCCAGCTGTACTGGTCACGGTCGAAGCGGATGAGGCTTCCCAGGAGGAAGACGCTCAGGGCGATGTAGGGATAGATCCCGAAGACGAAATGCTGGACGGCGTTCATGCTGCCACTCCTTCACGCCCGGCCTGCGGGGCGTTCTTGCGGACGATGTGGATCGGTTGGGGCTGGCCCGGTCTGGACTGCCCGCGGCTGCTGCAGCCGTCGAAGGCCTCGGGCTCTTGCCAGCTCGCGTCGAGCGGCTCCTCCGGAGCGATGGCCACCGCCTGGGCCTTGTGGCCGGCGGCGTCCAGCACCGCGGCGAGCACCGCCGCGTAGGGGCTCTGGCGCTGCAGCAGGGCGCTGAAGATGGCGTTCAGGATGTGCGCCATCTCGTCGAGGAAGGACCGGGCCACCTCGGCCGGCTGGGTGGAGGCGAACTCCAGCACCACGCACAGGTGGTCGGGCAGCTCCTCGGGGCCGAGGCACAGGCCGGCCTGCCCGTAGGTCCGGGCCAGGTCGATCATGGCCGGGCCGCGGTCGCGCGAGTCGCCATGCACATGCTCGAACAGGTGCAGGCAGGTGGAGCGGCCGCGGTCGAAGGTCTCGACGTAGCGGGACTCCAGCTCCAGCGGGTCGATGCGGCGCAGCTGGGCGACCATCGCCTCCAGCTCGCCCAGGCGGGCACGGGACAGTGCGCCCTCCTCCTTGAGGACGTCCACCAGCGCGGGCCACTGGGCGCGGCGCTGCGCATCCGGGTAGGCCAGCAGGGCGGCCAGCGCGCGCAGGGTGTAGCGGGTGTGTTTCATCGGGTGTCTCCTCGCGTCAGACGGCCGGCTGGATCGGGATGGTGCGGCGCTTCTTGCCGCCGAACAGGCTGGCCTCGCTGGCGCCGTCGGAGCAGCCGTTGCCGAACGAGAAGCCGCAGCCGCCGCGGATGTCGAACGCGTTCTCCGCGTACTCGCGGTGCGTGCTCGGGATGACGAAGCGGTCCTCGTAGTTGGCGATGGCCATCACCTGGTACATCTCCTCGACCTGGGCCTGGCTCAGGCCCACCTGGTCGAGGACGGCCTGGTTGTGGACACCCTCGACATGCTTGCCGCGCTGGAAGGCGCGCATGGCCAGCATGCGCTCCAGGGCGCGCACCACCGGCTGCGTGGCGCCGGCGGTGAGCAGGTTGGCGAGGTACTGCACCGGGATGCGCATCTGCGAGACATCGGGCAGCTCGCCGTGCACGCCCACGTGGCCGGCGTTGGCGGCGGCGGTGATGGGTGAGAGCGGCGGCACGTACCAGACCATGGGCAGCGTGCGGTACTCGGGGTGCAGCGGCAGGGCGACCTTCCAGTCGATGGCCATCTTGTAGACCGGGCTGTTGCGCGCGCCCTCCAGCCAGGCCTCGGGGATGCCGTCGGCGCGGGCCTGGGCGATCACCTGCGGGTCGCTGGGGTCCAGGAAGATGTCCAGCTGGGCCTGGTACAGGTCCTGCTCGTTCTCGGTGCTGGCGGCCTCGGCGATGCGGTCGGCGTCATACAGCACCACGCCCAGGTAGCGGATGCGGCCCACGCAGGTCTCGGAGCACACGGTGGGCTGGCCGGCCTCGATGCGGGGGTAGCAGAAGATGCACTTCTCGGCCTTGCCGGTCTGCCAGTTGTAGTAGATCTTCTTGTAGGGGCAGCCCGAGACGCACATGCGCCAGCCGCGGCACTTGTCCTGGTCGATCAGGACGATGCCGTCCTCCTCGCGCTTGTAGATCGAGCCCGAGGGGCAGGAGGCCACGCACGCCGGGTTGAGGCAGTGCTCGCACAGGCGCGGCAGGTACATCATGAAGGTGTTCTCGAACTGGCCGACCATGTCCTTCTGGACCTGCTCGAAGCTCGAGAGGTTGGCGTCCTGGCTGCGCTTGCTGAACTCACCGCCCAGGATCTCCTCCCAGTTCGGGCCCCACTCGATCTTCTCCATGCGCTGGCCGGTGATCAGGCTGCGCGGGCGCGCGGTGGGCGCGGCCTTGGTCTCGGGCGACGACTGCAGGTGGTCGTAGTCGAAGGTGAAGGGCTCGTAGTAGTCGTCGATCTGCGGCAGGTTGGGGTTGGAGAAGATCTTCATCAGAAGGCTCCACTTGCCCCCCTGGCGCGGCACGATGCTGCCGTCGGCCTTGCGCGTCCAGCCGCCGTTCCAGCGGTCCTGGTTCTCCCAGTCCTTCGGGTAGCCGATGCCGGGCTTGGTCTCGACGTTGTTGAGCCAGGCGTACTCGACGCCGGGCCGGCTGGTCCAGACGTTCTTGCAGGTCACCGAGCAGGTGTGGCAGCCGATGCACTTGTCCAGGTTCAGGACCATCGCGATCTGTGCGCGAACTTTCATGGTTATCTCCTTCTCGCGGTTCAGGCCTGGGTGGTGGCGGCGGCTTCGCCGTCGAGCCAGTCGATCCTGCGCATCTTGCGTACGACCACGAACTCGTCACGGTTCGTGCCGATGGTCCCGTAGTAGTTGAAGCCGTAGCTGAATTGCGCGTAGCCGCCGATCATGTGGGTCGGCTTGGTCACGATGCGGGTCACCGAGTTGTGGATGCCGCCGCGGGTGCCGGTGATCTCCGAGCCGGGCGTGTTGATGATCTTTTCCTGGGCGTGGTACATCATCACCAGGCCCGGGTTGATCCGCTGGCTCACCACCGCGCGGGCCGCGATGGCGCCGTTGGTGTTGAACAGCTCCACCCAGTCGTTGTCCTCGATGCCCGCGCTCTTGGCGTCGGTCTCGCTGAGCCAGATCACCGGGCCGCCGCGGTTCAGGGTCAGCATGTGCAGGTTGTCGCTGTACGTGCTGTGGATGCCCCACTTCTGGTGCGGGGTGATGAAGTTCAGCGAGATCTCCTTGTTCCCGTTCGGGCGGCGGTCGATCATCTCGTCCACCGTCTTCAGGTCCACCGGCGGGCGGTAGCTCGAGAAGCCCTCGCCGAAGGCCAGCATCCACGGATGGTCCAGGTAGAACTGCTGGCGGCCGGTGAGGGTGCGCCAGGGGATCAGCTCGTGCACGTTGGTGTAGCCGGCGTTGTAGGAGACCTTCTCGCTCTCCAGGCCCGACCAGGTCGGCGAGCTGATGATCTTGCGCGGCTGCGCCTGGATGTCGCGGAAGCGGATCTTCTCGTCCTCACGGTGCAGCGCCAGGTGCGTGTGGTCGCGGCCGGTGACCTTGCCCAGGGCCTCCCAGGCCTTCACGGCCACATGGCCGTTGGTCTCGGGGGCCAGCTGCAGCACCACCTCGCAGGCGTCGATGTCGGTGTCGATGCGCGGGCGGCCCTGCGTCACGCCGGCCTCCTTCACCTCGCCATTGAGCTCGCCCAGCTGCTGGACCTCGGTGGCGGTGTTCCAGCCGATGCCCTTGCCGCCGTTGCCGACCTTGTCCATCAGCGGGCCCAGGGCGGTGAAGCGCTTGTAGGTGTTGGGATAGTCGCGCTCGACCACGCTGATCTGGGGCGCCGTCTTGCCGGGCACCAGGTCGCACTCGCCCTTGTGCCATTCCTTCACCTCGAAGGGCTGGGCCAGCTCGGCGGCGGTGTCGTGCATCAGGGGCGTGAGCATCAGCTCCTTCTCCACGCCCAGGTGGCCGACGCAGACCTCGCTGAAGGCCTTGGCGAAGCCCTTGTAGATCTCCCAGTCGCTCTTGCTCTGCCACGCCGGGTCCACCGCGGTCGACAGCGGGTGGATGAAGGGGTGCATGTCGCTGGTGTTGAGGTCGTTCTTCTCGTACCAGGTGGCGGTGGGCAGCACGATGTCCGAGTACAGGCAGGTCGTGCTCATGCGGAAGTCCAGCGTGACCAGCAGGTCCAGCTTGCCCTCCGGGGCGCGGTCGTGCCAGGCCACTTCGGCGGGCTTGGCCTCGTCGGGGCCCAGGTCCTTGCCCTGCACGCCGTGGCTGGTGCCCAGCAGGTGCTTGAGGAAGTACTCGTGGCCCTTGCCCGAGGAGCCCAGGATGTTGGAGCGCCACACGAACATGTTGCGCGGCCAGTTCAGCGGGTGGTCCGGGTCCTCGCAGGACATCTTCAGGCGGCCGTCCTTCAGGGCCTGGACCGCGTAGTCCTTCGGGTCCATGCCGGCGGCGTTGGCATCCCTGACGACCTGCATCGGGTTGGTCTGCAGCTGCGGCGCGCTGGGCAGCCAGCCCATGCGCTCGGCGCGCACGTTGTAGTCGATCAGGCTGCCGCCGAACTTGGACTTGTCGGCCAGGGGCGAGAGGATCTCCTCCACGCCCAGCTTCTCGTAGCGCCACTGGTCGGTGTGGGCGTAGAAGAAGCTGGTGCTGTTCTGCTGGCGCGGCGGGCGGACCCAGTCCAGCGCGAAGGCCAGCGCGGTCCAGCCGGTCTGCGGGCGCAGTTTCTCCTGGCCCACGTAGTGCGCCCAGCCGCCGCCGCTTTGGCCGATGCAGCCGCACATCATCAGCATGTTGATGATGCCGCGGTAGTTCATGTCGCTGTGGTACCAGTGGTTCATGGCCGCGCCGATGATCACCATCGACTTGCCCCGGGTCTTGTCCGCGTTGTCGGCGAACTGGCGGGCCACCGCGACCACCTGGTCACGCGGCACGCCGGTGATCTTCTCCTGCCAGGCGGGCGTGTAGGGGGTGTCGTGGTCGTAGCCGGTGGCGGCGTTCTCGCCGGCCAGGCCGCGGGCCACGCCGTAGTTGGCGACGGTGAGGTCGAACACGGTGGCCACCAGGGCGTGGCGCTCCTCGCCGGCCTTGCCCAGCTTGATGCGGCGCACCGGCACCTGGCGCACCAGCACGTCATCCTGCTTGTTGGAGGGGAAGTTGGGCGTGTCGATGCCGCCGAAGTACGGGAAGGCGACCTCGCCCACCTCATAGGCGCTGCCCTCGCCCTCCATCAGGCTCAGCTTGAGCCTGACCTCGTCGCCGTGGCGCGCCTCCTTGTTCTCCAGGTTCCACTTGCCGGCGTCGGCACGGCCCTCGGCGCCCCAGCGGAAGCCGATGGAGCCGTTGGGCAGGACCACCTTGTCGTCCATGTCCAGGGCGACGGTCTTCCACTCGGGGTTGTTGTCCTGGCCGAGCTTGCCGTTGAAGTCGCTGGCGCGCAGGTAGCGGCCCGGGACCACGACGGTGCGGCCGTCCGGCAGGGTGCGCTCCTCGAGCTGCACCAGGTTGGGCATGTCGGTGTAGCGGCGCACGTAGTCGTCGAAGTACGCGCTGCGCTTGTCGAAGTAGAACTCCTTGAGGATCACGTGGCCCATGGCCATGGCGATCGCCGCGTCCGTGCCCTGCTTGGGGTGCATCCACAGGTCGGCGAGCTTGCTGATCTCGGCGTAGTCCGGCGTGATCGCCACCGTCTTGGCGCCCTTGTAGCGGACCTCGGTGAAGAAGTGCGCGTCGGGGGTGCGGGTCTGGGGCACGTTGGAGCCCCAGGCGATCAGGTAGGTGGAGTTGTACCAGTCGGCCGACTCGGGCACGTCGGTCTGCTCGCCCCAGATCTGCGGGCTGGCCGGCGGCAGGTCGCAGTACCAGTCGTAGAAGCTCATGCAGACGCCGCCGATGAGCGAGAGGTAGCGGCTGCCGGCCGCGTAGCTCACCATGGACATGGCGGGGATGGGCGAGAAGCCGATGATGCGGTCGGGGCCGTACTTCTTGGCGGTGTAGACGTTGGCGCTGGCGACCAGCTGGTTGACCTCGTCCCAGGTGCTGCGCACGAAGCCGCCGAGGCCGCGCTGCTGCTGCCACTCGCGGCGCGCCGGCTCGCTCTCGACGATGCTGGCCCAGGCGTCCACCGGGCTCCTGGCCACGGCCAGGGCGGCACGCCAGTGCTGCAGCAGGCGGCCGCGGACCATCGGGTACTTCACCCGGTTGGCGCTGTACAGGTACCAGGAGTAGGAGGCGCCGCGGGCGCAGCCGCGGGGCTCGTGGTTGGGCAGGTCGGCGCGGGTGCGGGGGTAGTCGGTCTGCTGGGTTTCCCAGGTGACGATGCCGCCCTTGACGTAGATCTTCCACGAGCAGGAGCCCGTGCAGTTCACGCCGTGGGTGCTGCGCACGACCTTGTCATGGGCCCAGCGGTTGCGGTAGGCGTCCTCCCAGGTGCGGTCCTCGCCGAGGGTCACGCCGTGACCGCCGGAAAAGGACTCCTTGGGCGCCGAGAAATGGGTCAGTCGGTCCAGGAAGTGGCTCATGGTTTCTCCAGGGGTGCCGGGGCTGCGAAGGCCCCGGTCGTTGTCATCAGGGGTTGTGGATCTCCGCGCCGCGGCGCAGGTAGAACCACCCGTTCAGGAGCAGGCACAGGGCGTAGAACACCGCGAAGCCGTACATCGCCACCTGGGGCGTGCCGGACTTGATCTGCTGGCCGATCACCACCGGCGCCACGAACGCGCCGTAGGCGGCCACGGCCGAGGTCCAGCCCAGCACGGGACCGGCCTGCTGGCGGTCGAAGATCACGGCGATGGTGCGGAAGGTCGAGCCGTTGCCGATGCCGCTGGCGGTGAACAGCACCACGAACAGCGCCATGAAGGCCAGGAAGTAGGTCTCGGGCGTGGCCGACTGGTAGGCCAGCCACATCACGTAGCCGACGGCGGCGGAGGCCACCACCATCACGGCCGAGATGACCTGGGTGACGATGGAGCCGCCGACGCGGTCGGACACCCAGCCGCCGATGGGACGCACCGCCGCGCCCACGAAGGGGCCGATCCAGGCATAGGTCAGGGCCGAGGGGGCGTTGGGGTTCTTCAGCGTGTGCTGGATCACGCCCTGCGCGTCCGGCACGTGGCTGAAACCGAAGATCACGGTGATCGACAGCGGCAGGGCCATCGAGAAGCCGATGAAGCTGCCGAAGGTGACGATGTAGAGCACCGTCATCGACCAGGTGTGCTTGTTGCGGAAGATCGCGAACTGCGCGGCGATGTTGTCCTTCATCGTGCCGAACGCGGTGAGCTTCATCACCATGAGCGTGCTCACGATGATCAGGGGCATGGCCACCCACATGTTCAGCAGGCCCAGGCCGCTGGGGGCGGGCAGGTACAGGTACAGGCCGACGCCGGCGGGGATGAAGGCCAGGGTGTACAGCCAGACGATCTTCAGGAAGGCCGCGATGGTGCCGCCGGTGTTGGGCGAGACGGTCTTCAGGTTGTTCATGCCGAAGAAGCACAGCACCGACAGCGGCACCAGCGAGAACACCCAGGCGAAGCCGGCGTTCTGCACCCAGGTGGGGGTGCCGGCGGGGATCTTGCCGAAGATCCAGCCGCTGTCCTTGACCAGCGTCATCGGGTCGCCGCCGAAGGCGCCCAGCAGGGGCATCGTCATCACCAGCGGGATCACCACCTGCATCGTGGTCACGCCGAAGTTGCCCAGGCCGGCGTTCAGGCCCAGGGCGGTGCCCTGCAGGCGCCTGGGGAAGAAGGTGCCGATGTTGGACATCGAACTGGCGAAGTTGCCGCCGCCCACGCCCGACCACAGCGCCATCAGCTGGAACACCCACAACGGCCACTCGGGGTGCTGCAGGGCGATGCCGGTGCCGATGGCGGGCGACAGCAGCATCGCCGTCGTCAGGAAGATGGTGTTGCGGCCGCCCGCGAGGCGGATCAGGAAGGAGGCCGGGATGCGCATGGTGGCGCCGGCCAGGCCCGCGATCGCGGTCAGGGTGAACAGCTCGGCCTGGGAGAACGGGAAGCCCAGGTTGAGCATCTGCACGGTGATGATCCCCCACATGCCCCAGACGGCGAAGCCGCACAGCAGGGCTGGGACGGAGATCCAGAGGTTGCGGTAGGCGACCTGGCGGCCGGTGGACTGCCAGAAGGCATCGTCCTCGGGGCGCCAGTCGCTGATGTCGGCGCCCCGGTCAGGGGAATGGGTCGGGTTCTTCATGGGAAGCCTCTTGGGACAGGGGGGGCTCGGCCGGACGGGCTCAGGCGGGGGAATGCAGCACGTCGGCGCGGCGCACTTCGGTGCGGTACATCCAGATCAGGGAGACCCAGACCACGCCGTACAGCAACATGAAGGCGCTGCTGCGGATGCCGGTGAGGTCCATCAGGGCGCCGAACAGGATCGGCAGGACGAAGCCGCCCAGGCCGCCGGCCAGGCCGACGATGCCGCTGATGGCGCCGATGTTGGTCGGGTAGTCGTCGGCGATGTACTTGAAGACGCTGGCCTTGCCGAAGGCCCAGGCGACGCCCAGGATGGCCATCAGGGCGGTGAAGGCGTAGACGTTCAGGCCGATGGAGAAGGTGCGCGGGCCGTTGACGGTCTGGATGGTGAAGTCGGTCTGCGGGTAGGACAGCAGGAACAGGCAGATCCAGCTCACCCACAGCACCCACCAGGTCACGGCATGGGCGCCGAACTTGTCGCTCAGCCAGCCGCCGACCGCGCGCAGCACGCCGCCGGGCAGGGAGAAGCAGGCAGCCAGCAGGGCCGCGACGCGGATGTCCAGGCCGTACTCGCCGATGTAGTACTGCACCATCCACAGCGCCAGGGCCACGTAGCCGCCGAACACGATGCTGTAGTACTGGCAGTACTTGAGGACGCGGGGGTCCTTCAGGGCCTTGAGCTGCTGGCGGAAGGTGACCGTGCTGGGCACCTGGTGGGCCGGGTCGGTGTGGCTGAACAGCCAGAACAGCACCACCGTGCCGGCCATGATCGCGGCGTAGACCTGGGGCACCATGGCCCAGCCGAAGCCGACCAGGATCACCGGCGCGATGAACTTGTTCACGGCCGAGCCGGAGTTGCCGGCGCCGTACACGCCCATGGCCAGGCCCTGCTTGTTCTTCGGGAACCAGCGGGCCACGTAGGGCGTGCCCACCGAGAAGCTGCCGCCGGCCAGGCCGACGAACAGGCCGATCACCAGGAACTGCCAGAACTCGGTGGCATAGGCCATCAGCCAGATGGCCGGCACGGTGGCGGCCATCAGCACGGCCATCACGATGCGGCCGCCGAAGCGGTCGGTCCAGATGCCCAGGGGCAGGCGGATCAGGGAGCCGGTGAGCACCGGCGTGGCGGTCAGCAGGCCGAACTCGGTGGCGTTCAGGCCCAGCATCTTCTTGATCGGGATCCCGATCACGCCGAACATCATCCACACCATGAAGCACACGGTGAAGGCCCAGGTGCTCACGATGAGCACAGACCAGGCCTTGCGCTGCTTCGACAACTCAGTCGTCATGTCCATCTCCATCAGATGGGCATGAGTCTGGCCGGCGGATGAGTTACTGGGTATTCACCGGATGGGTATGCGGCGCCCGGCAGAAGGAGGATGGCGCGGGCCGCCCCCTCGTTCCTTGGTAGTAGGTCGCTTGACCTGGATCAAGCCAGGCCGCTGCTGGCGGCGAAGACCGCGATCTGGACCCGCGACGACAGGCCCAGCTTCCTGAAGATGTGCTGGATGTGGATCTTCACCGTGGTCTCGGCGATGTCGAGGTCGCGGGCGATCTGCTTGTTGCTCAGGCTGCGCGCCACCAGCAGGAAGATCTCGCGCTCGCGCGGCGAGAGCTTGTCCAGCACCTGGACCTTCCCGGCGCCGGCGGGGGCCGCCTCGGCCGCGGACGCCGCAGCGTCCGGCGCAGCCGCGGGCTGGCGCAAGGCCGCCACCAATTTGCCCATCATGTTCGGGCTGATCACCGACTGGCCGTTGAAGACCGAGACGATGGCATCGCACAGGTGGTCGGTCTCGGCGGTCTTGAGCAGGTAACCGTCGGCGCCGTTCTGCAGGGCGCGGGCGAGATCGTGCTCGTCCTCGCTCACCGTCAGCATCATGACCCGCAGGTCGGGGAAGGTCTGCTTCAGCGAGATGATCGCGTCCACGCCGTTGACGCCGGGCAGGTGGTTGTCCAGCAGCATCACGTCGGGGCACTCGGCATTCAGCAGGCGCCAGGCCTCGCTGACGTCGCCGGCCTGGCCGACCACCTCGAAGCGGTCGTCCTGGGACAGCAGCGCGGTCAGGCCGCGCCGGAACAGGGTGTGGTCGTCCACCACCATCAGTCGGATCGGGTCGCTCATGTCGTCGGGGAAATCTCGGCCGCCGCCGGCATGGCCGCCGTCGCGCTGCCCGGCAGGGGGGTGGAGGGCACGGCCAGGCTCACGCGGGTGCCCTCGCCCGGCCGGGAGTCGATGGCGACGGTGGCGCCGATGTGGGCGGCGCGCTCCTGCATGATCTTCAGGCCCACGTGCATCTGGGTGCGCTCGGCGGCGGCGTCGAAGCCGCGGCCGTCGTCGGCGACGACGAAGCGCCAGCGGTCGCCCTTGTGGATCTCGATGGTCACGCGCCGCGCCTGGGCATGCTTGCGCACGTTGGACAGCGCCTCCTGCAGCACGTGCAGCACCTGGATCTGCACGTCCTGCGCCAGCGGCAGGCCGTCGCCGCGCACCACGCGCTGCACCTCCAGGCCGGTCTGCTGGTGGAATTTCTGCAGGGTCTCCTGCACCGCGGCCTCGATGTCGTCGCCCTGCGCCCGGGTGCGGAAATGCACCAGCAGCTCGCGCACGTCGGCCATGCTCTCCTTGATCCCCTGGTCCAGCTCGTCCAGCGCGCTCGCGGTCTTGGCGGCATCGCCCCTGGCCATGGCGCCCTTGAGCAGCCCCACCTGGATCTTCAGGAAGGCCAGCGACTGCGCGATCGAGTCGTGCAGCCCCCGCGCCAGCAGGGCGCGCTCGCCGGAAATCGTGGCCTCCCGCTCCAGCGCGGCGACGCGCATGCCCTCGACCGCGCTGGCCAGGTGGCTGGCCAGCGCATCGACCAGCTCCATCTCCTCCACGGCCAGCCGGACCTCGCGGCGGTAGAACAGGTCGATCTCGCCCAGCACCTTGCTCTGCAAGCGGACCGGCACCGACACCAGGGTCTCGAAGCCGATCCGGGTGCAGTGCTGCAGCGGGGCGGCCTCGCTGTTGCGGATCGGGATCACGCGGGTGCGGCCCTCGGTGCGGGCGTTGCCGCAGGCGCAGACGCCGGCGCGCAGGCACTTCTCGTCCTCCTTCATGTCCAGCGGGAACTGGTCGGAGCCGAGCACCAGGAACTTGGACGGGTCGTCGCCGGCCCAGCGCAGGGCGACCGCGTCGGCCTTGAGCAGCTCGCGCACCTGGGCCGCGAAGCCCTGGGTCAGCTCGTGCAGGGTGCCGGCCTGGGACAGGAAGGCGCTGACCCGGTAGAGGGCCTCCAGCCGCTCCTTCTGCGCGGCGATGCGCTGGGTCTTGGCGGCGACCTGCCCTTCCAGGTCGCCGTAGAGCGACTGCAGGGTGGCGGCCATGCGGTTGAAGCCCTGGGCCACCTGGCCGAACTCGTCGTTGGAGGCCACCTCCACCCGCGCCGAGAACTCGGCCGACTCGAGCCGGCGCAGCGCGTCGCGCAGCTGCCCCAGCGGGTGGATGACGTAGTGGTAGCCGGTGTAGAGCATGATCACCGCGCCGCCGATGGCCAGGGCCATCATGACGAACTGGAACATGTTCAGGACGGCGGTGAGCGAGGCCAGCTGCTGCTCGATCGCCAGCACGAAGCGGTCGATCACGACGAGGAAGGATTCGGCCGAGCGCACCAGCCGGTCGGGCGCGACATCGCCCCGCTCGGCCAGCAGGGCCCGGTGCCCCGCCCAGGCGGCCTCCACCTCGGCATACCGGGCCCGGACCTGGGGATCCCAGGGCACGAACAGCGGCCGGGTGGCATCGCCCTGCCGCAGCAGGCGGATGCTGCCGTCGAACTCGCGCACCAGGGCCGGCACCTCGCCCTCGCGGGCCTGCACGGCACTGACCAGGCGCCACGTCTGCATGCGCATCCGGCCGGCCTCGTTCAGGGCCGCGGCCCCGCCGCTCAGCCGCCAGGTGACCCACAGCGTCAGGCCGATCGAGACCAGCGCCACGACGAGGAGCGCGGCGCCAATGCGCATGAGCTTGGCGGAGAGGGTGGCGGTCGTCCTCATCGATCTTCGGAATACGGATGCGGGGTCAGGGCGGCCGGCGCATCCACCGCAGCGGACGACCTCCGCCGCGGCCGCTACTGTAGCGTAGCGATCGACCAGGATGAATGGAAGGGGACGGCGCCGGCACGGAGGGACTCCGTGCCGCCAGGCCCGAAGCATGCCGCACCGTGCCGCGCGCGCACCACGGCCGCAGGCGCGACGGGTCGTCAGACCTGGAAGCGCTCGACCTCTCGCCGGGTGGAGTCGGCGATCTTGGCCAGCTCCGTCATGCTGCCGGCAATCTGCTCGGACGCGGCGGCGTTGCTGCGCGCGATGCCGTCGACGCTGCCGAGGTTGGAATTGATCTCCTCGACCGCCGCGCTCTGCTCCTCGAGCGCCGCAGATATCCGCTGGAGCATCTCGTCGGTCTGCCGCGAACCGTCCTCGATGAGGCGCATGTCGTCGCTCACGTTGCGCACGGCCACCACCGCCCGCCGGGTGTCGGCCACGGCCTGCTGGACCAGCGTGGCGATCTCCTGGGAGCTCTCGGCGCTGTTGACGGCGAGCTTGCCGACCTCGTCGGCCACGACCGCGAAGCCCTTGCCCTGCTCGCCGGCCCGCGCCGCCTCGATGGCGGCGTTCAGCGACAGCAGGTTGGTCTTGTTGGCGATCTTCTCGATCACCTCGGTGATCCGGGTGATCTTCTCGGAGTTGGCAGCAATGCTGTTGACGACCTCGACCATGTGGTCGATCTTGCCCATGCCTTCGCGGACGATGGACACCGAGGCCTTGGACTGCTGGCTGGCCACCTCGGTGTTGCGTGACACATCGGCGATGGAGGCCGCGGTCTGGCGCACCGCCGCGGCGACCTGCCCGACCGCATGGGTCTGGTTCATGACGCCTTCGGAGATCTGGGTGATGGCCCGGTTCGACTCCTGCGAGGCCGCGGCGACCTGGCGGGTGTTCTGGTGGATCACCTGCATGGCCTGGGCCATGGCATCGAGCGACCGGTTGATGTCGTCCTTGAGGACCCGCAGGTCGCCCTGGCCCTGGGCCGTCACCCGCAGGCCCAGCTCGCCGCCCGCCACGCCGGCCATCACGCGGCCGATGTCGCCGATCATCCCGCGCAGGGCCTGCATCGCCGCCACGGCCTGCTGGATCGCGCGCCGGTACTCGCCGCGCGCGTCCGCCTCGACCCGGGCGGCAAACTCGCCGTTCTGCAGCGCCTGCATCGCCTGGTTGAGGCTGGCGATCGTGGCCTGGATGGTGTCGGCCGAGGTGTTGACGGCGTCCTTGAGCGTGGCCAGGTCGCCGGCCAGCGGCGCCTGCACCCGGGCGCCGAACTCGCCCGCCGCCAGCGCGGTCGAGACCTGGCTGACTTCACGCACCGCGTTCTGCAGGGAATCGAGAAGTCCGTTGAGCGAACGGGCGGCGCTGGCCACCTCGTCGCCGCCCGGGGCATCGACCCGCAGGGAGAAGTCGGCGCGGCGCTCGATCTCGCCGATGCGCTGCTGCATGCGCTTGAGCGGCCGGGAGATGGCGCGCCCGGCCACGAACGCCAGGACCAGGCTCACGACCACGGCCGCGAGCAGGGCCGCCGCCTGCACGGATTGCAGGAACACCACGCGCTCGTTCAGGCGGGACTGGCCGCTGGTGAAGGCGATGCGGCTGGCGGTGGAAACCGCCTGCAGCGACTGGACCAGCTCGTCGTAGACCTTGTCGGCGTCCTGCATCATCATCGCGCCGAGGTTGGTGTCGGACGTCGCCGAGTCATAGGCGTCGCGCACGGCCTTGTCATAGGCCTCGACCTTGGGGCCGAGGCCGCGCACCGCCGCATCCGGCGCGGCGGCCAGCGAGCGGCCGACTTCCGCCAGCTCGTTCAGCTGGCGGGCCATCAGCTCCTCGGCCGACTCGCGGGCCTTGGCGCTCTTGAGATTGAGCAGCGCCAGGCTCCGGTAGGCCGCCGAATGCGTCGCGTTGACCGCGGCTTCGGTCTCCTGGGCGCCGCGCTCGCGCGCGACGGCGCCGGACAGCAGGTCCTGCAACCCCTGCTCCATGGAAATCATGTTGAGGTGGCTGAACAGGCCGAACGCCAGCAGCAGCACCGCCACGATGGCGGGCGCCACCATCAGCTTGGAAGCGATTCCCAAGCGGCTCAGCACAGGAAGCATGCGGGATCCGCCGCGCTTACTTGTAGATGCCGCCGCAGACGACGTGGCTGCCCACCTTCTCGCAGTACATCTGCTTGGGCTGGATGGTCTTGGTCAGCGGGTCGGTGAACTTGTAGTCCTGCCAGAACTTGCCTTTGGACGACGCGAGGCTCACGCGCTCCTTGACGAACTCCTTGCCGTCCGGGTCCTTGAGGTTCAGGAGGTCCTTGCCGACCTGCTTGGCGTTCTGGCCGTGCGCCAGGCACTTGCCGTTCATGTCGTAGACGACCAGGTACAGGTCCCGGTCGGCGAAGGTCTTGCTCGGGGCGGTCATCTCGACGAAGGCGGCATCGCCCTTGGCCTTGAGGGCGGCGACGCCCTTGGCCACCATGGCCTCGGCGTCGGCCTTGGTGGCGCGTTCGCCGGCGGCCCAGGCGCCGGTGGCGGCCACGCAGGAGGCCAGGAACAGGGCACGCAGCGCGGAATTCATGATTGTCTCCAGTTGTGAAATATTGATCCTGGAGAGTGTAAATGACCAAAATTGCGTTGATCTATCCATGAATTCCCGCGCTTGTTGACCTACTGCTTCACTCCGGCTTGAAGCCCGCGCCCTTGAGCAGGTCGGCGCTTTCCGTGATGTAGGCCGCCATGTACTTGCGGAAGTCCTCCACGCTCTCGACCACCGGCTCGATGCCCAGGGGCTCGAACGCGCCGGCCTTGGCCAGCTGGCTGACCGCGTCGTTGAAGGCCTTGTTCAGGAACTGCACCCGGTCCGCCGGGGTGGCCTTGGGGGCCCACACGCCGTACCAGGACTCGGTCACGAACTTCGGGTAGCCGCTTTCCACCGCGGTGGGGACGTTGGGCATGACCGAGCTGCGCTTGGCCGAGGTCACCATGATCGGCTTGACCTTGCCCGACTTGGCCATGGACTGCAGCGCCACGATCGCGTCGATCTGGATCTGCACATGGCCCCCCGCCACGTCGGTCAGCGCGGGGGCAGTGCCCTTGTAGACGGCGGTGGTGAGGTTCGTCAGGCCGCCCTGCTTGGCGAACATCAGCGTGCCCAGGTGGCTGGCGGCGCCCAGGGCCGGGAGGGCGGCTGTCCACTTGTCGGGGTTCTGCTTGGCGGCGGTGATCACCTCGTTCAGCCGGTTCTGCGGCAGGTTGGGCGAGATCACCATCAGCAGGGGCGCGTCGCCGACACGGGCCACCGCCGCGAAGTCCGTCAGCGGGTCGTAGGGCGGCGTGGCCATGACCTGGCGGGTCAGGGCCTGGGTGGAGGCCGAGAACAGCAGGGTCTGGCCGTCGGCCGCGGCGGTCTGGACGAACTTGCCGCCCACCGTGCCGTTGGCGCCGGGCTTGTTCTCCACGATCACGGAGACGTTGAGGTTGGTGCCCAGCTGCCGCGCGATCAGGCGCGCGGCGCTGTCCACGCCGCCGCCCGGGGCGAACGGCACGACCAGCCGCAGCGGGCTCTCCGGGAACTTGCCCTGCGCCAGGGCGCCGGTGCTGGCGCCCATGGCCAAAAGGGCCACTGTCAGGGCCCTGCGTGTGATGCGATTCATCGCTTGTCTCCTTGGTTGATCAGAGTCATCAGGCACGGTAGCCCTTGCGCCACGCGTTCGAGCCGCCCAGCAGTGGCGCCTCCGGCGCAGGGCCATGCAACTTGGCGTAGGACTCGATGGTCTTGGTCAGCCTCGCCAACAGCCATTCCGCGACCGCGTCCTCGGCCTCGTCGGCCTCCAGGCGGGCCAGGATGCCGCGCACGGCCTGCACCTGTTCGGACACCGGGCCGGGCGCGAGCAGGAAGGCCACCACGGCGGCCTGCCCCAGTCGCTCGCTCTCGGCCCAGAGGTAGTCGGCGATGTCACGCTCGAAGTCCTCGAGCGTGACGCTGATGCCGCTCATGGTGCAGGAACACCCCAGCGCGATGTGCTGCGCCGACAACCGGTGCCACAGCTCGGCCAGGTAGGCCGCCTGCTGCTGGTGGGGGGTGGTCGCCACGAGCATCCCCTCAGGCCTTCGCGCGCAGGGCCGCCGTCTCGGCCGCCTTGACCTGGCCGCGCTCGTCGAGCGCCACGCCATACAGCTTCTCCGCGGCCTCGCGGCTCACGTAGCCCTCGCGCACGTCCTCGGCCACCTTGTCCGCGTCGCGCTTGAAGGGGCTGCCGAAGCCGCCGCCGCCGCCCGAGAGCATCTTGTAGGCGTCGCCGCGCTCCAGGCGGACGTTGAAGATCTTGGCGTTGGGCAGGTCTTCCTTCCACTCGCCCTTGTGGCGGATGGCGATGCCGTTGCCCGCCGCCTCGCCGCCGCCTTCCAGGCCCCAGGGCTTGCAGTGCATGCGGTCGATGCGGGTGGTCACCGAGAACGGCGACAGCGCCTGCACCACCATCTCCGCGCCCAGGCCGCCGCGGAACTCGCCCGCGCCGCCGCTGTCCTCGCGGATGCGGTAGCTCTCCACCAGCACCGGGTACTTGGCCTCCAGCTGCTCGGTGGGGCTGTTGTGGGTGTCGCCGTCGTTGATGCACACCGTGACGGACACGCCGTCCTCGCGGCTCTTGGCGCCCCAGCCGCCACCCAGCGGGCCGATGCCCACGATGAACAGGCGGCCGTCCTCCGGCGAGATGCCGTGGATGTTGGGGAACACCAGGTCGGCGTGGTGGCCGGCGATGGAGCGGTCCGGAATGGCCGGGGCCAGCGCCTTGAAGATGGTGTCGATCACCGTCATCGGGAACGTCATCCACACCCGCATCGGGTAGGGGCGCTCGGCGCTGATCACGGTGCCCATGGGCATCACCACCTTCAGGGGGCGGAAGCTGCCGTCGTTCACCGGGTAGTCGGTGGGCGTGGTCAGGCACTTGTACGCCACCTGCGCGCAGGCGATGCCGGTGGTGAAGCCGGAGTTGTAGAAGCCCTTGACCTGGCGGCTCACGTCGGAGAGGTCGATCTCCATCTCGTCGCCCTTGACGGTCACCTTGACGCGGATCGGAATGCGCTTGCCGATCTCCAGGCCGTCGTCGTCCATGAAGGATTCGGCCTCGTAGACGCCGTCGGGGATCGACAGCGTGTTCTGCCGCGCCAGCGCCTCGGAGGCGTTCATGATCTCCTGGATGGAGGCCTGCACCGCGTCGTTGCCATAGCGCTGCACCAGCTCCAGGAAGCGGCGCTCGCCGGTGGTGATCGCGGTGATCTGCGCGCGCAGGTCGCCCAGGGCGCGCTCGGGCAGGCGCACGTTCATGGCGATGATGTCCACCAGGTCCTGGTTCACCTTGCCCGCGCTCTGGTACTTCACGATCGGGATCTGGATGCCCTCGGAGAAGATGTCGGTGGTGATCTGGCCCAGGCTGCCGCCCACGTCCAGCCAGTGCGCCATGCAGCAGGTGAAGCCGATCAGCTCGCCTTCATGGAACACCGGCATGGTGAACGTGAAGTGGTTCAGGTGGCTGCCGGTGGTGTAGGCGTCGTTGGTGACCAGGATGTCCCCGGGGTGGATGTTCTCGTACCCGAAGTGGCGGATCTTGGACTTGACGGTCTCGGACATGCCGCGGATGAACATCGGCAGGCCCAGGCCGATGGAGACGGTGTCGCCTTCCTTGGTGAACAGGCCCACGGTGAAGTCCAGCGCCTCATAGATGATGAGGTTGTAGGCCGTGCGCATCAGGTTGGTCTTCATCTCCTCGGTCACCGCGAACAGGCCGTTGCGGATGATCTCGACGATGACGGGGTCCACGGCCTGCGCCTGGGCCTGGAGTTGGGGGGTGGTGACGGTGTTCACGAGCGGTCGCTCCCGATGGAGATTTGCAGGTTGCCGAACTGGTCGACGTGGACGGTGTCGCCGGGTTGGACGACGGTGGTCGAGGCATGTTCCTCCACCAGGGCCGGGCCGAGGATCACGTTGCCGCTCTTGAGGCGGTCACGCTTGAACACCGGGGTGGAGACGTAGTCGCCGGCGCTGCGGAAGTAGACCGGCTTGTGGGCGCGCAGGGCAGCGTCGTCCGGGGCGGCGTGGCCCGAGGCGACCTCGTTGCGCGGCGGCTTGGCCATGCGGCCCATCACCGTGACGCGCAGGCTGACGATGTCGGCCGGCTCCTTGGGCGCGGAGGTGCCGTAGCGCACCTTGTGCACCTCGTCGAAGTGGGTCTTGATGCCGGAGCGGTCCTTGCGGTCGAAGTGCACCTGCGGCAGGTCCACCGTCACCGCATGCTCCTGGCCCACGTAGCGCATGTCGGCGGCGCGCTCGAAGACGATCTCCTCGGGGCGGATCTGCGAGGCGCTGATGGCGGCGCGGCCTTCATCCTCCATCTCCTGGTAGATGGCCTCGATCTCGTCGAACGACAGGCCTTCCAGGCGGCGGAACACCGAGCGCACGTAGTCGTAGCGCAGGTCGGAGAACAGCATGCCGTAGGCGGAGAAGTAGCCCGGCGCGTGCGGGATCAGCACCTTGCGGATGCCGATCTCGCGGGCGATGGCCGAGGCGTGCAGCGGGCCGGCGCCGCCGTAGACCACCATGGTGAAGCTGCCGGCATCCAGGCCGCGCTCGGTGGTCACGGCCTTCACCGCGTGCGACATCTGCGTCACCGCGATGCGCAGGATGCCGTCGGCGGCCTTCGTGGCGTCCAGGCCCAGGGGCGTGGCGACCTTGTCCTCCATGGCCTGGCGCGCGCGGTCCAGGTACAGGGGCATCTCGCCGCCCAGGAAGTTGTGTTCGTCCAGGCGGCCCAGGATCAGGTTGGCGTCGGTGACGGTGGGCTCGGTGCCGCCGCGGCCGTAGCAGACCGGGCCGGGCATGCTGCCCGCGGAGCGCGGGCCCACGCGCAGCGAGTGGCCCAGCTCCACGCGGGCGATCGAGCCGCCGCCGGTGCCGACCTCGAAGATGTCCATCATCGGGATCTGGATCGGCAGGGCCTTCTCGTAGCCGCCGATCAGGGCGCTGCCGGTGGTCAGGGGCCGGCCTTCGCTGATCACGCCGGCCTTGGCGGTGGTGCCGCCCATGTCGAAGGCGATGGAGTCGGGCAGGCCCAGCTGGGCGCAGATCGCCTGCGCGCCGATCACGCCGGCGGCGGGACCGGACTCCAGCATGCGCACGCAGTCGCGGCGGGCATGCTCCAGCGGGAACAGGCCGCCGGTGGACTGCACGGCGTAGAAGTCGCCCTTGAAGCCCTTCTCCTCCAGGTGCTCCTCCAGCTCGCCCAGGTAGGCGGAGACGCGCGGGCCCACGTAGGCGTTGGCCACGGCGGTGGAGACGCGCTCGAACTCGCGGTATTCCTGCGACAGCTCGTGCGAGGCGGTCACGAAGGCACCCGGGATCTCCTCCTGCAGGATGGCCTTGACGCGGCGCTCGTGGTCCGGGTTGCGGTAGGAGTGCAGCAGCAGCACCGCCACCGCCTCGATATGGTCCTCGCGCAGCTTGCGGGCCAGGGCGCGCACGCCTTCTTCATCCAGCGGCTTGTGCAGCGAGCCGTCGGCGCGCAGGCGCTCGCTCACCTCATGGCGCTGCGAGCGCGGCACCAGGGGCACGTGCTTGGAGAAGAACAGGTTGTAGGCGTCGGGGCGGTTGACGCGGCCGATCTCGTAGATGTCGCGGAAGCCCTCGGTGATCAGCAGCGCGGTGTTGGCGCCATTGCGCTCCAGCAGCGTGTTGATGGCGATGGTGGAGCCGTGCAGGAACAGGTAGCCGTTGGTGAGGTCCACGCCGGCGCCGTCGAGCGTGTTCTGGATGCCTTCGTGCAGGTGGCCGTGGGTGGACAGGGCCTTGCCGAAGGAGATCTCGCCGGTGGCCTCGTCGAAGCAGGCCATGTCGGTGAAGGTGCCGCCGATGTCGACGGCGATGCGCAGGGATTTCTTGGATGCGGTCATGGGTCGGTGCTCCTTCAGGCCTCGTCGACGACCGTGTTGCGCAGCGTGCCCAGGCCGGTGATCTCGACCTCGATCACGTCGCCGGCCTTCATGTAGACCGCGGGCTCGCGCTTGTCGCCCACGCCGCCGGGGGTGCCGGTGGCGATGATGTCGCCGGGGGACAGGGTGGTAAAGCCCGAGAGGTATTCAATGATCACGGGCAGGGTGAAGATCAGGTCGGACAGGCTGGCGCTCTGCATGACCTGGCCGTTCAGGCGGGTCTGCAGGTTCAGCGCGTTGACGTCGGGGATGGCCTGGCGCGTGGCCATGAACGGGCCCAGCGGGCCGGTGGCCGGGAAGTTCTTGCCCGGCGTCCACTGGTGGGTGTGGCGCTGCCAGTCGCGGGCGGTGCCGTCGTTGAAGCAGGCGTAGCCGGCGATGTGCTCGAAGGCGTCGGCCTGCGCGATGCGGCGGCCGCCCTTGCCGATGATCACGGCCAGCTCGCCCTCGAAGTCGAAGCGGTTCGTGGTGGACGGCTTGGGCAGCGGCGCTCCGTGGGCGCTGAGGCTGTCGGCGAAGCGGGTGAAGATGGCCGGGTACTCGCTGTCGGCGCGCTTCATCTCGGCGACGTGGGTCTTGTAGTTCAGGCCCACGCAGAACACCTTGCCCGGGTTGGCGATCACCGGCAGCAGGCGGGCCTCGGCCGCGGACACCACCTGGTTCGCCTGGCGGGCAGCCTGCTCCAGGGCCTCCAGCTGGCCGGCGGCGATGACGGACTTCAGGTCCGGGAAGCGGGCCTGGAAGTCGGCCGGCGCCTGCAGCCAGGCGGCCTCGTCCTGCCACACGCCGTAGCTGGCCTGGCCCTGTTTTTCAAAACTCACGAATCGCATGGCGTTCTCTCTTGGGGGGTTCGATGCGGCGGGAGTCTAGGGACGCACCGGCCATCTGCCTAGAATGCAATCCGAGATTTCAGCCATGCCTTTCATGGCATGGCTTGAAAGGACAAGGAAACGACATGCAGATCCAGGACTTCCGCCTGTTCCTCGAGGTGGCCGAGGCCGGCAGCTTCACCAAGGTCGCGGCCCAGCGGCAGACCGTGCAATCCCACATCAGCCGCCAGGTCGGCGACCTGGAGAAGCAGTGCGGCAGCCCCCTGTTCCGCCGCACCGGCCGGGGGGTGGTGCTGACCGAGTTCGGCCAGCACGTGGCGCAGCGGGTGCGCCAGTGGGTGAAGGAGAGCGACGAGCTCTTCGCGGACATCCGCCAGACCTCGCGCGTGCCCATGGGCGTGGTGCGCATGGGCATCCTGCCCTCGGCGGCGCATCCGCTGATGACGCAGGTCTTCAGGCGGCTGCACCGGGAGTACCCGCGCATCACGCTGGACATCCGCGAGGGCCAGGGCGGCGAGCTGGACGCCATGCTCGACGCGGGCAGCGTGGACATGGCCATCCTCTTTCGCTACGAGAAGCCTTCCACGCCGGACGAGACCCTGCTGGTCACCGCCAGCACCTACCTCGTGTCCAGCCCCGGCCTGTCGCTCACGCACGCGGACACGGTGGATTTCAAGCGGCTGGAGGGCCTGCCCCTGGTGCTGCCGCGCCGGCCGGGGCACTGGCGCGCCATCCTCGACGAGACGGCGCGCAGCAAGGGCTTCACGCTGCAGGCGGCGATCGAGGCGGATTCACTGACGATGCAGAAGGAGCTGATCGCCAGCCACAAGCACCTGTACGCCCTGCTCGGCCCCTTTTCCGTGAACCAGGAGCTGCGCCTGGGCCGGCTGCAGGCGGCCCGGGTGGTGGCGCCGGACCTCAGGCGCTACGTGACCCTCGCCCGCCCCCGGCAAGGGGCGCTGACCCAGGCCAGCCGCATCGTCGCGGGGCTGGTGATGGAAACCGTGCAGTCGTGGAAGGGGCAGCTCACGACGCCGGCGTGAGGGCCGTCCGCCGCTCCCGCCACGCCTGCACCTGCGCCGAGACGTCACTGGCCCGGCGCATCACCACCACGCGCTCCGGCAGCGCCCGGCGGTGCGCGGCGGCGGCCGATCCGCCCACCCACACCTCCACCCCCTCGGGCAATTGGTCCTGCAGCTGGCGCAGGCTGTCGACGAGGTCGCGCCGCGAGGCATGGGCGCTGAAGCTCAGGGCCAGCACGTCGACGCGCAGCTGCCGGGCCGCCAGCACGATGTCCGCGACCGGCGTCGACACGCCGAGCACGAAGCGCGCACAGGACTCCAGGGCGAAATGGCACTCCGCCATCAGCAGCCCCAGGCCGTGCTGCTCGCCCGGCGTCGTGGTGAGCAGCACGCGCGGCTGCCGCGCCAGGCCCTGGCCGCTGGCGTCCAGCGAGGCGATGGCCTCGCGCAGCACGGTCTGCAGGGTTTCGGTGAACAGGTGCTCCTGGTAGACCGACAGCTCGCCGCGCAGCCAGGCATCGCCGACCAGCACGCACAGCGGCGCGACCAGGTCCTCCACCGTCGGGCCCAGCCCGTGCCGGAGGATGTGCTGCTGCAGCGCCTGCCGCACCGCGTCGGTCCGGTCGGCCGCCAGCCAGCCGAGCCAGGGTGAAGCCAGGTCCTGCAGCAGGCCGGCGGCCGGCGCCACCGACGCCCGGGCCGCGCCAGCCCGCCCGGCCGGCCCGCCCAGGGCCACCAGCGCCTGGAGTTCGTCGAACGGCAGCGGCACCACCTTGCCCGGGCGGTGCCCGGCGTCCAGCAGGCGCTTGATCACCCGCAGCCGCCGCACCTGGTCCGGCGGGTAGGCCCGCTCCCCCAGCCCGTCCCGCGACGGCAGGGGAAAGCCGTAGCGCCGCTCCCACACCCGCAGCGTGTCCTTGCCCAGGCCGGTGTCGCGCTCCACGTCGGCGATCGACCAGGTGGCATCGCCGTCGTTCGGGCGGTCGGGTGGGGTGCCGGGCGGGGAGTCCATGGGGCGGTTTTGGGGTGTCGGGTGGGCGCAGTGGGGGGCTGATCGCCCTGCTTTGCGTCCGAATTTAACTCAGCCTACAATTGATTTGTCTAGGACAAACTCAAAGTCCGTAGGAATCTTCATGAAAGTCGCCATCGTCGGTTCCGGCATCTCGGGCCTG
The DNA here is from genome assembly GCF_052600055.1 of Ramlibacter sp. MAHUQ-53. Lineage (NCBI taxonomy): Bacteria > Pseudomonadati > Pseudomonadota > Betaproteobacteria > Burkholderiales > Comamonadaceae > Ramlibacter > Ramlibacter sp. MAHUQ-53. Next base: position 726,439 of record NZ_JBQWTS010000001.1, read on the forward strand.
GCCGCAGCCCACCGGCTCCGCCCGCACGCCCACGTCACCCTGTTCGAGGCGGGGGACTATTTCGGCGGCCATACCCACACGGTCGACATCACCCTGCAGAACCGGCACGGCGCCCCGACCACCTTCGGCGTGGACACCGGCTTCCTGGTCTTCAACGAGCGCACCTACCCCCAGCTCATCGCCCTGTTCGCGGAGCTGGGCGTGGCGACCACGCCCTCGGACATGTCGTTCTCCGTCCAGGTGCCGGGCGTGCACGGCGGCCAGCCGCTGGAGTGGAGCGGCCACAGCCTGGCGACGGTGTTCGCGCAGAAGCGCAACCTGGCCAGCCCGCGCTTCCTCGGCATGCTGGCGGACCTGCTGCGCTTCAACCGGCTGTGCACCCGGATCGCGCAGGCGGGGGACGAGGCCGCCCTGGAGCAGCCCCTGGCCGACTTCCTCGACGCCCACCGCTTCGGCCCGGCCTTCCGGGACTGGTACTTCCTGCCGATGCTGGGCTGCATCTGGAGCTGCCCGACGGACCAGATGCTGCAGTTCCCGGTGGCGACCATGATCCGCTTCTGCCACAACCACGGCCTGCTGCAGGTGAACGACCGGCCGCAGTGGCACACCGTCACCGGCGGCGCCCGCCACTACGTGCGCCGGATCATTTCCCAGCTGATGGACGCCCGCCTGCGCACGCCCGTGCGCCAGGTGCGGCGCGACGCCGCCGGCGTGACGGTCCACACCGACCAGGGCAGCGAGCGCTTCGACCAGCTGGTGCTGGCCACCCACTCCGACCAGGCGCTGGCCCTGCTGGCCCAGCCCACCGCGGCCGAGGCCGAGGTGCTCGGCGCGATCCGCTACCAGCCGAACCGGGCGGTGCTGCACACCGACACCTCGGTCCTGCCCCGCCGCGAGGCCGCCTGGGCCGCCTGGAACTACGAGCGCGCCGCGGACCGCACGCAGGAGGCCGGCCGGGTCTGCCTCCATTACCTCCTCAACCGCCTGCAGCCCCTGCCCATCGCCCAGCCGGTGGTGGAGTCGCTGAACCCGGTGCGCCCGATCGATCCCGCCCGGGTGCTGGGCGAGTTCGAGTACAGCCACCCGGTGTTCGACGCCGCGGCGATCCGCGCGCAGCGGCGCGTGCCGCAGCTGCAGGGCATGAACCACACCTGGTTCTGCGGCGCCTGGACGGGCTACGGCTTCCACGAGGACGGGCTCAAGTCCGGCCTCGCCGTGGCCGCCGACCTGCTGGCCCATACCGCCGCTGCCCGCAAGGTGGCCGCATGAGCCAGGCGCCGGTCGCCCAGCTCGGCTTCGGCCAGGTGCGGCACACCCGGCTGCGCCCGCGGCGGCATGCGTTTGTCTACGACACTTTCTTCCTGATGCTGCCGATGCGCCGGCTCCAGGACCCGGCCGCCCTCGGCGGCCTGGCCGTCAACCGGCCGGCGCCCATCAGCTTCCACGACAGCGACCACGGCGACGGCCGCGGCCCGGCCGAGGGCGGCGCGCTGGCCTGGATGGAGGCGCTGCTCCGGCAGGAGGGCATCACCGACGCCGACGGCGAGGTCTGGCTCCACACCTACCCGCGCATGCTGGGCTACACCTTCAAGCCGGTGAGCTTCTGGTACTGCCACCGGGCCGACGGCAGCCTGCGCGCCATCGTGGCCGAGGTCAACAACACCTTCGGCGAGCGCCACTGCTACCTGCTGGACCGCCCCCGCTACGGCGCCGAGCTGGAGGCCGGCAAGTGCTTCCATGTCTCGCCGTTCTGCCGGGTGGAGGGCCGCTACCGCTTCCGCTTCCTGCGCACGCAGGGCGAGGCCGGCCCCCGCACCGTGGTGCGCGTGGACCATGACGACGGCGACGGCCCGCTCCTGAACACCAGCGTCAGCGGCACCCTGGAGCCGGTCACGCCCGCCGCCCTGCGGCGCGCGCTGTGGCGCTACCCGGCCATGACCCTGATGGTGATGGCCCGCATCCACTGGCAGGCGCTGCAGATCTGGCTGAAACGCACCGGATTCCACCGCAAGCCGCCCGCCCCCGAGGCGGCGGTGACCCGCCAGCCCCCTGTCCCCTGCCCCCGGACCCCGAGCGCATGAACACCCTCACCGCCGCCACGCCCACCGGCCTGACCCTGCCCGCCCGCACGCCCGCCGCGGCACGCACCGTGTTCCGCCTGCTGCAGCGGCTGCGCCACGGCTCGCTCACCCTCCACCTGCCCGACGGCGAGGTGTGCACGGTGGGCGACGGCCAGGGCCCGCATGCCACCCTGCACCTGAAGAACTGGAGCCCCTGCCGCGCCGCGCTGCGCTCGGGCGACATCGGCTTCGCCGAGAGCTACCTGGCCGGTGACTGGACCACCCCGCAGCTGCCCCAGCTGCTGGAGCTGCTGGCCCGCAACCGGCAGGCGCTGGACGACGTGATCCACGGCTCCTGGGCCGGCCGCCTGCTGTACCGGCTGCGCCACCTCCTGAACCGCAACACCCGCCGCAACAGCCGCAAGAACATCCACGCCCACTACGACCTGGGCAACGCGTTCTACCGGCTCTGGCTGGACGGGACCATGAACTACTCCTCCGCCCTGTTCGAGGGCGACCCGCAGCGCGACATGGCCGAGGCCCAGCACGCCAAGGTGCGGCGCGCGCTGCGCCTGGCCGGCGTGCAGCCGGGCGACCGCGTGCTGGAGATCGGCTGCGGCTGGGGCGCGCTGGCCGAGAAGGCGACGACGGAATTCGGCGCGCACCTGACCGGCGTCACCCTGTCCACCGAGCAGCTGGCCTGGGCGCAGGAGCGGCTGGCGGCGCTGGGCGTGGCCGAGCGCGCCGACCTGCGCCTGCAGGACTACCGCGACATCGCCGACGGCCCCTACGACGCGGTCTGCTCCATCGAGATGGTGGAGGCCGTCGGCCGCGAGTACTGGCCCACCTACTTCGGCAGCATCGCGCGCCTGCTCAAGCCGGGCGGCCGGGCCTGCATCCAGAGCATCGTGATCCAGGACCGGCTGTTCGGGCGCTACATCCGCGGCACCGACTTCATCCAGCAGTACATCTTCCCCGGCGGCTGCCTGCCCTGCCCGGCCGAGTTCCGCCGCGAGGCCGAAGCGGCCGGCCTGCAGGTCGTGGACGAACTGGCCTTCGGCGCCGACTACGCCGAGACCTGCCGCCGCTGGCGCGAGGACTTCCTGGCCCGGCGCGAGGAGGTGCTGGCGCTGGGCTTCGACGAGCGCTTCCTGCGCATCTGGGAGTTCTACCTGGCGTACTGCGAGGCCGGCTTCGCGGTGGGGGACATCGATGTGGTCCAGTACACGCTGGCGCGTTGACCGGGCGCTGCTGCTGGCCCTGGCGCTGTGGCTGTGCCTGGGCGCGCTGCCGCCCGCGGCGGCGAGCCCCGGCCCCCACCCCCAGCTGGCCGGCAGCCGCCTGCAGGGCGAGGCCACGCTGCGCTACTTCGGCCTGCGCGTCTACCACGCGCGCCTGTGGACCCGGCCCGGCTTCCAGGCCGACCAGCCCGAGGCCCAGCCGCTGGTGCTGGAGCTGGAGTACCTGCGGGACTTCGCCGGCAGCGCCATCGCCGGCCGCTCGCTGGACGAGATGCGCCGCGCCGGGCCCCTGCCGGAGCCCCTGGCCCGGCGCTGGCAGGCGGAGATGGCGCGCGTGTTCCCCGACGTGAAGGCGGGCGACCGGCTGGCCGGCCTGCACCTGCCCGGCGAGGGCGCGCGCTTCTGGCACAACGGCCGCCCCGTGGGGCAGGTCGACGACCCCGACTTCGGCCGCCGGTTCTTCGGCATCTGGCTGGCCCCCACCACCTCGCAGCCGGCGCTGCGCCTGGCGCTCCTGGGCCTGGGCGAGCGCGCCGGTCCCTGAGACGCCGAGCCCCACCAGGAAAACCCATGCGCACCACGAGCCCCGCCGAAGCCCCCAGCGCGCCGCGCCCGATGAGTCCCCTCGCACGCGCCCGCCGCCTGCTGCTCGCCCTCGCCGCCGCGGCGGGCCTGGCCGGCTGCGCCAACCCCGACATCGCCAGCTACGCCGGCGAGCGCCCCACCCTGGACCTGGCGCGCTACTTCAACGGCAAGGTCGTCGCGCACGGCATCTTCCAGGACCGCAGCGGCCAGGTGGTGCGGCGCTTCACCGTCGACATGGACTGCCGCTGGGAGGGCGACCAGGGCGTGCTCGACGAGCGCTTCACCTACTCGGACGGCACCACCGACCGCCGTGTCTGGCGCCTCACCCGGCATGCGGACGGCCGCTACACCGGCACCGCGGACGACGTGGTCGGCACCGCCAGCGGCCAGGCCTCGGGCAATGCGTTCTTCTGGACCTACGTGCTGCGCCTGCCAGTCGACGGCAAGGTCTACGAGGTGCGCTTCGAGGACTGGATGTTCCTGGTGGACGACCGCGTGATGCTCAATCGCGCCACCATGAGCAAGTTCGGCGTGCGCCTGGGCGAGGTCACGCTGTCCTTCAACAAGCCGCAGCCGTGAGCCTCAATCCGCCGATCCGCGACTGGCGCGGCCGCCGCGTCTGGCTGGTGGGCGCGTCCACCGGCATCGGCCGGGCCCTGGCCGAGCGCCTGCATGGCCTCGGGGCCACGGTGCTGGTCTCGGCCCGCAAGGCCGAGGCCCTGGACGCCTTCGTGCAGGCGCACCCGGGCAGCGTGGCCCTGCCCCTGGACGTGACGAACCGCCAGGCCGTGCGCCGCGCCGCCCAGGAGGCCCTGGCCGGCGGCCCGCTGGACCTGGTGTGCTACTGCGCGGGCCACTACCAGCCGATGCGCGCCACCGCGATGGACCTCGACGAGCTGATGCGCCACCAGGCGATCAACACCGCCGGCGCGCTGCACGTGCTCGACGCGGTCACGCCGGCGATGCTGGCCCGCGGCCAGGGCCACCTGGGCTTCATCAGCAGCGTGGCCGGCTTCCGCGGCCTGCCGCTGAGCCTGGCCTACGGGCCGACCAAGGCCGCCCTCATCAACCTGGCCGAGACGCTCTACCTCGACCTGCGCCCGCGGGGCCTGGGCGTGAGCCTCATCAACCCGGGCTTCGTCGACACGCCGCTGACCGCGGGCAATGCTTTCCCCATGCCGGCGCTGATCACCGCCGACCAGGCGGCGCAGGCCATCGTGGCCGGCTGGGAACGGGGCCGCTTCGAGATCCATTTCCCCCGGCGCTTCACCGGCGTGATGAAGCTGCTGCGGCTGCTGCCGTACCGCCTGTACTTCGCCGCCGTGCGGCGGGCCACCGGCCTGTGAATCCGGCGCCTGACACCATGGCCCTTCCCGACACCCCGGCGCCGCCTGCATCGCCTGCATCGCCTGCCGCGACGGCCATCGCCCCCGCGGTGGCGCAACTCGTGGACTTCTTCGAACGCCTCGCGCCCCACGACCTGCCGCGCCTTCACGCGCTCTACGCCCCCGGCGCGCGCTTCAAGGACCCGTTCAACGAGGTCGAGGGCCCGGCGGCCATCGAGGGCATCTTCCGCCACATGTTCGAGTCCCTCGAGGCGCCGCGCTTCCTCGTCACCGGCCAGGTGGTGCAGGGCGCGCAGTGCTTCCTGACCTGGGACTTCCATTTCCGCTTCCGCCGCTTCGACACCCGGTCGTGGCAGGTGGTGCGCGGCGCCAGCCACCTCGTGTTCGACGACCAGGGCCGCGTCACCCTGCACCGCGACTACTGGGACGCCGCCGAGGAGCTGTACGAGAAGCTGCCCGGTATCGGCGGCCTCATGCGCTGGCTCAAGCGGCGCGCCCGCACCTGACCGTGGACTACCGGGTCGTCTGGTTCAAGCGCGACCTGCGCGTGCAGGACCACCTGCCGCTGCACGAGGCCGCGCGCCTCGGGCCGGTGCTGTGCCTCTACATCGTCGAGCCGGGCCTCTGGGCGCAGCCGGACGCGGCGACGCAGCACTACCGCTTCATCGAGGAGTCGCTGGCCACGCTGGACCGCGCGCTGCGCGCCCTGGGCACGCGGCTGCACGTGGCGGTGGGGGAGGCGGTGGAGGTCCTCGACGCCCTGCACCGGCACGCGCCCTTCGCCGCGCTCCACGCGCACGAGGAAACCGGCAACGACTTCACCTACCGGCGCGACCTCGCCGTTGCCCGCTGGTGCCGCGAGCGCGGCGTGGGCTGGCACGAGCGGCCGCAGTTCGGCGTGGTGCGCGGCCTGCGAGACCGCGGACGCTGGCAACCCCGGTGGGAGGCCCACATGGCCGCCGCGCAGGCGCCGCTGCCCGCGGCCCTCGCCGCGCCGCAAGCGCGGGACCTGCCTGCCGCCGTGTTCCCCTGGGCCTCGCGCCCACTGCCCTCGCCCGCCGCGCTGGGCCTGGACCCGCACGACCCGCCGCAGCGCCAGCGCGGCGGCCGCCCGCAGGCCGAGCGCGTGCTGGAGGACTTCCTGCGGGATCGCAGCGCCCGCTACCGCGGCGGCATCTCCTCGCCCCTGAGCGCGCCGCAGGCCTGCTCGCGCCTGTCGCCCTACCTCGCCTACGGCTGCCTGGGAATGCGCGAGGTGGTGCAGGCCACCCGCGCCGCGATGCAGGACGCGCCCGCCGCGGCGCAGGCCCGCGGCCTGCAGGCCTTCCAGAGCCGGCTGTACTGGCACTGCCACTTCATCCAGAAGCTGGAGAGCGAGCCCGAACTGGAGTGGCGCAACCTGCACCGCGGCTACGACGGCCTGCGCGAGCCGCACTGGAACCCGGCGCACTTCGAGGCGCTGTCGCAGGGCCGCACCGGCTGGCCGATGGTGGACGCCTGCGTCGCCATGCTGCGGCACACCGGCTGGATCAACTTCCGCATGCGGGCGATGCTGGTCTCGGTGGCCGCCTACCCGCTGTGGCTGCACTGGCGCGAAGTGGGCCACTGGCTGGCCCGCGAGTTCCTCGACTACGAGCCCGGCATCCACTGGCCGCAGCTGCAGATGCAGTCGGGCACCACCGGCATCAACACCACGCGCGTCTACAACCCGGTCAAGCAGGCGCTCGACCACGACCCCCAGGGCCGCTTCGTGCGTCGCTGGGTGCCGGCGATGCGCCGCGTCCCGGACACCTGGCTGTTCGAGCCCTGGCGCATGCCGCCCGACGTGCAGGCGCGCTGCGGCGTGCGCGTGGGCGTCGACATCCCGCAGCCCCTCGTGGACCTCGAGCCGGCGCTGCGCGACGCCAAGGCCCGCCTGCACGCCGTGCGCCGCCAGCCCGAGGTGCGCGAGGCGAAGGCCGCCGTGGTGGAGCGGCACGGCTCGCGCCGCGGCATGCCGGGCGCCACGGCGCGTCCCCGCGGCCCGGCCCGGTCCGCCGCCTCCCCCTGCGCGTGCGCCGCGGCGGACCAGCTCTCCCTGGATTTCTGAGATGAAGATGCGAAGGAAGTCGGAGTTGCCGACCAAACGCTGCGCCTGCTGCGGCCTGGACTTCGCCTGGCGCCGCAAGTGGGCGCGGGACTGGGAGGCGGTGAAGTACTGCTCGGAGCGCTGCCGCCGCCAGGGCGCCGTGCCGGCCGGGGAGCCCCGGCGATGACCGTCCTTCGCCTCGTCCTGGGCGACCAGCTCGACCCGCTGCACCCCTGGTATGCCGAGGTGCGACCGGAGGTGGTCTATGTGCTGATGGAGGTGCGCAGCGAGACCGACTACGTGCGCCACCACGCGCAGAAGGTGCTGGGCATCTTCGCCGCGCTGCGCGCGTTCGCCGAACGGCTCAAGGCCGCGGGGCACCGCGTGCGGCACATCGCCATCGACCACCCGAGCAACCGCCAGAGCCTGACCGGCAACCTGGACGCGCTGGTCACGCACTACCGCGCCACCGCCGTCGATTACCAGGCCCCGGACGAATGGCGCGTGGACCGCGAGCTGGCCGAGTGGGCGCGCCGCTGCAGCGTGCCAGTGTCGATGGTGGACACCCATCACTTCTACACCGCGCGCGACACGGTGCAACGGCTGTTCGGGGACAAGCCCCACTGGCTGATGGAGACCTTCTACCGCCAGCAGCGCCGCCTGCACCGCGTGCTGCTGGAGCCCGACGGCCAGCCCGTGGGCGGCCGGTGGAACTACGACGCCGACAACCGCCGGCCCTGGCCCGGCACGCCCGCGCCGCCCGAGGACACGCGGCCCCGCCACGACCACGCGGCGCTGTGGCAGGCCATCGCCCGCGCCGGCGTGCAGACCGTGGGCGAGCCTCAGGCCCGCGACTTCCGCTGGCCGCTGGACCGGGCCGAGGCCCTGCAGCAGCTGGACCACTTCATCGCCCGCGGCCTGCCGCATTTCGGCGACTACCAGGACGCCCTCTCGCGGCGCCACTGGCACCTGTTCCACTCGCTGCTCTCGTTCGCCCTGAACACCAAGATGCTGAACCCGCGCGAGGTGGTGGGCCGCGCCGAGCAGGCCTGGCGGGAAGGCCAGGCGCCGCTGCATGCGGTGGAAGGCTTCATCCGTCAGGTGCTGGGGTGGCGCGAGTACGTGCGCGGCGTCTACTGGGCCCGCATGCCGGGCTACACCGAGGCGAACGGGCTGGGCCACGAGCGGCCGCTGCCGCCCTGGTTCTGGGACGGCCGCACCCGCATGGCCTGCGTGGCCGCTGCCATCGGCCAGTCGCTCGAACACGCCTACGCGCATCACATCCAGCGGCTCATGGTGGTCGGCAACTTCGCCCTGCTCGCGGGCCTCGCGCCGGCCGAGGTCCACCGCTGGTACCTGGGCATCTACATCGACGCCTTCGAGTGGGTGGAGGCGCCCAACACCCTGGGCATGAGCCAGTTCGCCGACGGCGGCCGGCTCGCGACCAAGCCCTACGTGAGCACCGCCGCCTACCTGGACCGCATGGGCGACCACTGCGCCGGCTGCCACTACGACCGCAAGGCCCGCACCGGCGAGCGCGCCTGCCCCTTCAACGCGCTGTACTGGGACTTCTTCGACCGGCACCGGGCGCGGCTCGCGGGCAACCACCGGCTCGCGATGGTGTACCGCCAGCTGGACCGCCTGGCCCCGGACGCCCTGCAGGCCCTGCGGGCCCAGGCCGCCGGCAGCCTGGCGCGGCTGGACTCCCTGTGACACAGGCCGCCCGCATTCCCGGGGCCTGCGATGCCTGCGGCGTCTCAGGCGATGGCGGCTGCGGCGGCCCGCCACCTTGAGCGATGATGGGAGCGCATCCACTGCGCCGACCTCCTCACCGCCCCTCACCATCCCTCAGCGATGCTCGCTGCCACCCGCATCCTCCTCTGGCGCCTGCTGGCGCTCGCCAGCCTGGCCCTGGGCGTGGTGGGTGTGTTCCTGCCGGTGCTGCCCACGGTGCCCTTCGTGCTGCTGGCGGCCTGGGCCGCTTCGCGGGGCTGGCCGGCGCTGGATGCCTGGCTGCTCGCGCACGCCCACTTCGGCCCCGCCATCCGCCAGTGGCGCGCGCACGGGGCGGTGCCGCGCCGGGCGAAATGGTTCGCCACGCTGGCGATGTCGGGCAGCGCACTGATGCTGCTGTTCGTGCCGGTGAACGGCTGGCTGCGGGCGGGCATCTGCGCAGTCATGGTGGCCGTGGGCTGCTGGCTGTGGCGCCGTCCGGAGCCGGCCCCGGACGACGCACCCCGCCCGGGCGGCGGGCGCGATTAGGGTGTGTCATCGGATTCCCCGGGCCCGCGACGCCGCCCGCAGCCATGCCCGCGGGGGTTTCTGCGGACCACGCGTTTCACGCCCGCTTCAGGACGCCCGCAAAGTAGGCAGACAACGCCTCGAACCCGTCCAGGGGCAGGACATGGGCCACGTACTGGTCGGGCCGCACCACGACCATGCATCCCCGGTCCCGGTCGATCCCGCGCATGGCGAAGATGTCGCCCACGCCCTTGTGGTCCACGCAGAAGACCTTCTCGTGGTCCTGCAGGCCCAGCTTGCCGGTCCTGGGCTTCAGGAGGGACGGCATCTTCTCGTAGGCGAGCTGGTCGAAGGTCTGCTGGAACACCGCGCGGAAGTCGATCACCGCGTCGATGTCTTCGCCCTTGCGCGTGTGCTGGACGACAGGCGAGTCGGGGTGGGTTTCCAGCCAGTCAGCCAGCCGGTGGATCGCGCTGCCCGGCTCGGAGCTGTCGGCCTTGCCCGCGAAGGCGTAGAGGCGCCAGCGCGCGTCCGCCTCGGCCACATGGCCCAGTTGCATCTGCTTGGCGTCCGATACGCGCACGACCGGTGCCGAGTGGAAGCGGCGACCGATCTCCAGGCCGCGCGCCAGCGCCTGGTGGGTTCCGGGGCCGATCAGGCGCGACGGGTCGTATTTCACGGCATTGCCGCCCGTGAACTCCAGGTTCGCCTTGAACTGGCGGATGATGCGCGGCTCCTCGGTGCCGTCCCGCTCGGCCTGCGTGGTCGGCGCCGACATGATCCGCGCCCACTGGTGGTCCGTCTCGACCAGTCGCTTGGCCTCGGTCAGTCGCTCGCTGGAATAGGTTCGCAGCAGGCTGGCGTCCGCCCGCCCCTGGAGGACGTGCACCAGCTTCCAGCCCAGGTTGAACGTGTCCTGCATCGAAACGTTCATCCCCTGGCCGGCCTTGGGCGAGTGGGTGTGGCAGGCGTCTCCCGCCGTGAACACGCGCGGGTTGCGGTCCTCGCCCTCCGGCACGTCATCGAACTTGTCGGTGATGCTGTGGCCGATGTCGTAGATGGACCACCAGACCACCTCCTTCACATCGATCGAGTACGGCTGGATGATGCGATTGGCCGCCGCGATCATGTCGTCCTGGGTGAACTTGCGGCTCGCCGCCCTTTCATCAGGGCGGAGCTTGTCCAGTTCGACATACATCCGGAACACGTAGCCGCCCTCTCGCGGGAGGATCAACACGTTCCCCTCGTTGGCGGAGGAGATCAGGCACTTCTGCCGGACGTCCGGGAAGTCCGTATTGGCCAGGATGTCCATCACGCCCCAGGCCTGGTTCGCGGCATCGCCGTGCAGTTTCCCGCCGATCGCCTTGCGCACGGCCGAATGCGCGCCGTCGCAGCCAACCACGTAGTTGGCCCGCACCGTCCGGGTCGCCCCCCAGTTCACGCCAGTGGCGTCCTTGAGCGTCACCGTGACCGGATGGTCCTCGGTCGTCGGGTCGATCGTCAGGCCCACGATTTCCCAGCCGTAGTCGGGTTCGAGGCGCGAAGGCGAGTTCTTCATGACCTCCAGGAAAAGCTCATGCAGCCGGGCCTGGTTGATCAGGATGTGCGGCATCTCCGAGCTGTCATCGGCCACGTCCTGCACCCGGCCGACCCGCCGGATGTGCGCCGGGTTCTTGGGATCCGGCATCCAGAAACTGGTCTGGTTGACCCAGTAGGTTTCGCGCTTGACCTTGTCGGCGAAGCCGAAGGCCTGGAACATTTCCATGGTGCGCGTGTTGATGCCGTCGGCCTTGCCCTTGATGATGTTGGTGGGCATGCGCTCGATGATCATCGTCTCGATCTCGGGGAACTGCGCCAGCTGCGCGGCCAGGCACAGGCCCGCGGGCCCGGTGCCGGCAATCAGTACATCCACCTTTTCAGGCAAGGGCTCATGGACGCCACGATTGCGCCGGTTCGGCGCCGCCTCCTTGACATCAGGGTTACCCCCGCGGAATCCGTTCTTGTAGAACTGCATCTCTCGTCTCCATCGGTTGAAAGAGCGCCGGACCGCCGGCACGCCGAAATAATAACTCTACTTATCATCCCTATCAAGATGATGTGTATGATTATCAATCGATCGGCATCACCCGTGCCAGACCAGTACCCATGAATCAAGAGGCGTGGACATGATGACACTCGACATGGCGGGGCACCTGATTCGCCGCCTTCACCAGCACTCCACCCAGGTCTTCGTGCAGCGCACCCAGGCCGCCGGCTACGACCTGACGCCGGTGCAATTCGCGGCGCTGGACGCGATCCACAACCACCCTTCCACCGACCAGGCGCGTGTCGCGGAGTTGATCGGCTACGACCGGGCCACGATCGGTGGCGTCATTGACCGGCTGGAGAAGAAGGGCTGGGTCGATCGAGTCGTCAGCGAGCGTGACCGGAGGGCGCGCGAGCTGTCCCTCACCGAGCTGGGCCAGCGCACGCTGTCGGACCTTCGACCCATCGTAGAGAGCCTGCAGGAGGACATCCTGCAGCCCCTGAACGAGGCCGATCGGGCGCGTTTCATCGACCTGGCGCGCCGGGTCATCCTGCCGTGAGAGGCGCATCTCGCCGCAGCCCACGCGAGACGAAAGCCGCCGATCCCGGAGGATGGGCACCAAGGAAAACGGCCCGCCGAAGCGGGCCGTTGTCTGATGTGGTGGAGCTGGCGGGAATTGAACCCGCGTCCGCAAGCCTTCTACGAGCAGTTCTACATGCTTAGCGTTCTGGTTTGGTTCTCGCCACCGGTGTCGCGCAGACGCACGCTACACCGGCCGCCAGTACCCTATTTTCTCGCCTCCACCCAAGGTACCCGGGCAAGGCCAGCCGATGTGAATGACGTCGCAGCTCAGGGCTTTCGCCCCTTGCCCCAGCCCATCGACGAACTGGTGCGACGCGGTTGCTTAACTTTTAATTAAGCGGCCATCGCGAACGAGCGATCGTTCGAGGCGGCACCGAACTGCTTGAAGTTGGCAGTTAGTTTTTTTCAGACGGTTTTACGAGGAACCTGAACCTCGGCATGCCCTGCTGCGTGTCCGCACCCACGTCGAAACCGGTGCAGCCCCAGGGTAGCTCGCATTTTAGGCCGCAATCGCCCGTTTCAAGAGGGCCAGCAGGGCCGAAGGTGAATCAATTTCCGCGTCGGCGCCCCAGGCCTGGGTGTCGGTGCGCGCGCCGAGGTAGCCGTAGGTGGCCGCCACCGTGGGCATGCCGGCGGCCCGGCCGGCCACGATGTCACGTTCATCGTCGCCCACGTACAGGCACCGGCCGGGGGCCAGCCCCAGCTGGCGGGCGGCCTCCAGCAGCGGCGCCGGGTGCGGCTTGGCGTGCGGCGTGCTGTCACCCCCCACCACCGCGCGGGCGGTGGCGAACAGCGGCATCTGGCGCGTCAGCGGCGCGGTGAAGCGCATCGACTTGTTGGTCACCACGCCCCAGGCCAGGCCGCGCCCGCCGAGCGCCTCGATCAGCTCCGGCACGCCGTCGAAGGCGCGCGTGAGCTCGGTCATGCGGCGCTCGTAGTTGCGGAAGAACTCCTCGCGCATCTCGGGGAAGTCGGGGTGGTCCGGCGACATGCCGAAGGCGATGCCGAGCATCCCGCGCGCGCCCGCGCCGGCCATGGGGCGGTAGCGGTCCAGGGGCAGTGAAGGCAGCCCGCGGTCGGTGCGCATGCGGTCGGCCGCGGCGCCGAGGTCGGGGGCGCTGTCGATCAAGGTGCCGTCCAGGTCGAACAGCACCGCCTGCACATCGAACATCACGGCTTGCGGGTGGCGAAAAGGTAATTGACGCTGGTGTCGCCCGACAGCCAGTAGCGCTTGGTCAGCGGGTTGTACTCCATGCCCCGGGTCTGCGCGATGTCCAGGCCGGCCTCGCGGCAGCAGCGCGCCAGCTCGCTCGGGCGGATGAACTTGTTCCACTCGTGGGTGCCGCGCGGCAGCATGTTCAGGATGTACTCCGCGCCGACGATGGCGAACAGGAAGCTCTTGGGGTTGCGGTTGATGGTGGAGAAGAACACCCAGCCGCCCGGCTTGACCAGCGTGGAACAGGCGCGCACGACCGAGCCGGGGTCAGGCACGTGCTCGAGCATCTCCATGCAGGTCACCACGTCGAAGCTGCCAGGGGCCTCGGCCGCAAGGGCCTCGACGGCCACCTCGCGGTAGGCGATGTTGGGCGTGCCGGCCTCCAGGGCATGCAGCTGCGCCACCTTCAGCGCCTTGGTGGACAGGTCGATGCCCTGCACCGTCGCGCCCTTGCGGGCCATCGAGTCGGCCAGGATGCCGCCGCCGCAGCCCACGTCCAGCACGCGCTGGCCGGCCAGCGGCACAAGCCCGTTGATCCACTCCAGGCGCAGCGGGTTGATCTGGTGCAGCGGGGCGAATTCGCTCTCGGGATCCCACCAGCGGTGGGCCAGCTCGGAAAACTTGGCCAGTTCGGCCGGATCGGCGTTCAGGGTGCTCATGGAAGATGGATTGTGCGACAGCGGCGCGGCCAAAGAAAAAGGCCCCGCGGAGCGGGGCCTTTCGTGGCAAGGACCGGGAGATTACCGGTTCGGGCGGGTGCCCACCACTTCGATTTCCACGCGGCGGTTCTTGGCGCGGCCTTCGGCGGTCTTGTTGTCGGCGACGGGCTGCTTCTCGCCCTTGCCTTCGGTATAGACGCGGTTCTTCTCGATGCCCTTGGAGACCAGGTAGGACTTCACGGCTTCGGCGCGCTTGACCGACAGCTTCTGGTTGTAGCCATCAGTGCCCACCGAGTCGGTGTGGCCGACGGCGATGATCACTTCCAGGTTCACACCCTTGACCTTGCCGACCAGGTCGTCGAGCTTGGCCTTGCCGTCGGCCTTCAGGACAGCCTTGTCGAAGTCGAAGAAGGCGTCGGCGGCGTAGGTCACCTTGGTGGCAGCGGGCGGCTGGGGAGCCGGGGCCGGGGCCGGGGCGGGCGCCGGGGCCGGGCGGGCCACGGGAGCCGGAGCCGGGGCTGCAGCGGGAGCCGGGGCCGGGGGCGGCGGGGGAACCAGGGCGCCGTCACAGCCACGGGCGGCGGTGGCGGGGGTCCAGTTGGCATCACGCCAGCACAGTTCGTTCGAGCCGTTCTTGATCACGATCTCGCCCGAGCCGTTGACCCAGTTGTCGACGCGGTTGCCGCCGTCGGCAGCGGTCACGCGGGTTTGCGCGCCCGCGGCAGTAGCCAGCGCAGCGGATGCAAACAAGAGCGCCACTTTGTTCAGTTTCTTCATGGTTCTCCTCTTAGGGGAATAAAGCCGCAGCCGCGCTGCGAAATAACTACGAATCAGGTGACCATCACCAAAAACGTCCGGATCATTGTGCCATAGGGCTTTACAAGGGCAACGCTGCGCCTGCCCCGCTACCGTAGGACAAGCCCCCGAGGCCGCCCCGCTGTTGCTGCGCCGCGACAGGGTGTGGCCAAGCCGTAGAATCCCGAGGTTGCGACCTTGCCGCCGCCCTCCATGACCCAATTCGCCAAAGAAACGCTCCCGATCAGCCTCGAAGAGGAGATGCGGCGCAGTTACCTCGATTACGCCATGAGCGTGATCGTCGGCCGGGCCCTGCCCGATGCCCGTGACGGCCTCAAGCCCGTGCACCGCCGCGTCCTGTACGCGATGCACGAGCTCAATAACGACTGGAACCGCCCTTACAAGAAGTCGGCGCGTATCGTCGGTGACGTGATCGGTAAATACCACCCGCACGGTGACCAGTCGGTCTACGACACCATCGTGCGGCTGGCGCAGGACTTCTCCATGCGCCACATGCTGGTGGACGGCCAGGGCAACTTCGGTTCGGTCGACGGCGACAGCGCCGCGGCGATGCGGTACACCGAAATCCGCCTGGACAAGATCGCCCACGAGATGCTGGCCGACATCGACAAGGAAACCGTCGACTTCGGCCCCAACTACGACGGCAGCGAGAAGGAGCCCCTGGTCCTGCCCTCGCGCCTGCCCAACCTGCTGGTCAACGGCTCGGGCGGCATCGCGGTGGGCATGGCCACCAACATCCCGCCCCACAACCTCAACGAGGTGGTGGACGCCTGCCTGCACCTGCTGAAGAACCCCGAGGCCTCCATCGACGAACTGATGGAGATCATCCCCGCGCCCGACTTCCCCACGGCCGGCATCATCTACGGCATCACCGGCGTGAAGGAGGCCTACCGCACGGGCCGCGGCAAGGTGGTCATGCGGGCCAAGTGCCACTTCGAGGAGATCGATCGCGGCCAGCGCACGGCCATCATCGTCGACGAGATCCCCTACCAGGTGAACAAGAAGACCCTGCAGGAACGCATGGCCGAGCTCGTTCACGAGAAGAAGCTCGAGGGCATCAGCCACATCCAGGACGAGTCCGACAAGTCGGGCATGCGCCTCGTGATCGAGCTCAAGCGCGGCGAAGTGCCCGAGGTCGTCCTGAACAACCTGTACAAGCAGACACAGCTGCAGGACACCTTCGGCATCAACATGGTGGCCCTGATCGACGGCCAGCCGAAGCTGTGCAACCTCAAGGACCTGGTCGAGGTCTTCCTGCAGCACCGCCGCGAGGTGGTCACGCGCAGGACGGTGTTCAACCTGCGCAAGGCCCGCGAGCGTGGCCACGTGCTGGAGGGCCTGGCGGTCGCCCTGGCCAACATCGACGAGTTCATCCGCATCATCCGCGAGTCCCCCACCCCGCCGGTGGCCAAGGCCGAACTGATGAACCGCCCCTGGGACAGCGGCCTGGTGCGCCAGATGCTCACGCGCGCCCGCGAGGACGGCAGCGTGGTCAACGCCGACGACTACCGCCCCGAGGGCCTGGACCGCGCCTACGGCATGCAGGGCGACGGGCTGTACAAGCTGTCCGAGACCCAGGCCCAGGAAATCCTGCAGATGCGCCTGCAGCGCCTGACCGGCCTGGAGCAGGACAAGATCGTCAACGAGTACAAGGACGTGATGGCCGAGATCGAGGACTTCCTCGACATCCTCGCCAAGCCCGAGCGCGTCTCGGTGATCATCGGCGAGGAGCTCTCCGCGCTGAAGCTGGAGTTCGGCCAGAGCAAGCTGGGCGCGCGCCGCAGCGAGGTCGAGCACAACGCCCAGGACCTCGCCACCGAGGACCTGATCACGCCCACCGACATGGTGGTCACGCTCTCGCACACCGGCTACATCAAGAGCCAGCCCCTGTCCGAGTACCGGGCCCAGAAGCGCGGCGGCCGCGGCAAGCAGGCCACCGCCACCAAGGAAGACGACTGGATCGACCAGCTGTTCATCGCGAACACGCACGACTGGATCCTGTGCTTCTCCAACCGCGGGCGCCTGTACTGGCTCAAGGTCTGGGAAGTGCCCGCCGGCTCGCGCGGCTCGCGCGGCCGCCCCATCGTCAACATGTTCCCGCTGGCCGAGGGCGAGAAGATCAACGTGGTGCTGCCCCTCACCGGCGAGTTCCGCAGCTTCCCCGCGGACCACTACGTGTTCATGTCCACCTCGATGGGCACGGTCAAGAAGACCGCGCTGAACGAATTCAGCAACCCGCGCAAGGCCGGCATCATCGCGGTCGACCTCGATGACGGCGACTTCCTCGTGGGCGCCGCCCTCACCGACGGCAAGCACGACGTGATGCTGTTCTCCGACGGCGGCAAGGCCGTGCGCTTCGACGAGAACGATGTGCGCCCCATGGGCCGCAACGCCCGCGGCGTGCGCGGCATGATGCTCGAGGAAGGCCAGTCCGTGATCGCCATGCTGGTCGCCGAGGACGAGCAGCAGAGCGTGCTCACCGCCACCGAGAACGGCTACGGCAAGCGCACGTCCATCACCGAGTACACCCGCCATGGCCGGGGCACCAAGGGCATGATCGCCATCCAGCAGAGCGAGCGCAACGGCAAGGTCGTCGCCGCCACGCTGGTGCATGCCGACGACGAGATCATGCTGATCACCGACAAGGGCGTCCTGGTGCGTACCCGCGTCTCCGAGATCCGCGAGCTTGGTCGCGCCACCCAGGGCGTCACCCTGATCGCGCTGGACGAAGGCGCCAAACTCAGCGGGCTGCAGCGCATCGTCGAGAACGACGCGCAGACGGGCCTCGATGCCGATGCCGGCGCCGAGGGCGACTCCGGCGAGTCCGCCTCCGGCGACGCCTGACCGGCGCCTGTTCACCCCGCCGCGCGACCCGCCAGCCGGGCGCGCGGCCTTCTTCGCTTTCGAGATGGCCAAAGACCTGAACCAACTGAGGACGGAAATCGACGCGGTGGACCGCCAGCTGCTCGCGTTGCTGAATGCGCGCGCCCAGCTCGCGCACGAAGTCGGCGAGATCAAGCGCGTGGAGCGCTCCCCGGTGTTCCGCCCCGAGCGCGAGGCCCAGGTCATCGCCGGCCTGCAGGCCGCCAACCCCGGCCCGCTGAAGGCCCCGCACATCGCCACCATCTGGCGCGAAGTCATGTCGGCCTGCCGCGCCCTGGAGGCGCCGCAGCGCGTGGCCTACCTCGGCCCGGCCGGCACGTTCAGCGAACAGGCGGCGGTGCAGTTCTTCGGCTCCAGCATCGAGCACGTGCGCTGCACCAACTTCGACGAGGTGTTCCATGCCGCCGCCGCCGGCAGCGCCGACTTCGGCGTGGTGCCCGTGGAGAACAGCACCGAGGGCGTGGTCACCCGCTCGCTCGACCTGCTGCTGCAGTCCCCCCTGCACATCGTGGGCGAAACCAGCCTGCTGGTGCGCCACCACCTGCTTCGCAAGCTGAACTCGCTCGAGGGCATCGAGGCCGTGCTGGCCCACCCCCAGGCCCTGGCGCAGTGCCAGGGCTGGCTGTCCAAGCACCTGCCCGACGTGGAGCGCCGCGCCGTCTCCAGCAACGCCGAGGGCGCGCGCCTGGCCGCCACCAACCCCGCCTGGGCCGCCATCGCGGGCGAGCGCGCGGGCAGCGAGTTCGGCCTGTTCCTGGCCGCCCAGGCGATCCAGGACGACGCCTTCAACCGCACCCGTTTCGCCGTGATCTGCCTGCCGCAGACGCTGGACGCGCCGCAGGCCTCCGGCAAGGACTGCGTGAGCCTGGTGGTCTCGGTGCCGAACCGCCCCGGCGCGGTCCATGACCTGCTGGTGCCGCTCAAGCAGCACGGAGTCTCCATGACCCGTTTCGAGTCGCGCCCGGCGCGCTCGGGCGGCCAGTGGGAGTACTTCTTCTTCATCGACCTGCAGGGCCATCCCTCGCAGCCCGCAGTGGCCGCCGCCCTGGCCGATCTGCGCCAGATGTGCGCCTACTACAAGGTCCTGGGCACCTACCCGGTCACCGACTGAGCGGAGCGGCGCCCGATGTTCCAACAGCTCGGCCTCATCGGCTGCGGCCTCATGGGCGGCTCGTTCGCCCTGGCCCTGCGCCAGGCGGGCCTCGTGCACCGCATCGTCGGTTACAGCAAGTCGGCGCAGAGCACCGCGCGCGCCCGTGAACTCGGCGTCATCGACGAGGCCGCGGCCAGCGCCGCCGACGCCGCCGCCGGCAGCGAC
Organism: Ramlibacter sp. MAHUQ-53; assembly: GCF_052600055.1. Lineage (NCBI taxonomy): Bacteria > Pseudomonadati > Pseudomonadota > Betaproteobacteria > Burkholderiales > Comamonadaceae > Ramlibacter > Ramlibacter sp. MAHUQ-53. The sequence goes on from NZ_JBQWTS010000001.1 coordinate 745,480, forward strand.
CTGGTCCTCGTCGCCGTGCCCGTGGCGGCCACCGAGGCCACGCTCGCCGCCATCCGCGAATCCCTCGAGGCCGGCGCCCTGGTGATGGACGTCGGCTCCACCAAGCAGGACGTGGTCGAGGCCGCGCAGCGCGCCCTCGGCGACCGCCTCGGCGCCTTCGTCCCCTGCCACCCCATCACCGGCAAGGAGTCCGCCGGCGTGGACCATGCCGACGCCGGCCTGTACCAGGGCCGCCTCGTGGTCCTGACGCCGACGGCCGACACGCCCCCGGCCCAGGCCGCGCGGGCGCAGCAGGTCTGGGAGGCCGTCGGCGGGCGCGTTCGCCAGCTCGAGCCCCTGGCCCATGACACCACCTTCGCCGCGGTCAGCCACCTCCCCCACCTCCTGGCCTTCGCCTTCATCAACGGTATGAGCGGCCAACCCGATGGGCCCGACATGCTGGCCATGGGCGGCCCGGGCTTTCGCGACTTCACCCGCATCGCCGCCGGCGACCCGCAGGTCTGGCGCGACATCCTGCTGGCCAACCGCGCCCAGGTGCTGGCCCAGGCCCGCCTCTTCGAGCAGGGCCTGGCCGCCCTGGAGAAAACCATCGAGGCCGGCGACGCCGCCGGCCTGCAAGCCCTGATCCAGCAGGCCAGCGACACGCGTTCGCGCTGGCGCATGGGCCAGGACTGAGACCCGCACGAGCCCCCATGTTCGCCACCGAATTCCTCGACCTCCCGCCCCTGGACGGCGCCGCCGGCACCGTGGTCCTGCCCGGCTCCAAGAGCATCTCCAACCGGGTCCTGCTGCTCGCGGCCATGAGCGCCGGCACCACCGAGATCCACGACCTGCTGGACTCCGACGACACCCGTGTGATGCTCGCAGCCCTGGCCGAGCTGGGCTGCCGGCTCGAGTGGCGCGGCGCCGTGCTGCACCTCACCGGCCTGGGCGACGCCGCCCCCGCCTCGCCGGCCAAGCTGTTCCTCGGCAACGCCGGCACCGCCATGCGCCCCCTGGCGGCGGCCCTGGCCGTGCGCGGCGGCGAGTTCGAGCTCTCGGGCGTCAAGCGCATGCACGAGCGCCCCATCGGCGACCTCGTCGACGCCCTGCGTGAGCTCGGCTGCGTGATCGACTACCTGGGCAACGAGGGCTTCCCGCCCCTGCGCATCGGCCGCCCCGCGCTGAAGCTGGACCAGCCGATCCCGGTGCGCGGTGACGTCTCCAGCCAGTTCCTCACCGCGCTGCTGATGGCGCTGCCGCTGGTGGCCGACCGCGACATCGTGATCGCGGTGCAGGGCGAGCTGATCTCCAAGCCCTACATCGAGATCACGCTGAACATGCTGGCCCAGTTCGGCGTGGCGGTCCGCCGCGACGGCTGGGAGCGCTTCACCATCCCCGCGGGCAGCCGCCTGCGCTCGCCCGGCGTGGTCCATGTGGAGGCCGACGCCTCCTCGGCCAGCTACTTCGTCGGGCTGGGCGCGATCGCCGCGGCCGACGCGCCGGTGCGCATCGAGGGCCTGGGCCGCGCCTCCATCCAGGGCGACATCCGCTTCATGGAAGCGGCCGAGGCCATGGGGGCCGCGGTGCAGAGCGGCCCCAACTGGATCGAGGTGCGCCGCGGCGCCTGGCCGCTCAAGGCCATAGACCTGGACTGCAACCACATCCCCGACGCCGCCATGACGCTGGCCGTCATGGCTCTGTACGCCGACGGCACCACCACGCTGCGCAACATCGCCAGCTGGCGGGTCAAGGAGACCGACCGCATCGCCGCCATGGCCAACGAACTGCGCAAGCTCGGCGCGCAGGTGGAGGAAGGCGCGGACTACCTGCGCGTCACCCCGCCCGCGGCCTGGACGCCGGCGAGCATCCATACCTACGACGACCACCGCGTCGCCATGTGCTTCTCCCTCGCCGCGTTCAACCGTGCCGGCGTGCCGGTACGCATCGAGGACCCGAAGTGCGTGGCCAAGACCTTCCCGGACTACTTCGAGACCTTGTTCTCGGTGGCCCACGGCGTCCATGTGCCGGTGATCTGCGTCGACGGGCCCACTGCCTCCGGCAAGGGGACGCTGGCCTCGCAGGTCGCGGCCCGCCTTGGCTACCACTACCTCGACTCGGGCGCCCTCTACCGCATCACCGGCCTGGCCGCCCTGCGCGCCGGCCTGGCGCTGGACGCCGCCCACGAGCACTCCATCGCCCACCTCGCCGAGCGGCTGCCGGTGCGCTTCGAGGCGGACAAGGTCCTGCTGGCCGGCGAGGACATCGCCGAGGCGATCCGCACCGAGGAGGCCGGCATGAACGCCTCCCGGGTCTCCGCCCTGCCCGCCGTGCGCACCGCCCTGGTGGCCCTGCAGCAGTCCTTCCGCCGGCTGCCCGGCCTGGTGGCCGACGGCCGCGACATGGGCACCGTCATCTTCCCCGACGCGCCGCTGAAGGTGTACCTCACCGCCAGCGCCGCCAAGCGCGCGGAACGCCGCCATAACCAATTGATTTCAAAGGGAATTGCGGCTACACTCGACACTCTTCGCGCGGACCTGGAGGCGCGTGACCTGAGGGACTCTTCCCGCACGGTCGCCCCCCTGAAGCCCGCGCAAGACGCCCTGCTGCTCGACAACTCCGAGCAATCGATCGATGAATCGGTTGCCCGTGTTCTCGACTGGTGGAGCGACAGGCAACCCTTCGGGCGCGCCTGACCCCGGGCCCACGGCGCTCCTGCCGCGCGACAGCGCATCGGCGACGTGGATCTAAAACCCAACCGCGGCCCCTGGCCGCACGAAGCCGTCCCAGCCTTAGAAACATCTGCAATGGTGCCGATGGAAACCTGCGCGACGTGCAAGGAAATCTAATGTCCGAATCTTTTGCCGCCCTGTTTGAAGAATCGCTGCAGCGCTCCGAAATGCGCGCCGGCGAGGTGATCACCGCCGAAGTCGTTCGCATCGAGCACAACTTCGTCGTCGTGAACGCTGGCCTCAAGTCCGAAGCCTACGTGCCGATCGACGAGTTCAAGAACGACAAGGGCGAGATCGAAGTCCAGGTCGGCGACTTCATCTCCGTGGCCATCGACGCCATCGAGAACGGCTACGGCGACACCATCCTGTCGCGCGACAAGGCCAAGCGCCTGGCGTCCTGGATGGCCCTGGAAAAGGCCCTGGAGTCCGGCGAATTCGTCACCGGCACCACCTCCGGCAAGGTCAAGGGCGGCCTCACGGTCCTGGTCAACGGCATCCGCGCCTTCCTGCCCGGTTCGCTGATCGACACCCGTCCCATCAAGGACCTGACCCCCTACGAGAACAAGACCCTCGAGTTCAAGGTCATCAAGCTGGACCGCAAGCGCAACAACGTCGTGCTGTCGCGTCGTGCCGTGGTCGAAGCCTCCATGGGCGAAGAGCGCGCCAAGCTGATGGAAACCCTGAAGGAAGGCTCCATCGTCCGCGGCGTCGTCAAGAACATCACCGAGTACGGTGCGTTCGTTGACCTGGGCGGCATCGACGGCCTGCTGCACATCACCGACATGGCCTGGCGCCGTGTCCGCCACCCGAGCGAAGTCGTTCAGGCCGGCCAGGAAATCACCGCCAAGATCCTCAAGTTCGACACCGAGAAGAACCGCGTGTCCCTGGGCCTGAAGCAGATGGGCGACGACCCCTGGATGGGCGTTTCTCGCCGCTACCCGCAGGGCACCCGCATGTTCGGCAAGGTCACCAACATCGCCGACTACGGCGCGTTCGTGGAACTCGAGCCCGGCATCGAAGGCCTGGTGCACGTCTCCGAGATGGACTGGACCAACAAGAACGTGGCTCCCTCCAAGATCGTCTCCCTGGGCGACGAAGTGGAAGTCATGGTCCTCGAGATCGACGAAGACAAGCGCCGCATCTCCCTGGGCATGAAGCAGTGCAAGGCCAACCCCTGGCAGGAATTCGCTCAGAACACCAAGCGCGGCGACCGCGTCAAGGGCCCTATCAAGTCGATCACCGACTTCGGCGTGTTCGTCGGCCTGGCTGCCGGCATCGACGGCCTGGTGCACCTGTCCGACCTGTCCTGGAACGAGCCGGGTGAAGCCGCCGTGCGCAACTACAAGAAGGGCCAGGAAGTCGAAGCCATCGTGCTGGCCGTCGACGTGGACCGCGAGCGCATCTCCCTGGGCATCAAGCAGCTGGACCAGGACCCCTTCACCACCTTCGTGACGGTGAACGACAAGGGCGCCGTGGTCACCGGCAAGGTCAAGACCGTCGACCCCAAGGGCGCCGAGATCGACCTGGGCAACGACATCGTCGGCTACCTGCGCGCCTCGGAAATCTCCCGCGACCGCGTGGAAGATGCCCGCAACGTGCTGAAGGAAGGCGACGAAGTCTCCGCCGTGGTGGTGAACGTGGATCGCAAGACCCGCAACATCCAGCTGTCCGTCAAGGCCAAGGACATGGCCGACGAGCAGGGCGCCATGGCCAGCCTGAGCCAGCAAGCTGCCCGCGAGAACGCCGGCACCACCAGCCTGGGCGCCCTGCTGCGCGCCAAGCTCGAGAAGTAATCACTTCCCGTCCGGTGAACCGGGGGCGGCGCGAGCCGCCCCCTTTTTCCTTGCCCCATGACCCGATCCGATCTCGTTGAAGAACTGGCCGCCCGCTTCGGGCAGCTGACGCACCGTGATGCCGAGTACGCCGTCAAGACCATCCTTGACGCGATGGGCGAGGCGCTGGTGCGAGGCCACCGCATCGAGATCCGCGGCTTCGGCAGCTTCTCGATCAACCGCCGCCCGCCACGCCTGGGACGCAACCCGCGTTCCGGCGAGAGCGTGCAGATTCCGGAAAAGCGTGTCCCCCACTTCAAGCCGGGCAAGGCCCTGCGCGAGGCCGTGGACCGCCGCACCGCCGAGATCAAGGCTGGCGGCTAGCGCGCCGCTAGAATCAGGACTCCACCGAGGAGCCTGATGAAATACCTCGTGTGGCTGCTCAAGGCAGCCATTTTTTTTACCCTGTTCGCTTTCGCGCTGAACAACCAGCACGAAGCCACCGTGAACTTCTTCTTCGGCAGGCAATGGAGCGCGCCGCTGGTGCTGGTGGTGCTGTCGGCCTTCACGCTGGGCGTGGCCGTCGGCGCGCTGGGCATGGTGCCTCGCTGGTGGAAGCACCGGGCCCATGCGCGCCGCGCGCAGGCGCCCACCGCCGCCGCGGCAGATGCCGGCAACTCCCTGGGACCGAATGGAATCTGATTACAGCTGGCTGCTCTGGGCCTTCCCCCTCGCCTTCGCGCTGGGCTGGCTCGCCTCCCGACTGGACCTGCGCCAGCTCCGCATCCACAACCGCCAGGCGCAGGCCCCCAAGGCGTACTTCCGCGGCCTGAACTTCCTCCTCAACGAGCAGCAGGACCAGGCCATCGATGCCTTCATCGAGGCCGTGCGCAACGACCCCGACACCTCCGAGCTGCACTTCGCGCTGGGCAACCTGTTCCGCCGCCGCGGCGAGTACGAGCGCGCGGTGCGCGTGCACGAGCACCTGCTGTCGCGGGCGGACCTGAGCCGTGTCGACCGGCACCGCGCCCAGCACGCCCTGGCCCTGGACTACCTCAAGGCCGGCCTGCTCGATCGCGCCGAAGATGCCCTGCGCAAGCTCGAAGGCACGGCGCATGAGGAGCAGGCCCTGCTGGCGCTGCTCGCCATCTACGAGCGCACCCGTGACTGGAGCCAGGCCGGCGAGATCGCCGGCAAGCTCACGCAGCGGGGCTACGGTGACTACAGCGGACGCCTGGCCCATTACCTCTGCGAGCAGGCGGCCACCGCAGCCGAGGGTCAGGCCGAGCCGCTGGTGCGCAAGGCCCAGGCCATTGCGCCCGACGCCGCCCGACCCGCCATCGAGCTCGCCGCTCTCCAGCGCCGCGCCGGCCAGCACCGCGAGGCCTTCGAGACGCTCGCTACCCTGGCCGGCTCCGCGCCCCGAGCCATCGGGCTGGTCGCTCGCCCACTGGCTGAAAGCGCGATCGCCGCCTCGCAGCAGGCCCGCGCGGTGAAGATCCTGCAGGCGTCCCACGAGGCGTCACCGTCGCTCGACGTTCTGGACGCCCTGGTGCTACTTGAATCGGACCTAGCAGCCGCCCGCGCATGGTACGTGCGGCACCTCGAGCGCGAGCCGTCGCTGGTCGCAGCCGCCAAGTGGGTGGCCGGCGAGAAGCTCGAGCACGACGAATTCCATCCCCAGGTCCAGCGCGCACTGGACCACGCCGCCAAGCCGCTCACACGTTACCGCTGCGCGGCCTGCGGCTTCGAGGCCAATCGCCATTTCTGGCAATGCCCCGGCTGCCAGGCCTGGGACAGCTACCCCGCGCGCCGCGTGGAAGAACTATGAACATCTCCAAGGAACAACTCGCGCAGGCGCGCGTGCTCGTGGTCGGCGACGCCATGCTCGATCGCTACTGGCATGGCGCCGTCGAGCGCATCTCCCCCGAGGCGCCGGTCCCCGTCGTCAAGGTGAACAAGGAAGAAGAGCGCATGGGCGGCGCTGCGAACGTAGCCTACAACGTCGTCTGCCTGGGCGCCCAGGCCAGTTTCCTCGGCGTCGTCGGCGACGACGAACCCGGCCACCGCATGGAGCGCCTGCTCGAAGGCAGCGGCATCGAGGCCCATCTCAGACGCAACCCGGGTCTCATGACCACGGTGAAGCTGCGCGTCATCGGCCGCCACCAGCAGTTGCTGCGCCTCGATTTCGAGAACGAGCCGGACCATGAGGCACTGGCACTGCAGAACGAGACCTTCACCCAGATCGTCCCCCAGCACCAGGCGGTGCTGTTCTCCGACTATGGCAAGGGGGGGCTCGCCCACATCCCGACCATGATCCGGGCCGCGCGCAGCGGCGGCAAGCCGGTACTGATCGACCCCAAGGGTTCGGACTACACCCGCTATGCCGGCGCCACCGTGATCACGCCCAACCGCGCCGAGATGCAGCAGGTGGTGGGTGCGTGGAGCGATGCCGCCAGCCTGGCGGTCAAGGCCCAGAACCTGCGTGAGCAACTCCAGCTCGATGCCGTCCTGGTCACCCTGAGCGAGGAAGGCATGACCCTTTTCGACGCGCAGGGCCAGTCGCATGTCGAAGCCAATGCCCGTGAGGTCTTCGATGTCACCGGCGCCGGCGACACCGTCATCGCCACCCTGGCCGCCCTGGTGGCCGCCGGCCTGCCGCTGCGCGAGGCCATGCCCCTGGCCAACAAGGCCGGCGGCATCGTCGTCGGCAAGTTCGGCACGGCCACCGTCTCCTACGAGGAACTCTTCGCATGACCCGCATCGTGGTGACCGGCGCCGCCGGGTTCATTGGCAGCAACCTCGTCAAGGGCCTGAATGCCCGCGGCATCGACGACATCATCGTCGTCGACGACCTGACCCAGGGCGACAAGTTCCGCAACCTGGCCGACCTCCAGATCGCCGACTATGTCGACGCCGGTGACTTCTACAAGGCCTTTGCCGCGGGCCATTACGGCCACGTCGAGGCGGTCTTCCATGAGGGCGCGTGCAGCGACACGATGGAGACCAACGGCAAGTACATGATGGACAACAACTACACGCTCTCGTGCGGCCTGTTCCGCACCTGCCAGGAGCGTGGCGTTCGCCTCCTCTATGCGTCGTCCGCGGCCACCTACGGTGGCTCGGAGACCTTCCGCGAGTCTCCCGAGTTCGAGAAGCCGCTCAACGTCTACGGCTGGAGCAAGCTGCTGTTCGACCAGCGCATGCGCCGCGAGCTCGGCACGCGGTTCGAGCGCGCGCAGCACCAGGTGGCGGGCTTCCGCTACTTCAACGTCTACGGCCCGCGTGAGCAGCACAAGGGCCGCATGGCGAGCGTGGCGTTCCACCAGTTCCACCAGTTCAAGGCGGACGGCAAGGTACGGCTGTTCGGCGAGTACGGCGGCTACGCGCCCGGCCAGCAGTCCCGCGACTTCATCTATGTCGACGATGTCGTCGCGGTCAACCTCTGGTTCCTCGACAACCCGGGCAAGAGCGGGATCTTCAACCTGGGTTCCGGCCGCGCGCAGCCCTTCAACGACGTGGCCACCTCGGTCGCCTCGTCCCTGGGGGGGAAACCGGTCTCCACGGCCGAGGCCGCTGCTGCAGGCCTCATCGAGTACATCCCCTTCCCCGACGCGCTGCGTGGCAAATACCAGTGCTTCACCCAGGCGGACCTGACGAGCCTGCGCGCTGCAGGCTGCGACCATGCATTCGTGGATGTGCAGACAGGCGTCTCCCGCTACATGACCTGGCTGAAATCGCAGGGTTGATACCCAGCAATAGTCAACCAAAGCATTCAACCTCCGTTGAACCAAGGCCTGTCCATTCGGACGGGCCTTTTTTGTGTCACACGTTCAAGGAGGAACCATGTTCAAGAAGATCCTGGCCTGCGTCGCCCTGCTCGGCGCCCTTTCCGCGGCCTTTGCAGCAGTAGACATCAACAAGGCGACTGAAGCCGAACTGGATGGCATCAAGGGCGTCGGCCCCGCCACCTCCAGCCAGATCCTGGCGGAGCGCAAGAAGTCCGAATTCAAGAACTGGGAGGACCTGATGGGCCGGGTGAAGGGCATCGGTCCGGCCCGCGCAGCCAAGCTTTCCGCAGAGGGGATGACGGTCAGCGGCGCGTCCTACAAGCCGATGGTGACGGCTGTCGAACCCAAGGGCGAGAAGAAGAAGCCCTCGAATTAATGAATTCCTGATTGGAAAACAAAAACCCCCTGTATCTTTCGACACAGGGGGTATTTGCTGCTGTAAGAGCCTGACGATGTCCTACTTTCACACGGGAATCCGCACTATCATCGGCGCAGAGGCGTTTCACTGTCCTGTTCGG